>JAFPXD010000006.1 GCA_017394835.1 Clostridia bacterium
CGCCTTTCTCAGCATATATCCATGTTCCGGTAAAAGCACCCTTTTCATAGGCCTCCCGGATGTAGTCCACCATGATCGATCTTTTATCCATAATTGCCTCCATAAACATCGATTTGTTTAATCATTGTACCACTGCTGACCCGCGTGGTCAACTACCCTGCTTTCAAAGGGAAGGAGGCGCTTCCTTACGAAGCGCCTCCTTGGGCACATCCGCATAAGGATACATAGCCTTAAAAGGTATCTTTTTGCGCCGCACTGCGTCGAAAATGCTCGAAAGACTTCCTCCAATGTCTTCTTGAAAAACTCTTCGAGTTTTTCTGCGCTTTTCTCCTTGTCCGGCACAAAAATCTCCTCTTTTGAGGCGCTTCGCGGTTTTCAGCCGAAAGAGAATAAAAGACCGAGGATGGATCGACCATCCTCGGTTTCTCTTTTAACGAGCTTGGTTTTCTTGACTGAAAACCTGTGTCTCCTTATGCGGATGCACCCTTCACGGGGTTTGCTTTTTGCTTTGAGCTCAAATTACTTGATAACGGTGACGGACACATGCTCACCGGCGAAGGTGCTCATATCCTCGGGATAGTTGGCGTCAACGGCAACGGCGCCGGACTTGACCTGCTCGAAGAGAGTCTTGTACTCGTCAACGGTCCAGTTCTTGAGGGACCAGGTCTCGGTGGGGATGCCAACAGCGTCATCGGCTACGCCGAGGCTGATGCCCTTGCCGCCGATCTCAGCCCACTTATCCTCGTAGAACTTACCGATAGCCCATACGACGGAGGTGGAGAGGCCCTTCATAGCGGAGGTGACGACGGTATCGGACTGGCTGCTCTGGTCAACGTCAACACCGACGACCTTCTTGTCGTTAGCGGAAGCGGCCGCGGTGATGGAAGAGAACATGGAGCCGCCGCAGGCGAAGATGATCTCGGTGCCGTTCTCATACCAGCCGGCAGCCATGGCCTGGAGCTCGGGAGAAGCGGAGAAGCTCTCGCCGTACTGCCAGGAGTAGTTGATCTCTACCTGAGCGTTCTTGACGGCAGCAGCCGCCTCGGCGCCCTGAACGAAGCCGTAGCCGTAACGGCAGCACGCAGGATTGGTGCCGCCGCCGCCGCCGCAGAAGCCGAGCTTGGTGAAGCCTTCCATGACTACTGCGTAACCGGCGAAGAAGCCGGCCTGCTCCTCCTGATAAGCGATACCGGCGACGTTCTCGAGAACGGGGCCGTTCTCGCCGTCGGTGAGGGGCCAACCATCGATGAAGATGAACTTAACATCGGGATAGGTCTTTGCGGCCTGAGTGAGAGCGGTGGCCTGCATGAAGCCGGCGCAGACGACGATCTTGGCGCCGTTATCGACAGCGGCCTTCATGGCCTCGAAACGGTCGGCGTCGGTGGCGTTCTCACCGTTGGCGGGCTGATAGTACTTATAGGTCTTGTTGTTGGCCTTCGCATACTGCTCGCAGCCTTCCCAGGTGCCCTGGTTGAAGGACTTGTCCATGAGCTGGCCTACGTCGGTGACGAAAGCGATCTCATAGCCGTCGGCAGCGGCGGGCTTGTCGGTCTTGCAGCCGGCGAAGGCGGCAAGCGCCATGACGAGAACGAGCATGACAGCAAGAATCTTTTTCATATTTTCCTCCTGATAAATTGTGCGGAATGGCCGCACTTTGGTAATATAATCATTATAGCAAAGAACTCCGAAAACACAAGAGCTTTTTGAATTATATTTTCAAAAATTTCGGCGAGGAGGGCCGCTCCGGCGCTTGATTTGCGGGGATGATACCTTTATAATATAGGCGGGATAAGCTCCCCCAACTGCTTTACGGAGGTATGACCCGATGTTCGGCTACATCGTTCCCTATATGCCGGAGCTCAAGGGCTCCGATCACGAGCTCTATCAGGCGTATTACTGCGGCCTGTGCAGGTCGCTCGGAAAATACGGCCTGGGCTCCAAAATGACGCTGACCTACGACGCGACCTTCGCGCTCGCGCTGCTCACCGCCGTGACGGGCGAAAAAACGGAGCTCGAGCCCCGCGGGTGCGCCGCGCATCCCGTCCGCGGGCGCATACCCACAGCCCGGCCCAACGCCGTCTCCGATTACTGCGCGGCGGTCTGCGTGCTGCTCGCAAGGTACAAGCTCATGGACGACGCGCGCGACGGCAGGCCCGTGCGAAGGGCCGCTCTGCCCGTCATTCACCGCGGCGTGAAGGCTGCGGAGCGCAAATATCCCGAAGCGGCGGAGACCCTCTCCTCCGGCCTTGCCGTGCTGGGCGAGCTCGAGGAGCGCAGGGAATGCGATGCGGACGCCGCGCCCATGCTCTTCGGCGAGCTTTTGGGCAAGCTCCTTATCTGCTGCCCCGGCCTTACGGAGGCGCAGAAGCCCATCCTCATGGAGCTCGGCCGCAGGCTGGGCGGCTTCATTTACGTCATGGACGCGTGGGATGATATGGAGGAGGACAAAAAGCGCAAAAGCTACAACATTTTCAATCTCGCGGGCCTCGGCGAGGACGCCGCCCGCGCCATGATGGATATGTATATAAACTCCGCGCAGCTCGCCTACGATCTGCTCGATCTTTCCGGCGGCAAAACTCTGCTCGACAACATAATGTATCTGGGGCTTGCGGCAAAGGCGGCGGAGGTGCTCAAGGATACCGACGAGGAACCTCCCGAGTGCCCCCTTGAGGACGCGCCCGCCGCAGGCGAACAAGCGCCGGACGATACCCACGACCCCGCCGGGGAGAAGGAGGAGGACGCATGAACCCCTATCAGGTATTGGGAGTATCTCCCTCCGCAACGGATGAAGAGATCCGCGAGGCTTACCGCAAGCTCGTCAAAAAGTACCATCCCGACCGCTATCAGGATTCCGCCCTGCGCGAACAGGCGGAGGCAAAGCTCAAGGAGATAAACGCCGCTTACGAAATGCTGACGAAGAAAGGCGCGAACGCAGGCTCGCAGAGCGCGTACGGCGCGGGCTCCTCCTCGGGCTCCTACGGCGGCGGCTCATCGTACGGCGGCTCATCGTACGGCGGCTCATCGTACGGCGGATATAACCCCTACGGCTCATGGGGCTCCGGCTCGTACGGCTCTTCGGGCTCGTACGGCTCATACGGCTCCTACGGCTCCGCAAGGCAGTCCGCCTATACTGGTCAGTACGCGGCGGAATTCAACAAGGTGCGCAGCTTTATAAATTCGGGCGACATTGCCGCCGCAGGGGCCGTGTTGGACGCCATCCCCCTGCATAACGCCGAGTGGTACTTCCTTTCCGGCATGTGCGCCTACCGCAACGGGCAGTACAGCCGCGCATATGAGCTCGTCTCCCGCGCCTGCGGCATGGATCCCAACAACGCCGAGTACCGCTCCGCCATGAATTCCATGCGCGGCGGCTACACCACCTCCCGCGGGTTCCCCTCAAGCGGCGCCTCCATGGAGTGCTGCTCGCTGTGCTCTTCGATCCTGTGCATGAATCTGTTCTGTAACTGCTGCTGCAGAAGAGGATGAAAACGGGGTTTTCTTCCTCTGTGAATTCGGCTTTGCCGCCGTTTCGAAAAGGATCCGGCAGCGCTTGAATGAATGCGGCCGACCGAAAGCCTTCCCCTCAGCAGGGGGAAGGAGCGAGGCCGGCGCGGCGCATTGCTTCATCGGAAGCGGCGGGCCAAAAGCCTTCCCTTGGGGGAAGGTGGCGGCTGAGCCGCAAGGCGAAGACGACGGATGAGGGGAAAGCTGCTGACTCGACCAAGCAAGTTATATGCAGTTGCTATTCCCTCATCAGTCATCGCTCACC
>JAFPXD010000007.1 GCA_017394835.1 Clostridia bacterium
AATGAATAATAAAAAATCCTGCTTGCGCAGGATTTTTGGAGGCACCATCCAGAGATCGAAATCAGTTCGATTCTGTTCAAGCCTTAGCCAAAAACCAAGCACACCCCATTACGGGGTGCACTTGTTTTTTGGAGGCACCATCCAGAATCGAACTGGAGAATGGCGATTTTGCAGACCGCTGCCTTACCGCTTGGCTATGGTGCCGAATATTGATTTTACCTTTTTGCCTTCCCCTTTGCGGGGAAGGTGGCTTTTGAGGGCCGCGCCCTCAAAAGACGGATGGGGTGGAAGAAAGTCGTCCACGGGGCGGACCCGGCCGCCCGTTCAAAACCTTTTTGACCATTCACCGGATGGTCAAAATTGCCGTTGGCAACCGGTTGTGAACCTCGAACCCGCATTACATGCGGATCAGTGGGCCATATTCCGTCCATTTATTTCTCCCCACAAGGGGGAGAAATAAATGGAGCGGGAAACGGGGCTCGAACCCGCCACCTCCGCCTTGGCAAGGCGGCGCTCTACCAAATGAGCTATTCCCGCAAGTGGTGCCTCAGAGTGGAGTTGAACCACCGACACGGGGATTTTCAGTCCCCTGCTCTACCTACTGAGCTACCGAGGCAAATATGGCGACCCGAAGGGGGCTCGAACCCCTGACCTCCAGCGTGACAGGCTGGCATTCTAACCAACTGAACTACCGGGCCGAATGGTGGAAACAATAGGGCTCGAACCTATGACCCTCTGCTTGTAAGGCAGATGCTCTCCCAGCTGAGCTATGCTTCCATACCGTTGCTTTGTACGGCTTATCTATTCTACACGAACGCACCGCCGTTGTCAATACCCAATTTCAAAAAACAAGAAAATATTTTCTCACACCGTAAAGTCGTTTGTCAACCTGTTCGTAATATCGTCTATCGCGGTGGAAATATCGGGCCTTTGGCCGATCTCGGTCGCGATCTGATCGCAGGCGTACATGACGGTCGAATAATGCTTGCCGCCGAATGCCTTGCCGATATCGGGGTAGGAGGTGTTCGTAAGAGTCCTGCAAAGGTACATGGCGATGTGGCGGGGCACGGCGATGCGCTTGTCGCGCCTCGTCGAAACGAGGTCATCGACCGTGATGCCGAAATAATCCGCCGTGACCTGCTTGATGAGGTCGGGAGTCAGCATATGCTTGCCTTCGGGGGAGACGTAATCCTTCAGAATGGTCTCGACGAAGGCGCGGTCGATAGCGGAACGCTTCGAAAAATCGGCATAGAGCACCACGCGGTTGTAGCAGCTTTCCAGTTCGCGGACGTTCGCGCTGTACTGTTCCGCCATGTAGAGGAGCGCGTCGTTTGAGATATTGAAATTATCGCGCTCCGCCTTGCCCTTCAGAATGGCGATGCGGGTCTCTATATCCGGGGGCTTTATATCCGCCGTGATGCCCCAGGAGAAGCGGGTCTTCAAACGGTCCTGCAGAAGGGGCAGATCCTTCGGCGACTGATCGGAGGTGATGACTATCTGCTTGTTCGCGTTGTGGAGGGCGTTGAAGGTGTTGAAGAATTCCATCTCCGTCGCCTCCTTGCCGCCTATGAACTGTATGTCGTCTATGAGCAGGAGATCGAGGTTGCGGTACTTGCGGCGAAGCTCCTCGCGCGTGTCGTACTTGATGGCGGCGATAACGTCGTTCGTGAAATCCTCGCTCGAAACGAAGCAGATGTTGAATTCGGGATGCAGCTCGTGCACGTAATTGCCTATCGCGTGAAGGATATGCGTTTTGCCGAGGCCCGACCCGCCGTAGATATAGAGCGGGTTATAGGCGGAAGCGGGATTATCCGCAACGGCGACGGCCGCCGCGTGCGCAAAGCGGTTCGATTCGCCTATTACGAAGGTATCGAAGGTGTATTTCGACTGCACGCCGAAAAAGACGCCCTGCTCCGAACTGTTCTGAACGGGAACGGAGACTATGGGCTCTTCCTCCCTTATTATGAAGCTGACGGTGTAATTGCTGTTGTTGGCCTTGTTGACGCAGTCCGTAATGACGGTGGTATAGAAGCGGCGGAGCGTCGAAAGATAGAGCTCGTTCTGCGCCATGAGGATAAGCGCCTCCCCCTCTATGGAGATGGGGCGGATATCCTTTATCCAAGTTTGATATGTAATGGGAGTCACTTCCTCCTGAATGACGGGAAGCGCCTTTGACCAAACGACCTGTGCTGAAACCATAATTCCCCCAAGAGACATGGGCTGCCGTGCAGCCCGGTTGAAAAAGGAACCGGGTGGACCCTGTTCCCGCATCTATGATAACAAAAAAGACCGCCAAATACAAGCATTATTTTGCGCGGCTTGTATTCACTTTGCCCGCGCCGATACAAGATATTGTGGCGCGGGCAAAGCTAATTCTAAAATTAAACTATGTCGTTATTTGAGCAGGGGACCTATGGAAGCATCCGGACCGCCGACCCTTCCCGCACGGCGCCGGTTCGTGAGCAGGAGCCCGGCAGCGCCTGCCGCGATGAGCGCTATGCTTATCCACTGGGAGGTGGAAAGGAGCCCGAAAAAGCCGCGGATCTCATCGCCGCGCAGGAATTCGAGCAGGAAGCGTTCCACCCCGTAAATGATGAGATAGACGAAGAGGGTGGTATATCCCTTGCGCCTCTTCAGCGTGAACGCAAGCAGGAACAGGAAAACGAGGAAATTGAAGCCCGATTCTATGAGCTGAGTGGGGATCACGCGCACTCCCTCCGCAAGCCCCGTCGAGGAGGTGGGGAACTGCATCCCGAGCCAGGAATCGGTCGCCTTGCCGTAGCAGCAGCCCGCGCAGAAGCAGCCCATGCGCCCGATCGCGTGAGCTAAGGGCAGTGTGGGCACAACGGGGTCGGAATAGACGGAAAGCTTCGTCTTTATTATCGCCGCGCCTATGAAAGCGCCGAGCACGCCGCCTATCAATCCGCCGTAAAACACGAGCCCGCCCTCCAGCAGATAAAGGATGCCGTTCGCTCTTATGAGCTCGATCAGCTCCATGGGGGAGTAGGTGACTATGAAGAACAGCAGCTTTGCGCCGATTATCCCCGCGACTATCGCAAAGAGCGCTATGGTGAGGAGCCTGTCGGGATCGGCGCCCATCCTCTTTGCGCGGACACAGGAAAGGAACACGGCGAGCAGCATGGCAAGCGCCATGCACAGGCCGTACATGGGTATCTGTACCCCGAAGATTTTAAGATAAGGGAGCATTTTCCTCCTTTGCGGCGAGCTCCTCGCGGAAGAGTATCATCTCCCGCGTTTCGATGACCTCGCCCTCGTACTCGAAATTATGGACCATGTAGGGATGCATCCCCGCGCGTTCCTGTATTTTGCGGGAGCCCTCGTTGAACACGAAGTAACCCGAATTGACGAAATCGAACCCCTCTTCCAGAAGGAAATAGCGCATGACCCTCTGCATGAGCTCCGTCATGAGCCCGCGCCGCTGGTATTTTTCGTTTAGCACCAGCGATATCGAAACGCCCCTCTTATCCGCAAGGGCGGGATCCTCCTTCACGAAGGGGTAGATATTGATGCAGAAATTGCCCACCACCTTGCCGGTCTCCTTCAAAACGGCGGCAAAGCGCGTCACGACCTCGCGGTTGTGCTCGAGGAGCCGGTCAAAGGCCTCGCGCGCCTCCTCCTCGGTCTCTATGCGGGGGTTGCCCGAAAGGCGCTGCAGCTCCCGCTGGGTGATGTATTCGGAAAAATCCTCGAGATCATCCTCCGAAAAGGGGCGGAGGATGAGCCTCTCCGTCTCAATGGGCCGCGCAAGCAAGCGGGCGGAGGCGTCCTTTAGAATGGAAGCGACCTGTTCGTCCGTCATCCTATGCCAACTATCTCGCCCACATACATGGTGTGGGGAGCCTCCGTTTCGTAGTACGCCTCGCGCACGGCCTCGGTCATGGCGGAGGCGTCGAGATCCTGCCTGTAGATCTTGCGGCAGACGAAGGTATGTGAAGCCTGCACGTAGCCCACTATGTTTTCGCCTATGCGGACGGGGGTGAGCTTGGATTCTTCGACCTTGCTGCAGTCCCTGCCCGACTTGGAGCCCAGTATCCCCAGCGCGGGGCGGTATTTTTCATCGAAGAAGGAGACGGTGAAGTAATCGTTCGCCTCCATGTACTCATGGGTGTAGCGCACGGGCTTTACGTAAACCGTGCATACGGGCTTCGACCAGAGCGTGCCCAATGCCCCCCAGGAGATGGTCATTGTGTTGAAATCGGAAATATCGCCCGCGGTGACGAGCGCCCATTTCTTATCGAAAAGGGTGAGTATGTCTTCTGTGAAGTGCATGCAAAGCCTCCTTTTGTTTTTGCCGGATGGTTGCAACTGACCAATGGGGACGGTTCTCAGTGGTTAGTTACGGCATTCGGATAAATGTTTCATGCGGTTTTACTAACCGCTGAGAACCGTCCCCATTGGTTAGTTTTGGGCTCACCATACAATATTGCGTATGATGTAACGGCTGATGCCGGTCAAACGTTCGATTTGTCGCTCGCTCAATCCCTTGTCAAGAAGCAAGGCAATTATTTGGTCGCGTCTTTTTCGATCGAAGCTTTGAATGGCGGAACCGTTTTCGACGCCTGCTGTTTCGCGGATAACGGTTTTTGCCCAGGCATCATCCTTTCGGATGGGTTCGATAGCGTTGGGCGTTTCCCCGTTGCCTTTCAGAATAAACTCTTCGTATTCTTCCCGCGTGGGTAGCAACCCCCTGATAAACGTGGTATCGACCAGTTGATCCCCGTTATATTGCTTATAACTGCTCCACGGATATGTGGAAGCGCTGCATATCCCGGCGCTCTCGGGATTACAAAGAATGTATCGGAGTACCGACAAGAAATATGAGTCGTCTTCGATGGGCTCGCTTTTATACCTGTCTTGAAAAAGGTGCCCCGTTCTTTCATATTTCCAATTAAAGAACCGTGCATAGCTGCCGTCCAGCTTCTTCATGAATTGAGCGAGCGCGTTTGAATTGTCGCGAAGAAGAAGGTGAACATGGTTTTCCATCAAGCAATACGCACAGATGGCAACGCCGGTTTCCGCGCTGTACTTTATCATTCTGTTGAGAAAAAAACGGCGATCGTCGTCCTCCTCAAAAATAAGCTGCTTGGCATTGCCCCTAACGATAACGTGAAAAAAACCGGAGCTGCCGGGGGACCTTGCTTGCCTTGGCATGCTTCCTCCTTTCTGCTAACCAATGGGGACGGTTCTCAGCGGTTAGTTACGGCATTCGGATAAATGTTTCATACGGCTTTACTAACCGCTGAGAACCGTCCCCATTGGTTAGTTACGGCAATATCAATAAAAACTCGACATCGTCACGGTATAGATGAGGAACCCGAGCCCTATGAGGCCTATCATTACCGAGCAGAACGTGCAGACGCGCCCGGCCTTTTCAAGCCCCCTGCGCTCGGCCTTTTTCGCCATGACGAGGCCCGCCGTACTGAAAACCGTTGCTGCGGGAGCGAAGAAAAGCCAGAAGAAAATACAGAACTGCAGTGCGCGCCTGAGCGTGCGGCCGACGAACAGATGCGTTTTTGCCGCTGCGGTGACGAACGCAAGCACCGCGCAGGCGGCAATGAGTATCGCGAGCGCGGCAACGCCGAAGCGTTTTGCGGTCAATAGCCTCCGGTCCATAATGGCCTCCTTATACGTTGAATCTGAATACTACTATATCGCCGTCCTGCATGACGTAATCCTTGCCCTCGGAGCGGATGAGGCCCTTCTCCTTGCAGGCGAGCATCGTGCCGTTTTCGATGAGGGTATCGTAATGAACGACCTCCGCCCTTATGAAGCCGCGCTCGAAATCGGTGTGGATCTTGCCGGCGGCCTGCGGCGCCTTGGTGCCCTTCGTTATCGTCCATGCGCGGACCTCCTTGGGGCCGGCGGTCAGGAAGCTTATGAGCCCCAGCAGACGGTAGCCCGCCTTTACGAGCTTGTCGAGGCCGCTTTCGCCGATGCCCAATTCCTCGATGAAGAGCTGTTTTTCCTCAAGGGAGAGGGAGGAAAGCTCCTCCTCGACCTTGGCGGAAACGACTATTACCTCCGCGCCCTCCTTGGCGGCCTGCTCGTGGACCTTTTTGACGTTTTCGGGCTCCGTGCCTATCTCGTCCTCCGCGATGTTCGCGGCGTATATGACGGGCTTGGTGGTCAAAAGGAAGAACTGGGCGATCTCCTCGCGCTCCTCGTCCGTCATGGGCATTGACCTCACGGGGAGCTGCTTTTCAAGATGCGCGTATATGCGCTCGCAGAGCTCTATCTCGTGCAGGAACTTCTTATCGCCGGATTTGGCGGATTTGCGCGCCTTGTCAAGACGGCGCTCGACGGTCTCCATATCGGCGAATATGAGCTCTATATTGATGGTCTCCATATCGCGAAGGGGATCGACGGAACCGTCAACGTGAACGATGTTGTCATCCTCAAAGCAGCGGACGACGTGCACCACGGCGTCGACCTCGCGTATGTGGGAAAGGAATTTGTTGCCCAAGCCCTCGCCGCGGTAGGCGCCCCTGACGAGGCCCGCTATATCGACGAATTCGATGGTGGCGGGGGTGTATTTCTGCGGATCGTACATCTTGGCGAGCACGTCAAGACGCTCATCCGGAACGGCTACGACGCCCACGTTCGGCTCTATCGTGCAGAAAGGGTAGTTGGCCGCCTGCGCGCCCGCCTGTGTGATGGCGTTGAAAAGGGTGCTCTTTCCCACGTTGGGAAGGCCTATGACTCCGAGCTTCATTTCAATGTTCCTCCGTAAGGACAGTTTTTTACTCCTACATTTTAACCCCGCGGCGGCCTTTTTGCAAGCGGTTTTTACGGGAGGGAGCGCCTTTTTCCGTGTTGCCCGCAAGCGCGGATTATGGTAGAATAAGGGCATGAAAAAACTGCTTAAGATCATTGCGGCCGCGGCTGTGGTTTTAGCCGCCGCGGCGCTCACAGCGGCGCTGCTTGCAAAGCTCGTCGGCAAAAAAGAGGCTCCGATCGGCGGGGAGCTCGTTTCCCGGATCCTTGAGGAGGCGGAATTCCCGAATGAGAGCGCCGAGACCGCGGTGAGAAGCGCGGCCTCCATAATAGGGCGCGTGCATTATTTCTGGGGCGGCAAGAGCTTCTGCGTGGGCGAGGATCCCGAATGGGGCCGCAATAAGGTGGTGGAAAGCTCCGGCAGCCCCACCACGGGCTCCGTCCGTCCTTACGGGCTCGATTGCTCCGGCCTCGTCACTTGGGCGTATATCCAGGCGGGCTGGACTATCGATGAGATAGGCAACGGCACGTGGAACCAGTGGTTCGCCTCGGAGGAGATAAATAAGGATGAGCTCCGCCCGGGCGATCTCGGCTTTCAGAACGTTTACCCGGGCAGCTCGGGCAATCACGTGGGCATTTTTATAGGCTTTTACAAGGGAAAGCCCCTGTTCATACACTGTTCGCCCGGTTACGATAACGTGGTGGTTACCTCGGGCGAGGGCATATTCGGATATTTCAGGCGTCCGCAGCGCGCGGGCGCGGAGGGCTGACGGAGGGAGCTTCAATGGCGGGTCTTGATTTTATAATAGGAAGAGCGGGCACGGGCAAAACGCGCGAGCTTTACAGGCGCATTGCGCAAGCTCGGGCGGAGGGGAAGGAATGCTTCCTCATAGTTCCCGAGCAGGCCACGTTCGAAGCGGAAAAGCAGCTTTCGCAAATGCTTTCGGGCGGGATCATGGGAGTGACGGCCGCATCGTGGAGCAACCTCGCGCGAAAGCTCCTGGACGGGCTCGGCGTGCGCCGCGCGTTCCTTTCCCCGCAGGGGCGGCTGATGCTGCTCAGGCGATCGACGGATTCCGTGGCGGCCTCCCTCACCGTATTCAAAAAGTCCGCCGCGCACAAGGGATTTCCTGCGGAGATCGGCGGGCTCATATCGCAGTTCAAGCGCTGCGGGTTCGATCCCGAAGGCGTGAAGAGCATGGCGGAGGAGCTGGATGAAAACTCCCCCTTGAGGGATAAGCTCCTCGATATAGCCGCCGTCTATGCGGAGCTGGAGCGCCGCACGAAGGATCGCTATATCGACCCGGAGGACATGATGCGCGAGCTTATCGTCCGCGCGGGCGAGACCCCGCTTGCGGGCGCCCGGGTGTTCGTCGATGGGGGCGATACAATGAACGAGCAGGCGTATCCGCTCGTTAAAAAGCTGCTCGAAACGGCTGAAAGCATCACCTTTGCGCTCCTCGGCGGCGGGAACGGGCGTGACGAGGGGCTTTTCGATCCCGAGGAGCGCGTGATGAGGCGGCTCCGCGAAATGGCGGAGGAGGCGGGCGTTCCGTGCCGCGTCACCCGCATGAAGGAAAGGAAGCGCCCCGGCACTGCGGCGCTGAAGCATCTTGAAGGGGAGCTGTTTTCGTTCCCCCTCCGCATAATGGATGAAGATCCGGAGGGGCTTTCGGTAAGGATCTGCACCACCAGGACGGAGGAGGTCACAGAGGCGGCGGAGCTCATAAGGCGGGCCGCGGCGGAGGGCATGAGGATGAACGAAATGGCCGTCACCGTGAGCGACCTCGAAGGCTATGCGCCGCTTATAAAAAGGATATTCCCGCAGTACGGGATACCGTACTTTGCGGAAGCGAAGCGCAGCCTCATCTCCTACCCGCAGGCGAGGCTCATAATAAACGCGCTTGAAGCGTGCCGCCGCGGCTTCGATACCGAAAACATGCTGGAGCTCATAAAATCGGGCCTCATGCCCATCACGCGGGAGGAGGCGGAGGCCTTCGAAGAAGCGGTGCTCGAAAAGGGCATGATGGGCAAAAGGTTCGCGGAGCCCTTCACGGGCGAGCTTACTCCGCTTGACGGCCCGCGCGAAAGGCTTATGGCGCCGCTCGTCCGGCTCAGGGAGGCGTCCTCGAATGCGGACTGTGAGACCCGCGCCCGCGCCGTTCACGCGTTCCTTGAGGAGCTCGGCATTTACGGGCGCCAGCAGGAGCTTTGCACCCGCCTGCACGAGGAGGGGCGCTATCTCGAGGAGGAGGAGAACGCACAGGTCGTTTCCACTGTGCTCGAGGTGCTGGATCAGCTCTTCGTGATAATGGGGGATGAGCGGCTCGGGATGCAGAAATTCATCTCCGTCATCCGCGAAGGCTTTGCGTCATACGAGATAGGCGCGATCCCCACCACCTGCGATCAGGTGCTCGTGGGCTCCGTTGACCGCACCCGCGTGCGCGAGGCGAGGCTCGTTGCGGTGCTCGGCATGAACGAGGGGCTGTTCCCCAAAAAACGCCCCGATTCCGGCGTTATCGACGACGGCGACCTTAAACTGCTTGCCGATAGGGGGCACAGGCTTTGGAACAGCACCTCCGCCCTGACTCAAAGCGACGTGCTGACCGTCTATTCCTCTCTTACAAAGGCGACCGAAAGGCTCGCCATGTTTTACCCCATGAGCATTGCGGGGGCGGGCGCTATGGACAGCTCCGCCGCCCCCTGCAGGATAATAAACGCCGTCCGCAGGATATTCCCGCGCGTCCCCGTGACGGACAGCTCCGTTGCCCCTTCGGCGCTTTCGAGCGAGAGCGCGGCCTTTGCGGGGCTTGGCGCGCGCATCCGCAGGATGATAGATTCCGGCGTTCCGGATGAGGAAACGGAGCTGCTGCTTTCGCGCTTTTCGCGGAGCCAGGAATACGGCGAAAGGTTCCGCCGCATAACGGAGGAGGCGTTCGGCAATTCCGAAGCCGCCCCCATACCCGCGGAGCTTGCGAAAAAGCTTTACGGCAGCCGCATATACGGCTCCGCCTCGCGGCTCGAGACCTTCAACGGCTGCCCCTTCCGCCACCTCATGCAGTACGGGCTTGCCGCCAGGGAGCGGGAGCTTCACCGCGAAAAGAACACGGAGCTGGGCTCCTTCTACCATGAGGCGCTCGAAGCCTACGTCCGTTACGTTATGGATAACGGCCTCGAATGGCGGGATATAGACGACGAGATGACCTTCTCCATACTGGAAGAGCTGCTCCCCGGCATAATGTACCGCGAGGGAGGGCATCTGCTCTACGATACCGCAAGGCAGCGCGCAAGGCTCTGGAACGTGATAGAAACGGTGCGCTATACCTGCTGCGCCGTAACGCGGCATATAGCGGCGGGCAAATTCCGCCCCATGGGGTGCGAGGTGCGCTTCGGCGGCGAGGAAGGGCTTTTCCCGCCCCTCAAGGTGGAGGCGGGGGAGAACGTGTTCTACATAAGCGGCATAATCGACAGGATCGATTCATTCGATAACGAGGGCGAGCGCGCCGACCGCATAATCGATTACAAATCGGGCTATAAGCGCTTCTCCTTCGAGGAGCTTAAGGCGGGGCTGCAGCTCCAGCTCCCGCTCTACGCGGCGGCGGTGGAGGCGGCCCGCACGGTGGGCATGTACTATATGCCGGTAAAGGATATAAAGCCCGAGAGCAGCGGCGGGGGAGAGGCGGCAAAGCAGCTTACCGACAAGCTGATGGCCGAATTCAGCCTGAGCGGGCTTTCCCTGCGCGATGAGACCGTCATGGAGGCGACGGAGGAATTCGGTTCGAGATCCATCGTGCTGCGCGGCGCGGGGAGGAATAAGGAAGGCGAGCTCACGGGGAGCGGTTTCGCTTCCGATGAGGAATTCGGCGATACCGTGAGCTTTGCCAAAACCGCCGCGGCGCAGACCCTCCGCAGGATACTGGACGGCGAGGACGCGATACTGCCGGCAAGGCTCGTCAAGGGAAATAAGCCCGTCTGCCGCTGGTGCCCCTATGGCGACGTTTGCCGCTTCGACGCCGATCTTTCAAGGAACGGCTACCGCGACATATACCCCATGAGCGCCGAAGGCTTTTTCGGGAGGGAATAAAAAAGCGGTTTACTTCCGAGGGAAAATATGCTATATTGACAAAGGGACGCGTTCCTCGTGAACGCGTTTCTTTTCAAATGAAGATCAGGAGGTGCTCCTTATGGCTACTGTTTCGAGAGGTATCCGCGCTCCCATAATAAGGCAGGGGGATGATATAGTTGAGATCACGGTCGATTCCGTGCTGATGGCCGCCGCGCAGGAGGGCTTTTCCCTTCGCGAGCGTGACGTTATCGCCGTTACCGAAGCGGTCGTGGCAAGGGCGGACGGCAATTACGCCAAGGTCGATGACGTTGCGGAGGACGTTCGCAAAAAGCTCGGCGGCGGGCATATAGGCGTCGTGAACCCCATCCTTTCCCGCAACCGCTTTTCGATCTGCCTTAAGGGCATAGCAAGGGGCTCGCGAAAGGTCACCGTTCAGCTCGCCTATCCTTCGGACGAGGTGGGGAACCATCTCGTCGATCCCGACGTGCTTGATGAAGCGGGCGTCGATCCCTGGAGCGACGTGCTGACCGCCGAAGAGTTCTACAAGGTCTGCGGAGGCGAGTGCCGCCACCCCTTCACGGGAGTGGATTACATCGAATTTTATAAGACACTCATCGAGGCGGAGGGCGCGGAGGCGGAGATAATATTCTCCAACCGCCCCGAAACGATACTGAATTATACGAAGAACGTGCTCTGCTGCGATACCCACACCCGCGAGCGCACCCGTTCCCGCATATTGAAGCGCGGAGGCGAAGCCAACGTGCTCACCATGTGCGATATTTTGAACGCCCCCGTGAACGGCTCCGGCTGCTGCCCCGAATACGGGCTGCTGGGCTCCAATAAGGCGACGGAAGAATCCATAAAGCTCTTCCCCCGCAACGCGCGCGAGGTGGCGGAGGGCATACAGCGCCTTGTAATGGAGCGCACGGGCGTTCACGTTGAGGCGATGGTCTATGGCGACGGCGCATTCAAGGATCCCGTAGGCAAGATATGGGAGCTTGCGGATCCCGTCGTTTCCCCGGGCTATACGGATGGGCTCATAGGCCTTCCCAACGAGCTGAAGCTCAAGTTCCTTGCCGATAACGATTACGCCGAGCTTTCGGGCGAGGCGCTGGCCGAAAAGATCCGCGAGCGCATCCGCGAAAAGGACGCCGATCTCAAGGGCTCTATGCTTTCTCAGGGCACCACGCCGAGGAGGCTCACCGATCTTATCGGCTCGCTCTGCGACCTGACCAGCGGCTCGGGCGATAAGGGCACGCCCATAGTGCTCGTGCAGGACTATTTCGTCAATTACGGCGACAGGTAAACGGAATAAAAAACGGATAAAGAACGGATAAAGAACCAAGGCTGCCGTCTTGGTTCTTTATTATATCCCGAATTGTGACATATTCCTCATCAATGCTCATTTTACTTGAAAAGCCCCGTACTGTATGGTATTATTATACTGGTTTCGAATGCAGACAGACTCGGAGGGAATTATGACTTTTGAGAATTGGGTAGGTATTGCGGGCGGCATCGCGCTGTTCCTTTACGGTATTCGCATAATGGGTAACGGTATCGAGCGCCTTGCCGGATCGAAGCTCAAAAAAATACTTGAAACACTTACCAAAAATCGCTTTTTGGGCCTCATAGTCGGCGTAGTCATCACCGGTATAATACAAAGCTCCAACGCCGTTTCCGTTATGACGGTCGGCTTTGTCAACGCGGGGCTCATGCCGCTTGAAAACGCGGCCGGCGTCATAATGGGCGCCAACATCGGTACCACCATCACCGGTCAGCTCATCGCCTTCAACGTGGACGCGGTATCCCCCATAATCGCCTTTGTGGGCGTTATGGGAATGACGTTCATGAAGAAAAAGCCTTGGAACAACATTTTTTACATCGTCACCGGTCTCGGAATGCTCTTCATGGGCATGATGCTCATGAAGAAGAACATGGTCTATCTTGGGCAGGAGGAATGGTTCTGCGCCCTTGTCAAGAGCTTTGAGGATCACCCCATTATAGGCGTGCTCTTCGGCACAGTAATGACTATGCTGCTCCAGTCCGTTTCCGCCTCCGTCGGCGTTCTGCAGGCGATGGCCGCCGCGAACATTCTGACTCTGGGGCAGGCGATCTACTTGATCTGCGGCCAGAACATAGGCTGCACCCTCGTTTCCGTAATAGCCGCCATGGGCGGCACCAAGGACGCCAAGCGCACCGCGGCGATACACGTAATGTTCAACGTGTTCGCCTGCGTCATTTGCGTTATACTTCTCCAGTTCCTGCCGCTCACCGATTGGATCGCCTCCCTCTCCCCGACGAACCCCTCGCAGCAGCTTGCCAACGCCAACACTTTCCTGAAGATCGGCGCGACCATAATCCTCTTCCCGCTCTCCGGCCTGCTCGTTAAGCTCTCCCGCGTGATCATCCGCGGAGAGGACGAGTACGACGGTCTCCGCCTCATCCACATACCGCCCAAGGGCTTCGGTTCGTCGGCGGTGGCGGTATCCTCCGCAGAGCTTGAGTGCGACAGGATGTTCGGCCTCTCCCTCGGCAATATGGAGGCCGCGGCAAAGGCGCTCACCGAAAAGCGCAAGGGCGATCTTGAGGAGATCGACCGCAATGAGGAGACCATCGACTTCTTGAATAAGGAGATCGCGAAGGTGCTCGTGGACATCAACCGCAGCGGTCTGGGCGAGCCTGAGGCCCGCGCCATCGACCGTATGCACCACGTCATAACCGATTATGAGCGCATAGGCGACCATGCGGAAAACATCGCGGGGTACATCGCTCACATGCGCGAGAGCAAGCTGAGCTTCTCGCCCGCCGCAATGGAGGAGATAGGAGGCCTCTTCGCAAAGGTCGTTTCGATAGTAAAGAATGCCTACGCCTGCATGAAGGGCGATCCGGAGATGCCCCTTTCCGCGATCGAGATAAGCGAGCAGGAGATAGACGACCTTGTGGATGAATTCAAGAACGCCCATATCGCCAGAATGGAAAAGCACGAGTGCTCCGCCGATACGGGCATGATATACGTTGAAATGCTGACGGATCTTGAGCGAGTCGGCGACCATGCGCTCAACATCGCGGAGGCGGGCAAGGCAAAATGAATGTAACTTCCCCTAAAAACGAGCTTGTGAAGCAGCTTGCGCGGCTCAGGACCCGCAAGGGGCGGTCGGAAAGCGACCTTCACCTCATAGAGGGCGAAAGGCTCGTTTTCGACGCGCTTGAGGCCGGCATGCAGCCGGAGCGCGTGCTCGTCCGCGAGGGGGAGGAAGCGATAATGCGGAGGCTCGATGAAATGGGCGTCCCCTATGCCGAGGCTTCGGAAAGGGTGATGGCCGCCGTCTGCGATACCGAGACCCCGCAGGGGGTATGCGCCTCTCTGCACACTCCCGGCCTCACGCCGCCCGCCGAATACCCGAAGGGGCTCATAGTCGCGCTGGACAGGCTGCAGGATCCGGGCAACCTCGGCACGGTAATCCGCACGGCGGACGCCTTCGGCGCGGCGGGAGTGCTGATAGGCGAGGGTACGACCGACCCCTATTCCCCGAAGGCGCTCCGTGCGGCGATGGGCTCGACCTACCATATCCCGATATGGCAGGGCTCGCTCCCCTCTGAGCTGAAGCGGCTGCGCGAAAGCGGCTTCGCCGCCGTCTGCGGGCATTTGAAGGGGGATGAAACGCTCCCCCCGCTCCCGGAAAACAGGGTGCTCATAATAGGGAACGAGGCAAACGGCGTGAGCGATGAGGCGGCGGAAGGCTGCATACTTTACCGGCTCCCCATGCGCGGGCGGGCGGAAAGCCTAAACGCCGCGGTGTTCGCCGCGATACTCATCCACAAGCTTTCAGAAGATTAAATTGCGCGAAACAGCGCTTAAATGAATGGAGGAAAACAATGAACAGAGTCAAAAGGATCTCCGCTTTGCTGCTTGCGGCATTGATGGTGCTCTCGCTCGTTCCCGCCTCCGCTGTCGCAAAGGCGGCGCTCCCCACAAGGGAAGCCGAAACGATAGTGGGCTGGGATTTTAACGGAGCGGACGGCAACGGCACCAACATTGCCTCGACCGCAAATGCGAACAACGCAGAAGCTGTTGTTGAAAGAGACAACGGCGTAACCATTGGGTACGCAAACGGCAACGGTACTTCAAACGGAAAAGCGCTGAACACCACCGCTTGGAATGGAGCAACCGCTTCCGAACCCAGATACTACACCGCCACGGTAAACGCAGCAGGTTACAGCGGGATAGCACTTTCTGCCGAACTGCGCGCTTCCGGTACAGGCCCCAAAAACGTTTACGTCTATTACAGCATCAACGGCACGGATTTTATTGCCGTTGACGGCGGATCCGCAACGTGCGGCAACGGCACTTGGGGAAGCATCTCCGCTTCATTCCCCGCCGATTGTGACGACGCGGAATCTATGGAGATCCGCATACTCGTCAACGATCAGGAATCCGCTAAGGGAGAGACCATCGCGGCGGGCGGCACTCTCCGCATGGACAACCTCATCATCACCGGCACTCCCACGGGCGAGACTCCCGATCCCACCGATGAGCCCGTGGTGACTCCCGAGCCCACCGAGACTCCCGAGCCCACCGAGGAGCCCACGGTCACCGTAGTGACCATTGCCGAGGCGCTTGCCGCAGCCGCGAACACGAGCCTCACCGTTGAGGGTATCGTGACCTTCATGGACGGCAGGAACGTCTATGTCGAGGACGCGACCGGCGGTATCGACCTGTACCTCAACAGCAACACCGTCCCCTCCGCGCTCGCTCTCGGCGATCTAGTAAGGGCGACGGGCTCCCGCGCCGACTATAACGGTCTGCCCGAGCTTTCCGGCATCAACGGCGGCGACGAGGCCGCGTTTGCCATTCGCTCCACCGGCAACACCCTGCCCCTGCAGGAGGTCACCGTTGCCGAGCTTCTCGCAAGCCCCGATACCTACATATGCGAGCGCATCCATATCACGGGCGCAGTCGTAGGCGCGGCGAGCGGCAACAACACCCCCATCACTCAGGATGGTTCCTCCATCAACATCTATAAGATGCCCGCGGACGCCGCGGCGGAAAACGACACCGTCAACGTCACCGCGGTAGTCGGCATGCATACCTCCGGCGTTCAGCTCAGGGTCGCTCTTGCAGCCGACGTTGAGGTCGTTTCCTCTCCCGAACCCACCGAGACTCCCGAGCCCACCGAGACTCCCGAGCCCACCGCGGCTCCCACCGAGACTCCCGCGCCCGTTACGGATCCCATCGATCCTGCGGATTATCCCGATTACAAGACCATTGCCGAGATATACGCCCTCACCTCCACCGGCGGCACCGAGACCGTCGTGGGTCAGGTGGCGATGCTCTTCGGCAACGGCGGGACTCTCAATTCCGTTTCCATAGAGGACGTTGAAAACGGCGAGATCGTTGGTCTGCAGATCTACGATTACACCAACATCGCCTCCTATAACGTGGGCGACATAGTTGCCGTTACCGGTACGGTCGATGAATACGGCGGAGTCCGCCAGATCAAGACCGTGACGAGCGTTACCGTCCTCAATACCGAGACCGCTCCCATCGCGGCTCAGGAGGTCACGATCTCCGAGCTCACCGCGAATATCGCGGATTACGTCTCCGAGTTCGTCACGATAAAGGATGTTACACTCGGCGCTTATTCCGCAAATTCCAATACCCCCATCACCGATGCGGAGAACAATTCCATCAACATTTTCCGCGGCGCGGCGTATCCCGACGGTATTCTCGAAGGCGATACCGTGACCGTTTACGCGGTGGCCTCCAAGTATAATTCCACCGTTCAGCTTCGAAACGGCTCCTCCTCCGATTACGTGATGGAAAACGTTTCGATAATCCCCATTGCCGATGCGCTCGCCCTCGCCAATAACGAGACCGCGACCGTCCGCGGCGTCGTCACCTTCATTGACGGCAAGAACGTTTATATCCAGGATGATACCGGCGCTATCGACGTGTATCTCACCGCCGCGAGCTCAACGCTTGCGATAGGCGATCTCGTTCAGGTCACCGGCACGAAGGATCTTTACAACGGCCTGCCCGAGCTCAAGAACGTCGATCCCACGAACGAGGAGCAGCTCAAGGTGCTTTCCAACAACAATCCCCTCCCCTGCGAGACGATGACCATCGCGGATATCATTGCGAACTTCTCCTCCGTCATCTGCAGGCGCGTCAAGATCGTCGGCGCGACCCTCGGAGCGGTCAACAACTCCGGCACCACCCCCATCACTCAGGACGGCTCCTCCGTCAACATCTACAAGATCCCCGCTATCGAGTTCGTCGAGGGCGACCTTGTTGACGTTATCGCCGTCATCTCCATCTATCAGAGCAATCCCCAGCTCCGCGTAGTAAAGGCGGAGGACGTTACCGGCACGATCGTCTATAACGATCCCATCGAGGACAGCCTCTTCGGTGAGAACGATATGACCATCCCCGAAGTCATCGCCGCCGCGGACAGCAGCGAGGTGACCGTCATCGCGCAGCTCATCTACCGCTTCGGCAACTACGATTCCGTCAATTCCGCCATCCTCGAGGATATGGTAGAAGGTGAGATCGTGGGTCTGCAGATGTACAATTCCCTCGATGATTACGAGATCGGCGATATTTTGAGGATCACCGCCACCAAGACCACCTACGGCGGAGTTCCCCAGATCTCCAGCGCCACCGCGGTCGAAAAGCTCGGTCATGCCGATCCCATCCCCGCGCAGGTGTTCGATAACTTTGCCGCTCTGCGTGCCGAGGAGGAAAACCTCCTTTCCGAGTACGTTATGGTAAAGGACGTCACCCTCGGCGCCTATAACGACAACGGCTCCACCACCATGACCGACTCCGCCGGCGCCACCATGCCCGTTTACCGTGCCGCTACCTACGGCAGGTATCTCGTTGAGGCGGGCGAGGTAGTGGATCTTGCCGCCGCGCTTTCGAAGTACGTTTCCTCCTCCGGCACCACCTGGCAGTTCAGGGGCGGCGAATACTTCGGCGACAATAAGGCTCCCACGGTCGAACTCGGCACCTTCCTCGACGCCGAAGTGGGCGTTGACTATCACGTTTCCGTCGCCGTAGTTGACGATTACGGCGTTGAGGGCGTGACCGTCACCTACACCGTGGGCGGGAATACCGCCACGCTCGATATGGTATTCAACACCAATACCGGCAAGTACCAGACCATCATCCCCGGCTCCGCGATCACCGCGGGCAACGAGACCATGCAGCTCACCTTCGTCGCGACCGATAACAAGGGTCTCACCGGCGAGGCGACCGCTTCCGTTACCATAGTCGATAAGCCGCAGATCATCACCGTCTCCCCGCTTGCGAACTCCGCGACTCACGATAACAAGCGCCCCGAGATCTCCGTGACCTTCGGCAACGCGGGCGATGAGCCCACCGCCGTCATCACCGTTTCCGGCGTGACCGGCACTACCGCCGTTTCCGGCAATACCGCCGTATTCAATTATGAGGGCGATCTTGCGGACGGCAAGTACACCGCTTCCATCACCATCACGAGGACCGACGGCGCCTTCGTCACCTACTCCTGGAGCTTCACGGTGGGCGAGCCTCAGTTCGGCTTCTACTTCGGTCAGCTCCACTCCCATACCGCCGAATATTCCGACGGCGCGGGCACCGTGGAGGACGGTTACAATTACGTGATGAGCCTGCCCGAGAGCGAGAACGTCGACTTCGTCGCCTTCACCGATCACTCCAACTACTTTGACGATAAGACCAACCTCGGCGATTTCGAAAACGTCGAATCCGGTATAATCGCTTCGAACGGCCATTCCAAGTGGTATAACTACAAGACCCAGATCGCGGGCTACAACACCGCGCAGAACAGGGTCATATTCCTCGGCGGATACGAGATGACCTGGTCCGGCCAGTACGGCCACATGAACACCTTCAACTCCGTTGGTATCGTCTCCCGCCAGAACAGCGTTTACACCGTTCACGGCGGCGCGGGACTTGTCGCTTACTACGATCTCATCAAGCAGTATCCCGACACCATCCACCAGTTCAACCATCCCGGCACCACCTTCGGCAACTTCGATAACTTCGGTTATTACGACGTTGCGGCCGACCGCGTTATCACCATGGTGGAGGTCGGCAACGGCGAAGGCGCGGTAGGCGGCTCCGCTTACTGGCCCAGCTATGAGCAATATACCCTCGCGCTCGATATGGGCTGGCACGTAGCTCCCACCAACAACCAGGATAACCACAAGGGCAAGTGGGGCAACTCCAACACCGCCCGCGACGTTATCATCACCGACGACTTCTCCGAGGCCGGCATCTATGAGGCCATGCGCAGCATGACCATGTATGCTACCGAGGATAAGAACCTCGAGATCTACTACTCCCTGAACGACTGCGTAATGGGCTCCGTGATCCCCGATGACGATGATGATCCCATCACCAGCGTCCACATCTATGCTTCCGTCAACGATCCCGACGGCGAGGGCCTCGGCCGCGTCAGCGTGATCGTAAACGGCGGCGTCGTGGCTTATACCGAGGCCGTGAACGGTTCTTCCGCGGTCATCGACACGACTCTCCCCAACGATTACTCCTACTACTTCATCCGCGTTGAGCAGGCCGACGGCGATATAGCCGTTACCGCTCCCGTATGGGTCGGCGAGGTATCGAAGGTCGGTATCTCCTCCGTAAAGACCAACACCATAATCCCCGTCAAGAACGAGGAGATGACCTTCACCACCACGGTTTACGATTACGAGTCTCAGGATTTCGTGATCGAGAGCCTGCAGTATTACATCAAGGTCGGTCAGAATGACGACGTCCTGCTGGGCACCGTCAATGACCCCGGCACCGTCTCCGCCAATACCGAGCGTGAGTTCACCTACAACTTCACTCCCACCGCATTGGGCGCGCAGAAGTTCATCGTGAACGTCAGCGGCTATCTCGGCGAGACCTTCATGCAGTTCTCCATGACCTACGACATGGACGTTCTCGATCCCTCCGAGCTCGTTGATATAGGCATCGACGCGGGCCATGCGAACTTCTACGTTGCCGGCAACTATGCCGATTCCGACGCCGCGTTCATAGAGCTCTGCGCTCAGAACGCCATCAGGGCGAACCACATCGCCGCGGGCGAGCTCACCTATGATAACATCAAGGATTACGTCCTGCTCGTTCTCACCGTTCCTTACGTGGGCTGGGAGAACGTCGGCGCTGCGAACCTCTACACTGCGGATGAGATCGCGGCCATCGCGCAGTATGCGGCCAACGGCGGCAACGTCATCGTTTGCTCCAAGTCCGACCGCGGCGATCCCGCCAATGCGGAGGAGCAGGCTTACAACATCTCCAACGCCATACTCGAAGCCATCGGCACCGATACCCGCATTGTGAAGGGTATAGTGGTCGATAACGAGGAGAAGGCGAACGAGGCTTACCGCATCTACTTCACAAGTGAAGACAACTACAACTACACCTGGAACGGCGAGCCCGTATGGCTGCTGAAGGACGTCCTCGAAACCACCAACAACTCCTTCTCCGGCTACAACTCCGCGCCCGTTGCTCCCGGCGTGAACGCCATCCCCATCATAAAGGGCTATTCCACCACCTGGGGCGCGAGCTACACCGCGAACTTCACCGGCTCCAACTATGTGCCCGATTACGATAACGATACCGTTACCGTTCCCATGGGCGAGGTCGTTGAGATGACTCTCGAAGACCTTACGGGCGGCGGCTGGCTCATCACCGCGGGCGTGACCTTCTTCTCCACCTTCGAGGTAAAGGTCGAGGTCGAAAACGCCACCACGCTTCAGAACTCGAACTATCAGATCGTTATGAACATCATAATGCAGCTGAAGCCCGAGCTCCCCGTCACCCCCATCGCGGAGGTCAACGCCTCCGAGCCCGGCGGCAAATACACCGTTGAAGGTTACGTCACCTCCAACGCCTCCGGTTACGATCAGGATACCGCGTTCTTCGACTGCATCTACATCCAGGATGCGACCGCGGGCATCAACCTCTTCCCCGTAGCGGGCGACTTCCACATCGGTCAGTATGTCCGCGCGACGGGCGTTCTCGGCGCCTATAACGGCGAGCGTGAGCTTGTTGTTACGGACATTCAGGTGGTCGAAGGTCACGACGAGTACATCGTCGAGCCTCTTGAGCTCTCCGCGGCCGACGCGATGAGCCCTGACTACACCGGAACGCTCATCAAGGTCGAAGGCACGGTCGAATCCCTCGGTTACTCCTCCGACGGCGCTCTTGAGACCATAATGGTCCGCGACGATACCGGCGTTGCCCGCGTATTCATCGACGGCTATATCATGAGCTCCTACATTATCGAGATAAGCGTGGGCGATCACGTTTCCGCGATCGGTCTGGGCTCCATCACAGTCGATACCGAGGATCCCGAAGGCGGCTACATCCCGCGTCTGCGCGTCAGGAACCGCGCCGAGATAGTCGTGACTCACGCGGAAGGCCTGGCCGGCGACGTCAACTGCGACGGCATAGTTGATTCCGCCGACATCACCCTTGCCGCGGCCTATGCCATGAGCGCCGGCACTGTCAGCGAACAGGGCGTCATCAACGGCGATATGAACGGCGACGGCTTGCTCACCGCCGCGGATCTTTCCGCTCTCTATTCGTTCATTCAGGGCTGATCCGAATCTTGATCGGCATGGCTCCCGCTTTCGCGGGAGCCATGCTTTCGTTTTGGGGAAGGATCTGCGGTTTTTATCTCAAAAAAATGCTCCGGATCGTATTTTCGGTGCTCGCGACCGTTGACAGTCGCCGCATTATAGATTATACTATATACGGAAATGTGTACCGATGTTGTCAATATGTGCCAGGGCCGCAGTATTATCGGCGTCGCTCACAACCGAACAATCTAAAAAAGGAGAAAACAAACCATGAAGAAATTGCTTGCGATCTTAGTTGCCGCCATGATGCTGTTCGGCATATTCGGCGGCGTACTGGCAAAGCCGGCTGCGTATAAACCCGCGACCGGGGAAAAAACCGAAGCAAAGGTAATCGATCCGCTTATAGAGAAAAAGACCTGCAAAGCGATGCGGGATGGCACAGCCACGTTGGATGAGGCCCTCAACGCGGCGGGCGGCGCGATCGCTTTCGTTTCCGAAGGCACCTATCCGTGGACGGTGCTCACCGACAGCGAGACAGGCCGCGTCTATGCTCAGAGCTCCAACGCGGGCGTGAACTCATCCTCCTCTACGGTCTCCGCGACCGTCGAGGTAGGCTCCAATAAGGCCGTCAAGTTCGATTTCAAGGCATGGGGCGAGGGCAGCTCCAACCCTTATGACAAGTGCATATTCGCGATAGACGGCAACGCTCAGTTCACCTACGGCGCCCGTGACAACGATTGGGAGGAATTCGTCGGGAACATCGGTCCCGGCATCCACACGCTCACATGGGAATACTCCAAGGATTCCAGCGTGCATCCCTCGGGCGACTATTTCGCCGTCGATAATATCGAGATAGTCGAGCGCGAGGCCGCTCCCATAAACACCGAGATCACCGAAGCCATAAACGTCGAAGGCGGCAATATCCAGTTCGTCAGCAACGGCACCTATCCCTGGGTAGTCGTGAACGAAGGCGGCCGTTCGTATGCCAGTAACGGCAACTCCGGCGTACACTCCTCCACCTCCGAGCTCAGCGCAACCGTTATGGCGGGCGCGGGCGATATGCTCACCTTCGATTTCAAGGCATGGGGCGAAGGCACCAGCACCTTCTGGGATCACTGTGATTTCTACGTTGACGGTCAGCGCGTCATGTATTACGGCGCATACAACAACGAGGAGTGGGAGACCTTCCTCTACTCGCTCACCGCGGGCGAGCATGAGCTCAAGTGGTCCTTCACCAAGGACTCCACCGATAACGGCGCGGGCGACTACTTCTACGTGGATAACGTGGCGATCGCGCAGGCCGTCGAAGTTGAGTCCATCTCCGCGCCCGAAAGGCTGGAGATCATGCAGTACACCGCCGCATTGATAGAGTACGAGGTGCTTCCTGCCAACGCTACCGTGAAGACGGTCACCTTCACCTCCGCCGATACGAGCATCGCCACCGTTGATCAGAACGGCATGGTGAGGGGCGTTGGGATCGGCGACACCGTTGTCACGATCGCCTCCACGGCGGATCCCACCATCACCGCCGAGGTCGCGATCAAGGTCATCGAATCCGACGTCGAGGCCGTTACCATCTACGGCGATATCGTTTACGATCCCGATGAGGTCATCGCGAATCAGTGGGTAACGTTCCTGGATATAAATCCCACGGCGCTCACTACGGTCGGCGCAGCTCCCGATACCTACGGCGCCGCCTATGCTTACGGCACGATCTACGGCTACACCAATACCGACGGCTGCTTCTTCGCCATCCCCTTCGACGATCTGGCCAACTCCGCGGATTACGTGGGCAGCACCCAGATGACTGACCTTACCATCCGCTCCATGAGCGTCGATTATACCGCCGGCGTGCTTTACGGTATTGCCTCCGCCAGCAACGACTTCTGCCTTGTGACCATCGATATGGATTCCGGCGCGGTGGAGACCATCGGCAACCTCGGCGTCACGATGCTTGCGTTTGCCATCGATATCAACGGCGTGGCTTACGGTATTGCGAGCAACGGCAACCTGTACACCATCGATCTTGAAACCGCCGCGATCACGTTCGTCGGAAGCACCGGCCAGAGCGTCAGCTACGTACAGGATATGGCGTTCGATTATGACACCGGCATCCTCTACTGGGCGCACTGCAACGATACGGACGGCGATCTTTACGTGGTCGATCCCACCAACGCGTCCTGCTATAAGATCGACAACATCGGTCCCGGCGCCGGCTGCGAGGTCGTAGGCATGTTCATCGTTCCCGAGAACGAGCCCGAACGTCCCAGTGACATTGCCGTGACCGGCGTGAGCATTATCCCCGAGCAGGCGACGATCCGCGTCGACGAGACCGCTGAGTTCACAGCGGCGGTCCTTCCCGTGAACGCTTCCAACAAGAACGTCACCTGGTCCGTTGACGATCCCGCGATCATATCCGTTGACGGGAACGGCGTCGTTACCGGCATTGGCGCAGGCACAGCGCACGTTATCGTCACCACCGAGGACGGCGCGTTCACCGCTTCCGCCGAAGTCACCGTACTGCCCCCCCTGGGCGAGCTCATTGAAGGCTTCTACTTTGAGACCGATCCCGAGGTCGACGGCTGGACCTTCATCGATAACGACGGCGACGGTTACAACTTCTTCTGGAGCAGCAACTACGGCTCGGATTATTCCTCCATCGCTTACGAGGGCAGCGGCTATCTGATGTCCGAGTCCTACGTCAATGACTTCGAGAATGAAACCGGCTACGCGGTGACCCCCGATAACTGGGCCATATCGCCCGCCGTTACGCTGCCCACCGGCTCCGCCACGCTGATATTCTATGCCACCTCCATCGGCAGCTACGGCTATGAGCAGCTTGAGGTTTACGTAGGCGCCACTCCCGATATCGCCGCCATGAACGTGGTCATGGCCGATACCGCTATCGATTACAACACCTCCGGCGACGCCAACTACGGCAGGTATGAGGTGGATCTCACCGATTACGTCGGCCAGACCGTCTACATTGCGTTCAACCATGCCAACTGCTCCGACATATTCATCCTCGGCATCGACATGGTCGAGATCTACGGCAATGAGGAGGAGGTACCTCCCGCAGGTCTCCGCGGCGACGTCAACTGCGACGGCATTGTTGATTCCGCCGACATCACCCTTGCCGCAGCCTATGCCATGAGCGCCGGCACTGTCAGCGAACAGGGCATCATCAACGGCGATATGAACGGCGACGGCTTGCTCACCGCCGCGGATCTTTCCGCTCTCTATTCGTTCATTCAGGGCTGATCCGAATCTTGATCGGCATGGCTCCCGCTTTCGCGGGAGCCATGCAAACCGCCGGCAAGCCTATGCCGGCGGTCGTTTTTTGCATAATAAGCTGGAAAAAAGAGGCGGGGCGTGGTATAATGGAGCAATAAAAAGCAAAGGAAACAAAAGCTTACGCAGCTTCAGGCAAAGGCCGTTTTCAAAAACCATGGATACCAAAAGAAAAAAGCTCATAAACGCCTTGGCGGTGTTTCTCTGCGCCGCGCTGCTTGCCGCCGCCGTCATTCTGGCGAACCGCGCAAAGCCCGCCGAAAACAACCCGTATTACACCATCCGGTATGAGCTCGTCCGCGTGACGAAGGTGATCGCCGAAAACTATACCGTCGATGAAAATACGGAGCACGCTCTTCGCGGCTCGCAGTCGCTGAACGTAAGGGTGCTGACGGGCCCCCACAAGGGCGACGAGATGCCCATAATGAATTACCTGGGGCCGCTCCATGAAAAGCTCGCGAAGGTCGGCACGGTGCTCACCGTCACGCTGACCTCCGATTCGAGGGAGGCGGGCTATCAGATGAGCGTGGTCAATTACGATCTCGTACCGCTCATCGCGGCGATGCTTGCGCTGTTCGTGCTTGCGGTGGTGCTCATTGGCAGAAAGAAGGGCGTTATGAGCCTCATCGGCCTTGCGGCGACGCTCATCGCGATCGTGTTCGTGCTCATCCCCCTCTGGCTGCGCGGCTGGCCCGCGATACCGCTCACGCTGGGCGTATGCGTGTTCGTTGCCGTGTTCAGCTTCCTGCTGCTCGGCGGGCTCACCAAAAAGACGGCCGCCGCAATGCTCGGCACGGTGCTCTGCCTCGTTATTTCGGGCGCGTTCGCGCTGATCTGCGGCAGCATCGCAAGGGTCTCGGGCAATACCATGTCCGAAGCGGAATGGCTCATGGATGAAGCGCAGGCGACGGGCGTTACGCTGAACGTGCGCGGGCTCTTCGTTTCGGGAATACTGATCGCATCGCTCGGCGCGGTGATGGACGTTGCAATGAGCATCGCCTCCGCCGTGAACGAGATAGCGGAGGTCGATCCCTCCCTCGGCGCGGGCAGGCTCTTCAAATCGGGCATGAACATAGGCCGCGATATGATAGGCACGATGACCAACACCCTCATTCTGGCGTTCGCGGGCAGCTCGCTCAATCTGATGATAATAATGTTCGCCGCGGGCATGCAGCCTTATCAGCTTATAAATAACGACGATACCGTTATGGAGCTCATAAAGGCGATCGCGGGCTCGCTCGGGCTCGTGCTCGCCGTGCCGCTGACAGCCGCCGCCGCTTCAAGACTGATGGGCAAAAAGAAGGCGTAAACCAAAAACGAAAAGCACGGAAAGCTTCATGCTTGCCGTGCTTTTGTTATGCGATCATTGTGAAGGCGGCGGGCGATCCCCGCCGTTTTACTTCGTCATGACGTCAGAACTTTTCCCTGTGCAGGGGCGAATAAACGACCTTCCCCTTTTCCCGCGTGCTTTCAAACAGGGTTATCCCCGTGACGGTCATTTCGGAGCTCAGCGGGAAAGCTTCAAGCTCCATTTGGGCAAGCTCGTCCTGCTCCACGTTGCGCCCTATCGTGATATGGGGGATGAACCGCCTGTGCTCGCCGTGGAAGCCCCTCGCTTCAAGCTCTGCCTCAAGCGTTTCATGGAGCACGTTCATTTCGTCAAGCTCGCCTTCGACCAATGTCAGCGCGGTGCGCTTATCGCGGGAGGCCTTGTCGAAAAAGCCGTAGCTGCCGAGCTTTATTTTGAATGGGCGTATCCCGCGGCAGGCCTCGCGCATCGCCTCCGCCGCGCCCGCAAGGTCATCCGATTCGCCTATGAAGCGCAGCGTCACGTGAAAGTTTTCCGGGGCGACGAAGCGCCCCCCGCAGGAGCGCTCGCGAACGGCCCTTGAAAGGGCGGTAAGCTCCTTCCGCATCCCGTTTGAAAGCTCTATCGCAATGAATAAGCGCATGGGCAAAACTCCTTTTTAACTCATGCGCTTATTATACACCCTATGTTATTTCGGGGCAAGCCTCAGCCCGCGGGATGGTACACCGTCCCCATGAAGAGGGGGGTGCCGTCGGCGCCCGTTATCACGAACATGAACGGACGGTCGAGAGTGAATTCCACCTCGCGCTGAGGCGGCATCGCTCCCGCGTAGGGGAGCATCACGTATGCCGCGGCCGAAACGCCCTCCTCGTCGGCAATGACTCTGACGCCGTGATCGACGGAGCTTACGTAAACGCCATCCGCGTCGGTGAGCGGAGTGAAGTCGGCGTCCGTGGTGAAGCAGCTTTTAACGCCCAGCCGCATGAGCCCTTCTCTAAGATCGAGCCGGGTTTCCACGTCAAATTTGGGCATGTGAAGATGGATTATCGCTCCGTCGACGCGAGCCTCCTCACCGCCGGAAAGGACGAGGTCCAGCGCCCTGCCGCTTTCAACGAGCTCGTCAAGGCTCGTTCCCTCGTCGGGCAGTACGAGCCAGACGCCTGCGTCTTGCAGATCCTTCTTCACAACCGAGAAGCCCTCGGTCTCATAAAAGGCGTTGCCGCCGCCGTGCATGAAGGTCACGCTCTCGTCGCCCGTGGGGGAATGAAAGAGCTCCTCCGTATTGTTGTTTTTGGAGAATTTGTCCAGCCAGCAGACCCTGAAATATATGGAGGACACGATCCGCATGAGCTCCTCGGGGGAAAGCTCCATCTCGTTTATCTGATCCTCAAGCAGGCCGCCCGTGTTCTCGTTCATCCAGTCCCGGAAAAGCTCTGTGAATTCGGGAGAGGCCATATCCCCCTTATACACGGAGGCGTGATGGTCGCCCGAAAGCCTCCCGAGCGCTTCCTTCTTGAGAGCGGCGCCGAACCGGGAATTCACCCAGAGCGAGGCGGCGGGGATGGAGACCATCAGGTCGTTATCATAGTAATTCATAAGGAAGAGCTTGTTTGCCTGCTCGCGGAGCTCCTCTATCGTATCGGCGCCTAAAAGATCCAGCACCTGCTGCCGCGTCTGGCCGCCCGCGGTTTCCGCCATCATGGCGAGCGCCATATAGATGTTCAAGGGGGAATAGGCGGCGTTTTCGTTCCTCTCGCCCGCAAGCAGGAACTCCGCCGCCGTGCGCTTATAGAAATCGGCAAGATCCGTATCCGAGTTCGCGTATTTCTGCCGCAGCGCAAAGTAATACTTATTATAACCTTCGGAAAGGATCGTATAGGGCACAGCGGGCAACTCCGCCGCAGCCTCCGCGCCGTCGCGAAGGCGCTTCTGCCTGTCGGTCTCGGGCGCATGAGTCGCGTTGGGATCGTAATTGACGATCCAAGCCAAGGGATCGTTGGGATCCATCGTGGGCTCGGGCTCATCCGTGGGCTCGGGAGTAGGCGTGGGCTTCGCAGCGGGCTCCGCTGTTTCCGCCGTTACGGGAGTCGCGTCCGTGTGCGCCGTCTTATCATCGGCAGGAGCCTTGGGGAGCATCGCGCGCACCGCGAAGAACGCGCCGCAAGCCGCCGCAAGCGCAGCCGCGGCTATCGCGAAAGCGCGGAAGGGCCTGCGCCTGCCCGCCTTTGCCGCCGAGTCAACGTATTCGGGGGAGATCTCCCCGAGAGCCTTCAGTTTATCGGTGCTGTTCATAATATCATCCTTTCTGTACGTTGTATCCGTTTTCGTTCAAAAACGCCCTCAATTCCTCCCGCAGTCTCGCAAGAGTCATCTTTACGCCGCTTTCGCCGGAGCCGGTGAGCTTTGCTATCTCCTTCACGGAGTCCATGAACCAGTAGCGTCGGATGAATATATCCCGCTTCCGCTTGGGGATCCCCGAAAGCCACCCGTTTATGAGCGCCGCAAGCTCCCGCGCCTCCGCCTCCGCGGCGACGTTATCGCGGGAGGGGATCGCTTCCTCGATCTCGCGCGTCAGCTCGACGAGCGCCGCGCTGCGCTTCAAGGCGGAATCGCGCTCCGCCCTGTCTATCGCGCGGCACCGCACGAGCCTGCCGAGATACGCGAAGAGATACCCGAAGGGCTTGTGCGGCGGGATGCTGTTCCATGCGGAAAGCAGCGCGTCCGAGACGCACTCCTCCGCGGCTCCGCCGTCGCGGAGCAGTGAAAGAGCAAGCCTTGTAAGCTTCCCTCCGTATTTTGCCGAGGCTTCGGCAAGCCCCGCCTCGTCCCTCTTCAAAAAGAGTTCGACTATTTCACGGTCGTCCGTAATAACACCTCCCGGGATGTAAAAGCGCTTTCACCCTATATATCGGAATTTAAGCGCCGCGCGTCACAATATGCTGTAAATATTATAGCGCGGGAGGCTTCCAAAGGCAACCGCGGCGCTTTGGCCTTGCGCATCATGTGCCTTGCCGCGCCCGATTTTTCCAAAAATATATTGGGTTTTTTGAATAAAACCCTATTGCAATTCACCTTGCGCTTGGTTTATAATACACCTTGCGGATTTATGTGGGGTGCTCAAATTTTCATCCCCCCGCAAATAAGCGGCAGGAGGGCGGCTACTCGCCCTGCACCGATCAAAGCAAGGAGATTCAAAATGAAGAAGGATATCCATCCTGCGTATGGTGAGAGCATCGTCCGCTGCGCCTGCGGCGAGACCTTCAAGTCCGGCTCCGTCAAGGGCGAACTCAAGGTCGAAATCTGCTCGAAGTGCCATCCCTTCTACACCGGCCGTCAGAAGCTCGTCGATACCGGCGGACGTGTAGATAAGTTCAAGAAGCGCTACGGCATGAACTAAAAGAACATGAAGCAAAATGACCTCGTTTTCGAGGCCATTTTGTCTATTCGGGAATGTGTATCAAAACACGGAAAGGAAAAGGATATGGAAAGAAAGCCCTTCGATCCCGCCCGCACGGCGGAAAGGATAGTGGAATGGATAAGGGATTGGTTTGAGGTGAACGGCAAGGGCTGCAATGCGGTCATCGGCATTTCGGGCGGCAAGGATTCCTCCGTCACCGCCGCGCTCTGCGCCAAAGCCCTGGGGCCCGAGCGCGTGATAGGCGTAATGATGCCCAACGGCGCTCAGCCCGATATAAATTATTCCGAAATGCTGATCGAGCATCTCGGCATCCGTCCCTTCACCGTAAACATAAAGGAAGCCTTCGGCGCCCTCTCCGATGAGGTGACCTCCGCCCTGAAGGCCGGCGGCGCGGGCGAGCTTTCCCGCCAGACGGTGATCAACATGGCGCCCCGCCTCAGGATGACGGCGCTCTATGCCGTCTCCCAGAGCATGAACGGCCGAGTTGCGAACACCTGCAATCTTTCGGAGGATTGGGTCGGCTATTCCACCCGCTGGGGCGATTCCGTGGGCGATTTTTCGCCGCTTTCCCAGCTCACCGTGCATGAGGTCATAGAGATAGGCCGCGCGCTCGGCCTGCCCGATCACATTGTGGATAAGGCCCCCTCGGATGGGCTTACCGGCCTCACCGATGAGGATAATCTCGGCTTCACTTACGAGACTCTCGACCGCTACATAAGGACGGGCGTCTGCATCCCCGAGGAGAAGCGGGAAGCGATCGACCGCAAGCACAGGCAGAACCTGTTCAAGCTTTCGATGATGCCCTATTTCCCCTACGATCCGGAGATGAACTGATGCTGTATCTCGTGCGGCACGGGCAAACGCCCTATAATGCCGAGCGCCGCCTGCAGGGGCAGCTCGACATCCCGCTTTCGGAGGTCGGCCGCGCGCAGGCGGAAGCGCTTGCGGAGCGGCTCCTTGCCGAGGAGCGGCATTTTGACAGGCTCTACTGCAGCACCCTTTCCCGCGCGAAGGAGACGGCGGCCATAGTCGGGCGCCGATTGGGGCTCGAGCCCATCCCCATAAAAGGCGTGGAGGAGATATTCTTCGGCTGCTTCCAGGGGCATATTTTCAAGGAGTGCGAGGCGCTCTTCCCCAAGGCCTACGCAGATTACAAAAAACGCGGCTCCGATTCCAACGCCCACGGCGGCGAGACGGGGGAGGATGTGTTCCTCCGCGCCCGAAAGGCGCTGCTCGCCCTGCCCGAGGCGCACTCGGGCTCGGCGCTCGTCGTCTGCCACGGGGCGGTGATAGGTTATCTTCGCGGTGCGGCGGCGGGCGTCCCGCTTTGCGACATCCGCGGACTCATCCCCGACAACGCGGAGCTTGTTCCTTTCGATGAGGAGATGATCGGGAGGATCGCGGCATGGGGAAAGGATCGATGAGGCATAACAAAGGACCGAAGGCCGAGGCCTTCGGTCCTGTTCGTTTTGGGATCAGAATACGTCCTCCTCGACCTTCTCCGGCGGCTGATCGAGCTTTTCGGGGTTGTTGAGGAACCTGCGGAAGCTCTTGAACGCGGAGGCGTAATAGAAGCCGTCGCAGATGCGCTCATCCGTCACAACGGTAAAGTCGATGTACTTGCGCTTGACGGGCTGACCGTCGTCACCCGTTTCGGTAACGGTGCGGCGCGCGCCGAACGCGATGAACGCGGGGATATTGCCGAAATCGTAAAGGTGATGATACACGGGCGGTATGCCGAGCGAGCCCAGCGCGGTCACGAATACGGAGCCGTGGAAGGGCGAAAGCTTCATGAGCCAGCGGGGCAGGAGCCCGAAATAATCAACGACCTTGAGCACCCAGACGAGGAATTTTTTAAGCACGCCCGGCACTATGTTGATGAGCCCCGCGAGCTTGTCGAAGCTCGAATCGAGGGGGGTCTGCTTGACTTCCGCTATCTGCTCGGTATATTTGCGGTAAACGTCCGCAGGGGTATCGGTGGGATCGAAATAGACCTTTATGATGGTCTCGGGCGCATCGGCCTTCATTTCCTTCTTGACGGTCATTGCAAGCTCGATCTCGCCGTCGCGCGAATAGATCCTCTGCCCGCTTATGAAGCGGTTGCAGGCGGGGTGTTTGGAAATGACGCGCACGTAAGCCGCCGCGATCATGTGCAGCATACCGAAGCCGGGCATGCCCTCGTCGCGCTTGGCCCTTATGTATTCCTCGAGCCTGGTGCATTCCACGGAATCGTGGAAATAGGTCGCCGCGCCGTTCCTGTTGGGCATAATGTAAATGGCGACTCCGTTCAGGGGGTCCAGCGAGCGCACAAGGCGCCCGTCGGGACGGTCCCCCCTGCGGGGACGGAACTTTTCGCTCGAGATCCTTTCAAGGCTTATCGCGGCAGCGGCAAGGGAGGCCATCATGAGCAGAACGCTTATCTCGGGCATTTCATCAAAGAATTTGACCCCCTTCGCCCACCTCGGAATATCGAGCACGCAGAGGTGGAAGAGGAAGGGGAGCGCGAACACGAGAAACGCGGGCAGCTTGGTCTTTATCCTTGCGCCGTTCGCCGTGAGATCCCAAATGAGGAACGCGGCAAAATACAGGACTATGTGCAGCGTGAGAAGCCAGCCGGACTTTATGTACTCGGGGTACCTGTAAAGCCACACTATCCTCGTGACGAAGAACGCCGCGCCCAAGAATACGGGCAGCCCCGTCTTATAGAGGCGGTCGCGCCCGAAAACAATGAGCCGCAGTATGAAAAGCAGCCCCGCGATAACGGGAAGCACCACCGAAAAGAAGAACCACCAGCCGTTTTCGGGCGAAGCTATACTGCCGTTTGCCCAGGGCGCGCGGCCTTCGGCGCCTCCCGCGGCGAAGTACGTTATGCGGCATACGACGGTAAGCAGCATGAGCCCCGCGGAGATCCACATCCCCGCGTTTTTTCTTGTGAGACCGAATGTTGTATGACGATTATCCATGCTTACATTATACCACCGCGGGGCCGTTTTTCAACAGTTTTTAAGCGCGTTCGTTAAAAATCAACGCGGGAAAGCCCGCTTATCACCTGCTTGGCGCAGAGCCGCTTTTCGCCCGTGAGCGAAGCAAAATCAATATAGCTCCAATCGAGATCGACTTCGCCTTCTATGCCGGGGACCTTCCCCGTCCCGCACTGCCACATGCAGTAGCAGAAGGGCTCTTCGGGCTCATCCTTGCGCCACCGCGCGAGCCAGACGAGGTATCTCTTCGTAACGGATCTCGGGATGAGCCTCGTCAGCCAATCGTGATTGGAATAGAGTATGGGTATGCGCCCGGCCGCCTCTATGCCGTCCATGAAAGCGCGGATGACGCGCCCGCGGGCGGCCTTGGTCATGGCCCTGAAATGCTCGTTTTCGAAATCGAGAGCGATGGGGTATTTAAGCTCGTACCCGCGGCAGGCTTCGAGCACGGCCTCCGCCTCGCGCCGCGCGGACTGTTCATCCTCCGCGGTACTGTAAACGTAAACGCCTGCGGATATGCCGGCCTTCGCCGCGCCCTCCATGTTCTCCTTAAAGCGCGGATCGGGTTTTTCACCCTGCAGCGCCTTTATCATCGCAAAGCGCACGCCCGAAGCCGCCGCCCTTTGCCAATCTATGCTTCCCTGCCAGCGGGAAACGTCGATCCCTTTTATCCTCACAGCAAAACTCCTTTTTGCTTTATACTATGCTCCCCGCACGCCGCCGCGCCACTTGCCAAAGCCCGCATTGTATGATAAAATCATAGCATAAACGGGTTTGGAGGTAAACCATGCATCGCATTTCAAAGGATGAATACTATCTCGGCATAGCCGCCGCGGTCTCAAAGCGTTCCACCTGCTTAAGGCGCAGATACGGCGCGGTCATAATCAAGAACGACGAGATCATCTCGACGGGCTATAACGGCGCGGCTCGCGGCGAGCCCAACTGCTGTGACGAGGGCTCCTGCTGGCGTGCGCGCAACAACATCCCCCACGGCGAGCAGTATGAAAAATGCGTGGCCGTCCATGCGGAGCAGAACGCCATAATCTCCGCCGCGAGGCGCGATATGCTGGGCTCCACGCTCTATCTTGCGGGCTTCGATGAAAACGGCGAAATGGCAAGCCCCGAGCCCTGCCTCATCTGCTCCCGCCTCATTAAAAACGCGGGCATAAAGGAGATCGTCGTAAGGACGGAAAACGGGATAGAAAGGCGGGAAGTGTAAATGAAGGTCATAGACCCCTATTTCGAAATAATCACCCCCATCGACCGCGAGGCGGTCTATCGCCATATAGAGCTCTGCGGCAGGGTGTGCTATAAATCGGAAGGCAACGTGGGCGAGGGGAGCGCGGAGCGCCTCATCCGTTCCATGCTCGCGCGCGGGCACGAAAGCCCCATAGAGCATTTTTCGATAAGCGTCCGCATAGTTACCGACCGGGGCGTTTCCCATGAGTGGGTGCGCCACCGCCTTGCGAGCTATTCGCAGGAATCCACCCGCTACTGCAATTATTCAAAGGATAAATTCGGCGGGGAGATAACCTTCATAAAGCCCGCGCGCCTTGAGGAGGGCACCCCCGAATACGCCGCTTGGGAAAACGCCATGGCAAACGCCGAAAGGAGCTATCTCGATATGCTCTCGATGGGCGTCGCGCCGGAAACGGCAAGGAGCGTGCTGCCCAATTCGCTGAAGACGGAATTTATCTGCACCATGGACTTGCGCGAGTGGCGGCATTTCTTCGCCCTTCGCACCGCGCCCGCCGCGCATCCCGATATGCGCGCCGTCGCCTGCCCGCTGTATGAGAAATTCAGGGAACTGCTGCCCGTGTTCTTTGAATAAGGCCCATATTACAAGGGCTCCCGCTATCGCGCGGGAGCCCTTTCGTTTGCCTGCTTTATTCCGTTCCGAGGTATTTGTAATCCTCGTCCTCTATTGCTTTTTTCGCGGCTCCCTCGTCGAATTCGCCCGATAAAACGACCCGGACGAGCCCCGTTTCGTGTGAGGCGGAAGCCTCCGAAACAAAATCGAGCGCTTCGAGCGCATGCTTGACGCTTGCCTCGCAGTGGGGGCACATCATGCCCTCGACGCGGAGAACGACCTCCCGTGAAGCTTCCGCTCCGGGAACCTCCGTTCCGGGAACCTCCGTTCCGGGAACCTCCGCTCCGGGAACCTCCGTTCCGGGAACCTCCGCTCGTGAAGCCTCCGCGGCCTTCTTTTTCCGCTTCCTCAGGGGCCTGTCGTGCTTGGGGCTCTTTATATCAAGCAGATTGAGCCGCAGGGCGTTCAGGCACACCGTCACGCTCGATAAGCTCATCGCCGCCGCGCCGTACATGGGGCTCATCTTGAGCCCGAAAAGTCCCGCTGCGAGCGGTATGCAGATGAGGTTGTAGAAGAACGCCCAGAAAAGGTTTTCCTTTATGTTGCGGAGCGTGCCCCGCCCGAGGCGCACCGCCGCCGCAACGTCCTCCGGATCGCTGTTCATGAGCACTATATCCGCGGAATCTATCGCAACGTCCGTTCCCGCGCCTATCGCGACGCCTATATCCGCGCTCGTTAATGCGGGCGCGTCGTTTATGCCGTCGCCGACCATCGCGACCTTGCCCTCCGCGGAAAGCGCGCGGACGGTGTTCGCCTTGCCCTCGGGCAGTACGCCTGCGATCACACGGGTCACGCCCGCCTCGGCGCCTATCGCGCGGGCGGTCGCCTCGTTGTCGCCCGTCAGCATAACTACTTCAAGACCGAGGTTTTTAAGATGCTCTATTGCGGCGGGGGAGCTTTGCTTAATGGCGTCGGCCACCGCGATGAGCCCCAGCAGCCTGCCGTCCTCCGCGAAGTAGAGGGGCGTTTTGCCCTCCGCGGCGAGCCTTTCGCCTGCCGCGAAAAGCTTCTCATCGGGCTCTGCGCAGGTCATGATATGCTTCCGGTTGCCTCCGTAAAGCCGCTTGCCGCCCGCCTTTGCGGTAAGTCCGCTTCCCGCGAGCACGGCAAAGTCCTCGGTGGGGAGGGGCTCTATGCCCCGCTTTTCCGCCTCCGCGACTATCGCCCGCGCAAGGGGATGCTCGCTCTTTTCCTCAAGCGAGCGCGCCTTCAGTATCAGCTCCTGCTCGGTGACGCCTTCCGCGGGGAATATCGCCTGCACGGTGGGGGAGCCCTCGGTGATGGTGCCCGTCTTGTCGAGCACTACGGTATCGATCCTGCCCGCGGTCTCGAGCGCCGCGCCGGTTTTTATGAGTATGCCGTTCTTAGCGCCCAAGCCGTTGCCGACCATTACGGCGACGGGCGTTGCGAGCCCAAGCGCGCAGGGGCAGGATATGACGAGCACCGAAATGCCCCTTGCCACGGCAAAGCCCGCCGTTTTTCCGGCAAGGAGCCAGTACGCGATCACGAGCGCCGCTATACCTATGACGGTCGGCACGAACACGGCGGAGACCTTGTCCGCGATCCTCGCGATGGGGGCCTTCGTCGCCGCCGCGCCTTCCACCAATCGGATTATGCCTGAAAGGGTGGTGTCCTCGCCCACCCGCGAAGCGCGGCAGGTCATGAAGCCCCATGTGTTCATCGTAGCGGAGCTCACGTGAGCGCCCGGAGCCTTATCCACGGGTATGGATTCGCCCGTCAGCGCCGATTCGTCAACCGCGCTCGCGCCGTCGATCACCTCGCCGTCAACGGGTATCGCCTCGCCGGGGCCGACGGTGAAAATATCGCCCACGCGGACTTCCTCCGCGGGGATGGTCATTTCGATCCCGTCGCGTATTACGTTTGCCGTTTTGGGAGCGAGCTTGACGAGGCTCTTCAATGCGTTGGTCGTTCTGCCCTTGGATATGGCTTCCAGAAGCTTGCCCACTGTGATGAGGGCGGGGATCATCGCCGCGGATTCGAAATAGAGCTCGTTATGGTAGATCTCCATAAGATCCATGGAGGGGACCCCGCGCGTGACCATCCCGCACATTTTGAACATTACGTATAAGCTCCATCCGAAGGAGGCGGTGGAGCCCAGCGCGACGAGAGTATCCATATTCGGCGCGCCGGAAAACAGCGAACGGTATCCGTTCGTGAAGAATTTGCCGTTTATTATCATGACCGCGGCGGCAAGCAGGAGCTGCACGAGCCCCAGCCCCAGATGGTTGTGCTCGAAATACCCGGGCAGCGGCCAGCCCCACATATTGTGGCCCATGGTGATATACATGAGCAGAGTCAGGAACACCGCCGAAAGTATGAGCCGCCGCTTGAGCTTGGGCGTTTCCGTATCGCGAAGGAGCTCCTCCGCTTCCTCCGCCGCGCTCCGCCGCTTTTCGCCCGCGCCTTCCCTGAGGCTCGCGCCGTAGCCCGCGCCCTTGACGGCCTTTATTATCTCCTCGGCAGAGGCCGTACCCTCGACGCCCATTGAGTTCGTCAAAAGGCTCACCGCGCATTCCGTCACGCCCGGCACGGCGGAAACCGCCCTTTCAACGCGCGCCTGACAGGCGGCGCAGCTCATTCCCGTTACCTTGTATTGCTGCATGAGATCAGCTCCGTTCCGATTTTTCAATGTGATTTTACCACAAAGGGGCGGTCGGCGCAAGAAGCGCCGAGTGGGAAACGCTTCGGCGGCGCGGCAAAAATGATATATTGTGCGATTTGCCCCGTTTTTCCTTGACAATATGGGAAAAAGGTGGGATAATCGGCTTTGTCGCCCGCATGCCGTTACAAAAGGAGTATGTGGGCAAATACAGTTTATAACGGGAGTTCATGAAATGGAAAAGATAGTCATCGCTCTGGGCGGCAACGCGCTTCAGGAAGCGGGCAAGCCCGCGACCGCCGCCGGTCAGCTTGAGGTAGTGGAAAAGACCTCCGAATACATTGCGGATATCATAGAGCAGGGTTATACCGTAGCCCTTGCGCACGGCAACGGCCCCCAGGTGGGAAGGATAGTGCTTCAGAACGAGGCGGCAAACGACGTTACCCCCGCCATGCCCTTTGACGTCTGCGGCGCGATGAGCCAGGGCTATATCGGCTATCACATGCAGCAGGGCCTCGAAAAGGTGCTCCGCGCCCGCGGCAATAATACCCGCGTCGTGACGGTCGTGACTCAGGTGGTCGTGGATCGTGAGGATCCCAAGTTCAAGAACCCCTCCAAGCCCATAGGCCCCTTCTATACCGAGGAGGAGGCGCATAAGCTCGAGGAGGAGCGCGGTTACGTAATGAAGGAGGACGCCGGCCGTGGCTGGCGCCGTGTTGTGGCTTCCCCCATGCCTATCGAGATAGTTGAGCTTGACGCCGTTAAGTGCCTCATGGCGGGCGGCTTCGTCCCCGTGACCGTCGGCGGCGGCGGCATCCCCGTTTATAAGGATGATAACGGCAATTATGTGGGCACCGCGGCGGTCATAGATAAGGATCTGGCCTCCGAGCGCCTTGCTGAGGATATCGACGCGGATGCGCTCGTTATACTGACGGCCGTTGAAAAGGTCTCCGTAAACTACAAGAAGCCCGATCAGATCGATCTCGACGTATTGACTCCCGAAGACGCCAAGCGCTACATAGCGGAAGGTCAGTTCGCCCCCGGCTCCATGCTGCCCAAGGTAGAGGCCGCGCTTAAGTTCGTCGCCTCCAAGCCCGGCAGAAGGGCGATCATCACCAGCCTCGATAAGGCCGTTGAAGCTCTGAAGGGCGAAGCGGGCACCACCGTGAGGGAATGAGACGGTATTGACGCATATTATAAAAGCCAAGCTGAGCTTGGCTTTTTTATTCCCCCCAAATGAGCGCCCGCAGCACCCTTCCCGAAAGATACGCCCCTCCCGCGAACCCGCAGACGGCGTAAAGCCGCGGCTCGCCCCCGTTTGAGATCAGGAGCGTTGCGGCAAACCCCGCGGCAAGCGCCAGCGCGGCGGATACGTCCGCGGCAAACAGCGCCGCCCGCAGCGCAAAGCCCGCCCGCCTTCCTTTGAGGGCGCGTTCGGAAAGCCTCCTCGGGAGCCTTAAAACGTAAGAAGCCGCGCCCGAAATAAGCCCTCCCCACAGCGAGGCGGCAAGCACGGGCAGCTCGAGCAGGGAGCTGCGCATCAGCGGAATATCCTCGAAAGGAGCGATCCGCGCTTTTCCGGGGCGGGCTCGTCGTATTCAATGGCGTCAACCGTGCCCTCCACGCTTATGCACCCGCCCTCGAGGTCGAGCCTGCGGATATGCAGATCGACGCCCGAAACGCACATCCCGCCCGCCTCCGTCGAAAGCAGTATCTCGGTATCGTTAAAGCTCGTTACGTCCGTCACGCCCGTCACGCTCAAAAGCTCGCGCCCGTCCAGATGCACGCAGTGAGAGCGCATCCGAAGATCGGTCTCCGGTGTTTTTTCGTTCATGCAGATCCCCTTCCTTTGGGCCGCGGCCCGCGCCGCAGCGCCCCTTTTTACGGAATAAAATATTGAAAACGAAATTAAAATATTACTCGAAAAAAGGCGGTGAAAAAATGTAAATAAATAACGGCCGAAAAAATCGCAAAAACCCCTTCGCGGGGGAGCCCGCCTCATAAAAAACCATATCCCGCCAAAACTTTTTATTGACAAATGTGCAAAAACGGTTTAATATATACCTGTGATCCGGTAAGATTTTTTACTTCTGCCACATAATTCCGGTTAAAAACGGATATCATCTGTTTATAAGACGCGATCAAAACGCGTCCGATCGAATTTGTCATTTTGTTTTTCGGGAGAATCGTATGGATAGGAAAATGCTTCTTGAAAAGAGCCTTGACGATCTGCGCCAGATCGCAAAGGCGATGAATTTTCGCGCCGTTACCAAATACCGCAAGGGCGAGCTCGCGGATATGATAATCGCCGCGGGCGAAAAGGCGCAGGAGGAGGCAAGGGCAGCGCAGGCGGCCGGGGCGGAAAAGGCCGAGCCCAAGCCCGCTCCCGCGGCAGACGCCGAAAAGGCGGAGCCCAAGCCCGAAGCGCCCGCCGTCGATTACGCGCCGAGAAAGCGCGGCCGCCCCCGCAAGGCGATAAACGATCCCACCCCCGCGCCCGCTCCGATCGAAGCGCCGGAGCCCGCTTCGGAGCCGCCCATGGAGCTCCCGTTCGAGGCCGCGGAAGAGCCCGCGGGCGGGCTTTCGCAGGAGCCTTCCTCCGAGCGCCCCGCCGAATCCTCATACCCCGCGCGTGAACCGCAGAGGCAGGCCGTCTGGCAGAGGGATTACCAGAGCAACACTTCAAAAAACCGCGATAACAGGCGCTACGATAACCGCAGCTACGCCCCGCGTGAGCAGAACCGCTACAACAGCGAGCGTCAGGACCGTCAGCGTTATTATAACGAAAGGAACGATTACCCCGCCGCAAGGAACGATCAGCGCCAGTATCCGCGCGATTATCAGCAGGATTACCGCCAGAACGATTACCCCCAGCGCTATCAGCAGGAGCCCCGCGATTATCAGGCGAGATACCCCTACCCGCAGGATGAGGATATAAGATACCGCCCCCCGCGCGAAGGTTATTACAACGCCGAATACGGCACCTCCAATCCCGCCGTGCCCGAAATGCTCGAGGCCGGCGAATGCGGCGACGGGGAGGGCATTCTTGAAATAGCGGGCGACGGCTTCGGCTTCCTCCGCGCGGAAAATTATCTGCCCGGCCCCAAGGACGTTTATATCTCCAACGCGCAGATACGCCGCTTCCGCTTGAAGACGGGCGATAAGGTCACGGGGAAGACCCGCCCCTCGCGTGAAAACGATAAGTACATGGCGCTTCTCTACATCACTTCGGTGAATGACGCGCCCCCCGAAGAGATCGCAAAGCGGCGCGCTTTTGAGGATCTCGTTCCCATATTCCCAAATGAGAGGCTGACACTGGAATCCCCCAAGGCCTCGCCGAACGAAAGGCTTGCGATAAGGCTCATAGACCTCATGGCCCCCATAGGCAAGGGTCAGCGCGGCATGATAGTCAGCCAGCCGAAGGCGGGCAAGACCACGCTCCTCAAAAACATCGCCAACGGCATTGTGAACAACCACCCGGACGTTAAGCTCATAGTGCTCCTCATAGACGAGCGCCCGGAGGAAGTGACCGATATGCAGCGCAGCATTTCGGGCGAGGTGGTCTATTCCACCTTTGACGAGCTTCCCGAAAGGCATACCCGCGTCGCGGAAATGGTGCTCGAAAGGGCCATGCGCCTCGTCGAGCAGGGGGAGGACGTCGTTGTGCTGCTCGATTCCATAACGAGGCTCGCCAGGGCCTATAACCTCACGATAACCCCCACGGGCAGGACGCTTTCCGGCGGCATGGATCCCGGAGCGCTCTATAAGCCAAAGCGCTTCTTCGGCGCGGCGAGGAACATCGAAAACGGCGGCAGCCTCACCGTGATCGCAACGGCGCTCGTCGAAACGGGCTCCCGCATGGACGATATGGTCTATGAGGAATTCAAGGGCACCGGCAATATGGAGATCCACCTTGACCGCAAGCTTTCCGAGCGGAGGATATTCCCCGCGATAGACATTTACAAATCCGGCACCAGGCGCGATGAGCTGCTTCTCACCCGCGAGGAGGCGGAGTGCGCGGGGACCGTCCGCAGGATGCTCGTGAACGGCAACCAGGCGGAGGTCACGGAGCAGGTGATAGAGATGATGAACAAGACGGAGACCAACGATGAGTTTTTGGCCGAGATCAAGAAGCTCGTCAACGGTTACGACTTCAAGGGCTATACCCCCGGCAAGAGCTTTCTGAAATAAAAAGCGGGCATGCCCCTTATAAAGAGCATGCCCCAAAAAGAAAAAACCGAAAAAGTCGAAAGGCTTTTTCGGCAGCCGGAAAGGATGTTCTCACGCTTCGCCCATAAGCTCTTCGGGCTCGACCCCGAGCACCTTGGCAAAGCGCAAAGCCGTCTTGTGAGAGATCGGGCGGGAGCCGCACATGTATTTGTAGATCATGCTCCTGCCAAGGCCGCACGCGGCGGCAAAGGTCTTTCCCGAATACCCTTTCATCTTAAGAACGTAGCGCAGTTTAGTCATAATGCCCCTCCTATAAATAATTATGATATATATCTGCACATATAGATTGTAACATCACCTTAACGGCAAGTCAAACCGTTAATCCCGCAAATTGTTAACAAACTGTTAATGTTTCCGGGAAATAAGCCCTTCTGCCCTCATTTCCCCAAAATGTTGATTTTTAGGGAAGCGTATGGTATAATCCTCCACGAACAGGCTTCTGAAAGGGGCGAAAAGCATGGCAAAACTGTATTTCAGATATGGCGCGATGAGCTCTTCCAAAACCGCGCAGGCGATAATGGTCAAGTATAATTACGGCGAGCGCGGTCAGCGTGCGCTGCTCGTCAAGCCCGCCATCGACACGAGGGACGGGGTTAGGACCATCCGCTCCCGCTGCGGCCTGACCGATGAGTGCGTCCTCTTTTCCGAAATGCCCCTGGATGAGATCCGCGCCCACGCTTACGACTGCGTGATAGTCGATGAGGCGCAGTTCCTTTCCAAGGAGGAGGTCTTCCTTCTGATAGAGCTCGTCGATAAGTATAACGTTCCCGTGATCTGCTACGGTCTCCGTACCGATTTCCGCGGCGAGTTTTTCGAAGGCAGCAAATGGCTCATGGCAATGGCTGATACCATTGAGGAAATAAAGACAATATGCTGGTGCGGCAAGAAGGCGATAATGAATGCGCGTCTTGACGGCAAGGGCGGCATCACCCGCGTGGGCGAGCAGGTAGTGCTCGGCGCGGATGATAAATACATAGGCCTCTGCCGGAAGCATTGGGAGGAAGGGAAGATCCGAAAATGAGGTTTTACATTGCAACGGGGCTGCAGAATGCCCGAATGGCTTCCGCGCTTGCCGAGGTTTTGAAAAGGCGCGGGCATGAGCATACCTACGATTGGACCGTGCACGGAGATATCCGAAACGAGGGCGAGCTTCGCATGAGCGAGGTCGCGTTCAACGAGCTGCGCGCCGTGCGCGATGCGGAGCTCATGGTGGTGCTGCTTCCCGGCGGCACGGGTACGCATACGGAGCTTGGCGTCGCGATAGCGACCCGCAGCAACAAGCGCATAATCCTATGGAGCGAACAGGGCGAAGAGTTCAATTATGACGAGCGCGCCTGCACCTTCTATTTCCACCCCTCGATAGAAAGGATAGTCTGCCCCTTCGAGGAGCTTCTTCGCAGGCTCGATAAGGAGCAGATAGACAGCGAGATCTCGAGGCTTTTCGAGTAAACGCGCCTTTTGAAAGCAATTTGAAAACACGGCGGATCTCCGCCGTGTTTTGGTTTGGCTTTTTACGCCGCGGGCTCGTCCTCGATGCTGTAAGGCGAGCAGCAGAGGGGCAGGGACTTGAGGAGCTGTTCGGCATATTCTTCCTCGATGCCCTTGAATTCTATCCTGAGCCAGGTATCCTCGGCGGCGTGCCAGAGCATTGTTATGCTCCCGTCGTTTGAAACGGTGGATCTTGCAACGCCCACCTCAAGGCTTTCGTCCCGTTCGTCGGTGACGCGGCAGGAATAGAAGCGGGCGGAAACATTCTTGGTCTGTTCCTTGCTCGCCGCATAGACCATGAGCTCGTCGGGGCTTTCCTTAACGGGCATATCCTCGGGCATGGCCGTGGGGATGAGCTGATCCGCGGAATCCGGCGCGTCGGTAAAGGCGGCTATCAGGGAATAATCCACGTATCCGCCGCGGGTGGGGTACCCGGTGGGAACGCTTATCGTAACCTCCGTGACGATGGGATAGGACTCTTTATCGCTTGGAGAGGGGATGATCTCAGTCGCGGGGGCGGCGGGCTCGGGTGTCTCGGGTATTTCCGTCGTGAGGGGAGGCTCGGTCGCGGGAGCTGCGGTCACGGGGACGGCGGTCACAAGACTTTCCGTTTTCCCGGGGGCGACGCTCATATCCACGGAAGCGGTCTGCGCCGCGGAGGAGCTCTTTTCGCCGTCGTTCATTGCCGAATGGGGGAGGCTGCTCTTCGTGCCGCTCTTGATGACCGCGAGCACGGCAAGCCCCATAGCCAGGGCCGCGGCCGCAGTGCCGAGGGAGGCTATCACGCGCTTTGCGGTAAAGCGGGGCGCCTTTTTATTGGCGGCGGGGAATATGACTATGCCCTCCTCCTTCGCCCTTGCCTTTATCGCGCGGAGCATGCCGGAGTAATCGACTTCGGAATCTTCCGCTTCGGCGGTCTCGTGAAGGAGCCTGTCTATACAGGCGGTTTCCTCGGGAGAAAGCTCGGTATTAAGTTCGTATTCAAATTCGTTGTTATTCATAGACGATACCCTTTGCGCGCAGATGCTGCGCCATCAATTTTCTCCCCCGGGACATCCTCGATTTGACCGTCCCCTCCGAAAGCTCCAGCGCTTCGGCGATCTCCGAAACGCTCATATCGGAAAAGTAGTACATCGTGAGCGGTTCCCTGTAAATATCATCGACCGAAGCGAGCGCCTCGCGCACGGCGGCGCGTGTGTCGGAAGCGAGGACGTCCTCTTCCGGAGTCGTTCCGGTATCGGCGACCTCCGCGCCCACGGGCTCGTCGGAAAGCACCTCCTTGCCGCTTCGGCGCTTGTGATCCACCGCGGCGTTTACCGCCACACGGTAGAGCCAGCCCTTAAGCTGTGCATCGGGCAGCTTCGCCACCGTATCCATGTTCTTCAATACCGAAATGAACACGTTCTGCGTAACGTCCTCCGCGGCTTCCTTTTCGGAAAGCACGCGGTATGCGGCCCAATAGACAAGGCGGGAATAGTTTTCATATATGCTTTCGAAATCGCGTTCGGGCATATTGCAATCATTCCTCCTGCCGGCAAACCCCCTCGCCGGCTTCATTTATATAACGCACGGGGAAGCCCTTCGGTTCCTTGTTTTTTCATATATGATCAAAAACCGATGGATTTCGTCCCCTTATGATTATACATTGGCGGAGGCGAAAAAACAAGGGGATAGCAAGCCGCCCGCCCTCCGCCGAATATATTTTTGCTTTACAAATCCTCCCGCCCATGGTAAACTGAAAAAAACACCCCTAAAAGGAGGAGATACAATGGATAAAAAGAAGAGACGCGCACCCATTGCGTGCCTGTATGCGGCTCCGGGGTTTTTCCCGCGGGACAAGGAAAAGAAGGGCGGGGATGAGGCCGATATAAAGGAGGTCTATGCCGCTCCCGAATTCTTTGAAAACGGCGGTGAAGGCGAAGAGCCCGAAGTATCTGAAGATGCCCGCGCGAATGAGGAATATCCCGCGAATTACGAGGAAGCGCCCGAAACGTCCTTCGTGCCCGATCCCGCCGTTATGATGTGCGTTTACGCCGGCCCCGATTATTTTGCGGGCAAGACGGATATTCACGGCAACCCCCTGCCGGGGAAGGATGGGGAGGAGGAAAGGCCTCTCGGCGCCGCTGCGCCCGATCTTCCCGAAGAGGGCGGCGAGCTCATGCTCCAGGGCGAGCCTCCCATACCCGATGAAAACCCGTTCAGTAATATGCCTCTCATGGGGCTCGTGAGGTACGATCCCGATAAGGAGGGCGTGATAGGCGATCTCGGCATGATGAGCATGAACGCCGTGAAGGAAAAAAAGCCCTTCGTTGAGCGTGAGAACGGCAAGCAGCCCAATTTCTGCCGCGAATGCGGCGGGAAGCTCGGGCCCGATATGAAGTTCTGCCCGAACTGCGGCGCGAAGGTCGGTAAATGCTGAAGCCCGTCAGATACCGCCTCCGCTCCTGTGTGTGGGAAATAACCCTCGCCTGCTGCTTCAACTGTAAATACTGCGGCTCCCGCGCGGGCCGCGCGAGGGAAAACGAGCTTACCGCGGAGGAATGCTTCTCTGTTGCCGATCAGCTCGCCGCGCTCGGCTGCCGCCGCGTTTCGATGATAGGCGGCGAGGTCTTCATGCGCCCCGATTGGGAAAGCATCGTTTCACGCCTCACCTCCCAAGGGGTGCGCACCGCGATAATAACCAACGGGTTCCTTTTCGGAAGCGAGCATATCGAGGCGCTGAAACGCGCGCGCGTCGAGTCCGTCGCGGTCTCGATCGACGGGCTCCGCGAAACGCATGACGCATACCGCACGCGGGGCAGCTTCGAAAGGGCCGTGAACACGATAGATACCCTTGCCGCAAACGGCGTGCCCGTATCGGTCATAACCACTCTCAATCACGAAAACCAAGCCGATCTTGAAGGGCTTTACGCCGTGCTCTGCGAAAAGCCCCTTGCCGCATGGCAGATACAGGCCTGCTCGCCCATGGGCAACGCGCAGGAGGGCGGAGTCGATCACCGCATAGACCCCGTCCGCGTGATAGACTTTATCGAGCGCAATATGTATTCGGCGCCCTTCCCCATGGGCATTGCGGATAACATAGGCTATTTTACCGAAAACGAGGACAAGCTCCGCGGAAGATGCTCCGGCGGAGCGCCCTTCACCGGCTGCCGCGCGGGGCTTTCCGCAATAGGGATCGACAGCGTGGGCAACGTGCGCGGGTGCGAATCCATGTATGACGAGCGCTTTATAGAGGGGAACCTTCGCGAAAGGAGCCTCGAAAGCATCTGGAACGATGAAAACGCTTTCGCCTACAACCGCCGCTTCACAAAGGAGCTTTTGACGGGCGCCTGCAAAACCTGCGAATACGGCTCCCGCTGTGCGGGCGGCTGCCGCTCATACGCGTATTTCGTCCACGGCAAAATGTATGAAGCGCCTTACTGCGCGAAGGAGCTTATAAAGAAATGTCAAACACAATAAAGACCGAATCGGTCTTGATACAAAACCTGTGCACGCCCTGCGCGTGCCGCTGCCGCCACTGCCTCCTTTCGTGGGAAGGGAGGCTTTTCGGCGTCCCGTGGGAGCGCGGAGCGAGGTTCGCGGAATACGCCGTTCCGCGCATTCGTGAAGCGCGGCCGGAGCTTAATGTTAAGTTCGCCTTCGGCCCCTCCATGGAGCATCCCCGCCTTTTCGAGGCGATACGCTTCCTCCGCGGGATAGGCAGCCCGCATACGGAATTCCTGCAGTGCGACGGTATGCGCATGCGGGATGAAAGCGAATGCGCCGCCCTTGCGGAGGGTTTGGCGAAGGAGGGCTTGCGCGCGCTCAATTTCACTTTTTACGGGCTCCCCGAATATCACGACCGTTTTGCGGGGCGCAGGGGCGATCACGCGCTGCTCATGAGGATGCTCCGCGCCGCGGTGAAGGCCGGCCTCGATACGAGCGTGGGCGTTATGCTCACCGCGGAAAGCGCCCGGGAGGCGGACGCGCTCTGCGCCCTTCTGCGGGAGGCGGGCGCGGGAAGGACGGCGCTCATAGTGCCCCATGAGGAGGGGCGGGGGAAGCTTTTGGAGCCCATCCGCTTTTCCGAAAGGGAGCTGCCTCTGCTCGCTCCCGAAACGCGAGCGCTCCTCAATGAAAGCCTGTTCCGCCCGGAGCGTGAGTGGCTCGCGGCGGGCGCCTATCGGGAGGAGACGCGCCGCTCGATACTCATTTCATTGACGGCGGAAAACATAGACGAATACGAAAACGCCGATCCCGCCGCGCTCGTGGCTTCGGTCGAGGCTGCGGATGACGCGTATTACGCCGCATTCCCGCCCTTTTCGAAGCTCGCGGAGGAATTCGGCGATCCCGAAGGCGGAAGCTATTACCGTGCGCGCGATCTGTTTTATCACTATCGCCGCCTTTATGCGGAAAAGTACGGGGTCTCCGTCCCCGATATAATGGACGAGCGGTTCACCGGCAGCAGAAGGTACTGAAACCCCATCCCCGAAAGGAGCGATCCAATGAAAAAAAGCAAATTCTTCACAGCGCTCATACTGTTCTCTCTCGTGGGGCAGATAGCGTGGGTGGTCGAAAACATGTACTTCAACGTGTTCATCTATAAGATGTTCAACGCATCCGCGGCGGATATTTCCCTCATGGTGGAGGCGAGCGCCGTCGCGGCGACCCTCACGACGATATTCATAGGCGCCCTTTCCGACAGGCTCGGCAAACGCAAAATATTCATGTGCCTGGGCTATATCCTCTGGGGCGTTTCGATACTCGCCTTCGCGTTCATAAGGCTCGACCTCATTTCTCCGTTTGCCGCAAGCGCGGCTGGCGCGGCCTCGATCGCGATAACGGCGGTCATAATACTCGACTGCGTGATGACCTTCTTCGGCTCCTCCGCAAACGACGCCGCGTATAACGCATGGCTCACCGACATGACGGACAGCGGCAGCCGCGGCAGAGCGGAGGGCATAAATTCAATGATGCCCCTCGTTGCGATACTCGTCGTGTTCGGCGGGTTCATGGGGTTCGACCTCGATAAGGCGGAAAGCTGGACTGCGATATACGTAATAATAGGCGCTGCGGTCATCGTAATAGGCGCGCTCGGCTTCCTGATAGTGGAAGAGCCCGCCTCGGTCAAACGGGATGAGCTCGGCCTTTTTGCCGTCGCGTTCTACGGCTTCCGCCCATCCGTCATAAGGGAAAGGAAGGAGCTCTATTTTACGCTCGCGGGGTTCATAATATTCGGCATTTCCATTCAGGTGTTCATGCCGTATCTCATAATCTACTATGAAAAGACGCTCGGCATGAGCGATTACGTGCTCATAATGGCGCCCGCGATAATCTGCGCCGCGGCCGTCACGTTCTTCTACGGCAGGGCAATAGACAGGATGGGCCCCGAAAGGGCGCTCCTGCCCCCGCTTGCGATGCTGGCTGCGGGTTACGTGCTGCTCTTCACGTTCCCCGGCCTCTTCAAAACGGAGGGCTTTGCCATGAAACTGCCCGTGTTCATAGGCAGTCTGCTCATGATGAGCGGCTATCTTACGGGAATGGCGGTATTCGGGACGAAGATAAGGAACGAAACGCCCGAGGCCATGGCGGGCAGGTTCCAGGGGCTCCGCATAATCGCGCAGGTGCTCATCCCCGGCGTGGTCGGCCCCGCGATAGGCGCGGCGGTGCTGAAGAACGCCCCCACCGTGACCAACGGCGACGGCACTACCTCATTTCTGCCCTCCAACGCGATATTCATGGCGGCGCTCATAGTGCTCGCCGTGCTGGGGGCGGCGTATCTCATCTACCGCATCGCGCGGAAAAAGCATGAAAAAGCATAATTACAACAAGCTCTTTACCGAAGCGGGCGAAAGGCTCCTCGGCGATCCCTCTCGGATCCCGTGGGACGAATACCCGCGCCCGCACTTAAAGCGCAGGGAATGGCTCAACCTTAACGGTCTCTGGGAATTCCGGACGGAGAGCGGGTCAGGAGGGAGCATCCGCGTGCCCTTCCCCGTCGAAAGCCCCCTTTCGGGCTATGACGGGGAGCTTCGCTATGGCGAAAAGCTGACTTACAAAAGAAAGTTCACCCTCCCCGCCCAATGGCTCGAAAACAGGAGGCCCGTGCTGTACATAGGCGCGGTCAGCCGCAAGAGCGATGTATTCGTGAACGGCCATAAGGTCGGCGCGGGAACGGGCGCCTACTCGACCGTTTACTGCCCGCTTGACGGCTTCGTGACCGCAGGCGAAAACGAGCTGGTCGTAGAATGCGTGAACGATCTCGATCCCGCCTTCCCCTACGGCAAGCAAAGGATCAAGCGCGGCGGCATGTGGTACACACCCTGCTCGGGGATTTGGCAAACGGTGTGGATAGAGCCCATACCGAAGGGGCCGTATATCTCGGAGATCGAATGCAAACAAAGCGGGAACGAGCAGCGGATAAGGGTTTACGGCGTGCTTGAGGGAGAGGTCGTATGCGGGGGCAGGACCTATCCGCTCACCCCCGTGCGCGAAGGGGGGAGCGGTCGGAGCGAATGCACGATCCGCATAGACGAGCCCCGCCTCTGGTCGCCGGAGGAGCCCTATCTTTACGAATTTACCGTAAAGACCGCCAATGACGAAGCCGAAAGCTATTTCGCCTTCCGAACGGTCGAAACGAAAACGGTTGGCGGCGCGCCCCGCCTCTGCCTCAACGGCAGGCCGTATTTTTTCAACGGGCTTCTGGATCAGGGCTATTATTCGGACGGTCTCTGGACTCCCGCGGAGCCCATGGAATACGCGCGCGACATACTGAAAATGAAGTCGCTGGGCTTCAATATGCTGAGGAAGCACATAAAGCGCGAGCCGGAGCTCTTCTACTATTACTGCGATAAGCTGGGCATGGCGGTGTTTCAGGATATGGTGAACAACGGCAGATACCGCTTCCTCCGCGATACGCTCCTGCCGACCTTGGGCATAACGCGGCTGAAGGACGCGCGCATGAACCGCGATAAAAGGGCGAGGAGCGTATTCCTCGCCGATATGTGCGGCACGGCGCGGGAGCTTGACCGTCACCCCTCCGTGGTCTGCTGGACTGTATTCAACGAGGGCTGGGGGCAGTTCAACGCCGACGAAGCCTATGAAAAGCTGAAAGCCGCCGATCCCACCCGCCCCATAGACGCGGCGAGCGGCTGGTTCAGGCAAAAGAAGACGGATATGGACAGCCTGCATATCTATTTCAAGCGGCTCCGCATGGGCAAAAGGAGCGAGCTCCCGCAGGTCGTTTCGGAATTCGGCGGCTACGTCTGGAAGGTCGAAGACCACAGCTTCGATCCCCGAAAGACCTATGGTTACAGGTTGTTCAAGAACCGGGAGGAATTCGTTCGCGGCGTCCGCAGACTCTATCTTGAAGAACTCCTGCCCCTTGCGGAAAAGGGCCTTTCCGCCGCGGTCTATACGCAGGTCTCCGACGTGGAGGATGAAACGAACGGCATTTTGACCTTCGACCGCCGCGTGATGAAGCTTGCTCCCTCCGAGATGCTTCCCCTTTCCGAGGCGCTGAAAAACGCTGCCCAAGGCGAAAGACGGAGCAACAGCGCGTTGCTTGCACAGGAGCCGGGCGGCGGGTATAATGTAAATGAGCAAAGAAAAGGAGAGGAATAATATGGAAACCAGCGCGGTCATTAAGGAATTGAGAATTAAGAGAGGCCTCACGCAGGAGCAGTTGGCCGAACGCGTGATGGTGACAAGACAGGCGGTCAGCCGTTGGGAAACGGGCAAAACTCTGCCCGATACGGAGCTTTTGAAGGCGCTTTCACGCGAATTCGAGGTCTCCGTAAACACCCTTCTGGGCGCGCCCCGGCAGCTCTTCTGCCAGTGCTGCGGCATGCCCCTTTCGGAGGACGGCTTCATCAGCCGCGAGAAGGACGGCTCCTTCAATGAGGATTACTGCAAATGGTGCTATTCGGAGGGCGCTTTCGCCTACCCCACGAAGGAGTCGCTCATAGACTTCCTCACGGCGCATTTCCCCGATCCCGAAGGCCGCCCCGAGGAGGAGCGCCGCAAAATGTACGACGCCCTGCTTTCCGAGCTGAAGCATTGGAAGGAATGAGCCGCCCGAACAGCAGAATAAAACCGGGCTGTTGCATTAAGCTCCAACAAAACAAGGCCGGGCAATCCGCGAGGGTTGCCCGGCCTGTTGCTTTCATGTATAATTAATTTACCAGAAAAACCAACAAGAAAGCGGTGATATTGTACAATGAAAGCAAGCGGAAATCAAGTGGTAATCGCGTTCCTTTTTTTGAAATCGAGCACGAAGCGGTGCTTTTCGTGCGTGCCCTTCTGTTCCCGCTCGATCCCGTATGAACCTGCCGCCCGATAAAAATTTTGAATTAGGGCTTGACAGCTCCAAATATGTTTGATAAAATATGATCGTATCAAATGTATGTGGAGGAAGCAGTCATGGAAGTCAATGATCGGGAATCGATGAAGCTCGCCAATCAGCTGTGCTTTCCGCTTTACGCCGCCGCAAGGAACGTTACCGGCCTGTATACGCCCTGGCTGAAGCCGCTGGGCCTGACCTATACGCAGTATATCGTCTTTCTTGTCCTTTGGGAAAAGGACGGCGTTTCGGTCTCCGAGATCGGCAGCAGGCTGATGCTGGACAACGGCACCCTCTCTCCGCTGCTGAAAAAGATGGAGCAGGCGGGGTATTTGCAACGGCGCCGCTGCCGTGAGGACGACCGGGTGGTCGAGATCACGCTGACGGACGAAGGCCGGGCGCTGCAGGAAAAGGCGAAGGAGATCCCGGGAAAAGTGGCGAGGTGCATCGATCTGCCGGAGGAGAAGGCACGGCAGCTGTATGCTCTGCTGTATGAACTGTTGGATAACCAGAAGAAAAATAATGATAAAGGAGATAAAAACAATGAAGACAGTCTATGATTTCACCGTGAAGGACAGGATGGGGAACGACGTCAGCCTGTCGGCGTATCGCGGCAAGGTGCTGCTGATCGTCAACACCGCGACGGGTTGCGGCTTCACGCCGCATTACGATCCGCTGGAGGCGATGTATAAGGAACTGCGCGACAAGGGCTTTGAAATACTCGACTTCCCCTGCAACCAGTTCGCCAATCAGGCGCCCGGCGACGAGGAGGAGATCCACACCTTCTGCACCATGAAATTCGGCACCGAGTTCCCGCAGTTCAAAAAGATCGACGTCAACGGCGAAACGGCCGATCCGCTGTTTGCCTGGCTGGCCGCGGAAAAGCCGTTCGAGGGCTTCGGGAAGGGCCTGAAAAACGCCGCGCTGAATAAGTTTGCGGCCATGAACAACAAGAAGTACGGCGACAAGACCTATATCGGCTGGAACTTCACGAAGTTCCTCATTGACCGCGAGGGGAACGTCGTCGCCCGCTTCGAGCCGACGGTCGATATGAAGGACGTCCGGAAAGCGGTCGAGGAATTGCTTGGGTAAAACGAAATGGAAGAAAAGAGCAGCGATATTGCCGTGCTTGCGGCGAACAGAGAGAAAACGATCGTAAAGACGAGCGTCATAGGCATAATCACGAACCTGCTGCTCGTCGGGTTCAAGGCGTTCGTCGGGCTCATTTCGAACTCGATCGCCGTGATACTCGACGCGGTCAACAACCTGTCCGACGCGCTCTCCTCCGTCGTGACGATAATCGGCGCGAAGCTCGGCGCGAAACAGCCGGATAAGAAGCACCCCCTCGGCTACGGCAGGATCGAATACCTGAGCTCCATGATCGTTGCCGCGCTCGTGCTCTACGCGGGCATCACGTCGCTCGTCGAGTCGATCAAAAAGATCATCCATCCCGAAGCGGCGGATTACAGCACGGTATCGCTCATAATAATCGGCGTGGCGATAGCCGTTAAGCTCGTGCTCGGGCTCTACGTCAGAAAGCAGGGCAAAAAGGTCAGCTCCGGCGCGCTCGAGGCCTCGGGCTCCGATGCGCTGTTCGACGCGATACTGTCCGCGTCGGTGCTCGCTTCGGCGATAGTTTATCTCATCTGGGGCGTTTCGCTCGAAGCGTACGTCGGCGTGGTCATCGCGGGCTTTATCATCAAGGCCGGTATCGAGATGATGATCGAAACGCTGAACGACATAATCGGCAAGCGCGAGGACGCTGAAACGACGAAGGAGCTCAAGGAGATCATCTGCGCGGAGGAGAACGTGCTCGGCGCTTACGACGTGACGCTCTTCAATTACGGCCCGAATAAGAACTACGGCTCCGTGCACATCGAGCTGCCGGACACCATGAGCGTGGACGACGTGGACCGCATCACGCGGAGGATCCAGACCGACGTCTTTAAGAAGACCGGCGTGATACTGACCGGCATTGGCGTTTATTCCTTCAACACCTCCGACGACGAAGCGGCAAAGATGCGCAACACGATCCAAAAGACCGTCATGGCGCACGACTGGGCGCTGCAGATGCACGGCTTTTATGCCGACACCGAAAAGAAAACGATCCGTTTTGACGTGGTAGTCAGCTTTGAAGTTGACCGCAAGGAAGCATTGGAAACGCTGTGCGGCGAAGTTAAGGCCCTGTATCCGGAGTACGATATCCTGATCGTGCCGGACGTGGATATTGCCGATTGATCTGAAAGGCAGCGATCGACAGCTCGCTTTAACTAACAACAGAAAGCAGCGCCGTAATTAAAGTGCGGCTTAGTTCGCGGATCCCGCCGCATCTGTAATTAAAAAATCAATTCACTTATTTTAATTACAGTCAATGGGGGACTATCACATACTTTATTGGAGAAAGGATACGCTTCATCCGCAATCTGCGCGGCATGACGCAGAAGTATCTTGGCACACTTGTCGGCTTCCCGGAAAAGACCGCCGATATCCGCATGGCTCAATATGAGGCAGGCACCCGCACTCCAAAGGAAGATATGACTAAAGCTTTGGCCGGTGCGCTTGATGTGTCTCCGCTTGCCCTCAATGTCCCGGAAATTGACAGCTATTTCGGCCTGATGCACACTCTGTTTGCTTTAGAGGATCGCTACGGCCTGACTATCGAGACCAGGGACGGAGAAGTCCTTTTCCGCATTGATCCCCGGAAGGGGAAGGATGCTGCCCGTATCTCTGAGCTGGTCTGTGCCTGGGCCGCTGTTGCCGAGAAGTACCATGCCGGTGAGATCAGCAGGGACGAATACGACAAGTGGCGCTACTTCTATCCGCAGTACGATGACACGCAGATCACCGCGAAAGTGCCGTCCCAGGAACTGAGCGACGCTATGGTCAAGGAACTTAAAGGCAAAATCAAAGATTGATGCAAATCGGGATTAATTGAGGTAATGAATGGACATTTCATATGTATCTGGACGAGAAAAGTTCAATTATAGAGTCTGTGCTATAATGATTTCAAACGATAGAATTCTGGCAATGCACGATGAACGCTCTCCCTACTTCTATCTGCCTGGAGGCAGAGTCCAGTTGGGAGAAACCGCTGAACATGCTGTTGTCAGAGAAGTTGAAGAAGAACTTAACATCACGCCTCAAATCATTCGTCCCCTATGGCTGAATCAGAGTTTCTTCAAGGAAGATGTCGATAATCTGGACTACCATGAAATCTGTATCTATTTTTTGATGAACATATCCGAAACAGGGCTATTGGAAAAGGGTGAAAAGTTTACACTCCATGAAGGAAAGCATAAACATGACTTCGAATGGCTTGCGTTTGAGCGCTTACAGGATGAGTATTTCTATCCGATCTTTCTGAAAACATGTATTTTCAGTCTGCCAGAGCAGTTCACAATTAGAACAGAGTTCGAGTAACCATACAAATTCGTAATTGTCGCTCCCCGATAACGACAAAAAGCCCTTCGCTGCATACCCACAGCGAAGGGCTTTCATAATATGGATCGTTCCAGTCGCAAACCGTCAAGAATTACTCTTTTACCCCCAAACCTCTTGATACGGAGAATAAAGGGCAATCACGCAACTGTTATCAAATTGTTATCAAATGAACCTTTGCGAAGCTGGAAAGCCTTGAAAATACGGGGTTTTCTGACTTTCGTATCTCACTCCCACTCGCTCCTGCAAAGCTTGACTTAAACAGTTTTGTATGGGTGATTTGGCACAGATTATTCTGATTCTCTGTATTCTCCATCGGATATGGGCTATCCGATGTTTTGTTGCCAATATGTTGCCAGGCTAATCAGCGAATTGCTATAATATATCATCGGCCTTGAACGCCACGGTTTTATTGTCGTATGTGTAGGATGAAAAAACAACCGCACCATCAAATTTCAGCATATCCGTAAGTCGTTTCTCATATAGAGGATGTGTTACCATTCGTACCGCCTCTTCCGGTGTCACCCAACGCACATCTTCAGATTCATCCGATATAGCCGCTTCACCGCTAATATATCTGCAAACAAATGCAAAATTGATGATAGGCGGTATCTTCACCCCGTCTAAAGGACCATAACCGTCCTTTACCACAAGATTCTGATACACTCCTGTAAGGTGTTCTGGCACACTAAGTATTCCTGATTCTTCGTATATCTCTCTTTTTAACGCTTCCGAAATTGTCTCTCCCTGTTCAATCGTTCCCCCAGGCAGTTCCCATCCTCGTTTTGGATTCCGTATCAATAAAACATACTCATCTTTGCGAACAAGACCACACGCAGATGCTAAATGATATGGTAATTCTTTGCTTTCAAGCCATTTATCCATCAGTTATCTCCCAAGTAAAACTCCTTTTTCACACGGTTTTCGGGCTATAACCCTATACCAGTCTATCTTTTCAAAGTCTGTTTCCGGGTTAATATGGATCGTTCCAGTCGCAAACCGTCATGAATGACTCTTTTACCCCTAAACCCCTTGATAGGGAGAATAAAGGGAGATCATGCAACTGTTATCAAATTGTTATCAAAGGAACATTTGCGAAGCCGGAAAGCCTTGATTTTACTGGGTTTTTCGGCTCTCTTGCCTCACTCCCTTGGAATCAAGCCCATTGTACCACAAATGTTCCGCAAAGTCAATGCGGGGCAAAAAATCAGGAGGCTCAAAAACCCAGTATTTATGCGGGTTTCCGAGCCTCCAAAAAGTGCCTAAAGCCTATGTTATCACTCCCATTCTATCGTCCCGGTGGGCTTGGGCGTGAGGTCATAGAGGACGCGGTTGACGCCGCGGACCTCGTGGGTGATGCGGTCGGTGATCTTCTGCAGGAGCTCGAAGGGCACGGGCTCGACCGTCGCGGTCATGGCGTCGCGGGTGTTGACGGCGCGCAGTATCACGGGCCACTCGTCGCAGCGGCGGCCATCCTTTATGCCGACGGACTTGAAATCGGGTACGATGGTGAAATACTGCCATACCTTGCCCGCAAGGCCCGCGCCGGCAAACTCCTCGCGGAGGATCGCATCGGATTCGCGCACGGCCTCGAGACGGTCGCGCGTGATCGCGCCGAGGCATCTTACGCCGAGACCGGGGCCGGGGAAGGGCTGACGGAATACCATGTTGTCGGGCAGGCCGAGCGCCTTGCCGACTATGCGGACTTCATCCTTGAAGAGGATGCGGACGGGCTCGACGAGCTCGAATTCCAGATCGTCGGGCAGGCCGCCGGCATTGTGGTGCGCCTTTATGCCGCGCTCGCTTTCGAGTATGTCGGGCCAGATGGTGCCCTGAGCCAGGAACTCTATATCCTCGAGCTTCCTTGCTTCCTCGGCGAATACCTCAATGAATTCATTGCCTATTATTTTGCGCTTCGTTTCGGGATCGGAGACCCCCGCGAGCTTATCGAGGAAGCGATCCGCGGCGTCAACGTAAATGAGGTTCGCATCCATTTCGTCCTTGAAAACGCGGATGACCTGCTCCGGCTCGCCCTTGCGAAGGAGGCCGTGGTTGACGTGTACGCAGACGAGCTGCCTGCCTATCGCCTTGATGAGGAGCGCCGCAACGACGGAAGAATCGACGCCGCCGGACAGCGCGAGCAGCACCTTCTTATCGCCGACCTGAGCGCGTATATCGGCTATCTGTTCGGCGATGAATTTTTCGGCGAGAGCGGGAGCCGTTATACGCTCCATGGAATCGGGTCTTACGAGAACGGGCATATCATTAACCTCCGTATTATGGATTTGTTCGGCTGAAATTATATCAGATCCCGCGCCGTTTGTAAAACGCTTTTTACGCCGCGGAGCTTTGCGAGGATCGTTTCCATGCATTTGCGCGCCGCCTCGCGGTCGTTCTCTTCTGCCGCGGCCCTCAAGCTGGCGTCGCCGTATCTTAGATCGACGAGCCAAAATGCGCTGATGAGGGCAAAAAGGCAGGGGAAGCATTCGCGCTGCGCCTTGCTGAAAGGACGCACGTCTGTATAGCCCCTCAAAAACGCGGGCAGTATCACGGGCTCGGGATCCTTTGAGATCTCATCGGGATAGTCCATGAGCCGCGCTTCGAACACCGCCTGCATCACGGCGTCGAAGAACAGAACGTTGTCGCCGCTGCGGTTGAAATCGAATACGCCCAATTCGCCGCTTTCGGTCACGTAAAGATTGCAGTCGCTTATATCGCCCTGCACTGCGTAACGGGGCTCCGTCAGATCGCGCAGCTTTTTTTCATGCTTTTCGTGCTCAAGCACTATCGCTTCATAAAGCCCGGAGTCGATGTCATTCAAAAACGCCTCGTGCTTTGTAAACTCTTCAAAACAGAACAGATCGTTCCACGTCAGCGGATCGAAGAGCACCTCGTTTTCAACGTGCAGATCGTCCTCCTCCGCGATGTTGTGCATATGAGCGAGCAGGCGGCCCGTCTTTTCGGCGGCTTCGGCGTCAACTGTTTGGAGCTGACCCGGAACGAACTCCTCGACCGTTACCGTCACTTCGTATCCGTGAATGGCGTACTGCCGCGCATAACGCCCGTTTGAGCTGAATACACGGGGCGTTTCGATACCCCGCGCCCTAAGCGCCGCGGCAAACCCGCTCTGCGCCTCGACGATCTCGGGCGTTACGTCCTCCTCGTTCTTCAAGCGGACGACGAACGCCCGCCCGTCCTCCGTTTCCGCCTTTATAATGAGCCGCACCGACTTGCCCGTGGGGTCGTAATCTTCGTAATCGTAGCGCTGCAGCTCTGTAAAACCGCGGCAGGGACTTGTGACGCCGTAATCGCGCAGTATGCCGCCGAGATCGTCTGTTGTAATGGTAAGCATAGCCCAATTCCTCTTTTTTTCGATCCGCTTGCTGCGGCGGATCATTCAAAGTCCGTTCGTAAAGTGAACCGCTCCGGAAGGGAGAATATCTCCTCCTTCAGGAACAGCGGGTAGAAGTATTTTTCCCGAAGCTCCGCAAAGGGAAGCCACTCGAAACGGTGGGTGTGCTCCCTCTCGCGGAGAGTGAATTCCTCCCCGCTCTCCATAAGCCCCGTGCCATTGGCGTCGATCAAAAAATAGATGCAGAGCTCATGGTAATGAAGCCCGTCAACATCCTCCCTAAAGAAGCTTTGATCGAGCCAGAGCGGGCGCTCTATACGTGCGGAAACGCCAAGCTCCTCGCGCAGCTCGCGCAAAACGGCGTCCTCCGCCGTCTCGTTAAGCTTCACGCGCCCGCCGGGCAGGTAATAATAAGGCGAGCGCTCGTCGCGCATGGCGAGAATGCTCTCCCCGCGGATGATGACGGCTGAGACCCGGTAATTGAATTTCGAGCTGCCCGTCACATAGCTTATATCGGGCTTTGCAGGCTCCGAAACGAAGCCCTGCTTGCGCTCGGCGAGGGGAGAGCCGGCCTCTCCGCACGTGTGCGGCATATCCGAAGTGTTCATCTCCCCGTCATGGGGATCCCGGAATTCCATGGCGCCTCCTTAAAATATGATGGGGATACCCCCGTGCAGCGCAAGCCTTATCACGCCTATCACGATAAGGTGCGCGGGGTAATAGATATAGAAAAACCATTTCATGCCCTTCCATTTTCCGCGCTCGCCGTTGTACCCGGCAAGCACCGGGATGGAAAGGAACGTGAACATCTGCAGCGCGCCGTAGAGCTTATCGAGGAACAGAAAATAGACGAGCGCGTAAACGAAGCTCCAAATGACTATATCCGCCGCCTGCAGACGGAACTTACCCCTGTGCGCGAAGAGGAAGAGGGGGCACATAACGGCTATGCTCGACCAGTCGGAAGGGAACGCTATGAGGCAGACGAGCAGTGATATTATTAGCTTTCCCCACTGCGGGATCCGCTCGCTTTGGCAGATGAAGGTGAGCGCCGCGCCCCACGCCAGGGACCACATCACGCTCGTCTGGTTGAATACGCCCGTCGAAAGCGGCAAGAACGGTATCCCGAACGCGAAATCGTAGGCGAAATGGGAAACCGCCGCGAACAGGAAGAGCCTTATCAAATACTTCTTCCTGTTGTGCGTGTGAGCGCAGCCCTCCGCGATGAAGAACCACATAATGGGCGCCGTGAGTCTGCCTATTATATGGAGCGCAACGACGTACCAGATCTTCTGCGTGCCGGGGAACACCGCCCACGCGATATGGTCTATCGTCATCGCGATTATGGCGATGAGCTTTATTTGGTTGGAATTCAGGAGCTTTTTTGTTTTCATTCAAGCCGCGCCGCTCAATGGCGCTTTCCCGTTATGCTCTGCGGGCGTATGCGGAGCATCGCCATGCGCGCTGTGCGCGGATCGCAGACCGACATAGCCTCCTCCGCCTTTTCGGGGGAGAGCCCGCGCATGAATGACGCCATGGCAAGATACATCTCCTCGGGATCGGTCACTATCTCCGCCGTGCCGAACACTATGACGCTCGTATAGATCTCAGTCCAGTTCTCCCTGTCGAGCCTGTGCTCGGGCACCACGGTGAAGCATACCCTGGGATCCCGCCTTATCGAATCGAGACGGTGGCTGTTTCCCGACGTGCAGTGGAGAATGAGGCATTCCCCGTCCCAGCGGTAATTCATGGGCACGCCGTAGGGGTAGCCCGCGTCACCGTGCACCGAGAGCACGCCCCAGTTCTCCTCCCGCAGGGCGGCCTCGGCCTCCCCGGGGGACATGAGCCCTTCCGCGCGGCGCATGGGGCGGAACCCGCCCTCCGCCGGGGAGGCGTTTGCGGGATCGAGCGGAGATCTTTCGTTTTCCTTATTCATGATTTCCTCCCTGTCTGTTCGGCCGAAGCGGTCTCGTTCAGCCTTTTTTCTATCGCGTTGAGCGTTTTGAAGAATCTTGCGGTGGCGATCATGGGGCCGAAGCAGGGGCAACCGAGCATATTCCACCAGAACATATGCCGCCATGAGGTGTGCGGGCCCTCGAGCCCCAGCTCCCGGGCCTTAGCCCCGAGCGCCTCCGCGACGCGCGCCATCCATACGAGGGTGTAAATGAAAAGCGTGGGGACGCCCAGGAGGTAAGCTTTCCAATAGGGCATGAGCCTGCGCCCCGTGACCTCCTCAAGCTCCCGCTGAAGCCCGCCGAAGGGCATATATAACAGGAAGAACAGCCCGGCCGTGAAGAAATCGATGAAGCCGAGCCAAAAGCCCTTCCTGTCGGTGTGTTTGTAATACATTTGCTTTTATTGGCAGTCCGCGCCGGCCGGGGCTTATTCGCCGTTATCCTCGCGGTAATCCTCGGCGACCTTTTCGCCGAGCTCCTCGGCGGCTTCCTCGGCCTGCTCGCAGCATTCCTCTATGGGCTCCGCAACGCCCCTTTCCGCCGTCCTCACGGCGTTCGCCTTTTCGGTCTCCTGCCTCTCAAGGAATTCCCTGTATTCCTCCGTGAAGCGGGAGGGGGGTATTTCGGGCTCTGCGCCGTCGAGCGCCTTCAGTTCCCCGTCGTTCAAGCCGCGCATGAGCTTTTCCTGCTTCTTCGCGGCGCGCTTTTCCTTCTTGGCCTTGAACCAATCCTTTATCCTCATTTACAGATCCCTCAACTTTCCTGTGTGATCATGCGGTCACGTGATCGCGGCAAGCCTGCCGTCCCGTATATTTTAGCATATCCCGCCGCGGTTTTCAATGCCTTTCCCGAAGCTCGTCCGCGAGGGACGCCGCGTCGCCGTTCACGCCGTCGAAGCGGAAATCGTATTCGCCTTCGTCAAAGCAGCCGTGCTTCTTTTCGAGCATCGCCGCGACCGGCGCGGGCAGCGTACCGTGCATCCTCTGCGCAAAGCGCGCCTTAATGGTATCGAGATCCGCGGTGACGAGTATCCTCACCGCGCCCTCGGGCAGCAGCGCGATATGCTCCCTTTCGGTTATGACGTAGATGACGTTTTCGCCCGAGACCGCCGCCGCGAGCTTCTTTTTGAAAAGCAGCGCGGCCATGCTCTCGCTCTTCGCCATCCTCAGATAATCCTTGCCGGTGACGATCTCGCCGCCCAGCGCTTCCCTTATCGCCTCCGCGAGAGTCGATTTTCCCGTGCAGTTTTCGCCTATTATCGCTATGACCATGTTTTTTCCTCCTTGCCTTAAAGCGCTATAATACCGCGCCGCTCCCGTATTCGGGATACCTCAGATAATAGATGTCGTCTCCCTCGGTGTATGCCGTGGGGGTGAACCCGTGCCTCTTATAGAACCGCGCCGCGCGGACGTTGTCCCTGTGGCAGCCGAGCACTAATGGGCGCACGCCGAAATCGCGGAATACGCGCTTTATGGCCTGCTCGAGCGCCTCGCCGCCTATCCCGCGCCCGCGCAGACGGCGGTCGATGATGAAGCTCATCAGCCTGTAGAAGGGTTCCCGCGCGACCTCGGGCGGATCGGTCGGCCACGGGAGCGCTTCGCCTATCAGTATAGCGCCGATGCAGCGCCCGCCGAGCCTTATGAGAAATGTGTGCCCTGTGCAGTTGTGCTCGAAGCCGTACCGGTTGACCTCTATAAGCTCCTCGGAGGTGAGGACGAAGCCTTCGGGGACTCCGCGCTCTATCTCATAAAGGGCAGGGACGTTTTCGGGGGTCAGATCCTCAAATTCAAGCTCCATTTCGCAGCCGCTTCTCCTTTCCGGGAGCCTCCCGCCGTAAACGGGCGGCGGGGAAGCTCTCTTCCCGCGCTCCCGCCACATTATACCATGCCCGGGCGCGGGATTCAAACGGAATATGAGCCGCGGGGGGCCGTCCACGGATATTGCGGCATTTTGCTGTTTTGCTTGACTTTGCCGCGGATTTGGTATATTATACTGTTGTGGAGAGATGCTCCTGCGGGGGATAGCCGCCCTTGGCAGCGGCCCTGCTTATCTCGCGTCCCCCGCGCGCCTTCGGGGCGGGGCTCCCGTTCCCCGAAAGCCGTTCATAAAGGAGGTGGACCAATGATCTATACGGTGACACTCAATCCCTCTATCGACTACGTTGTTCATATCGATAAGCTCATAAGCGGCGTCACGAACCGCACCTCGAGCGAGGAGTATTACTTCGGCGGGAAGGGCATAAACGTTTCGCACGTGCTTGCCGAGCTCGATCTTGACAACACCGCGTTGGGCTTCGTCGCGGGGTTTACCGGCGAGGCCATAGAAAAGGGGACCTCGCATCCCCGCATCAAAACCGACTTCATCCATTTGAAGGAAGGCGTTTCGCGCATCAACGTCAAGATCAAATCCGAAGAGGAGACCGAAATAAACGGCCAGGGCCCCCATATAGACGACGAGGCCCTTGAAGCGTTTATGAAAAAGACCGACGGCATTTCGGACGGCGATACCCTCATACTTTCGGGCAGCATACCCAAGACCATGCCCGACGACGTGTATGAAAGGATACTGGAAAGGCTGAAGGACAGGAACGTGCGCATAGTGGTGGACGCCACGAAGAAGCTGCTCGTGAACGCCTTGAAATACCGCCCGTTCCTCATAAAGCCCAACAGGCAGGAGATATCCGAGCTCTTCGGCGTGAAGGTCGAGGATGAGGAGACCACCCTCTTCTATGCCCGCAGGCTGCAGGAGATGGGCGCGAAGAACGTGCTCGTTTCGCTGGGCGGAGACGGCGCCATGCTGCTCGATGAAACAGGGCGCGTGCATAAGGCCGCGGCCGCGAAGGGCAGGGTGCTCAACACCGTGGGCTCCGGCGATTCGATGGTGGCGGGCTTCGTCGCCGGCTGCATGCTCAAAAACGATTACGCCTACGCGCTCCGTTTGGGTACCGCCTGCGGCGGCGCGACGGCATTCCTCCCCGGCCTTGCCACAAGGGAGAAGATAGACGAACTGATGGGGCAGAACGATTAATTTATTTCAGGAGGGAAATATGCGAATAACAGACCTGCTCAAGAAGGAGGGTATAAGGCTCGATACCGCTCCCGCCGATAAAGCGGAAGCGATAGAGATGCTCGTCGCCCTGCACGAAAAATGCGGTGATCTGAACGATACCACCGCATACAGGGAGGGCATACTCGCGCGCGAAGCGATGGGCACCACCGCGATCGGCATGGAGATAGCCATCCCCCACGCGAAGAGCGCGGCCGTCAAGGCCCCGGCGCTCACTGCGATGACCGTTCCCGCGGGCGTAGATTACGGCTCGCCCGACGGCATGCCCGCAAAGCTCCTCTTCATGATAGCCGCCACCACCGACGGCGACGTGCACATGGAGGTGCTCGCCCGCATGATGCAGCTGCTCATGGATATGGATCTGACCGAAAAGCTCAAGAACGCCAAGACCCCCGAGGAGTTCCTCTCCCTGATCGACGCGGCGGAGACGGCGAAATTCCCCGATGAGGTGAAGGCCGCTCCCGCGAAGAAGGAGGGCTATCGCGTGCTCGCCGTCACCGCCTGCCCCACCGGCATAGCGCATACCTACATGGCGGCGGAGGCGCTTCAGAAGGCGGGCGAAAAGCTCGGCATACCCATAAAGGTGGAGACCAACGGCTCCGGCGGCGCGAAGAACGTGCTCACGGCCGAGGATATCGCGAACTGCGACGGCATCATTATCGCCGCGGACAAGAGCGTCGATACCGCAAGATTCGACGGCAAGCCCGTTTATTCCACCAAGGTGGCGGACGGCATCCATAAGCCCGAGGAGCTCATAAACAAGATAATAAACGGCGAAGCCCCAGTATTCAAGGCCGATAAGAAGGCCGCGGCAAGCGCCGAAGTCGGAAACGAGAGCTTCGGCAGGAAGCTTTACAAGCACCTTATGAACGGCGTATCGCATATGCTCCCCTTCGTCGTTGCGGGCGGCATATTCATCGCGATAGCGTTCCTGATCGACGCCGCGAAGGGCGTTCCCATGGACGGGAACTTCGGCTCCGTAACACCCGTCGCCGCCTGGTTCAAGGCGATGGGCGGCTACGCGTTCAACTTCATGCTGCCGATACTCGCGGGCTTCATAGCCATGTCGATAGCCGACAGGCCCGGCCTGCTCGTAGGCGTTGTGGGCGGCTTCCTTGCGGCCAACGGCGCTACCTTCGCCGATCCCTTCGCCGCGGCGACCACTCCCTCCGGCTTCCTGGGCGCGCTGCTCGCGGGCTTCCTCGCGGGGTGGCTGCTCAAGCTGTTTGAAAAGCTCTGCGATAGGGTGCTCCCCCGCGCGCTCGAGGGCCTGAAGCCCGTGCTCATCTACCCGCTCGCGGGCCTCGGCATAGTCGCCGTCATGATGTGCGCGGTCAACCCCGTGATGAGCATCATCAACAAGGGCCTTTCCGACGGTCTGCTCTGGCTCAACCAGCATAACCTCGGCATAGTGCTCGGCTGCATTCTGGGCGCCATGATGTCCATCGATATGGGCGGCCCGCTCAATAAGGCGGCTTACGTGTTCGGCACGGGCATGCTCGCGGCGGCGACCACCGAAGGCTATATGGTCATGGCCTCCGTCATGATCGGCGGTATGGTGCCCCCGCTCGCCATTGCGCTTTCCACCATATTCTTCAAGAACCGCTGGACCGCGGACGAAAGGAAGAACGGCGTCGTAAACATCGTAATGGGCCTCTCCTTCATAACCGAGGGCGCGATCCCCTATGCGGCGGCGCATCCCCTCCAGGTCATCCCCTCCTGCGCGATAGGCGCGGCGGTGGCGGGCGGCCTCTCGTGGCTGTTCAGCTGCACCCTCATGGCTCCCCACGGCGGTATTTTCGTAGTACCGACCATAGGCAAGCCCCTCTTATACCTGCTGGCCCTTGCGATCGGCGCGGTCGTTGGCATGCTCATGCTCGCGATACTCAAGCGCCCCGTCAAGGAAGACCTTACCGAAAGGTGACACTAAACCGCTGATAAATCAAAGGAGAACTCAAATGGTACAGAAGCATTTCACGATCAAGAACGCGCAGGGCTTCCATATGCGCCCCGCGACCAATTTCGCTACCGCCATGGCGGCCTACCCCTGCGCCGTGACCATCAAATTCAACGGCAGGGACGTTAACGCCAAGAGCCCCATGTTCATAATGGCGGCCTGCATAAAGGTCGGCAGCGAGATCGACGTCGTCTGTGACGGCGAGGGCGAGAACGAGGCGCTCGCCGCCGCGGCCGCGCTTATCGAAAGCGGCTTCGGCGAATAAGCCGTGAAAAGGGCGCGGCTCCCGGAGGGGGGCCGCGCTTATCCGTCGATTACGGAGCCCCCGACCGGATTCGGGGCGAAAGGAGTTTGAAAATGTTCAAAGGCACCCCGGTTTCCGAGGGCATAGGTATAGGCAAGATACTTCTGCTTGAGGAAGCGAAGCTCGAATACACCCCCCATGCCGTGGCGGATCCCGCCGCCGAGGCGGAAAGGTTCCGCGCCGCGATAGAGGAGCTCACGCGTGAGACCCGCCGTGACGCCGCCTCCCTGCGCGAGACCGCGGGCGAGAAGGAGGCCCTCATAATGGAGGGGCATATCTCCCTCATAAACGATCCCGCGCTCAAGGGCGAAACGGAAAACCTCATTATGGGCGGTCAGTGCGCCGAAGCCGCGTATGAATCCATGTGCGATATGTTCATAGGCATATTCTCCTCGATGGAGGATGAGATGATGCGGCAGCGCGCGGCGGACGTGCGCGATATAAAGGACGGGCTCCTGCGCATACTGCTCGGCGTTAAGGAGGTGAAGATAAGCGACGCGCCCAAGGGCACCGTCATCCTCACGAGGGAGCTCACCCCCTCCGTAACGGCGGGCATCAAAAAGGGCAATATAGTGGGCATTATCACCGAAACGGGCGGCAAGACCTCCCATTCCGCCATACTCGCGAGGGCGCTCGAGATCCCCGCGGTGCTGAGCGTGCCCAACGCCGCCTCCGTATTCAAAAACGGCCAGCCCGTTATAGTGGACGGCACCACCGGGATCGTGATACCCGATCCCTCCTTCGACGAGCTTAACGAATACACCGAAAAGCGCGCCGCGTTCATAAAGGAGAAGGAGGAGCTCGGCAGGTTCCGCGGGCTCAGGACCGTTGGCGCCGACGGCAGGGAATATGAGCTCGTCTGCAACATAGGCAAGCCCGACGACGCGAACAAGGTGATCGAATTCGACGGCGAGGGAGTCGGCCTCTTCCGCACGGAGTTCCTGTTCATGGACAGGAGCAGCGTCCCCACCGAGGAGGAGCAGTTCGCCGCGTATCAGAAGGCGGCGCTCATACTGAAGGGCAAGCCCTTAATAATCCGCACGCTCGATATAGGCGGCGATAAGGAGATACCCTATATGGGCCTTGAAAAGGAGGAAAACCCCTTCATGGGCTTCCGCGCCATCCGTTACTGCCTGAAGAACAGGGAGCTTTTCAGAAAGCAGCTGCGGGCCATGATAAGGGCGAGCGCCTTTGGCGATATAAGGATCATGTTCCCGCTCATCACCTGCGCTGAAGAGCTCAGGGAGGGCCGCGCGATGGTCGAGGATATCAAGAAGGAGCTCACGATACTGGGCATCCCCTTCAAGAAGGATATAAAGGTCGGCATAATGGTGGAGACCGCCGCGGCCGCCATGCTTGCGGACGTGCTCGCGAAGGAGGCGGATTTCTTCAGCATAGGCACTAACGATCTGACGGGCTACACCATGTCCTGCGACAGGGGCAACAGCAACGTGGCTTACCTCTATTCCGCGCTCCAGCCCGCCGTGCTCCGCATGATAGAGCGCACCATCCGCTGCGGGCGCGAGGCGGGGATACCCGTCGGCATGTGCGGCGAGGCGGCCGGCAACGAAAAGCTCATCCCCCTGCTCATGTCCTTCGGCCTGACCGAATTCAGCGTTTCCGCGCCGAGCGTACTGCGCGTGCGCAAGTGCATATCCAAGTGGACGAAGGCGCATGCAGACGAGGTCGCCGCAAAGGCGATGAGCATGACCACCGAGCAGGAGGTAAGCGCTTACCTCGCCACGGTGATCTGAAGGTATTGAACGAACGAAGGCTCCGGGCATTCAAGCCCGGAGCCCCTTTTCCGTCTGCGGCGGGATGCGCCCTGCGTCCTTTCCCGCTCAGTGCAGCAGCTTCATAATGGTGTTGACTATGAACCTGGTCTTTATGGGATCCGTCTTGGGCGCCCAAAGGCGCACCGTTGCCTTTATAAGCCGCTCCTGCTCGGGCTTTTCGAGCTTCAGGAGCGACTCGCGGAAGGCGAGCATCTCGCCGTAAGCCTTTTCATAATCGTTTGCGGTGCCGTTGTTTTCCATATCCGTTCCTTTCTCCTTTCGGCGTCGTATGTTCAAACTCAATTACGCCCGCTCCGCCGCGACGGGAACGTCGAGCTCCCGTATGGCTAAGGGGAGATCCTCCCTGCCGGAAAGCCACTCTTCCGCGCGCGTCTCGGGCACGAGCACGGGCATCCGCGGGTGCAGCGCCCTTATGCTCCTATCCGCGTCCCGCGTGAGGATGGTGAAGCAGGGGAGGATGAGCCCCTGCGGCGGGCGGACGTACAGCCCCGCGATCAGCAGGGGCCCGCCGTCCTCGGCAAAGAACGCATACCGCTCCTTTCGGCCTTCCTCGTTCTTCTTCCATTCGAAATAGCGGGAGGCGGGGATCAAACACCGCCGCTCGTTTATGCTGTCCGCGAACATCGCTTTTTCGTGTGCGGTCTCGGAGCGGGTGTTGAATACGAGCATCCCGCGCGTGGGGTGTTCAAAGCCCCAGCGCATGGGAAATGCATCCGGTCTGCGGCCTTCGCGTGAGGGCGCTATCACCGGCGCGGTATCCGTGGGGCGTATCTCGCCCTCGGTCTTCATATGGACGGAGAGCCTTTCCGCAACGCGCTCGGCGTGCTGAAATTCCCGCGCCGTTTCGAGGCTTGTAAACCGCCTTTCCAAAAAATACCTTCCGCACATGGGGTTTACCTCAGATCACATATCCGCGCGCCGCGGCTGTTTTGTTCCTGCCAGCACCGCCTCGACGTGCGCTTCGAGATACCTGCCCCTTGCGCGGCTCATGCCCGCCTTGATGAGCATATCCTCCAGCTCGCAGGCGATCTCTTCCGAAAGGGAAACGATCCTGTCCTTGTAATTCTGCCTGTTGGGATGATACCTCGTGCCCTCCCAGGCCTCCGTGTCGATGCGCAGACGGGAAAGCTCATAAAGCTTTGCGGAAAGTACGCCCTCGTCATCCAGCTCGCCCAGCGCGCGGAAGGTCCATTTGTAATAGGGCGGGTATTCCCTTTTGAGCAGGAAGAAGAGCTCCATTGCGGAGCTTATGCCCCTTGCCCTGCACAGCTCGGCGGCGACGGTATCGCCGCGCGTCATGCAGCGCGCGTAATTCACCTGGAACGCCGAAGCGTATTCGTGAAGCTGCTGCGCGATCCTCGCCCGCCGGACCCGATCGGGATAATAGCCCATGAGGTATCTGCGGAACGCGGTGAAAACGCCGGGATCGTCGCGGAAGACCTCGCCGTTCGTCGCGGTCTTGAGGCAGGAATGATCAAGCCTCATCCATTCGTCCTCCGTCAAGAAGCCGCTTTCGGCGTCGCAATCGACGTTCAGAATATTGGAATAGAAGCGGCGTATGGTCATAACGCCCCTGCGCTCCCTGAGCCGCTCCGTGAAAAACGCCCGCTCCTCGCTGTCAACAAGCTCGTTGTAGGCGGCGGAGAGCCTTTCCCCGAAAAGAGCCATATCCGCATCGGTGAGCCACAGGCAAACGCCCGTGCCGAAATCGTGATCGCGGGAGATCTCGTCGTCATAGCCGAAGCAATCCGAGCCCTCGCCGACTATGCCGACCGCTATGCGGTCCTCGTATTCGGGGAACTCTTCGCTTATCATCGCCGCGACCCGGCGCTCGTAAAATCTTCTGTTTTTATCAATAACGTTATCCATGGGTCCCTCCCGGCTGAGCCGCGCCCCAAAAAGCGGTCAGGCGTCTTTATGAGGCTCGCAGTCCCCGAACCGCAGCGTCTTTCGCATGCCGTCGCGACCGCAGACGGTATTTGCAAAGATCTCCGCCGCGTTTGAAAGATGATCCCCGGGCTCGCCTATCATCTGGGAATAGTGGGCGAGCCAAAGCTCCTTCACGCCCGCCTTCGAGGCGCACTCCGCCGCCTGCGCGAAATTCATGTGGCCGTGATCCGCGGCAAGCTCCGCCTGATCGTTTTCGCCGTAGGTCGCGTCGCAGATCATAAGATCCGCATCCTTCGCCGCCTCCGTAAGCGCCCCGCAGGCTCTCGTGTCGCCCGAAAAGACGAATTTCAAGCCCTTGCGCGCTTCGCCCATGACCTGCTCGGGCAGGAATGTTTTTTCGCCTGTGCTGACGCTTTCGCCCCTTTGCAGAACGCTCCACAGCTCTTTGGGGATCTCCAGCTCCTCCGCCTTTTCCGGCATGAACCTTCCCGCGCGGCCGAGCGTAAAGCAGTAGCCGCGGCTTAAAACGGTGTGCTCCGTTTGAAAGGCTTTGAGCACGGCTCCCGAAGGCCAGCCCGCCGCGAGCTCCCGAAGCGCGAGCCCGCCTTCCGGCAGCTCGATCAGACGTATATCGTAGCCGGTCCGCCCCGCAAGAAACAGTATGGGCGAAAGCTCATCCGCCAGACCCTCCGGGCCGGTGATGTAAAGCGGCTCGGTCCGCTCCAGCACCCCCATCGTCTGCAGCAGCCCGGGCAGCCCGAAGACATGATCCCCGTGATAATGGGTCAGCGCTATGAGATCCGTTTTCATGAGGCTCACGCCTGCGCGCCTCGCCGCCGACTGCGTGCCTTCGCCGCAGTCGAACAGGATCGAGCGCCCGTTTACGGTCAAAAGCGCGGCTGTAAGCGCACGGTCGGGAAGAGGCAGCAGAGCGGATGTGCCTATCAGAGTAACGTCGATCATCCTTTAATCATCCTCTAAATCGGAAAGCATATCGCGAGCCGCATCATAGCCCGCGTTCGCGGAGCGCACAAGCCACCTGCGGGCTTCCTCTCCGTTCTTTTCGGGATCCTTTGCAAGTAGTATCTTGGCGGCGTTATACATCGCTTCGGGAACGCCCTGCTCCGCTGCGGGAAGGAACCATCGGAGCGCTTCTTCGGCGTCGGGCTCCGTGCCCCTGCCCGACCAGTGCATAAACCCCACAAGGAATTGAGAGACCGCGTCCCCGGCTTCCGCCGCGCAGGTCAGATACCGCAGCGCCCTGTCAAGATCCTGATCTATATTCCATCCGAAATAAAATTCCTTGCCGAGGAATGCGCAGGCCTCCGGGTCGCCTTCCTCGCATAATTCGATCACAGCCTTAAGCTTGGCTTCCGTTTCGGGATCCATAGAAGCAAATCTCCTTCCGATAGGATATGGGGCGTTAGGGATGCGGGCGCCGCTTGGCGGACGATCCCCCTTTCCTCAATGCAAGTGTAGCATATCCGCTCGGGATTTTCAATCGCGGGGAATAAAAAGCTGAAGGAGCTGCGCTAAGTGATGCGCTGAAGTCGCCCGCTTTTTTCCGCGAATTCCAATAAGCGGGGTTGACAACAGTACGAAATCGAATACGGTACGAATTCGTACCTAAGGAGCTTTCCCGTGAAAACGAAGCACATAAACGAGAACAAGAGGCTGAACTATCTGCATTCGGAGATCGACGCGCTGTATCACATGTCCTCGCTCAAGCTCGGCATTTCAGACAGCGTATCCATAGTGATGTACGCGATCTGCGATCTGGGCGAAGGCTGTATGCTGAGCGATATTTACAAGAACTCCGGCGTGAGCAAGCAGACCGTAAACTCGGCGATCCGCTCGCTTGAGGCGGAGGGGATCCTTCTGCTCAAGCAGGCCGACGGCCGTTCCAAGCGCGTTTACTTGACCGAAAAGGGCAGGGAGTTCGAAAGGAACACCGCCGCCCGTCTTCTGCAGGCGGAGCTCGACTCCTTCGACGATTGGACGGAGGATGAGATAAGCGCTCTCATAAGGCTTACGGAAAAATATCTTCGTTCCTTCCGCGCCGAGATAGAAAGGATGTAAGGGGACCGCAATGAAGATCGACGCCGTGCAGGCAGCGACCTTCATAACGGATAAGAAATCCGACGAGCTCATCGAAAAGCTCGCCGCTCTCGGCGGCAATAACCGCGCGGAACTCCTGACCCGCAATCTCGTCGCGTTCAATACGCGCAAGCACACAAACGAACAGGTCTATTATGCTGTGCTCAACATCGAAACCGCTCTTTTGAAAAAGAAGAAGGTTCTGATTATTTGTTCTTGTTGTCAGTTTCGTAACGAAACCTCTTGTAGAAGTAGTCACGATTGACCTTGCCGTGGACGGTCATGTATCCGGCCTTATCCAGCTCCTCGTTGAGGGTCTGAATGATCTTGTATGCGCCGGACTTGCTGATGCAGAGTTCTTCTGCAACATCTTTTGCGGTCAAGACTAATGTACTCATAAAATACCTCCTTTCCTTTGATAAGGCTGCGTCACGGTCAAACCGGAACGCGCCGCGTGATGAGGGACGCCTTCGAGGCGTGGCTGGAGGAAGCGGAGAAGTACCGCTCCGGAGCGATAACGGCAGCGGAGTATGATGAATGGAGGTATCGATTTCCGGAATTCTGCGAAGGTTTCCGCGATGCGCCCATGAGCAGGCTCAAGGGCGATGATGAAAACAGGATACAAATGAAGCTTCGTGAACAATATCGAAACACCCCCAAGGAAGAATAATAAAAAACCGGCCGATCTTGTAATGGATCGGTCGGTTTAAGTATGGACGGTTATTCAATGTTGCCAATCGGTTGCCAATCGGCGATCATGTTCTCGAAAAGTCCTTGATTTTATTGGGCTTTTTTCTTTATTGCAACATTCCCACTCGAGCCAACCTTAACAAATTTGCTAAGGGTTTTTATCACCCGGTGCACATGATGCACATTTTGCATATTTTGTACGCATTGAACCGCCCCATGACCCTCGCCATCGATATGCAATCGCATTTTTCGGGGGCCGCCGCGGGCTTTTCGGCAGGATCCCTCCCGCCGACACCTGCATTATAGCACGACCTGCAGGGAAACGCAACACCAAATACAATAAAAATTACATTTTAATTTCTTATCAGGCAAACCGTGAGAGTTCATATAAGGGGTAAAACAAAGCGATCATGGAAAAGGTTCACTTTGAAAAGCAGCCATTTTCATCCCGACTTTATATTGAAATATCACGCGGATCTCTAAGAAGCAAATCTATAAGACGCACATATGCCAGTGCTGCGCTATTTGGCTTGGAGCTTATTACCCTAAAAACATGCAAATATGCGCGAAGTGACACTTGATTTTTATGCAAATATACGAAATAGCACAGGAGTTCTATCCATACCGCTGTATTGTACTGTGGCATGGCACTCTGTTTCGGCACGGCTTGTTTAGTAATGCGCTGTAACAGCACAAAAAATGCCACAAATTATAATAAGGCATCGATAGCATTTTTCTAATGCTTACTGACCACCAAGTGGAGCACCGAATAAATACAGAATATTTTCAGAATATTTTCAAAATAGTAGAGAGATCGTGTTGACAGATTATGCATATTATGCTAAAATATGCTAGAAAGGAAGTGAGATAAATGGCAAATAAAGATTACGCCAGCGAAACCAAGCATGATAAATTCGTGCGAATTGTTGAGGCCAGAACCAATAAAGCGGCAGAAATGATCAGGCTGATTGGCAACTGCGCGAGTCGTTCTTCTTATGAGTATTCTGAAAGAGAAGTTAAACTGATTTTCGATTATTTGGAAAAGGAAATCAAAAATGCACGCAACAAGTTCAATGGTTCCGATTCCGAAGAAGGCAAATTTACTCTTCACTGAAAGGAGTTAGCGAATGGTTAATTCAGGACAGTGGGACTTCCCTGACTTTGGCGGAGGTCAAACCCACGGAATAGATGGCGACAGCGCGGTTTCGACGTTTAAGGGAACGGCGCTTCCTTCGCTTGCCAAGGAAGTGCTGCAGAACTCTTTAGACGCCAGAAAGGATAAGAGCAAACCGGCCGTCGTTAAGTTTTCCGTATTCGAGATACCGTCGTCTGATTTGCCGGGCAAAGACGATCTATATCAAGCTCTTCTGTCTTCGAAATCTCGAAATTTTGACGAGCGAAGCGGTAATGAGAAGATCCGTGTTTTCTTTGAAAAGGCGCTTTCGACGCTTACAGCCGAAAAGATCTCCATCATGCAAATCAGCGATTTTAACACTACTGGACTAACGAATCCTGACGCCGACATTTTGGATGATGCTGAATCGAAGCACTCCAGATGGCTAAAGCTTGTACACGGAATGGGCTCGACCGATAAGGGAGGAGTATCCGGCGGATCTCATGGGCAGGGGAAGAGCGCTGCTCTTGCAAACTCTGCAATACGCACACTTTTCTATTCGACAATCGACCAAGAAGGAAAAAGAGCATTCCAGGGAGTTGCGTACGTTGGCACGCACAAGAAACCGGGAGGCAATACGTTGTCTCAAAGCGTCGGATACTATGGAAACGCAGACGGAAACAACTCTCCGTTAATGGAGTGTTTATCATTAAATCCTTCGTATAAGCGTAATGAAGCAGGAACGGATATTTATGTTGCAGGGTTTGAAAATACCGAACACTGGATCGACATAATTCTGTTATCGGTTCTTAACGATTATCTTGTCGCGCTTTGGAAAGATGAACTAGTAGTTTATATTGGAGATGATATTGAAATCTCAAAAAAGACCCTTCCTGATATTTTCGACAGATACCGCTCTGCATACGAAGCAATTGAAGGAAACCCCAAAGATTACTATGCAGATAAATGCCTCGACGCCATTAAGAACCCTGAATATCATTCCGAAGCAAAAGAGGTCGATTTCTACGGCGTTCATGGCGTAATCGAAGTATTTCTAAAAACCGGCATTGGTTATCCTAAACGTGTTTCAATGGTGAGACAGATTGGGATGAAGGTTCTTGATAAGCCTAATCAGACAAGCGCAATGCAGTATGTTGGCGTAATGTACATCCAGGGCGACGAGCTGAATGCTTTTCTAGCAGGGCTTGAGAATGTCCAACATACGAACTGGGAGGTCGATCGCAATTCAGAGGACTCAAAACTTGCAAAGAGACGACTCAATGCCTTATATAAGTATCTTAACGATATTATCAGAGAGTTACTTGAGAGGACTACGTCCGGTCATATGGATGTAGACGGACTTGAGGAATACTTCGGCATTGACGTGGAGGATGAAAGGGAAGAGGGCAAGGCTGCGGCTGTAGAAACCAACAACATTGCAAACATAACTGCAAGAGAGATAAAACTTAAGCCTGCGACTGAACAATACAGCGCACCGAGCGATGCCGGGTCTCTGCAAAGCTTTGGAGCAGACGAGAATGAGGAAGAGGAAGAGGAAGAAGGACCGTCGGTTCCTCCGACCCCAAAACCTGATCCGCCTTTTCCAGGGCCGATACCTCCCGCTCCGCCTGAGCCAGAGCCGGCTCCGCCTGAGCCCCAACCTGGTTCTGAAGAAAAAGAACCTCGAAATTTATCGCCAATTGTGTTAACAAAGAAGGCGCTGTTAGGCGGGAGACGCGGCTCTGGAGAGTACACGCTGATCCTTGAAAGCAAGGAGGAAAGGCGCATCAAAATCGATATCAGTCTTTCCGGCGAAGAAACAGATGAAAAACCGTGTGTAATGCTTGCATCATATAGGGAAACGGGAGAAGAGATAGGGAGGAAAGACAACTGTTTATATCCCGTTTGTCTGCATGCAAACAAAACCACAAAGATCTCATTCACACTTTCTGAAAACATTCCATGCGCTTTGGGGGTAACGGTTCATGCGTATTAAAAACAAGCTATTCCCATATCCGACGGTGCAGATGGATAACGGCGTTTATAAGAACGCAATATTTGAAACTGCGGTTCGGTATCAGGTGGAACATAATAAGTTCAAATTGTTTTGTAGCGCACACATTAATGTACCCGAGATCCAAGCCTTGATAGACGCCAAAAAGGCTGCTTATGTTTTCCACTTCGAATGCGCAAGGACGTATTATAGAGAGAAAGTAGCGTTTCGAAGCGAGGAACACTGCGAAACGATAGATGGAGAGGCTTTAGATCGCAAATTGGAAATATGCCCAATGATCGTTGCGACCGAGGACATTGATTCCTTTTCTTGCGACGATTTAAGCGATATGTTTTCCGGCGAGGAAATATCGTTCGCTAAAGGGGATATTATTGCCATTGGAAGGCAACAAGAGCTGACGATCGTCAAAGAACAGGATAATTTGAAGAAACTGTCGTCAATCTTTTATGTTGACTCTTATCCGGAGGATGTTGAGTATAAGCATATTTCAATACAACCTGACGACAGGCAGATAGGAATATTGATTCCAAAGAACGACGCTGCGCGGTTTAGACAGTGTAAAGACGACCCGCGAAGAAAGCATACTCTTTTCTCTGCATTCTTTTTCCCTGCGCTGATTGCGGTAGTGGACTTAATGAAATCGCAGGATGGAGAACAGTACTCAGATTCCTTGTGGTATGTGCTCCTTTCTCTTAAGGGAAAAGAAAAAGGCATTGGCGACGTCGAACAATGGCAAGATCGGACGTCGTTCGAAATTGCTCAGATATTGTTTGATTATCCAGTAACAAGCTATCTAAAAGAGCTTGCGACGATTTCCGAAGGAGAGGATTCAATATGAAACTCCATTTATTAAACGACGGCGCTTTGCGCAAACTGAAGCATAGTGTATATTCGAATATCAGCAAGTACCAATCTGACGATTCTTCTTGGATTGAGTCGTATTTGGCGGAAAGAAACAACACTTTTATCTCAAAGATAGACGATGCAGACGTTGAGTTAGTATTGCCTCGAAATGAGGACCGGAAAGAGTTTGACGGCGTTAACGCTAAATTATTCCACTCTGCTTTTCCCGGCATTTCAGCTGCGATGGCTACCGACGAGCGCTTGTGGGCTACGCTTTGCCATGGGAAGTTCTATACTTATATGCATACGAGATGGCCGGTCTCTGTGACGCAACGAACTCAGTCTTTTGATGGTATTGTAAATCAGAGGTATTTCTTCTACAGAGGAGACCCAAGAAAAAGCATCGAGCGAAACGGCCTTTCAAGACTATGGTTGAGCGCGGAAATGACATATGATCCTGATAGAGACGATCCTTATGAGCTTACAAAAGTACTGCTGCAGAACACTAATTTTGTTTTCCACTTGTTCGGGCGAAAGTTCAGCAGTAACAAGCAAATACTTCAGGGGACCCTTGAAGCAGTGCTCGCCCTTGAAAAAGAATATGGTAAGCCTGTAAGCAAAACGCCGATTACGGAATACGGACGCAGATTGAACCTAATTGGTGGAGCCTCATTACTCGATCTATGGAATAAAGAAGAAGCCGAGAAAAACGCATACGATTTTATGAGACCATTCATGTGAGCAACCAAAAGACAGACGTCAAAATCTTGACGTCAATCTTTTTTTGTGCTATTATCTTATTGACGTCAAGATATTGACGTCAAATAATCGATAATGGTGATAAAATGCCGGTTGTAGATTTGTTCTGTGGATGCGGAGGCTTGTCAACAGGATTTGAACAAGCCGGGTTTGATATTGTCGCGGCGTTTGACGGATGGGATTCAGCGATTACATGCTACAATGCTAATTTTGAACATGAAGCCATCAAGCTCGATTTAAGTGATGTAGACGGAGCAGTAGCAGCTATTACTCGATTCAATCCCATGGTCATAATTGGAGGTCCTCCTTGCCAGGAATTTTCTAATGCCGGAAAAAGGGAAGAAGGCGATCGCGCCGATTTAACCTATAAATATGCTGAAATAATAACCCGTATTCTTCCTGCTTATTTTGTAATGGAAAACGTTCCTCGTGCAAAGCAAAGCAATGCATATGCACGGGCGCGCGAATTATATGTAAACCACAATTATGGGCTTACTGAGGTGGTTTTAGATGCAAGCAGATTAGGGGTTCCGCAAAAAAGGAGTCGTTTTTTCTGCGTTGGCGCACTAAATGCTCCGGATAATTTTCTGTTAGAGTCAATTCTCTCGCTATACGATGAAGAAGAGACTTCTGTGCGTGAATACTTTGATGATAATGATATCCCGCTGGATATCGACGATTATTATCGGCACCCGACTACTTACAGCAGACGGGCTATCTTTTCTGTTGATTCGGCGTCGCCCACAATTAGGGGAGTAAACCGGCCTAAACCGGGTACTTATCATCGTCACGAGAACGATTCTGTTGGAGAAGATGAACTTGGAAACATACGAGCATTAACTCTACGCGAAAGGGCTTCCATTCAAACATTTCCTGAAAACTATGTTTTTGAGAATTTGGGTATCACAAATGGTGATTTGGAGCAGATGGTCGGCAACGCCGTTCCTGTTCGACTTGCACAGTTTGTTGCAGAAAGGTTAATAAACTATATGGAGCAAAGAGAGAACAATCAACAGCTTATTGACGAACAGCATACTTTTTCATGGTGGTTAAGAAATGTAAAACAGTATGAATCAGATAGAAGTATCGGCGATGTCTTTTCGAGGATACGTCGAGCTCAAAGAATACTGCCTAGCGAAGATATTAATAGGTATTATCTTGCAGATCTAGAAGATAACGAAGAGTTTTTAGAATTAAATGTTTCAATACGATCGCAGATTAGAAAGGCAATTAGGCTCAAGATTGCTTTCGATACATGGGCAGAGAATCATGACTGACGTTTTCAGCAAGGAAGAGCGATCGCAAATTATGCGTTCGGTCAAAAGCCGGAACACGAAAAGCACCGAATTGGCGATGATCAAGCTCTTTAAAGAGAATAGTATCACGGGGTGGAGACGAACATACCCAGTTAAAGGGCATCCGGATTTCGTTTTTCTTGATAAGCGAATTGCCATCTTTGTAGACGGATGTTTCTGGCATGGGCATGACTGTAGGAATACTCGCCCTGCAGATCACGCGGAGTACTGGATGAAAAAACGAGAGAGGAATATACAACGAGACAAAGAGATAACGGAGCGGTTCCAAAGTCGTGGGTGGACGGTTATCCGCATATGGGAATGTGAGCTTAAAAAGAAAAACATAGACAATACAGCTGCACGAATAGTCGCTGCACTTAAGCTGTAAGAATAATAGCTAGAGCATAGCCAAAACAGGCCATGCTCTCGTTTTTCTTATTGTAATAAGTACTGATCTATTTTCTCTATTACGTAGGTATTCCAATATTCGCATATCTCGCTGTCCATATAATCTGCAAGCACCAGCCCTTTTGCTTTCATTTGGACCTTGTCGTCAAAATGCGGATCAGGGATTAAGGGCATTTCTTTTCCAATGCGATTTTTGTTTAGATGGCTTATTAGGCGGTTTAGAATAATGATAAGATTCGTATAGTTTTGTTCGTTAAGAATAAACGAATTACGGTCCTCTGTACTGAATGTAAACTCAGGCTTACCGTTTGTAAGGTAGTCAGGAATTGAAGAGTAGTCAAGCGATATAATACTATACCCTTCCACTGCTCGAGTTGCCCATGCTGCGCCGCCTTCAAAAAGGCAGTACTGGCTTGCCTTTGAGTTCTTGGATGTAAAAAATAGAATATCCGTATTGGAATCGATGATCATACGCTTAATAATGTCTGCCAATGGAATAGTTGTAGTTATGTCTGTTCCATCAGAAGAATAAAATATTTCTGTTTTATCGGCATCCCGATCCCAAGTAGCGCCCTTATGACATAAATACTTTACAATGAAATCGGTAAATATTCTGTCCTTTGAGGAATGGGATATGAAGATTTTGTAAGAAGACTTTAGCGAATACTCTCCTTTTAACTTGTTTGAAATCACAAGACTCAACTCGTCGGCCTTCCCTTTAGAGATTCCTGCCGACAATAAATCGGCATGTGTTTCAGAAGCAAAATGCGTCTTCTTTGCAGATAGTATCCTATTGTCTTCTGAATTTTTTATTTCATTAACTTTGTCGGCGACTTGTTGACGCAGGCTAATCAGTTGGCGGCATAGGCCTCTTGAGATTCTTCGGAGGATTACTATGCGATCATCATCCACTGAAAAGTCTTGCCGATTTGCAGTTGTAATATCCTCCAAATCATTTTCGTCCAAAACATCAAAGGAGAGTTCGCCTTCAAGATAATTAGCATAGGTTCCCACAAGATTAAGTCGAGATAGGAAAGAGTCGTTTGCGAGTTTATTGCGTATGTATATTCTTAGCCGATTTGGCGTATATATGTTGTTTCGTATAAACCTCGAATCGTTATTTTTTGCAGTTGAGCTCTCAATCGATGAATGTATTCCTATCCACCCGCGTAGAGAATACTCTTTTTCTATTCCATTGATTTCTATGCAACCATTAAGCGGGACTCTCGAGTTTGACTCCTTATCATATACCGTTTCAGGGAACGGTATGGTTTCCCGTGATAATTCGACCACTCTGTCTTCATCTAAGGTGTTTTTGAACGGAATCTTATACGTCTCCTTTGTGCAATTAATATGAGAAGATGGAGAATACATGATGTGGCTCATGTTATCGAAAGCAACCTGCTTTTCGACCAGATCAAAGTATTCTATCCCTTTTTTGCAAAAGTCGCGATATTTCTCTTCGGAATCCACAAGCGCAAAATATAAGAACCTCGATTGCGCTTCAAACAAGAAATAATCAGAAAGCTTTCTCCGTAATCCAGCAATCGATCGTTCCCCGATTCTGCAAAGGTTTACATCAGGAAGTCTTATCATTGTTCCATGGTCACCCTTAAGTTTGTCCCAGACAGGGCTGCAACAGTATGTTAACTTTGTTTGGTCGATTTGAAACAAGCTTGGGATATCATCATCTGTTTTATCTCTAACATCTACACTCCATGCCGAGAGTTTGCCTTGCTTAGAAGACACAATCTCATAAACATCCGACAAGTAAAGAGCGGCTAACTTGCCTATTCCCTTTCGACCTGCTGAGGTATCGTTAGGATTATCAATTCTGCGGTTTCTTCCAATAACAACATATTTTTTCTCAAGATCCCCGGGATCCATTCCATAACCGTTATCGATAATCTCAATTACGGCATGCTCCTTGTTGCGCATGTCAATAAACAAATACACACTTTCAGCTTCTGCATCAAATCCGTTTGCTATAAGCTCGGATAGCGCTGCCCATGGGTTTGAGTATTGTTGACGTCCAAACGTTTTTAAAGCATAATAATTCATTGTAAAAGGAATTGCGTGTATATCGTCCATTCTGATGCCTCCTGTATTAGTCGGATAAAAGCTTGTTCGTAACCTTTAAATACTTCGAAGGAATTGGATACTCCAGTTTCCATGTGATATTCATCGGTCGGCTTCCTTGGTGCTGGACATAATAGACCGGGCCTAAAAAGACAAACGGCTGCGGACCATAATCATCGGATTTTCTTTCACGCGCGAACAATAATGCGTATCCCGCGTTTTTATGCCTGCTACGATAACGTTTTCCGGTGGGAGATTCTTCCGACGTAGTGCTTTGGCTCTGCCAATGGAACAACCATTGATTTATTGAATAGTCGTTATAGGCGGTCGTTGGCGAATAGTACTTATCCGCCTTGTTTAATGTCGTAAAGAATACATCGGTATCTTTATCGCGGAAGTAAGCGACGCCTTCTGATATAGTATAGTGCTCTATAAAATCAAGCGCCGCCAATATTTGCGCTCGTGTATATGTGCAATGCACTTCTAGGGGGCAAGGATACGATAGCGCTATTGGCGTTCCAATAACGCTTATATGGTTATAACAGTATTCTAAGAGGCTCATAGCTTCTTCGAACAAATCAGAGCACGCCTTAAATCTTACGATTCCCTCAAGAATGGACGCGAACCCATAGGAATCCATGGGCTTCTCCCAAACAGAAATGTAAAGCATTTTCCACATTAGCTGCTGTGTTTTGGTAAGAGAATCCCAGTTCAGAGTCTCGACGCGATCAATATTCTCTAGGATATACTTCAGCCATATTGCCGAATCCATTGTGCTAAGCCTATATAAGATTTTATAAGCGTTTTGAGACAGTTCGTTTGTATCAAGCGGCTTATTGTTGGCTTCCGCGCAAAGGGAATAGAAAGTGCATTTCTTTCCATATATAAGCCTTGGATCTATATGATAATGTTCAAGGAAATTCCCCAAGGTTAAATCCAATCCGGTATCTTCAGTAAAGTACGCTATATGGGAGAGTATTCCAGCTTTTAGCCCGAACGATTTCCGAATATTATTGAGTATGTATTCCTTTGCTTTTTTCTCAAGCTGAATATAGCAACCTTTTGGCGCGGAGATAAAGCCGTCTTTAACTTCACGCTGAACGCTTCTGGTCGTATGACTGAGAAGGGCGGCGAATTTCTCTTCAAAGTTGTATCGCTTATTTGCTTGACCTATGAAATCGAGCACGGTCAGGCATTCCTTGCCTTCCGCGAGGCGCAGACCGCGGCCAAGCTGCTGGAGAAATATTGTGAGCGATTCTGTGGGCCTTAGGAACAGAATCGTATTGACCTCCGGAATATCCACTCCCTCATTATAAATATCGACGACGAAGATGAACCGCGCATCGCCGTTGACAAGGCGGGTTTTAGCTTCCTTCCTTTCCTCGTCGGGAGATTGCCCAATCAGGAACATGGAAGGAATGTTATGCTTATTGAAATGATCGGCCATGAATTTCGCGTGCTCTATGCTCACGCAGAAGCCCAGGCCTTTGACGTCGTTAATATCGGTAACGTATTTCAGCAACGAGGCAATGACGAGATCGGCACGTCGCTCGGCTACGATTCCGGACAGGGTATAGATGCGAGACAGTTCGCCTTTATCATAACCGCCCGCCTGCCACTTAAGGGTATCGAGATCGACCGTATCCGTCACGCCGAAATACTGGAATGGGCTCAGGAGCTTGCGATCGATCGCCTCGGGAAGACGAATCTCCGCGGCAATACGGTTGTTGAAGTATTCGAGAACGCTCCTGCCATCCATTCGCTCCGGGGTAGCGGTAAGACCCAAAAGGATTGCGGGCTCATAGTATTTCAAAAGCTTTTGATACGTGCGCGCGGCAGCATGATGGAACTCGTCGACTATTATGTAATCATAAAAATCGGGCGAGGTCTTCGTGGTAAAGTCTTGCGAGTTGAAGGTTTGTATCGATATGAAAAGGTTGTCGATGCTGTCGGGCTTATAGCTGCCTACAAACATCTCGCCGAAATTGGCATCCTTGAGAACCGCACGGAAGGTGTAGAGACTCTGGCGGAGTATCTCCTCCCTGTGGGCGACGAAAAGCAAACGGCAAGGCTTGCCGGGATTATTCTTTCTGAAGCGCTTATAGTCGAATGCGGAAATGACGGTTTTACCCGTGCCCGTAGCGGCGACGACAAGATTGCGATTATAGCCCCTTACGGTTCGCTCGGCGTCGAGCTTATCGAGTATTTCCTGCTGGTAGGAATATGGCTGAACGTCGACAGTGTAATATTCCGGATTGCCGCTATCAAAATACTTTTCCGCGTTTAGCGCGCGAGAGAGGCGTTCGCGCTGTCCCTCATCGTAATACTCAAATTCGTTAGAGTTCCAGTAACTCTCAAAAGTCGCGGAGATTTTATCGATAGTCTCGGGCAAATCCTTTTTCGTTACTTTTACGTTCCACTCTAACCCGCTGGATATCGCTACGCTGGAAAGGTTAGAAGAACCGACATATGCGGTTGTGAATTCTGAGTCGCGATAAAAGACATAAGTTTTTGCGTGCAGCCTAGTCCGCTTCGTATCATAACTAACCTTTATTTGAGTATTGCTAAGCTTTCGAAGCTCTTCAATTGCTTTAATATCGGTAGCGCCCATGTAAGACGTGGTGATAATCCGAAGCTTTCCACCACGTTGAGTAAACGCGATCAGTTCGTCAATAAGAAGACGCAGGCCGCTCCATTTTATGAACGAAACCAGCATGTCGATCCTATCCGCTGAAACGATCTCCTTTTTCAGCTCCGTGTACATCTGCGGCTCGTGCACGGCGCCTGTGAAGAGCGAACTCTGTGAGATGGAGGTCTCCGGACGGACGATTTTTGCCTTTTCGTTGAGGGCAAATATGTTGTTTTTCTTATCGAACAAGGCGAGAAGTTGTTCCGCGCGTTCTGCGACGCTCATAGCGTCGAAGCTCTGCTCGTGGGTTTCCGCTTCTATCGTCGCAACGATTCGGTTAACCAATTCAACCTGCGAAGCGACGTCTCCGCCGTTGTCCTTCACATTCTGAAGGCCCTTTTCAACAATCTCCGCAACGTACTTCGACAACACCCGCGCTGCTTCAGCCCCGTCGATTGGCGCAGCATCAATAATCTTGTCCGAGCGGTTGAGCTCATGATCAAGCGCCTTGCTGATTATCTGTTCATAAAGACCGTCGTGAAGCATGGAGACTCCTTATATGCCTTTTACGGTTATAATTCCATTTGCAATTAGCGTCGTATGAATGTCAGCCTGTGCAATCTGGGACTCTATCTCTGCGACCTTTTTTTTGTAGCGTTGTTCAGCATTGTCAAGCTCTGCGCTACGCATTTTGACGATCCTTTCGTCATCCGCTTCGGCTATCTTTCGCTCAAGAACTAGTCGTCGATTTCTGAAATTATTCTTTAAGCTTTCAAGCTTATAAGAAGCGACTTGCCTAGTTGAATCGGCATGCTTTTTCTTTTCTGTCTGCCATATGGCAACATGTTTCTCTTCTAAAGCGGTCCAAGAATCATCATTTATTTCTGTGGGATAATCAACCTCATTAGCCGTCAAGATGTACTCCGGCAGTTCATCAGATAGTTGTTGGTTTTCACATACCGTGACAAGTTTGAAGTTGGAACGTATTCCCACATAATCCCATGCATAGATCGAGAACGGATAGTCTCCTGGGGCAACGTCATCAGAATAATATTCCAGATGAATGTATACCTGCTCGTTAGAAGTAAAGAATGCTGCAGCTTGCTTAACAAGAGGGTGCACGGGCGTAATAAAGAACGCGTTCCTGTAATTTTCTGCGGTTTCAGACTCAAATGTAATCTGATGATTTGGATCATTGCCCTTAAGATACACTTCCCACATTCGCCGGAGACTGTTGCGGACTCCTCTTTGATTGCGAAGATCAGCAATAAGTTCTGCCCTCGCAGATGAATTGAGTCGGAGCGTCTTCAGCGAAGATTCGCCAAGTATGTAATTACCTTTGCCTAGCCGCTTTTCAAGATACATCTCAACTAAATGCTGGAGGCTCTTTGCCGTCAGGAATGGACTTTCAGCTTCACGGATCTCCTTGGATACCGTATAGTTGGAAAGATTAAATCCAAATAACTCTTTCTCTTCGCTCTCAAGGCGGTTCAATTCCTGTGCTTTTCTTATCTCGTTATCGGCCATTTGTTCAAGCTTGTCCCTGCGCTCAGCATCGGTAAGATTTGTATCCAAAGCGATCGCTTCGATCTGACTGCCGATCTCACCGAGGATCGCCTCGCACTCTCCAATACTTCCCTCGAAAAAGCCGATCCTGACGAGACAGCGATTGTAGATATCCGCGTCGACTGTGTCTCGGGTGATTACATTGTAAATATTCACCGCTTCACTCACTTGTCCGCGACGGTCTATTCGTCCTATACGCTGTTCAATGCGCATAGGATTCCAAGGAAGATCATAATTAATCATTGTATCACAGAACTGATAATCGAGACCTTCTGAGCCGACTTCTGTAAACAATAATACATCTATAGCGTCCGGATCGGATTTGGGCAATTCGAACCGCTGCCGCAACTCTAATCTATCATCATTCCTAACGCTTCCGTCAATTTGTGCTACACGGATTCCTGCGTTGAGCAACTTCTCCCTAACGTAATGCAGCGTGTAAAGGAATGTGCTGAACAAGATTATTTTGTTATTCTCTTGCTTTTGCTTTTCATTTACTATTTCTAGAACACCGTCGAGTTTCGGATCGTTATCAGGAAGGTTGTCGGCAAGATGAAGCACAGTGTCAGCCATCGACTTGAAAGAATCCAAATTGACTTTATCCAGTTCTTCCTGATCCAACTCAAAATCTGGGTCTTCCAAAATCTGCTCAAATCTCTTTTCGATAATATCCCTGATATGAGGAGCAAGACCGAAGATACAGCTTGACGCCTGACGGCGGATGGTAGACATCATGAACTGAATGCCCCGTCCGTTGTGCAGAGTTGACAGCGCGGCCATTTCAAATCCGAGCAGAGCATCATGCAAGGCCCGTTGTTCAGGAGTGAAATCGCTTTCGAGCGTATACGTTCTTCTTATGCAGAAATCCTGTATATCTTTTCTTCTTGTACGGGTCAGCATCATGTTAAAGCTATGAAGAGACTCAATATCGTTAATGAGGTTTACCCTTTCTTCGCGTGTGATCGTTTCTTTACTGAGCGCGGCGACAACCTTACCGTATGTAGGATCTTTGGCAATGACGCTTTCTCCCCATTGTGTCGAAAGGACTTTTTCAAGTTCGGCCAGTGCAAGTTTGTTCCAATTCTCCTGAGCGGATCGGACAAGATGCGAGCACTGAGAGATGTAAGGATTCGGCCTTGCCATCATTTCAAAGCTTTGCTTATCTATCACAACATCCGGCCTCAAAAGATTTAACAAAGTAAATAGATCGTCATTTCCCGTCTGAAGAGGAGTTGCCGTGAGCATTATTACCGCATCTGCGTGTTCGCAGAAATAGTGAACGCATTTATAAGCGAAGGCTTTATCCTTCTCCATACTTCCGTTTCGGAGATGATGCGCTTCGTCAATGATGATAAGATCGAAATGAGGAGCGGGATCCAGATCAACAAGGCCAAAGCACTTATGCCTTTTGTTTGAACTGCCATAATACGTTCTGGAATCCAAAATGGAATAGGGGACTATCGTTTTACTGAATCGCACAGGCCACAAACCGTCCCTGTCCGTATCCGAAATGATTTGTCTAAGCGTCGGGGCGTCAACGGCGACGAAGTCCTCGTCGAAACGCTTCATCTCGTTCTCCCATTTTCGGTCGGCCACGAGCGGTTTCGGGCAGATCACCATAATGTTTTCAAGATCCGAACGAGCCTGAAGCTCTTTGATGATCAGGCCGGCTTCAATGGTTTTACCAACGCCAACGCTATCGGCTATCAAAAGGCGGGGCTCGTCGGCCTTGATAAGCTTAAGCGCGGGCCTAAACTGATAAGGAACAAAATCAATCCTTGCGGAATTAAGCGAATAGAGGTTCGCCGAAGAAGGATTGTTGATCTGATATGCCGACAAATAGCTCCGAAGAGTTTCCGTATCGACCCAGTTAATACTTTTCTCTTCTTGTACCGGAGCGATTTGGCCATCATAGAAAGTCTTTACGCCGCCGTCTACAAAAACGCAGAATTTTTTAGTGCTTCCAATGGAAGAAACAGAAAGAACAATTCCTCGGGATTCCGGATTCCCCACGATATAGACCATGCTGTTTTCTTTTATCAGCTCCCCATCTTGACTTACAGGTTGCGTCGTGGATTGATTGATTTCGGGAATCGTTAATGCGGGAGCATCTTCTTTATCCGGGTGAAGATCGGGGCGTTCAACCGCTATCTTAAGTTGATTCAAGTCAACGAGAACGTCATCCTGCCCCATTCGATAAAAGAAGCGGGATAGCTTATCTATATCCGATACTATTGTGTCCTTGCCGGGCAGTTCAGCGCCGCAGTGCGCCCAGTTGTTCCTGACCCCGTACATGTCGCGGATGCTTTCGCGATCTGAATTTGGAAGAAACGCATACCCCCTCATGACATACCATGATTTGTCGGCAATCCTGAGCAGCGCAGCCAGATCGAATTCATCAAGCCGGGTAATCTTCTTCTGGTTGAGGATCTCTCGCTGTGTATAGCTCAAGTTGGATAAAACGCATTCTTCCCACCAATCCTGACCAGACTTTGGAAGCATATCGGAGAGCCATGCAGCCAAGGCTTTGGCAGCCTTATGCAAGTACTCATTCATTTGGGAAACAATAATCTCTTCTTTCATAACTCACTCCAACACAAATCGTCAACATATTCTATCATCTTTGAAGCCGAATCTCAATCTCGGCTTCATTAGCTATCATTCTCTAGTCAAGTATTTTTGTGATCAGGTTTTCTATCCTGCTTGAATCCAGGCCTCCGTTTTCATCATCATAGGTTACGATGAGATTTACATTCTCTATAATTCCGTTCTCGGAATAAAAACGCTTCTTCTCTTCCCAACGGGCTTTATACAAAGGATCGCTCATCATGCCGCAATGCTCCCAGTACCATGTGTCGCCGGTGTCATAATCTTTGATGGTAAAATCCGGGTATTTCGTCCTTCCGCCAACAACAAGCTCCGCTTCATATTCGTATTCAATACCATGATGATACAAAGCGTTTGCTATGATCACTTCTGATTTAGACCTAACCAGCTCTCCTCTTGCCGTCTTATGAATCAACTTTTCTTCATAGAATTTGCCGCCTATCTTTGTAACCTGCGGACGGTTGTCATCTCCGGGAACAATCGATACCGAGGCAAACAGATCTGTGAACCTTGTTATGATGGAAGAATTGGCCGGAGAAGAATACTTTCGCAGATCATACGGCTCAGCGTTATAGAGTATAACTATCTTGTCAAGTTGGCGCGTAAGCGCGGTATAGAGCAGCTCCCTTGAAATTATACGGCACGGTTCCGCAAGCACCAGAATAACTGTATTGAATTGACTGCCTTGCGCCTTGTGAACTGTAAGCGCGTAAGCCAGTTCGAGAGGAGGTTCTCCATTCTCTTTAGAGAATTCATCCTTTTCATAAGAATAAGTGCATCCAAGCTGAGAAGAAAACTCGACTTTTAAATACTTGTTTTTGTCTCCCGACTTATAGCAGTTACATGCGATACCGATTTCTCCGTTCGCGATATAGTCTCTTCCTGCTCCTTCTGGCCACGCATTTTTGGTGGTATTGATTACGTTTATAACTTTATCGCCATAAACGATCTCTTCGGGGCCCATGCGTTCCGGGATTCTCTTTCTATCCCATCTTCGTTTTGACAGCTCAACGTAATGAGCTCGATAATTATTGTGGATCAGACGATTGATGTTTAGAATACCTTGAGGCATATTCCTGACCGGAGCAAGTATCTGCCACGCATCGACCTTTGTTGCTGCTCCGATATTGAAGAATGTCTCATAAGATTCAATTTTACCCCCAAGCGCAGCATTAAAGCCGTCTATATCCGCAGTGCCGTTCATCTTCAACTCTTCGGCCATGACGGTTAGAAGTTTCTCTTCAAGTTCGCTTTCCGACGCCCAATGTTCAAGCTTAATAACGTCGCTCCCCGCGCCCTTGCTTATCTCGTAGATCACATCGTCGTCCGGCATCTGCTCGTTGAGCGTGAACAGTTTTGATAAGCGGACATCATAACGATCGCTGTTTCCCTTTTGTCGGCGATTGATCGTAAGCTCCGCATAGTTATCGCAAACTTTCGGGAAAGCACCGGGGATCAGGTTTTTCTTCAACAGCGAGACAAGATCCACAAACGGTCTGCCTGCGCCGATAGGGGGCAGCTGATTCGGATCGCCGACAAAGATAATACGCTCGGCTTTCCTTAATGCCTGCATCAACGCGCCGAACATTTCCTCTGTAAGCATCGACGCTTCATCGATGATTACCGTATTGGGGACGGATGCCGCTTCGGGGGATCGGTTATTGTCTTCAGCCTTCAAGTAATACCGCATGTCCCGGAAATCAAACCTTCCCGATTTGATCAAAAACTGAGCTACATTAAGCGCCTTAAATGATTGCCCGGCGTCGCCCATACTGTCCATCAGACGAACTGTCGCTTTCCCAGTGGGAGCCAACAGCAACACTCCGCCCGCTTTGATGTCCGGATGAGCGCAAAGAACAGACAGTACTTTCGTTTTTCCTGTACCGGCGTCTCCGACCAATACCGATATTCGCGAACTTGCCAACTGCCGCAGGCACGCCTCTTTTTCAACCCTGGCCTTTTCTTCCCGCTCATCAGTTACCGGACCGAATTCAGCGTCCAGCATTCCCCGCCAGTCCGCGGAAACATTCAGTCGCTTTGCATGAAGCCGCTTTCCGATGCGTGCCTCAATCACCTCGTCGAATTCTACAAGCCGCGTCAGCTTATAGTATGGGGTATCGTCTTTCATTGTTCTGCGGATAATGTGCTCGGAAAGGAAAGGCTCGATCGCATTGAGAATATCCAGCGTTATCGGGCAGATTGGATCAAGAGGAATAGAACGCACACTATCAACCAGTTGATTACATGGCAGAATCGTATGTCCTTCTTCGGCGGCAAGTTCCAACGCTGCAACAGCGACAGCGCGGATCCTTCTCGGATCATTATCAGACTCCATGCATGAAGGAGCGTTAAGAGGATATTTTTCTCTGATGGATGCAACCGGGAATAATGCTCTGTCTATCTTCTTAACGGACAAATAGAGACCTTCGCCGTTCAGCCTTGTCTTCTCATACAGCACATACGGGTTTTCGATTATTTCGGCGTCGGAACAATAGATGCGTCTGTTCTCGCGCTCATTTTGGTAATAAAGCACCTTTGCCTGCTCAATTGAAATAGACATCCTTGACAGGAGTTTGAATAGGCCTTTTCGCTCCGCGCTCAACCCGTTCCAAGTCTTTGTCATTAAAGGTGAAACCTTTTTTGCAAGCGTTGGGTGCAGCACGATATATGGATGATTGAATACATCATCGACCTTTGACCAAATATCTTCGCATTCCTTTGTGCTGTCTTTGATCTCTTTCGCAACAAGCATGCCAACGGGCAACTCAAATGCTGTGAGCATTGCACCTAAGCCGGGGAATGCACCGCGATCTTCCCATACATCGGCAAGTCGAGCGTTTAACCAGTCAATAACATTGGAGTAATCTTCGTCAAGGCAGCTATTAATTTTTTCAAATACATTAAGGCAAGATAGTATAACTTCGATTACGGAGTCATGGCTAACATGCTCCGCGGCATATGAAAACTCCTCAAAAGCGTCATCCGGGGCGAAAACGACTATAGAGTTAATGTCAAAACTCGGGTGCGTTTCAGCATATTCCATCATTTCGACATATGGAATAACGAATCCGTTATCATGCTCGGGACGTATCGAATGACAAACATGCGTCTCCCACGTCATAGAACGAAGCTTTCCTTTGGCAGTATGTTTGTGCTCTGCCGCGGGAATTACACGGTCGACGAATCCCATTCCGATAATTACGCGGCGATGATCCTCAACAAACGGCACCTGCTTTGCATAGGCGATGCATAGGGATCGGTCGGGTTCAACATCTCTGAAAAAAGCGTCAAAAACAGCTCGATGGTTTGAAGCCTCCTGTACCCAATTCGTCTTAAACGGAAGCCTCGGTTCTATATCTTCGTTATACTGAATACCATATTGCTCCGCCAGTTGTTCGAGGTTGTCGCGCATGAGCCACGCAAATGGCCTCGCAGGAAAAGAATATGGAGGAAATACTATCTCCGTTGGCAAAAAATGACCATGAGTAGCAGGATTCTTTGCTTTGTATGGGTGAATCGTTTCTCGGATGAGCTCGTTCGGTGACATAAATGCCGAACCCTCTCCAATGCAGGGCAACTGTTGCTCGTGCTCAAGCATGCATTCACCACAGATTGAGGACTCAAATCGATCATCCCTGTTCTCGTATATGTTTTTCAGCCGCAAGCAGGCGTTATTTAGCTCCGGGTGACTGCAAACGCTGCCGTCCCAACCATGATCGTGCCAAGGCACTCGAATTGAAATATGCTGAGGCATGCTTTTTCTCCTTTGATTAAGTTTCATCGGGCATTCTGTTAAGTATTTCCTGGATCTCAGCAAGATGAGTTGCGGTAAAAGTTATGCGCTCTTTCTTACCAATTGGAACAGCTATCTTGCCTTCACTTGAAATTGCAGCCTTTTTTATTGACTCAATGAAGTCAAGTCGTGTGCTTTTATCGCCCCTCATAGATTCGAACTTTTTGCTACATTCTAAACAAAGCGCGATCCGCAATTGCGGGAAAAAATACTTTGGCTTTGTTTCGATGTTGTTAACCTCAATAAACCTATTTGGTCTAACACGTCCACACATCTGGCAAAAACACAGTCTTTGTTTGCCAACCGGTGCATATGTGAGCAAAGCGCCATCTCGCAAATCGTTACTGCTTAGATCAAACAGCTCGCCATTTGCACCTTTCGCTTTCTGCACCTGCATTTCTTTTTTAACTGTAACGACACTAATTGGCGACGCCCAAAGCTTTTCGATATGCTTTGAGAGTTGCCCTCTATTGATAACCGGCGCGTCGGGGAACTCGAATTTCTCTTCCGGATCGATTATATTCCACGCGAGGTAATCCAACCCATTACTGTTCATTAACTCATCAGATATTAAGCCGCTGCGATAAAAGCCGCGAATGATTTCTTCGCTGTTTGTGAAGTAATCATCCATAAGCATTTCAACGTCATCATCGGTCAACTGCTCGCTTATAGTAAAATCACTGAAATGGGCGTCGCTAAGATCTCTGCATTTTAGCATCCGAGCAAGTTTGCGACACTCATCGCTGACAATAAGGCAACGAATCATATCGACGGGGAAATACCCTTCAGGCTGATCGCAGATAAACAACTCATTGGTTGTAATGACGCCTAACTGATTTTTTAGAGGGACATTTTCCTTAAGGAAAACAATAGTTTCCTGAGCGCTATATTTTTCTATGTTGTGGTTTTCTTGCTCCTGCAAGAGATAATCGTATCTCTTTCCGATACTTTCGTTGGTAAGTACCCGGCGCATTTTATCCCTATAGCGGGCACACTCCCATTCCATGTCCATTTCATTAATGGTGACGCCGAAAATCGTCTCGCACTTAGATTTCTGCAGAAGATCTTCGTTTAGAATATAGTAGTCATCGGTAGATGCTATGGCGCTATCCTTCTTAAATATCTTGTTCTCCTCAAAAGCGATATAAGAAGATTTTTGGCTATTTTTCCCCAAAACAGGGATCAGCTTATACTTCCGGAGTTGTTGTTTGTATTCCGGAGCAAAACTGGCGGTAGCAAGATATTCGTATAATGCTTCACGAAAATCTTTTTGTTCGATCATTGCTTCAGAATATCTGCCGATATAATACATTACATCTGCAGAAGAAGCATCTCTGCAATCTAGCGCCTTAAAAACAGTATCGAATTCCATTGTTGGAACGTCGATTATGCTTGAAGGTTCTATTCTGCCGAACTGACCGGGAGGAAGCTGCCGAAAAACGATGTTTAAAGCCTCGGGATACCGAAATGCCGTTCTTTCCTGAGCTATGGCAAACGAATTGGGATCGAAGGTTGGAAGTAAAGCCTTCCTTCTTGCTTCTTCCAAATACGGATAATCGTTTATATAAGCGGAATCAGAAATGATATTTGAATAAACATACCGATCGTTTCCTTGCATCTTGGGTGTAGCCTTTATATAGCGGAGTATCTCAAAACGCTTCTCACGCTTCAAAGATTCGATTACTTCAAAGATGGCGGCATACATTTCGCTGCGTATGATGCTGTTCCACGTATTATAATCTGTTTCTATTTCTTCTCTGGATGTTGTAAGCTCAAAAGGTGCGTCAATAGCTAATGCTACCCTCATCTTATGCTTTGTCGGCAAGCCTACATAAAGGCTGTACTCAGAAAGCGCGTTTTTCTCGGGAACGTAAATCGTTATTTCCTGATGAGCAGATATTTGTCTTGTTTCGTTTTCGCGTTCCGCAATAGCTTTTTCGTTTTTAATTTCAAAAGCATGAACATACTTCTTAAACACGTATTGCCGTTTATTGACCGATATCACTCGTTGATCTTCTGTATCGGCAATGGTAACAGAATTTGAACCGATTTCGATTTTTCTAAGTTTTCTTAAGCAAAGGCAGAGCTCTAGAAGGTTCCTTTCTGTGAACGCAGGAATACGATGGGCGCCTTTCATCGTCAATTCCATTCTGGTTCCTTCAGGACTGAATAGCGGCTTTATTTCAGAGCGGGGAATAGTCGGCTCCCTATCTGTCAAGCGGAAACTGTACTCTCCGCTATAGATTTTAACCTCAGACGCGACTGAAAAGATCGACTTGAACCCAACGCCCTTTTCGCCTATCGTACCGAGATCCCGATTGATCAACCTTTTCTTGGTTGACTCTCCAATAGCAGTTAGTGAGCGGATGTTTGCTCTTGAGAAGCCTACTTCGTTGTATTCGGTTATTAGTTTGTTTCCCTGCTGCTTTGCAGTAAAACGCGGAATGGCTCCTTCGCGGTAAACACAGTCGTCGGCATTTTGAATCAATTCATTGAAGAATCGACTGCGTTCAGTTCCGGAGCGTAAGATAAGATCAATGTAGCTTTTATAGCCGTCTTGGCCGAGAGATTCTTTAACAGACAAACGAATGTTTTGCAGCTCGCGAAGATAATCCGCAGCGGAGACGGTTTGATCTTCTACATATTTGTTTAATCTTATCGACGCTTCGCGAAGCTTCATTCTCACTGAATAAGTATCTTTAGGGTCTATATTAGCACAAAACTCGCCGAGAGCCCCTTGAGGATTTTCTGCCGACAACACAAGCGCATTGTGGCATGGAATGTAAGCGTTATTATCCGTTTCTATGCAAAAGCAGCTTCCACCGCAATAGTTAAGATATCTCTCGACGGAATCCGGAAGCTCGCCAAAATCAAAACCGCTTGGCATCACTTCTGTAAGGTGTTTGGTTTTTGCGCCGGAAATTGAAAACCGCGGTCTTTGCTTTCGCCTTATCTGATCACAAGCAATTCTGACCATCTTCTTAAGGAGGGCGGCATGCTTCATGATAATCTTGCACTGATAAACCGAGACGGAGATAGAGCCTAGATTCGTTATCTGCTCCTCAGGATAATCATACTTAACAGAATCAAGATATGATAATGCATCGGCCGTAACGGATTCCTTAGCCATTGCGCACTTCAAAAGCCTGGCTTTTATCCCTTGCTCGGTTTGAATACCAAACTTGTGAATATTGACCCCCTCGGGAGGGATGAAAAGCGCTTTATCAATCGCAAGTATTTTATGAACTCTTTCCGGATCGGGAAGGGTTTCTGCCTGGTCATAGCATACTATATCGTTTGCAGCAAGATACTCTCCATTAACGCATTTGAATAGCGGCAACTGCAGCAGATGTTTGCCAGAGAAAGATTCATTCCTGCTCAAGCATGCTTCTTTTCCGTTGTTTTTTGCAAAAATGCTTTCATTTTTTCCAGGAAGATAATAAACAATTGACTCTTCCGATTCTCTGCAATAATCGGAGTAAGCGTAGTCTAATAAAGTTGCAAGGGCTCGGTTTGATTCCTTGAACCACGCGTTCTCGCCTTGAGGATCGACAAATTCTCGCGACGCATCGAGCTTAAACGGGACATGACATACTATTGGAACGCTCCAACGTAATTGCGTTGGTAGAAAAGAGTATAAAGAGCCGTTTCCAACCTCGTCAATATACTCAACATGAGGAATAACCAACTGCAAAAGCATCTTTTTTCCGTTTACAGAACCAACAAGAGTCTCTGCCCCGTATCTTGATTGACAGGCGGCCTTACTATATGTAACTGGATATATGTACCTTGTGCATATGATGGAAGCCTTTTCGTTAACCTCGGCAGTTGAGGAAGAATAATCGTGCAGATTGATAGAAATCTCCACGTTCCTTTCAACCGTAATCCCTGAGTTATAGTCCAAAGAAGAACGTGCAACTTGAAACTCCATACTCCGCCATTGGTCAAAGTACATCTTTAAATAGGTAAGCTTGTTGAGAAACAGAAGAGGGTTTCTGCTGAAAAGGGCGTCCTTTCGGCAATATTGTCCCGTGATTTGGTAATAGATGGTTCTTGCTTTTCCAGGGACAAATAGCGTCATCTCGGTCCCGGGGCAATAGTCTGAAGAATCATATGCCGCAACGGGTATCGTAAAATTGTCTTTGAATAACTCAAACGAAAACCATCCGCTCCTGATGCGCACCTTGTCAGCAACGCCAAAAACGGATTTAAAGCCTATGCCTTTTTCGCCTATCTCATTAGCGGACGCCGTTATATTTTTGGCGGCTTCTGCTATTCCAGTGATTGCGAAGACATTAAATGGCGTGAATCCTTTTTCATTATACTTAAGTATAATTTCATCTTTGTTGAAGTCAAAACGCATATCAAGCCGACAATCATCGGCACGCTCATATTCGCAGTCATCAACATTTTGGATTAATTCAAAAATGAACCTAAGGTTATTAGAATATAACCCATCTTCCCCAACCGATAGCAGCGAGTTCAACAATTGGGGATAGTTCTTCCCGTGGAGCTTATCATTCTCGGCAACAGCTTCCCTGAATTTGCGCAATAGATTAATAAACGCTTCCCCATCCGATGAAGAATTGATCTCGCTCGAGGATACGTTTATAAGCATTTCTCGGAGATGCTCAAGCTGCCTCGAGCCCAGATCGCGGCAATCCTTATCTTCAAATAACAGTTGAAGTTCCTGTAGGGACGTCATGGTTTTCTCCAATCTACGTATTATTCTACTCGGCAAAACTAATGGTACATTAAGCAAGAAGATGCAGGAGCTATATCATGCAAGAAGTCCCTCTTGCGATATCATAAGCATCAGATTTGTACCGCTCTCTGACGCCTTTTAGTTCCAGCGTGTTATATGCAAATTATACCGTTTTTCATCATCATTTTCAAGGGACAAAGAGAATGGGATCATCGCTCTGGAATCTGTATCCAGCAGTGCTGTTGGCAAGGTTTTAGGTATTCGGTGAAGCGTTCGGCTTGGGCAAGCAGGGAAGGGAGTCGCAATAAAAGTTGACCGACAAGGAATGATTCATACCGTCAGGTTTGTTACCATTTTTCCCTGCTTCTCGGCAAGCGCTTTAAACTGCGCCGCGCCGGAAGCGATATAATTTGTGACGTGGGTAACAACGAAATCGGACTGCGCGATCATCCATCTGTTGCGGAAGGAGATCGCAAAGCGGCGCGGGACGGTCTCTATCCCCTCCGGCAGGATCGTCGGGAGAATACCCTCGGATGCACCGCTTTCGCCTACCGGAAGATAAGCAAGGACCGTATAAGCCCGGATGGGATAGCGGTCGGACAACTCTAGTAAAACCCTTGTCACCATAGCGTCGAAGCCGCCCTGATTGCCGACGTAAAACAGGCGGCATTCATGCTTTTCGATAAGATCAATAAGAGTCGATCTCAGAATCGGCTCTATTTCTTTTTGTACATATCGGTGTCCGAAGAAGGTACAAGTCATATCGCGCTCCGTTTGTTATGGGATATATCGCAATTATAGCATAAATTAAGCATTTTTGCGATATGTCCCACACGATTTGTCGCAGATTTGGGTAAACTTTTAGCGATAAATCGTAAACGGGAGGCGACTATGACAGCAAAGGAAGCGGTAGCGAAAAGAATAGTTCAGCTTTGCGCGGAGCGTAATATCGCGATCAATGCGCTTGCGAATATCTCCGGCGTATCACCTTCGACCGTTTACAGCATCTTGAACGAGAAAAGCCAGAATCCCGGTATAGTATCGATCAATAAGCTTTGCGACGGACTGGAAATAACACTGCGGGAGTTCTTCGATTCCGACCTGTTCGAAGGACTGGAGCAGGAAATAAGATAACCGAGCATGGTTAAAGCCCGAGGCAGTGCCACGGGCTTTTATACCGCAAATCAACATACATAACCATATCATCACAGGGTAAAACCATTTTTTGCAGGCATTTTTCAAATTACATCTTTTCTGCAATTATCAATAATGCCTGGTCCCTATACAATAATCGACTATTTCATCGTCGGAAAAACCTATTAGCAATAAGCTCATCTTCAGAATTAACTTGTCAAGATAAATGGTAAGCAGTTGAATATCACGATTCATTCCGAAATCATAATGATATTTCTTGCCATGAGTTAACTCTCTTCTCAGATTCTTAATTCTTTCGGACACAGTATCGTTGGACATTGTGCCATTTGCCAGAATTGAAGGGAATCGCTCAAACATCATTTCAAGCTCGCCTTTCAGATGCAATTCCTGCTTTTTTGCTATGGAAGGTTCGAGCTTTTCAAAAAGATACTCAAATGAGAACACCTGCTCGATAAATCTATGCGGTGTACAGGGAATCATTTCACCGAAGATGTGTCCCAGGGGGATACTCTTTGTTATAGTTTCACCGGGATCCAAGGCAAGATTTTGCAATATAGGCGGCAAGAATTTATCTACATCGAATTGATAATACCTAACGGCGGAATCATAGCATCCCCTGTCTGAAACAGCCTCGTAATAAAACGCAAACGCAGGTACAACGCTATCATATGCTTCGATTGAAGAAAAAAACACTTTCGAAGTACCTGCAATAAATATCATCATTCGCTGAATTAGTTTTGATAACTCTAGGCATCCTATTAGATCGTCAGGGCATGGAGTTATTACCAACTCTCCCGAATCACGGGAACTGCTTAGCAATCCTAAATTGCTATCACGACCTATTCGATAAACTGCCTCATAGTCATGGTTCTTAAGAGCAAATGTGAAATGATAGACTTCCTTCTGCTCTTTAGAAAGGTTTACATCGTTTCTCGCAAAATCCAGGTAGTTATATTGATTTTTCAAGATACAATCTAGCTCATCGGATTTATAACGAATCTGATTTACGTTTTTCTTTTCGCCTATGCTTCCTATTGAATAGCAAGATAGATAACATGTTGTTCCTATCGAATAAGCGACAACGGCTTCAAAATAGTAAGGTATAATGCCATCATTATATCTTTTTCCATAGAGAATATAGTTCTGTTGGTGATTATGGCTTTTGCAAAAATCCGTAATATGATCATCATTCCCAAATAGCTCAAGCTTATAATCATCCATCACAAATGGAATATCATTATTATTGAATACTATAAATCCATAAATCATTTCTGCACCGTTTCAACCTTCCGTATAATAATCCTCCGCCACGTTTTCCGTGACCTCGTCGTTCAAATCGATAGTCTGCTTACGCTCATGCGAGCCTGCCAGCTGCTTCAGATATTCGATACGCTTGCGCGTCAACTCTGCGATGGCGTGGATACGGCTTTCGTCCATGTAATCGCGCGCGTTTTTATCGGAGAGCACGCCGACGATCATACCGGGCACATCTTCCAGCTTCGCAAAATCGATCCAACCAAAGTCTGAAACGAGCTTCAACTGCTCCTCGTGGTGCTTCTTGAAGGGCTTACAGATGACCTCACGCGCGTTCATCATGAGCGGCACGCTTTTGTCATAACCCAGAGAAGAGCCGCTGTCGTAAATCGGCGCCATGCCAAGCCATTCGAGCGTCTCCGCATTTCGCAGCGCGCCGAAGTTGTTGAGATGCCGGTCCTCATTCGCGATGATGTAATCGAGCACGATCAATCTGTCAAGGAATGCCACAGCATCCTTGATACCCAACGCCTCAGCGCAGTTCACGAAATGACTGTACATGGAGGTGCTGTTCGACTGCTTCCGGGTCTTGATTATCCGCCAAGCGGGAACAAGCTCTGTGTTTTCATCAACGAAGTCCTCACAGACGCTGTACGGCGCCCCTCCGTCCCAGACGACCGAGTACGGAACGCAGGGGATCCCGAGGCGATTCATAATCTCGGTTGCGATCATTTCATTCAGCGGCTGCTGGCGGAAGGGATTCGAGCCGCCCTTTATAAGACAGCGCTTGCCGTCTATGAGCTTCCAACGCTTTATCAGAAATCCGTCCGTGGTGCTGTCGGGCGATATGAAATTGATTGGCCCCGTTTTCTTTTCCAAGCCGAAAAGCACGTCGCCTATGTCGCTGGAAAAGCCGTTTCTGAAAAAGTATAGCGTTTCCCATGTCATATCCGATCCCGCGGGCAGTATCCAGTACTGATCGGACAGGCTCAGCCCATAGCCGCGGACAAGTAATGTTTTCGTGCTAGATACACCGAGAACTTCAACCGCCTGACGCACACCGGGACGGCTTGCGGGAATGGAGCGATCAGTCCACCAGTCGTTGAGCGCGGCACGATCCGCGGAGCCTCTTTTCACAGGAACGCCGACCGGAAGATGCTCGGGTGCGAAAACCTTGCCGATTCTTTGAATAAAACCGGTATCCGTGTCGAGCTCGATCTCGGCGACGCATATGTGTTTGTGCATTAGGGCGCAATTCATCTTATCCCCATTGCTTATTGCGCGAATTATCATTAGAATATGATCTCCTCTAAGTAAAAAGCATTATAATCGCAGCTTTGCTCAATCTACAGAATTTATAGCATCGCTGCCTATACTTTCCCATTCCCTATTTTCGTGCCTCCAAACCTTATCAAACGCCACCCCGTTTTTCATGGCGTCGAGGATGGGAACTATGAAGGTCCTGATCATGCCGATCGTTTCCTCAAAGGTGACCGGGAGCATAGCCCGCTTCTTTTTGACAAAGCTTGTCCAGCGTGTGCGGCGGATCGGATCCTCGGTGAAATCGGGCTCGAATGCGGCGATGACGTCCGAGCGCACATTGCGGTGAGTGAAAGTCTCCTTCATCGCGCCGAGCAGCTCGGCACCGTCGATATCGCGGCTGCAGGCGATAACGTACAGGTCATAGAAATCCTTCAGCCTTGAATTGTCATAGGCGAGGGAAACGATGGCCTCGAACTTTTCCGCTATACAGGAGGAGAGGGAGTATGCGTAGATCCTCGGCGGGACCTCGCTGAGGACCACGGGGAAATCCATGTGCACCCTTCCGGGGTAGATCACGTCATCGAACCCGATATCGATCGATACGGGGATCCTCGTCCTGTCGAGGAAGGCCATAACCGAAACGTTTATCCCGGGGTATTCCTTGAATTCCGTTATCCTTTTCACTTCCAGCGTGCCGAGGTCGAATCGGAGAGGATCGTCGGCCTCGATGGAAAAGATCTCCTCGAATACAGCCCGCATGCCCTCGGGATCGTTGCCGATAAGACGCGCTTCGAGGTCGATATCGGTGGTCGCCCTGGCGTATTCGCCGCCAAACAGGGCGTAAAGGAATATGGCCCCTTTCAGCGTGAAGTTGTTTGCAAATCTCGATACAGAGAGGCGATAAACGGTCCTCTCAAGCCCGTATGCAGTAAGCAGCTCCATCATGGTTTTCCCCGAGGAGTCCGCTTTGTTTTTAAGTCTGTCCTTGACGGACGCAATATTGTTCACAGCAGTACCTCCAAATATGTCGCAAGTATCTTTCTGCAGCCAAGCAGCGCGGCGTACCGGTGGAGCTTCACAAGATCGCGGTCGGCCCGGGCGAGGTAATTCGTCAGCACCTCTTTGGTTTCCTCGATCCCAACCTTGTTGCGGTAGTAGATGATATCGACGACCGTTTTTTCGATATCGTAGATCGCGGAAGCCTCCGTGCGGACGATACCCGTCTCATAGCGGACCTGCGGAAAGTACCATATCCGTATATGCGGATCCTTGGAAAGCGCGGGCGCTTTCATGTCCCGCCCGATGGCAAGGTCCACGGCGTCGGGGAGGTATGTCGTCAGTCCATATTCACGGGCCGCTGTAAGCATACAGACGATCGCCTGCGGATATCTGGCCTGAGCTTCCGCGTAAGCGGAATACTCCCCATCGTAAGCGGTATTCTCATACGAAGATTTGCCGAGCCGCACGAGCGCGCCGCTCTTGACAAGCTTTTTTATACGATAATACGTCAGCCCGAGCGCACGAAGCTCCGCACCGGTATAGCAGCGCTTGTTGGCTGAAAGCAGTTTGTTGTCGTCCATCGTTCTCACCTCTTTATTATCTGAATACCAGTATAGCACGATCCAAACAATATTTCAACCAAAATCCGCAAATAAGCAAAACAGCGGAATTATATTGAAAAGAAGACAAGGACGACTGCCTCGGGCTGCGCCGTATGACGCAGCCCTGTCATACACTTTACTCCTCATCCTCCGTGGGAGGCGGGGCGATGAGCGTGACCCCGCGCAGGCAGATGCGGGGGCTCCTTTTGCCCTTGAGGAAGGTGAGCTCCAGGGTGGAGCCGATGTCGATCTCGGGCAGACCGAGGTAGTAATCGTTGTCCTGATAGGCGGAGGCCATGATTTTGCGTCCGTCCTCAAAGGTGAAGAAGGCCGTAAGGTTCATTCTTCCCCACATCTTGTTGTCGAGAACGGCGCGGAAGGTGCCCTCCTCGTCGATGAAGCTGTAGTCGGAAAAAACGAAGTCCGAGCGGTACATCTGATAGTGCGAATGTGCTTTGAATTTACTCATAAAACTCCTTTCATTGGGGCCGCGGGGGAGCGGCCCCGGTCCTTTTTGTCACGAGAGGATGAGCTCGCGTACGGCGATCTCCTCGGCGCGTGCACGGCAGGAATTCATAGCGCGGATCCATTCGAGCTGGTCACGGGCCTTCAAATCCTCGGTCACGCCCTCGGCCTTTGCGAGCTGATCGGTGATGCGCTCGATCATCGTCAGCGCGTCGTTGTTGACCTCGACGAGGTAGTAGTGCAGAGTGCCGGTCAGAAGCAGCTCTGCGAAAACGCCTTTGCGGTGCTCCTTCAGAAACCTCTTGCGCATGCGCCCGAAGCGGCCGATATCGCCCTCGGGCTCCTCGGGCACGGTGAGACGGGGGTAGTAGTAGTCGCCGACGAGATCGTAGGTGAGGCCGTTGGTCTCGTCATAGACGGTGGCGGGTAACGTGTTGTCAGAGTTCTTCATGGTATTTCTCCTTTCGGTTTTGTTCATTTGATTTTTGCTGTTTTTCTCTCGCCTCCGAAACGAGCCCGTCGACGTATTCGTCGCCGAAGACCCTGCGGAGGAGAGCGTAGTCACGGGTCTGTTTGTGCAGTTGGTCGTTTTTCTCTTCGAGCGAAGCAAGCCGCTTCTCCAGCCGGCTGTTTTCGTTTTCGAGATCCTCGTTCTCGCCGCGCAGCAGGGCGATCTTGTCGAACGCCTTGACGAGCGAGACGAGCACCGTGCGCACGAGCGCCTTGAACCTATCGACGAGCGGCAGGACGAACCGCTCGCGGTAGGTCTTGGCGGACATGAGCTTCGGCGGATCGGGGACCTCGTAGTCGGGGCTGTGGGCGAGGGTGAACTCGATGCGGGAGATCTCCTCCTGCGCGGTGTCGGCGCTCTCGAGCCGGAGCTGAACTTCGTGAAGCTCGTCCCGCTTTTCGGCAAGCTCGGATTCAAGAGCTGCGAGCTCCTTCGCTCGCTCCTGCTTTTTGAAGTCGAGCACGGAGAGGTGCTCCTCGTGAGTGCCCTTCTGCTCCCACTCGATGCCGTAACGCTCCATGACCTCGGCTAACGCCTGCTTTTCCGATTCCGCCCACTGCGCCCACTCGGTATTGCCGCGTGTGCCGCCGGTAAATCCCTGCGCGGCAAGCGCCTGCTTGAGGGAAACGCGGGTATCCAGGCCGCGCTTGCTGCCGGTCGTGAACGGGACGAAATCGATGTGGATATGCGGCGTCGCCTCATCCATGTGGAGGTGGGCAGAGTACACCCGAAGGTTCGGGTTGCGGGCTTGGAATCCGCGGTAGTATTCGTCCAGCACTTCCCTTGCCAGCTCGCCGTTTTCCGTTCCGGAGGCCATATTGTCCATATCACCGATCTGCAGTATGATCTCATGGAACAGCTTTTCCTGATGGCTCCCTCGGATCTTCTCGTAGTAATCGGGGATGACGCGATCCTTCCGTTTCTGCCTGGCGTTGTAGCGCGCCAGGGCTTCGTCGAAGAGTTCGTGATAAACCTTTTTGAGAGGTTCATCGATGTAACTGATGTTGAAGCGGGTGCGGGAGCCGTCGACGTTTTCCGCGATAAAACTGCGGTTGTTGTGCCTGGCGGAGCCCTTCCCGACCATTGCGCTTATGGTTCTTTTCATAAACATTAACCTCGGGTTATTGCCTTTGTTACTTTCTGCGAAAGTAACGCAAAAGCACTTTTGTCAGTCTTCGCCCGCCAAAAGTGCTGTTGCGCCCTGCGGGGCCGTCCCGGTGCATGGAGGGGGCGGAGGAGGATGCACTTTGCTCTCCGCTCCCTCCCATAAACGGGTCCATGGGATAAACAAACCCTATCGCCTTGGTTCGTTTACCGTCACGCGTGACGCTCACGGAAAATTTAGCGTCACGCGATTTTTCCCTTTGATCACCTGATCTTTTCAGACCTTAAACCCCGCGCGTGACGCTCCGTGACGCTAAATTTGATACTATGCAAATCAGCGTCACGAGCGTCACGGAGCGTCACGGCAGACCCTTTCCTCCCGTGAAATACAGTCTTACCTTTCGCCCTTCGTGAGTTCGGACAGGCGCGTACAGCACGGCGTATTCGGCAACGAGCCTCGACACACTCACGTTAAGCTTTCTGGAAAGGTGGTGGGGAAGCATCCCGCTCCCTATCCTCATCGCAAGCTCCGTTGCCGTCCCCTCCCACAGCGGCGAGTCCTCATTCACCAGCGCGGCAACGGCTTCGAGCAGGGGATCGGGCGGATCCTTCCACAGCTCGGTCTCCGACTCGGTGAGGTCGAACGTGCAGCTCTCGTAACGGAACAGGAGCTTGAACCTCAGATCCTGCTGATCGCGGCCGACCACGTCGAGCGTCGCCTCCGGGCTTGTCCGCTTCTCCTTGCGGAGGAGGAACGCGCCGTCGGCTGCGCCAAGGAGGCCTGTCGTGCCGGAGATGGTGTCGAACTTGTCCTCCGCGTCCTGCTTGCGGGTGTGGTGCACTATGAGGATTGCGATCGGGTTCGCGTCCGTCAGTGCCTTGAGGCTCGCGATGATCTGATAGTCGTTCGCGTAGCTGTACTTCTCGCTCTCGTCGCCGCGCACCTTCTGCAGGGTGTCGATGATGACAAGCCGGGTATCCGCGTGCTCCCGGATGAAGCCCTCGAGCTGCTGCATGAGACCGTTTTCCACCGACCTTGCCTGTGTAGCGAAATGGAAGTCAGGGGTGCCCTCGACCCCGAACATGCGCGAGATGCGCCTCTGGAGCCTCGGGCAATCGTCCTCCAAAGCGAGGTACAGCACCGAGCCTTGCCTGACCGGCATCCCCCAGAGCGGCGTTCCCGTCGCTATCGAGCAGCCTATCTGCGTCACGAGGAAGGACTTTCCTATCTTCGGCGAGCCCGCGATGAGGTAGGTGCCGGGGTAGAGGAAGCCCTCGATTATCGGCAGTCGCGGCACGAACGCCGTATCGAGCAGGTCCTGCATCGTGTGCGTCTCGATGTACCGCGGATCGAGCTTCCTCGGGTCCACGAAAATTTCTTCCTCGTCGGTATTGCAAAAATCCCCGAGTTCTGCTATAATATCGGCAGTGGTAAGTGGTGACTGCTTCGTATCTGCGGCAACAGATACGGCTTCGGCAGTCATCTTTTCTTTTGCTTCCATGTCGATTCCTCCTGTAAGCCCTTCAGCGTTACGGTCATGAGCCGGATCGTTTCGAGAAGATCGGGGCTCACGTTTTCGCCCGTCCCGATGCGCTGCAGCTCCCCGAGCACCTCCTCATGAAGATGCTTCATCGCGATGTAAACGCGGGGGCTGCCCTTGACCGTGATCTCGCGGTTCATGCAGCGGCGGTAGCAGTACTCCTGCTTGGGAAGCCCGGAGATCGCAACGGCGCGGTTCAGCTCCACGGCCTCCTCGGGCGAAACGCGGAACACCACCGACTTCGAGCGGAAACGGTTATGCTTGTCAAGATTCTTCTGCGACATACGTATTCGCCTCCTTTGCGGCGTCGAGCCTGTCCGCCATTTCCGTCTGCTTCGACGGGAACATGTGGGCATAGCGATATGTGATGTCGATGCTCTCGTGGCCGACGCGGTTCGCGATCGCGACCGCCGAGAAGCCCATGTCGATGAGGAGCGAAACGTGGCTGTGGCGAAGATCGTGTATGCGGATCTTCTTCACACCGGCGGCCTCGGCCCCGCGCTTCATCTCGTGATCCAGGAACCTCCGCGTGAAGGGGAAGAGCCTGTCGTCCGGCTCCAGATCGTAGAGGCGCGAGGTGTAATCCCGCATTTCCTCGCAGAGGAACTTGGGCATTTTGACCGTGCGGTTGCTCTTTTTCGTTTTCGGCGTGGTGACGACGTCCCTGCCCTTTATACGCTGATACGATTTGCTGATACTCACGGTGCCCTTTTTGAAATCGAGATCCGCGAGCGTCAGCGCCAGCAGCTCGCCCACGCGGATGCCGCACCAGTAGAGCATTTCGAACGCGTAGTAGGCCAGGGGCTTGCCCATTATGGCCTCGGCGAATTTGAGGTATTCCTCCTTCTCCCAGAAATCCATCTCGCCCGATTCCTTCTCGCCCATGCTCCCCGCGAGCGCGGCGGGGTTCTTGGAGAGCCCGTAATGCTTCACGGCGTGGTTCAGCATGGCGCTGAGCTGGTTGTGGATGGTCTTGAGGTAGGTCTGGGAATAGGGCTTTCCCTTTTCGTCGCGGTAGCCGATCATCACGTTCTGCCACTGCATGACGTCCCTTGTGGTGATGTCGCAGAGCTTCTTGTGCCCGAAATAGGGCAGGAGCTTCTGCTTGATGAGGTACTCCTTCGAGAGCCATGTGTGCTCCTTGAGCTTGGGGCGTATGTCCCGCTCGTAAAGATGCAGATACTCCTCGAAGGTCATGTTGGTATCGGCGCAGGTTTCGAGCAGGAACCTGCGCTCCCACTCCAGCGCCTCGCGCTTGAGTTCGAACCCGCGCTTGCACTTCTTCTTGTGCTCGCCGGTCCAGTCGGTATATCTGGTCCAGACATACCATGTTCCGTTTTTGTCTTTGTAGACGCCCATTGTCTGATACTTTGCCTTTGCGTTGCAAAGGCCTCCTTTCCTGTGATATTTGACGGTTTTGCGTCAGCAAAATCGACGCCTGCGTCATTTGTCCTCCTTTTTCTCGTCGTAGAATCTCTTGTAGAAGTACGGCCTGCTGACACGTCCTGCCAACGTGATGTAGCCTTTCCTTCTCAGCTCGGCGTTCAGCTGCCTGATGATCTTGTAACCATAGGAGTCCGAAATATCGAGCTCTTGCGCGATCTGCTTCGCGTTGATGAATTTATCGTTGTTCATAGTCTCACCTCCCTTCTGCTTTCGGATCGCCGTATCCTTTGCCGCTCGTCCGGCGATCCGGTGCGAGTATTATGCCACTTTTTATCCAATCATTCAGCCACCCTCGTGGGTGCCCGAATAATTGAGCGTTTTTGTCAATATATGGTGGCGGCAGTCGTGCGGCACACAATATGTTGTAAAATTGTGCTGAAAACCGGCTCTGAAACGGGCACCCACGGGGGTGCCCGAATCGAAAAAATATATTTTTCAAAAAGGCGCCCGATTCGCTCGGTCTCTTGCTGCCGTACGCGGCTTGGAAGGCCGATTCCGGATACCGGTATAACTAAATTGTTATGGGGCATCTGCCTGCATCCGCAGCCTTCATTAAAGCTTTCTCACGCATCATACACTATTTTTGCCCCAAAATCGGCAACCCACGGGGGTTGCAAAAATTTCGGCCTTAAATCGCAATATATAGATGCGGCCATGCTGCCAACCGCTATATGTTGATTTTTATGCCCAAAATGTGATAAAAAACTCGCAACCCACGTGGGTTGCATATATTATTAAATATATTTTCGTTACAGGGCTTTTTCTTCCCTCTCCCGGGCCTTCGCCCGCATACACTTTGTTACTGCCCTTTTGTCCGTGTCGCTTTTGAACTTCAAAATTGCCGCCGGCTTGCGGCAAAGACAAAACCGAGAATTGAAAAACGCAGTTTTCAATAGTGTCCCCGCATGCTTATGCCGGGCCGCCCAATGCCGTGACGCGTTCAGGGCGGAAGTTTCGTTGGATGTCGGTTCGGGAAGCGTTATTCGGTTGTCAAAATACACAAAGCTATCGTATGGCCTCTCACTTACTTGGACAAAAACAGGTCCAAAAGTAGCATTGATTTTTCGTCAGTAAGAAATATACTTTTTGCCGTACGTTGCCGCTTTTGATTTTCTCAGCGTTTTGCTTGCTTTTTCTCATAAGCCGCTTGCGCCTGTTTTTCGATCGAATAAGCCCGATGCCAGATACCGGTATAACAAATTTGTTATGGGCCATCTGCCTGCTTCTGATCATTGGCCTCTACGGTCGAAAAAGTCCCTCTATAGTTCTATGGCAAAAAAATCAGGGGGGTGTAACCCCAAAAAAATATTTTTGGGGAATATATTTTCCGGGGGCGACCGATCAAAGCCTCTATGCGCCTGTCGGACTTGCCTACACTTAACAAATATGCTATAGTAAGCCCATCAAGCATGAAGGAGCTTTGGTATGGCGATAGGGCAAAGGATCAGGTTTTTCCGCATGAAAAACGGGATGAGCATGAAGTATCTCGGAGTGAAGGCCGGCTTTGGCGAAGCTACGGCCGATTCGCGCATAGCGCAGTATGAGACGGGGCTGCGTGTGCCCAAGGACGAGCTCACGGAGAAGCTCGCGGGCTGCCTGGGCGTTTCACCTAACGCGCTCAAGGTGCCCGACATCGACTCGCTCATTGGGCTCATGCACACTCTGTTCGCGCTGGAGGACGGCTGCGGGCTCACCGTGGAGCTGAACGGCGGAGAACCTCAACTTCGCTTTCAAAGCGAGGGGATGGGAGCTGAGCTGATCCCTCTGCTGCGCGAGTGGGCGGAGCAAAAGCAGAAGCTCGATTCGGGAGCGATGAGCCGCGACGAATACGACGAATGGCGTTACCGGTATCCGCTTCACGGGAAGCGCTTTCACAGGATAAGCCCGGCCATTGACGTTGACCTTCCGGTCGACTGATATTCGGTTTTCAAGGTGCGAAAAAAGCCCCCAACTGCTCGCAGCAGCCGGGGGCTTTCAATACGTTTGCCGGGAGGGGAAAAACCTTCCCGTAAGCCATTTGCCGGACCGAAAAACGGTCCTACAAGCACAGGCGACATCAATATGCAATCAAATCGGGTTTTGGCCTATAAAAAACCCAGTATTTACAAGGCTTTTTTAAGGCCGTGTCATCATTCCCACTCGATAGCTATTAAACAATTTTGTTTACCAAATATTGTTCCTGCTATCTGTTGTGCCTTTGATTATTTGATAAATCCGTATTATCCACCCTGTTCGCCGTGATGTTATCAGATTGTTATCAGCGCTGATAACATCTTGCGCCGCAATGGATAATGAGTTGCATGTATTATACACGAAATACATTTATGATTCAAGTGGCTCGCTTTTAAAGTCACCTATACGCAGTACCAAAGCGGGACCGCATGCTTATTTACTCATCGATCAAACCGAGTTCAGTCAGGATGCCCTGCTTTCTGTCGTCGAGGCAGATCTCCTCGAGGAATATGCCCGATCTTGCGATCCTTTCGGTATCGTAATGCATAAGCGCAAGGCTCACGCGATCTCTGTTGGAAAGCTTTTTCAGATTCTCTGCGTTGTATCTGAAATCATCTTCATAATTGAAAACGATCAGCAATTCAGAATTTTCGAATCGAGGATGAAGCTTGCGCAGCTCTTCAAAATCCATAAGTTTATACTTCTCAAGAATACACACGAGGATGTATGCATAAACGAAATCGTCATTTGGTCAATAATAGTAGCACTTGTGTTTGTTATTTGACAGAAGAAACCGGTGGAACGGCGTATACCGTTGATTATGCACATAAAAACAACTTGACGGTAATCAATTTAAAGAAGGTTGTGATCTCATTATGTCGTTAGACTTTTACACTCACGCTGAATACAGAAACGGTCGGCAAGTAGAACCTTAAAACGCAAAAAATCGTGGAAATCGGTCGAAAAAAGCCAAAGTTTTTGAAACTCTATTGAAAGAAGAGGGATAATGGTGTATAATATAAAATGTTGATTCTATTACCGAGGTGAACACAATGGAAGCAAGCTATAAAACACTTTGGAAATTACTCGTTGATAAAGAAATGAGCAAAGGTGATTTGCACAAAAAAAGCGGTTTGTCGTCGAGCACGATGACAAAGTTGAGAAAAGGCGAAGACGTTTCAATAGAAGCTCTTCGAAAAAATCTGTGTAGCTCTAAATTGCAATATAGCCGACATTGTGGAATTTGTTGAAGACTCATCCGCAAGTTAAAGGCATACTATGCGCTTTGGGAGTTTTACGGTTTTTCGGGAGCTTTTGTTTTTCACTAAGACAGCCATTAGTCCCGGTCAAAATGTATAATTAAGTTCAGAACTTGTAATGCCACTATCTGCGACCGAGGAGGACAAAATGGAAAATACGAAACAGTATAGAGTTCTTGAAATCTTCTTTCGAGGGTTACGAGGCGAAAACCTTTCAGTTCAAGAACTTGCAAATGAGTACGGTGTATCGACGAAAAGCGTAACACGCAGCATTAACGAGCTGAAGGATTTCCTTGCAGACCACAGAGATCTTGTTGGAAATACAGAACTGCAATACTCCTATAGCGACAAGTGCTATCGGCTTTATACGGATGAGTTCTTGACCAATAAAGAATTGTTTTCTTTGGTCGAAGTGATGATTGGAGCCAGGGCTTTCTCCAAAATGGAATTGCTCACTCTGATAGGTAAATTAAAGAAGTTTACCACACCGGATGATCGTCCCAAAATGAATGAGTTGATCCGCAAGGAGCTATATCACTATCCCGAAGTCAACCACGATTGTGAGAGTGTTCAAGATAATCTTTGGAAACTTATCAACTGCATTACCGATCACAAGGAAATTAGTATTGAGTATTATCGAATGGATAGGAAGTGCGTTTCACATAGACTACGCCCTGCTACCGTTTTGTTTACTGATTATTACTTCTACCTCATAGCATTTCGCACCGAGGGCAAAACAGAAAAACCTTATTATTTTCGTATCGACCGAATTAAACAGATTACTGTTCACCGCAAGCAGTTTGATAATTCCGATAAACCGGATTTCGATGAAGGTTTGTTGAGAAAACGAAGTTTGTTTATGTGGCCTGGAAAGCTCCGCACTATTCGATTCGAGTTTTGCGGTCCTTCCGTGCAAGCGGTATTGGACAAGCTCCCCACAGCAAAAATCATTGAGCGTATGGGCGGCAATAAATATCTTATCGAAGCAGAAACGTATGGTGATGGCATCAAAATGTGGCTTTTAAGTCAAGGCGATTGGATTAAAGTTCTTTCACCATCTGAGTTTGTAGAAGATTTTCACGATACAATACGACGTATGTGTAAAAAATATGAGAATGAACAGGAGGAATAAAAATGCCTTTAGATATATCTGGCAAAGCGTATGCTGCAAAAAAGAACAAGCAGCATGACGTGAACAACAGCCCTCCGGGATCAAGTGTTGAGAAAGACAATGCTCAGCCCGGAAGATCATCTCCGTGGGTTCCAATAGACCCCAAATACAGTTTTGCTGATCTGATTTTGGATAGCACCACAATGGAAGCACTACTTGATGCAACCTCGTTTCACAAACATCAAGAAACGCTGATGAATGATTGGGGGCTGCGAGATTGTTTTGCTGATCGCTCTAATATTTCAATAAACCTATATGGCGAGTCTGGAACAGGCAAAACAATGGCGGCTCATGCTATAGCCAACGAACTCAACAAGCAAATTATCTTTGTAGATTATGCGGAAATTGAGTCAAAATATGTTGGTGAAACAGCAAAGAATATCAAGCAGCTCTTTATTGATGCAGAAGAACTTGACGCCATCATTATTTTTGATGAAGCCGATGCTCTACTAAGCAAGCGAGTTACAGATATGCGCTCGTCTTCCGATGTAAGCGTTAATCAAACACGATCGGTCTTGTTGAATATTTTGAATGACTACACCGGCGTTGTGATATTCACAACAAACTTCATTCAAAACTTTGATCCTGCGTTTATTCGACGCATCCGTTATCAAATAAAGTTTAATTTGCCGAACGATGAGTTGCGTTTCAAACTATGGAGAATGTATATCCCTGCAAAGATGCCAACAGATGTTGATATATTGCAGATGGCAAAAAAATATGCCGAAGTAAGCGGAAGTGATATTTCTAACGCTGTATTTACTGCAGCACTCAAAGCAGCTCGTCGTGGGGATAGTAAAGTCCTTCAAACTGACTTTGAAACGGCAATAGAACAGATCATTCAAGCAAAGAAAGACAATGCAAATGACCCTTCTATGAAAATAACCAAAAGGGTTGTTTCTGAAGAATATGTAAAAGAACAGTTGGGAGATAGATTCCCTAAAGAAAAGGAGTAACAGTTATGATTCTCGCTGAAAAAATTATGGGCTTTGTAAAAAAAATCATCGGAGCTTTTGCTTCATTCTGGCAGAACATTATCGGTTGGTTGCAGAAAGCTATTACTAAGATTACCCAGGCATTGAAAAAGGTTGTTAATGGTGCGAGCGTTTTCGCTCAACGCATTGGAGGTAAATTTAAGGAAATCTCCAAATACTATTCCAAGAAAGGAACAGTATGGGAGGAAATGGTACTCACTAAAGAAGTAACCGAAGATGAGGTTCCCGATTTCATTCGTGCGATGGAAACAACAGAGGAGATTGACATTTCCGAAGAACTCGAAATGAAACTCTCTGCTTGATGCTTATGAGTAAGAATAAAAACAAACCTCCATATCCACCGTCGCAATTACACCATTGGTTTGAAAGCATTTTGGATGCTATAAATGAGCAATTTGAAATGCGGATAAACGGATGCAACGCATACCTATATGTCCGGTCTAATAAGTCTCTTTGCTGTGCATTGGTGTATGGACGGATAGGAAATGTTTGGAAAGAACTTGCTATACGGCAGATCTTCTCAAACAGTGACATCCCGTATGAATTACTAACAGAAGTTAGGGATGAGCACAAAAATAACATAACGGAAGAATTTCGTAAGGTTCTTCTGAACTACAAGAAAGGAACCGAAGAAGATATGAAAGACGGTACAAAAAAAGCGCTTCAAACTGCATTGAATGATGCCGCAAATGGTGGCTCCATTATGGATGTTTTGAAATACAAAAAAGATCCGAATAACAAGATGGATGGCATGACAAGAGCCGGCAAAATGGCACGAGCTGCTCTCACCCATAATTGGATTGACCTTGCAAAGCTTGGTTGGGAAGCTTTTGTGGATTTGATTACCGATGATCCTTTGACGTACCAAGAGTTTCTGTCTGCGATTAGCCAGTATATTGATGCTAAGATTATGCAGATTGCTACCGAAGAAAACCTTCGCTTTGTTGGTGGCGAGTGCCATTTGAAAGTAATTGAGGAAGAACAGAGTATTGCTACGAATGTTCAGCTCTACTTCAAGAACGAGAAAAACGCTTGGATAAAGAAGGAGCTTAACGGAAAGACCGATTACGAAGCGCTTGATGAAGAAACAATAGACGGAGAAGTTGCTAACATCCTAATGGAAGGTGGAAGGAAATTCCCGATTACTGACCCGACGAAGGAGTAAAGGAGAGCGACCATGAATCAAGTGATGTTTCAAATGTCGTTCCCAACTACATACGGCAAAACCCGTTTTACAAGTATGGACGACGTTAAAGAAAAAGCCTCTCAACGCCAACCAGATGCAGTTGGATTATATGCTCAATGCAAAATGTATGGTGTGGGAGCTAAAAAATGTGGCGAAGCTGCCATAGATGATATTTTTGAATCTGCTAAAGCAGGATGTTCAGATGCGATCTTATATCTTGGTCGTTTATATGAGCAGGGCGCAGGCTTTATCCCGAAGGATTTAGAGCAAGCTATTTGCTTATACAAGTATGCGTATTCTTTGGAAAATGCTGATGCGCTACATAACTTAGGCTTTGTGCTCTTTTCTACTGTTCCGAACAAAAAAGCCATCGGTTTAGCGATGATGAAATTATCAGCACGGTTCGGCAGTAAAGGTGCGCAATTTCACCTGAATCTGCTTGGCGATAGACTTGCTGGCGTTGAAGAAATGTCATTTTATGACATCCCTAAAAGCGAGTTTGCGTTCGATAAAAAAGTCGCTAAAGATGCCGTTACCCTCTACCAAGTTGATTTAGAAAACGTGGACGACATTAAAAATGGATTGTTGGATGTTTTAGTCGAGCTTGGAGCCGGTACATTCTCTGAAACGGTAACTGCATTTAGATTCAAGTTCCTTAGAGGTCGTGAATACGAGCTGTTTGAGGATGTTCCATTTGAGGAAGCATTTGAAGAATTAAAAAGAGACAAGCAAATTGAAAAAGTTGATGTAAGCACGTTAACAAATGCATACGGTCACGGTGCCGCTGAAGACACGCTGTATCGCGCAAAATTTGCAACACAATCTAAAAACTTGGTGACTACTGATTTGAACGCCATGTTTGCAGATTTAGGTCTTGATCCTAATGATCTATAATTTGCGTGGAAGGAGATGAATTATTTCAATGAGAATTGAGTTGATTGCTGAAATTGACGGACAAAAAGTAAAAGGTTTGTCCCAAATGAAGGCATTAGCCGATAAAGGCAACATTGAAGCTCTTAACCTATTGGGCGAATGGATGATGATGGGTTTTGAGTGTTCTCCCGACCCCGATTTTTATGTTTCTTGTTTCAAGGAAGCAGCAAATAAGGGTAACACGCAGGGTATGCTTAACTTAGCGGTTTGCTATATGGAAGAACGAGGTGTTCCTGCAGATTTCTATGCCGCAGAAAGATGGATAAGAGCTGCTATTGAGGGTGGCGATAGAGAGGGTATCGAACTCTTTAAGGAACTCTATCTTACTACCATCGGAAACCACAAGCCAGATGTTCGTGCCTATGTTCGTACTATGAAAGCGTTTGACCCGTCGGGATCTTATCTTGGAGAGAGAGTTGGTGGCTTTGAACGCTTCTGGATGAGCGAAGAAGAACTGGAACAACGTCTTATGGCAAATCTTGTTCTTGGTAGCCGTGGCAAATCTGTAAAAGAGATCCGCAAGATTAAGAATAAACTTACGGATGCAGATATTGAAGGCTATGCTCGTCTCCAGGATATTCACCATGATGAAACTGAAGCTGTTGCTGTTAAGAGAGATTATGTCGCAGAAAAAGCCAAGGCTCTCTCTAACTTTAGGGGATTTATTCCTAACGCTGATAGAGAGCAACTGTTTATTGCAGTAAGAGCTGTTCATAAACTTGTGCCCGACACAAAAGTAAACAAGGGCGAAGCTGCTAAAAGTAAATTTGGCGGGAAAGTCATCGGGTTGGCACAGCGTTCCAAGATGGTTAAATCCGAGGATATACAAGGCGTTTTGGATATTCTCTATTCATCGCTTAACTGGAGAACCAAAGCGACATTTGATCTTGATGATGAACTTTTCAATAAGTTTGAAGACTTCGAAGTTTCCGAACTTCTGAATCTCATCAGCGCTGAGCTTGACCGGATTGAGAATTATGAAATACAATCTCGCTTTGATAATTCCAGTAAGAATTGGAAAGCACTTAAAGTGTTAATCACTGAGATTAAGAAAATCGAATATTACAGTTCGGATATTATAACTCAGTGGGTTTCTCACATCACAGAACAAATCACCGAACTGCAAGACCAAGAAATCAACAATAGGTTCAACAGAAGTCAGAATGATTATTTTGCTGTTGTGGAACTATACAACTTTGCCAATGGTTCTGAAGCGACTGTTCCAGTTAAAAAAGCATGGGCTTCAAAATTACACGAAGTCGCAGTTGCTTTGCAACATAGCGAGTTGGAAAAGCTGTGTTCTGATCTTGAAGGTAAACAGTTGAATGGTTTGTACCATATTGAGACACAGGCAGCAAAGTACGCATTTGATAAAAAGACGTTGTCTTTGTACCAAGCCCGTATTTCTGAGTTCATTGAAACTGCGCAAAATAAAAATCTTGCAGATAAGCTCAATAATGCTCTAAGCGACTATGATGCGCTCGTTGCACTTCATGCCAATGTAACAACATCTACGGAATATCATGCTACTGTCAAGGCAACTTGGCGAGAACAGATTGCCGAAGCAATTAAAACTGTCCAAGAAAAGGATCTTGCACAGATGTTGTCAGCCATTGATGCGTTGGATTATGCAGAGCTTATTATGTTGTATCAAAAGGCACAACACTATTCTTTCAATAAGGATGTTTTAAGTGCTGCTATTAAACCTCTCGATGATCTGATTGATAAAAAGGAGCAGACTCATCTTGCGGAACTGTGCAATGGTATAGAAAGCTATAGCCCTTCCAGGCTTAAAGTGCTTGAAGACAAGATTGTTGCTTTACATTATCGTGATAAGAATACAAAAAAACCGATAGCTCAAATTAGAGGTCTCGTTAAATACAATGGTGTATTGGAGAAATGTACCCCCAGTCGCCTTGTTAATTACGAACCCGATCAGCTTGACGAGTTGATGAAAGAAGTCCATTTTTCTTCACTCCCTAAAGAAGAAAAGGAACGTATCTTTGCGTTGATTGCTCAGCAGCGTGAAGCAAATGAAAACTTCGATGCGGAAGTCGCACAAGTGGTTGCTGATTGCAAGAGCGAACTTCTAAAGTTTGTTAAAGCTGAGTTCTCTACTCTCGAAGAAATTCTATGTGTATTCCCTGACGATTCTACAATGCAGGCACAAACAAAACACATCGACCGAACCGAGTGGAGTGATGATGAATTTCCGCTTGTGTATGTAAATAAAGGTAGCCGGTTAGATTGTCTTTTGACAAATAAGGCTATTCGTGGAAATGATAGTTTTGTTACTCTGTCTGTGTATGACACATTGAAGATCCGCGGTGATAGCTGTAATTTGGTAATTCAAAAAACTGCGGATGGAACTAATACGCTCGCTTGGGGCAACTCAGAAGCTTGGGATAAGCCCAAGGCTGAAAAGATAGCATTTGCTTTTAATCGTTCTGTTCGCAAGATCAAAGAAATATCGGCTTTTCAGCAAAGTAAAATCCGTACAATGAAAAACCAACACCAATACGACTCAACGATGTTGGGTAATGATGGTGGGAGTGTGTTTACATCATTTGCTCAAAGGTATAGCCCATATAGCATCATAGACTTTTCTGCAGAGCAGGTTGAGGAAAGCAAAGAAGCGGTTCAGGAAAGCCCCCTTTCCTCTGTTGAGAAAAAGGCAATTTTACATATTCTCAACGATGCAGAAAGATATAAACAGCAAGCTTCCGATGCAGTAGAAACCTACGATAAAAATTTCTTAGCCCTGTCTTGTAAGGGTGTGAGAGAGATTGCGAAGAAGTATCTTGGTATTGTTCCACCAATGATATACAACGACTCTCCAGCAGACTTCCGCAGAGGAATAGATTCTATTAAGGCACAGTATAAAGACAGTCCTGTTCATAAAGCCGATTATGACGACTTGCTAAAAAACGGCATCTGTATTTTGATGTGCGGCGGTCGTGGCGCAGGTAAAGGTGCATTTTTGATTTTCAAAAGATATGAGCTGTACTATTTTGCTGCCGCTGATGTACACGGATCAACCGGATGGGGTATATTGCAGTATGCGAATATAACTAAAATAATGTACAACAGGGTTGGTTTTACCCACGCTCCCGAAATCGCTATTTTTGTCAAGGATGACAGTAGACATTATAACGGAGTAAGTGTTACCGGACAGCCTGCTGAAACTGTTGAAAAAATGGCTACTCTGTGTAGGGAAGTTGTTGACTATTTAGGTGATGAAATCATCATTCGCAAAGACAACGCTCGTGAGGATGACCGCAAGGCTATAGCGACGTACTTTGAAAAAGCTCGTAAAGATTTAACTGCGTATTATACTGAGGCTTGGGAATCTATAATTCTCGCATCTGGTTCATTGACACAGGCTCAATTTAGCGAGTATTTGAACAAGTGCATCGAATATGAAATTCAGTATTATGAGGCTCATCCATTGAAGCTTTCATATGATTATTACACTATTAAAAAGCCGAGAAGATATACAGGAAAACAAGCAAACACGACTTCTCAAAATGTTTCTGTACAAAAGCCTGCTACGCCAGCCGATATTAAGCAGATTGCTATCAAAGACAAGGTACAGTTGAAGCGCATGGCAGATCAGTTGGGCATTGCACACGTTCTTGATTTTGACAATGTGGATATACAAACCTTCTTAAACAACAATCCTGGATATGCTGACTCCGGTACAGTTGTGAAAGCAGGAGAATATGGAATTGTCCTTTTGAAAAATCTACCCGAACCGCTGTTGCTTACAAACACCGCTTACTACACAGCCCTTAGCCATTTTGGAAAAACGGACTTGTATCATTCGAATCCTTTGATTACAGGTATTCCCTTTAACAAGTACAAGGTTGTTAGTTCCAAGGTGTTCAAAACAAATGCTCTGAAATACGATTATAGAGAGACGATAAACGGTGTTACCCCGCACATGGAAGGCGAAATTCCATCCAACTTAGACAAGGATACTTTGGAAAGAGTTTTGCAATTCTTAAACTATGCCGCTTATGGCACTCAACCTACCATAAGTGAAAAGCCTACAACGCCCCAAGTCGCCACGACGACCAATACGCAAACAAGCGGCTTTGCTGATCTTATTCAGAAGGGGCTTGGACATCTGCAGAGAAATCTATCCGAATTGAAAGATAGCGAAGTTGGCGAGGCTATGTTGGCTCTTACGCTCAAACATTCTACGAGAGGTTATCTCGCAGTAGGAACGGAATCTTTCAATAGCAAAATTGGAAAGGCAAAGGCGGCTTACGCAAAGGTTCCTATAGGGGAGAGAGTTCTTGTTATGGCTGATGACACAATCTTCGGAAGTGCAAAAGAGGGCTTTGTTTTAACCGACAAGCACATCTACATCAACATTTCCGGTTGCAAGAACAAGTGTATCGCAATAGCAGATATAACAAGCGTGTATAGCACTCGTAGAACCGGTTTTACTTACATTATGGTTTCTGCTCCCAGCGGAAACTATTGTATGTCTTGTCGTTCTGTGATAGCCGATGGGGAGGCTTGCAAAAACTTTTTGTATGAGTTGATCCATTACCTCAACCCGAATTGTTTATTGGGAAATGGCGCTCCCGTTGGTAACGTGCCAACTGCTCCCGTTACACCAACTCCTGCTCAAACGGTGGCATCCCCAGGAAGTACACCTAATGTCTCAAAGTGGCAATGTAATTGCGGAAACATTAACTCTGGAAAATTCTGTTCTAAGTGTGGAAGTAAAAAAGAAGATGGCACACCATTGTGGACGTGTTCTTGTGGCTCTGTGAATGATGGCAAGTTCTGTCCCAAGTGTGGCTCGCCTAAGAAGGAGGAATAAATTATGAAGTTTTGAGAAAACTGCGGAACACAGTTAGAATATAATGCTGTATTCTGCGAAGAATGTGGTGCAAAGCAAGAGTCTGTTCAGCAGCCTCAGCCCGAAGTTGTCCGCAAGCTGTACTCCCGCAAAGAAGCAGATTGCAGGCTGACTCTTGGTCGTGCTGTTGTTCGTTTGCTCCCCGTTAATCTTGTTTGAGCTTATTTGGTGGCTTCCGGATCTTCTTTTCACGATTGTCTTTTTCGGTGTGCAGCTTGTTATACTCGTTACTATGTGGAGAAAGCGCACTTGGAAAACTTGGGTTAAGTTGATGTGGACTCTCGCTTAAATCATTATGCTCTTTATCTAAAATATAATTTTAACCATACTTGGAGGTGAATAAGATGGGATTGTTCGGAAAGAGTAAAAAGGAAAAAGAGCTTGAGATGCAAAACAAACTTCTCAAGGAAATGCTTGCACAGCAATCTGCTCCTAAAGCAAAAGCACCCGCAAAGGAAAAGCAGGTTGTATGGCAGTGCAGATATTGTGGCGTCAAGAATACAAGATGGCAGTCTAATGGTATGCCGGACCCCGGTATCTGTAATAAAAACGGAAAAATGGGCGGACCCAAAGGACCTCATCGCTGGGTCAGAATTATGACAAAGTGATAAAGCGCTTTTTGTAATCAAGCAAGAACAATTACATAAATCTATGACAAAGCTCCCTTTGTGATGCGGTGAAAATTTGCCGTGTTACAAAGGGAGTTTTTTGCTCTGACACCCATCTGTCTTGTTTGGTAGATATAATATATTCAGAGAGATTCCAAAGGAGACAAGATTATGTTTTGGATCATTGTGATTATCATTGTTGCACTAATATCTTTGAGGGCTGGTGTGATTTCCTTAATTACTTTGACAGCTCCGTTAAGTTCCAGTTGTCGTTTATGAATATGGCGGCAAACAAGGACACCTACGGTCAGAGTATTGAAATTCCCACACAGGGCGACGATTTCGATAACATCCGTGAGGAATACACGGATATGCTCCGTAGTCAGCTTGCCCGTGGCAACAACGGTCTTATCAAGACCAAGTATCTGACTTTCGGTATCGAAGCTGCCAACGTGAGAGAAGCAAAACCTCGTCTCGACCGTATTGAGACCGATCTGCTCAACAACTTCAAGAGGCTCGGTGTAGCGGCTGAACCCTTGAACGGCAAACAGCGTTTGACTCTCATGCACGGGATGTTCCACATCGACGAGCATACAGATTTCAACTTTGAGTGGGAGTGGCTCGTTCCGAGTGGGCTTTCCGTTAAAGACTTTACTATTTATGCTGTTCTCAATTTATTATGGCTATCAACAACGCAGCAACAATTGTAACTACCATTATGATAGCACAAGCTTTTGCAAGCGTAATAAATAAGCCTACACCAGTAATCCATCTACTGGGCAAAGACAGTACACCTATTTGCCGACATTATTAATTCAGATGAAGTTATAGTTAGGGCTATGTCATACAGCGTAGCCATGTTCACTTTTGCGCTTATGGAAAAAGTATTGCGCAGCATGTATTTTTATGAAACAAGCGGAAAGCTGTATGTATCTCAGAACAATGCTACCATGGGGACGCTCCTTAGCGAAAGCAATAGTTTTATGAATGTTATTTTTGGAGCTGACCATATCAAGCATCTGGCTTTTTTTATACTGAGAGACCAGGAAAGTCAGGTAGGCGAGAATATGCGTAATTCTCTCGCACATTGGTCAGGGCTGACGCCTAACGAGCTGGAACCATATTTTGCAGCAAAAGCGATTTGGCTGTTCACCGATGTAGTAAACGCAGTATTGCTACACTATATGGAAAAAGCAGAGCAATAAGATAAATGTTGGGCCGCGCTGTTAGAGCGCGGCCCTTTGTCATTCTGTTATGCGAGAACGATCTCGCGCAAGACCTGCTCTTCAGCGCGGGCGCGGCAGGAGTTCATGGCGCGGATCCAACCGAGCTGGTCGCGGGCCTTGAGCTCTTCGGTCACGCCCTCGGCGCGGGCGAGCTGAGTGGTGATGAGCTCGATCTGCTCCTTCGCCTCGCGGTCAATGTCCATAAGGTGTTGTTTGAGATTCCCGTTCATGAGGAACTCGGCAAAGTCACCTTTCCGGTGTTCCTCGAGGAAGCGCTTACACATACGGCCATAGCAGCCGATATCGCCTTCGGGCTCCTCGGGGGCTATGAGGCGTGGGAAGTAGTAATCTCCGACGAGATCGTAGGTGAGGCCGTTAGTCTCGTCATAAACGGTTGCGGGCAGTTCAGTGTTGGTGTTCATAATGATTCTCCTTTCGGTTTTGTTCGTAGTTGTGTTGCTTTTCTCTCGCCTCCGCGACGAGCCCTTCGACGTATTCGTCGCCGAAGACCCTGCGGAGGAGAGCGTAGTCACGGGTCTGTTTGTGTAAGTCATCGTTCTTCTCTTCGAGCGAAGCAAGCCGCTCTTCCAGCCGGCGGTTCTCGTTTTCGAGTTCCTCGTTCTCGCCACGCAGCAGGGCGATCTTGTCCCACGCCTTCACGCAGGTGACGAGCACCGTGCGCACGAGATCCTTGAGTCTCTGCACGAGAGGGACGACGAACCGCTCGCGGTAGGTCTTCGCGCTCATGAGCTTCGGCGGTTCGGGGACCGCATAATCCTCATCGCGGCTGAGCTTGTACTCCAGCCCTTCGAGCTTCTCCTCGGCAGTGTCTGCGCTTTCGAGCCGGCGCTGTACCTCGGAGAGCTCGCCCTGCTTTGCGGCAAGCTCGGCTTCGAGCGCGGCGAGTTCCTTCGCCCGCTCCTGCTTCTTGAAGTCGAGCACGGAGAGGTGCTCCTCGTGCGTGCCCTTCTGCTCCCACTCGATGCCGTAACGCTCCATCACGGCGGCGAGGGCCTGTTTCTCGGACTCCGCCCACTGCGCCCACTCGGTCGCGCCGCGCGTGCCGCCCGTGAAGCCCTGCGCGGCGAGCGCCTGCTTTAGGGAAACGCGGGTGTCGAGGCCGCGCTTGCTGCCGGTCGTGAACGGGACGAAATCGATGTGGATATGCGGCGTCGCTTCGTCCATATGGATGTGAGCGGAGTACACGCGAAGGTTCGGATTGCGGGCCTGAAAGCCGCGGTAGTACTCATCCAGCACCTCCTTTGCCAGCTCGCCGTTTTCCGTTCCGGAGGCCATATTGTCCATATCGCCGATCTGCAGTATGATCTCGTGGAACAGCTTCTCCTGATGGCTTCCCCGGATCTTCTCATAGTAATCGGGAATGATCCGGTCCTTCCGTTTCTGTTTGGCGTTGTAGCGCTCAAGCGCTTCGTCGAAGAGGTCGTGATAAACCTTTTTGAGGGGTTCATCGATGTAACTGATGTTGTATCGGGTGCGGGAGCCGTCCACATTCTCCGCTATGAACTTGCGGCTGTTGTGGCTGGCGGAGCCCTTCCCGATCATTGCGCATATTGTTCTTCTCATGAAATGTACCCGGCGGTTAATGCCTTTGTTACTTTCTGCGAAAGTAACGCAAAAGCACTTTTGTCAGTCTTCGCCCGCCAAAAGTGCTGTTGCGCCCTGCGGGGCCGGCCCTGCCCATCGAAGGAGCGGAGGGGAAGCACTCTGCCTCCGCCCCTTCTTGAATAACGGGCTTCCTCGATAAACTCACCGCATCGCCCTGGTGGGTTTATCGCCACGCGTGACGCTCAGGGATATTTCAGCGTCACGCTGATTTACCCATACACAGCAAGGCTTTTTGAGGCCAAAAACCCCGCGCGTGACGCTCCGTGACGCTAAATTTGATAGTATGCAAATCAGCGTCACGAGCGTCACGGAGCGTCACCGGCTGCCCTTCCCTTCTGCGAAGTAAAGCCTCACCCTGCGTCCATCATGCGAGCGGGACGGAGCATACAGAACGCCATACTCGGCAAGGAGTCTTGCCACATTCACGTTCAGCTTTCTGGAAAGATGATGCGGGAGCATTCCGCTGCCGATCCTCTGCGCCAACTCCGTAGCCGTGCCTTCCCAGATTGGAGACTTGGCATTTACCAAAGCCGCTATTGCGTCGAGCGTAGGATCAGGCGGGTCGCGCCACAACTGCGTTTCGATCTCGGCGAGGTCCCAAGTGCAGTTCTCCTGTTTGAAGAGAAGCTTAAATCGCTGATCCTGCTGATCGCGTCCGATAACGTCGAGCGTTGCCTCAGGTCCCGTTCTTTTCTCCTTGCGGAGAAGGAACGCGCCGTCCGCGGAGCCGAGCAGGCCGGTCGTGCCGGAGATGGTATCGAACTTATCCTCCGCGTCCTGCTTGCGGGTGTGGTGAACGATCAGTACCGCGATCCGGTTTGCATCCGTCAGCGCTTTAAGATTGGAGATGATCTGATAGTCGTTGGCATAACTGTACTTTTCGCCATCGTCGCCACGGACCTTCTGTAGCGTGTCGATGATAATGAGCTTCGTATCGCTATGCTCGCGGATAAAGCCCTCGAGCTGCTGCATGAGACCGTTCTCCAATGATTTGGCCTTTGTCGCAAAATGCATATTCTTGGTGCCTTCCACTCCGAACATTCGAGAGCTCCTTCGCTGCAGTCTCGCAGGATCATCCTCCAAGGCAAGGTAGAGCACCGAACCCTGATGAAGCTGCATTCCCCACAGCGGCGTTCCCGTCGCGATCGCGAAGCCCATCTGCAGCACGAGGAAGGATTTGCCGATCTTCGGCGCGCCTGCCATGAGGTAGGTCCCGGGATACAGGAGCCCCTCGATTATGGGTATTCGGGGTGTAAACGCTGTGTCGAGCAGACCCTGCATCGTGACCGTTTCGATATAGCGCGGATCGAGCTTTCGCGGATCGATGAAAAATTCTTCTTCTTCGGTGTTGAAAAAACCATTGTAATCTGCTATAATATCCGCAGTTGTGATCGGTGACTGCCTTGTATCTGCGCCAACAGATACTTCTTCGGCGGTCATCTTTTCTTTATCTTCGCTCACGAACATCCCTCCTTCATTCCGAGCAGTGTTTTCGTGATAAGCTCGATGTTTTCATAAAGCTCATCACGGATATCGCCGGCGGCTTCGATGCGCCTGAGCTCATCGAGCACAGCGGCGAGCTGATCCCGCAGGGCCTTGTAAACCCTCGGGTTTCCCTGAACCACGATGTCGCGGTTCAGGCATTTTCTGTAGCAGTATTCCTGCTTGGGCAGACCCGACAGCGCAACGGCTGTATTGATCTGCTCGTTTTCTTCCGGCGAAACGCGGAATCCGACGGTGATATTCCGGAAGCGTCCGTGTTCGTCTCTGTTCTTGGCTGACATAATTCATTCCATCCTTTCTTGTTCAAGTTTTTCAATCATTTCCGTCTGTTTTGACGGGAATAGGTGTGCGTAACGCAGGGTGATCTCGATGCTTTCATGCCCCAGCCTGTCTGCAATGGCGACGGGAGTGAATCCCATGTCGATCAGCAGCGAAACATGGCTGTGGCGAAGATCGTGAACGCGGATGCGCTTTACCCCGGCGGCCTTTGAGCCGCGGTCCATCTCATGGTGCAGATAGCTCTTGGTGATGGGGAAGACACGATCCGAACTACCGAGTCCATACTGCATTTTCAGATAATCCTGCATCTCCTCGCAGAGGAACGGCGGCATCTTTACAGTGCGGTTGCTCTTTTTTGTTTTTGGGCTCGTGATCACATCCCTGCCGTGAAGCCGCTGATATGATTTGCTGATCCTCACCGTACCTGCCTTGAAGTCGAAGTCCGCAGGCGTCAGCGCGAGCAGCTCGCCCTCACGGATACCGCACCAGTAGAGCATCTCAAAGGCGTAGTAGGACATCGGCTTATCCATCATCGCATCCGCAAAGCGTTTATACTCATCCTTTGTCCAGAAGCTGACGTTTCCGGCGTCCTTATCGCCCATACTGCCCGCCTTCGCCGCGGGATTGGAGCTCAGCTCATAGTGCCGTACCGCATGATTGAATATGGCGCTGAGCTGATTGTGGACCGTTTTCAGATACGTCTGCGAATAGGGACGCTTCTTTTCGTCCCGATAGGCCAGCAGCTCGTTCTGCCACGCGATCACGTCCTTTGCGGTGATCTCGCTGATGTTCCGCTTTCCGAAATACGGCAGGAGCTTCGTTTTGATGATGTGCTCCTTCGTGAGCCAGGTGTTTTCCTTGAGCCTCGGGCGGATATCCCTCTCATACAGCTCCGTAAAGGCCTCAAAGGTCATATCCATGTCTGCGGTGTTCTGCATCTGGAAGGTCCGCTCCCAGTTCTGCGCGTCACGCTTGGTGGAAAAGCCGCGCTTGCATTTCTGCTTGCGTTCGCCCTTCCAGTTCGTGTACCAAGCCATCACGTACCATGTTCCGTTGTCGTTGTTCTTAAATACCGGCATTCTCTTTTTCCTCCTTTCCGGCTCCATAGAACCTTTCCTTCAAATACTGGCTGCTGATCCTCCCGGATATCGTTATGAATCCCTTTGCCTTGAGCTCCTCGTTCATTTTTCGGATAAGCTTGTAAGCGTAGGGCTTGGATACCCCGAGGATCTTAGCAACTTCATCTGCTCGTAAAAAATTAGGCATACTCTCACCTCCTTCCATGCTGCTGAGCAGTTGATAAAGCACTCGGCCGTATCGATGCAGTCTCATCTAAGCATCATGTCACAGGTAGAATACGCCATAAACAAAAATGTGCACTTTATCAATTATACTAAACATATAACGTAATGTCAAGCGCTTTGGTTCCCAAAAAATAAAATATATTTGTTTATACAATTGAAATCATTAAACTAATATGCTAAACTGATAGCATCAACAGGCTATGGAGGTCTATTATGGCTATTGGAGAGAGGATACGTTATATCCGCAATCTGCGCGGAATGACGCAGAAATACCTTGGGACGCTCGCAGGTCTTCCTGAAAAGACCGCGGATATCCGCATGACGCAGTATGAGACCGGAGCGCGCACTCCGAAGGAAGAACTTACCAACGCACTCGCTTCCGTGCTCGAGGTCTCGCCTCTTGCCCTTGACGTTCCCGATATCGACAGCTATCTCGGGCTTATGCACACTCTTTTCACGCTCGAGGATCGCTATGGCCTTACGGTCGAGAACCGCGACGGCGACGTTGCTCTCCGCTTCGATCCGCGCAAGGGCAGGGACGCTGCAAGCATTTCTCAGATGGTGCTCGCTTGGGCAGCCATGTCCGACAAGACCCGCAGGGGAGAGATGAGCAGGGAAGAGTATGACCGTTGGCGCTACAACTACCCCAAGTATGATACCACTCAGAATTGGGCAAGCGTTCCTTCCGACGAACTCAGCAATACCCTCGTCGAAGCCTTCAAGGACAGGCTCGAGACCGATTGACCGTAATTCACGATAATTGATTTTCAGATACATAAAAGCCCTCCGCTGCATATCCACAGCGAAGGGCTTTATAATACGGATCCTTTTCCAGCAAGCCTCTTGGGATCATTCCCTTACCCCGCAACCGGTCGGAACTGGAATAATGCCCTTTATAAGACTTGTTATCAATTCGTTATCAAAGATGAATTGTGCCTCTGAAAAAGCCTTGTTCTAATTAGCTTTTTCAGCGCTTGGCCGTTACTCCCACTCTATCGTTCCCGGAGGCTTATCCGTGATGTCATAGACCACGCGGTTGACGTGGGGGACCTCGGCGATGATGCGATTCGAGATCTTGCGGAGGAGCTTATGGGGGATCTCGGCGAACTCGACGGTCATGGCGTCGGTGGAAACGACGGCGCGGACGCCTATCGCGTAATCGTAGGTGCGGCTGTCGCCCATGACGCCGACGGAGCGCATCCCTGTGAATACGGTGAAATACTGCCAGATCTCGCGCTCCATGCCGGCCTTTTTGATCTCATCGCGGAGGATGAAATCGGAATCGCGCAGGATGGAGAGCTTTTCTTCGGTTATGTCGCCGAGCACGCGGATGCCGAGGCCGGGGCCGGGGAAGGGCTGGCGCCAGACGAGGTCCTTCGGCATGCCGAGCGCTTCGCCTATCGCGCGGACCTCATCCTTGAAGAAGGGGCGGAGGGGCTCCAAAAGCTCGAAGCCGAACTTTTCGGGCAGGCCGCCCACGTTGTGATGGCTCTTTATGACGGAGGCGCCGCCGGAGCCGGATTCGATCACGTCGGGATAGATGGTGCCCTGCAGCAAAAGCTCGGCGCCGCCTATCTTTTTCGCTTCCTGCTCGAATACGCGGACGAAGCTTTCGCCTATTATTTTGCGCTTCTTTTCGGGCTCGTCAACGCCTGCGAGACGGGCGAGGAAGTAATCCTTCGCATCGACCTCGATCACCTTCAAGCCCATATTCTCACGATAGAAGTGCATGACCTCTTCCGCCTCGTTCTTGCGAAGGAGGCCGTGATCGACGAAAATGCAGGTGAGCCTGTCGCCCACCGCGCGGGAGACGAGACAGGCCGCGACGGAGGAATCGACCCCGCCGGAAAGCCCCGCAACGACGCGCCGGCCGCCCACCTGAGCGCGGATGCTTTCGATCAGCTCATCGACGAGACCTTCGGGGCTCCAGCCGCCCTTGCAGCCGCAGACGCCGTGGGTGAAGTTTTCAAAGAAGCGGGCGCAGTATTCGGTATGCGCCACCTCGGGATGGAACTGCACGGCGTAAAGGCGCTTGTTTTCGTTCTGCATCGCGGCGATGGGGCAGTCCGCCGTGGAGGAAATGACGGAGAAGCCCTCGGGCACAGCCGTCACCATATCGTTATGGCTCATCCAGACGGTGGAATCGGGCATATCCGCAAAGAGGGGAGAGGGCTCAAAATGCGCGTGAATGCCCGCATATTCGCGGACGGGCGCCTTTTCGACCCTGCCGCCCAGAAGATACGTCATGAGCTGCATCCCGTAGCAGATGCCCAGCACGGGCACGCCCAATTCAAACACGGCGGGATCGCATTTGCGGCCCGTTTCGGAATACACGCTGTCGGGACTGCCGGAGAGTATGACGCCCGAAAGCCCCTCGCCCTTTATCCTCTCTATTGAGGAGGTGGGGGGCAGGAGCTCGGAGAACACTCCCTGCTCGCGCACCCTGCGGGCGATGAGCTGGTTATACTGGGCGCCGAAATCCAGTATGACTATTCTTTCCATTGGTTTTCCTTTCCTGTTTTGATCGGTTAATTTTAACACAGGAGGGTGTTGCAGGTCAATAAAAAAAGAACGGTTTTTGCGTTTTTGTGAGCCGCGCCATAAGCGCCGCGCCGAGCTTGACAAAGCGTTCCCGCCATTGTATAATATATAAATCAACCAATGCACATTATAAGGAGGCGTTGTTTTATGGTGAAAAGGATCCTTTCCGCAGCGATCGCCTGCGTGCTGCTGCTGTCGTGCATGACGGCGCTTGCGGCTTCGGGCGGGGAGCTGCCGTTTGATCTCACGCCGCCCGCTTACGTCACGGCGGTGTGGGCCGAGGGGAACGATTCCCCCACCACGACGATCATAACGTACAGCCTGAGCAACGAAATGACTGCGTTCTTCAAGAACATGGAGATCGCCCATCTGGACGGCACCATCGAGCAGTTCATGCAGGACGTGGGCTGCGACGATATTTGGATGAACGTTCAGATCGACTGGGCGCTCGATGACGTGAACGACAGCGTTTCCGGCTGGCATTACACCGAGTATTGGGACGGAGACGAGTATTTCGGACTCGGGCATGACAGCGAGGGCAATCCGCGCTGGAGCGAGTGGGACGTGATCGACGGCAATCTTAACAACGCGACCGAAACGGTCCAGGATATGTGGGTAACGCGCTGCGTGCCGAATGACGATCGCTGGAACGGCAACCCCGAGACCCATACGCCCGGCGTTAAGGATCAGTTGAGGCCCGAACAGTACGACTACAGCGAAGAGGAAGACACCGTTCGCATCGATTATACCAAGCACACCATGTTCTTCCGCGCGCGCTTCGTCGTTACCGTCAGGGTCGATGGCGAGCCGGACAGGTATTATTTCTCCGATTGGTCCAATATCACGAGCGTCGGCAAGGAGTCCGAAGTATTTGAGCCGCTTACGAAGGCCGATCTGGAAGCGCCCGTAATAACCGGTCTGCGCATGACGGATATGGAATTCAACGATAACCCGGTAGTTGCCTTCACGCTCACCGTTCCCGAAAAGCTCATGGAAAACGCCACAAAGCTGGAAGCGTTCGGCGGCGGGATAACCATCGAGACATGGGCGCGTGTAAAGGGCGACGCGGAATTCGTCGAGCTTCAGGGCGATTGGATCATAAAGGCGGGCGAAATGGAAGCCGCGCTGTTCAGTCTCGCAAACGAGGTGCGCCCGAACGTCCCGAAGGACAGCGAGATCGAGCTTCGCTGCCGTTACAGATGCTCTCAGCCGGGTCACACCGAAGAAGAGATCTACTCCGATTGGTCCAAGACCATCACGTTCGGGTCGGACGATATAAACTATAACACCGATCCCGGCAATGATCAGCCGGGGGATCCGCAGGGCGGTGAAAGCCCGAGCGGGAACGCCGGCGGCTGCCCGATCTGCCATTTCTGCCCGCAGCCCCTCGGCCTCTGCATATTCATCTGGCTGATAATCATTCTCGCCGTTATAGCGATAATCGCGATAATCATCGCGGTATCCAAAAAGAAGAGAAAGAACGGATAATATCAAGGCGCGGCATAAAAACAGGCCCCGGTAAAACCGGGGCCGTCTTTATAGCCTTAACGTCATTCCCTGAACTCTATGCAGCCGGGCTCCGCCTTTTCGATTATGGCGAGGGAGCACACGTCGATGCCCTTTTCGCGGAGCTTGTCCCCTCCGCCCTGGAAGCCCTTTTCGATCGCGATGCACACGCCCACGAGCTCGGCGCCGACCTGACCGATTATATCGCAGACGCCGTTCAGCGCCTGGCCCGTCGCCATGAAATCATCGACTACGAGCACCTTGTCATCGGGCGAGAGCCACTCGGCGGAGACCATGAGAGTGACCTTTTTCTTATAGGTATAGGAGAATATCTCGCTCTTGACGAGGCCGCCTTCGATATTGTCGGACTTGGCCTTTTTGGCAAAGAGGAGGGGCACGCCGAATTCATCCGCGGTGATGGTCGCAAGGGGGATGCCGCTGGCTTCGACGGTCATTATCTTGGTGATCTCGCGGCCTTCGAAATGGGCCTTGAATTCCTTCGCTATGCGGCGCTGGAGAGCTATATCCACGTTGTGGTTCATAAAGCCGTCAACCTTCACGATATTGCCGGGAAGCACGCGGCCGTCCTTTATGATACGATCCTGAAGCTCTTTCATTTGTTTTCCTCCGATTTTCGGTCGAATACAGTTCGAGGACCCGCGCGAAAAACGCGGAGCCCCTTTTTGATGCGTCAGATCCTTGTTAAGCCCGCGGCGTTAACGAGGCCGTCCAGCTTCCTGCCCTTCCTGCAGTAGGGGCATTCGGAGGAGGCGTAGCTGCCGTAATCGGGCACGTCGTCCGGGGAGAAGAGCGCGTGTATGGGCTCCCCGTTTATGGAGCCTACGGCGGAGAACAGCGCGGCGACGCCGACGAGATGCCCGCCGTAATAGGCGATGCACTCAAGCGCGCGCTCGAGGCTGCGGCCGGTGGATACGGTGGAAATGAGCACCAGCACCGATTTGTTTTGGACGAGGTTCTGCACGTCCCCGGAGAACACGAGCTGACCGGAGGAGTTCGATTCGGGCGTGATGACGCTGATGTTATGCCTTTCGTTCACCCCGCGGGAGCCGGGCTCGGTCAGAATGGTGGCTACGTAAGAGCCGATGACCTGCGTGTATTCGAGACAGATGATCGTATCGACGGGCTTGGAGTGGGAATAGAACTTCGCAAGCTCGCGCGCGCAGAGCATCGCCTGATGGCAGTTGGTGCGCATCTCGGTAAAGCCCATGTAGTGATCGATGTGAGAATGGCTCGTCGCAAAATGGCCGAGCGTGATGCTGAGCTTGATGTTTTTGTTTGACCTGCAGCTTACATCCCAAGTGTTAGGATTCATAAGATCTCTCCGCCTTCCTGATTTGGTCCTAATATTATATCACAGGGCGGGCCCGTGTGCAATAACCGAAATTCAAGTGCTTGAAGGGGCGGTACAAAATCGCGCCCCTGTGCCGAAAAAATACAGTTGCACATTGTGAACATATTATGCTATAATAAAGTGTTACAATATTTATAGTGAGGCGCGGACGGCGCCGAAACATAAGCATTGGAAAAAACAACCAAAGGAAAGGTGAAACAATATGAAGAACACCATCATTACCGAAGTCCGTGCGAGGCAGATCCTCGATTCCCGCGGAAACCCCACCGTTGAGGCGGACGTTTATCTTGCGGACGGCACCATGGGCCGCGGCGCTGCTCCCAGCGGCGCTTCCACCGGCGAATTCGAAGCTCTCGAGCTGCGTGACGGCGATAAGTCCCGTTACCTCGGCAAGGGCGTTTTGAAGGCCGTCAACAACATCAATACCGTCATTCGCGAGGCCGTCGTGGGTCTTGACGCAATGGATGTTTACGCCGTCGATTCCGCCATGCTCAAGGCGGACGGCACTCCCGGCAAGACCAACCTCGGCGCCAACGCCATTCTCGCCGTATCCATCGCTTCCGCGAGGGCGGCGGCCGAATCCCTCGGCCTTCCCCTTTACCGCTTCCTCGGCGGCGCGGGCGCGCGCAAGCTGCCCGTTCCCATGATGAACATCTTAAACGGCGGCGCTCACGCCCCCAACTCCGTCGATACCCAGGAGTTCATGGTAATGCCCGTCGGCGCTCCCAGCTTTGCGGAGGGTCTGCGCTGGTGCGCGGAGGTCTATCACTCCTTAAAGAGCATCCTGAAGGCCGAAGGCCACACCACCGCCGTTGGCGACGAGGGCGGCTTCGCTCCCGATCTCAAGGGCGATGAGGATGCGCTCGATCATATCGTGATGGCGATCGAAAAGGCCGGCTACAAGCCCGGCGCCGATTTCGTGCTCGCCATGGATTCCGCCGCTTCCGAATGGAAGAGCGAAAAGGGCAAGGGCTTCTATCATCAGCCCAAGTGCGGCCGTGATTTCACTTGCGACGAGCTCATCGACCATTGGGAGAAGCTCATCGAGAAGTACCCCATCGCCTCCATTGAGGACGGTCTCGACGAGGAGGATTGGGAAGGCTGGGCTAAGATGACCGCGCGCCTGGGCGGAAGGATCCAGCTCGTGGGCGACGATCTCTTCGTCACCAACACCGCAAGGCTCTCCAAGGGCATCGAGGAGAAGAGCGCGAACTCCATCCTTATAAAGCTCAACCAGATCGGCTCCGTTTCCGAGACCATGAACGCCGTCGCGATGGCGCACCGCGCGGGCTTCACCGCCGTCGTATCCCACCGCTCCGGCGAGACCGAGGATACCACCATTGCCGACCTCGCCGTTGCTCTCGGCACCTGCCAGATCAAGACCGGCGCTCCCGCAAGGAGCGAGCGCACCGCGAAGTACAACCGTCTTCTCCGCATCGAGGAGGAGCTCGGCGAATCTTCCGTGTATCCCGGCATGAGCGCATTCAATAAGTAATCCAAACCGAAAACTCAAAACGGAGGAACACTATGCACTGGTCATATGAAATAGCGAAGAAGATAATCGAGCGCCGTCCCGACAAGCAGGAATACGTCTGCGCAGCGGGCATAAGCCCCTCGGGAAGCGTACACATCGGTAATTTCCGCGACGTTGCGACGAGTTGGTTTGTGGTCAAAGCCCTGCGTAAAATGGGCAAAAAGGCGAAGATGCTCTTTTCATGGGATGAGTATGACCGCATGCGCAAGGTCCCCGCGAACGTCGCCGCGGTGACGGAGGGCTTCGAAAAGTACATCGGCTGCCCCTACACCGCGGTGCCCGATCCCTTCGGCGACGGTCATGCGACCTATGCCGAGCATTTTGAGCGCGAGTTCGAGCCCGCGATGCGCGGCTTCGGGGTCGAAATGGATTACCGCCATCAGTCCGAAATGTACGAAAGCGGCAAATATACGGAGCAGATAATAAAGGCGCTCCGCTGCCGCCGCGAGATATTCGATATTCTGGACAGCTTCCGCACGCAGGACGCCAAGGAGGGCGAGCGCGAGGCTTACGTCCCCGTTTCGATCTACTGCCCCGTCTGCGGGCGCGATACCACCCATATCACCGAGGTATCCGAGGACTGCACCCGCGCGCACTACGTCTGCGACTGCGGGCATGAGGCGGATTTCGATTTCGTGAACGAGCATAACTGCAAGCTCGCGTGGAAGGTCGATTGGGCCATGCGCTGGGCGTACGAGGGGGTCGATTTCGAACCCGGCGGCAAGGATCACGCCGCCCCCACCGGCAGCTATCAGACGAGCCGCGTGATCTCCCGCGAGATATTCGGCTATGAAGCGCCCCTCTTCGTCGGCTACGAGTTCATAGGCATAAAGGGCACAACGGGTAAGATGAGCTCCTCCTCGGGCCTCAATCTCACCCCCGCTTCCCTCCTTAAGATCTACGATCCCGAGATAATACTCTGGCTCTATGCCAAGACGGAGCCCGCAAAGGCTTTCGATTTCTGCTTTGACGACGGCATACTCCGCCAGTATTTCGAATTCGACCGCCAGTACAGGGAATTCGAGGAGGGCAGCTCCGATGAGTTCATGCGCGTCGTATTCGACGACTGCCTCATCGAAGGCCGCCGCCCCGAAAAGGTCCCCATGGGCCTGCTCGTGCAGTTCGGCTCCATAGTGGATTTCAATATCCCCATGCTCGAAAAGGTGTTCGAGAAGGTCGGCACCCCCTATAAGGAGGCGGACTTTGCGGAAAGGCTCCCCAAGGCGAAGTATTGGCTGGAGAACTGCTCCCCCGAAAGCGTCAACCGCCTGAGGGCGACCCGCAATTTCGAAGTTTACAACACCCTTTCCGACGCCGAAAAGCAGGATATAGCCAAGCTCCATTCCGTGCTCGAAGCGGGCGGCTACGATCTGGACGGTCTTCAGACCATCCTTTACGCCATCCCCAAGGAGCGCCTTGCCGTCGCCGACGAAAAGATGCTCAAGAACGCGCAGGGCGTGTTCTTCAAGAACGTCTATCGCCTGCTCATAGACAAGGAGCGCGGCCCCAGGCTCTATCTCTTCCTCTACGCGATAGAGAAGGATTCATACCTGAAGCTGCTCGATTTCTCCACCCCCAAGACCGAGGAGGAGGAGCGCATCGAGCGCGAGGCCGCGGAGGCGGAGGCGAAGAAGAACGCCGCTCCCGAAAGGAAGATCGAATACGGCGATCCCGACCCCGTGGAGCCCTTCAAGGAGCGCGTCAATATAGACGATTTCACCAAGCTCGATCTGCGCGTCGCAAAGGTCGTAAAGTGCCAGGAGATAAGGAAGTCCCATTCCTGCTATAAGATCACTCTGGACGACGGCATGGGCGAGCGCGTGATAGTCTCCTCCATAAAGGCCTATTACACGCCGGAGGAGCTCGTGGGCAAAAAGCTCATCGTGATCGCGAACCTCGCCCCCGCGAGGATAGCGGGCGTCGAGTCGAACGGGATGCTTCTCGCCGCGACGAACAACGCCTGCGGCTGCAAGGTCGTGTTCGTCGATGACGCCGTGCCCTGCGGAACGATGGTGAAGTAAATCAACATGGATCACGGGAGCGGGCGTCCGCTCCCGCGTTTTTATAAGGGAGGCAGATATGGAAGATCTCATATTCATAAACCTTCGCGAAAGGCCGGAGCTCATGCGCCCCGCCGCCGAATGGTTCAGCTCCAAATGGGGCGTGCCCGTTGAGGCGTATATCGAGTGCATGGAGGCGTATCTTGAGGGGCGCACGGAGCTCGGCTGGTATCTCTGCATTGCGGAAGACGGTATCGCGGGCGGGCTCGGCGTTATCGAAAACGATTTTCACGACAGGAAGGATCTGTCGCCCAACGTCTGCGCCGTCTATACGGAGGAAAAATACCGCCGCCGCGGGATCGCGGGGCGGCTCCTCGATATGGCGGTGGAGGAGCTGCGCGTCGCGGGCATAAGCCCCGTCTATCTTCTCACCGATCACACCGGCTTTTACGAGCGGTACGGCTGGGAGTTTTACTGCGAGGCCATGGGCGACGGCGAGGAGCGCCCGTCAAGGCTCTACATACACAAATAACCCAATTAAACCATTACATTTTTCTTCAAACCGTATTGCATTGGGCGCCGACGGGTGATATAATATATATGTAAAGGTGCGCGAAAGCGCCCAAATCGCAATTCGGAAGGAGATATAATCATGGAAGGCATTCTGGACAAGATCAAAAACTTTTTCCTGGGCAAGACCGATGAGGCAGAGCAGACCGCGGAAGCGGCCGAGCAGAAGGCCGAAGAAGTGACCGGGGAGGTCAAGGAAGAGGCTGCCGAGGCGGTCGAAGCCGTTGAGGAAAAGGCCGAAGAGGTAAAGGACGAGGTCGAAGACAAGGTCGATGACCTCAAGGAAGAGGCCGGCAATATCGTTGAGGATCTCAAGGATAAGGCCGAGGAAGTGATCGAGTCCGTCAAGGATAAGCTCCCCGACATAACCGCGTTCTTCGAGTCCATAATGGGCAAGCTCCCCGTTGACGGCGAGCTGGGTGACCAGGTGAACGAGGTCGTGGGTTCCGTAAGGAGCTCCGCTACCGAGGGCATGGGCATCGGCGATATAATCAACAAGATAATCGAGGCGCTCAAATCCAAGTTCTCGCTTGACGGTGAGATCGGCGAAAAGATCAAGGCCGTTATCGAGTTCCTCAAATCCAAGATCCCAAGCTGAAACGAATAACAAAAGGGGCGTCAACGCATCAGGTTGACGCCCCCTTTTTTGTACCGTTACATAGCTTTTTTTATGTAATCCCGCATTATGGCGGCAAGCTCCTCCGTGACGGGCTTATCGGTGCGGCCCTGCGCGAAGGCGGGGCTTCCGCCGCCCTTTCCGCCCGTCAGGGCGTTCACGGACTTTATGAGCTCGTTCATCTGCATGGTCTCGCCCTCCCTGCGCATGGCGCAGTAGCAGGCGCCGCCCTCCGAGCCGCCGAAAACGAGCGCGACGCGGGCGTTGGCGGAAACGAGGCTTTCGGCAAGCAGCTTAACGTCCGCGGCGGAAAGCTCGGGGCGGAGCAGGACTGCCGCCTCATCGGCGGAGCCCGCGGCGATGAGCCCGCAGAGCGCCCTCGTGCGCTCCTTCAAAAGGCGCTTCGTTTGCCCCAGCTCATCCTGCGCCTTGCGTATGGCGGCGGGAAGCTCCTCGCGGCTCGTTGAAAAGCTGCGGGCGATATTCGTCATGGAACGGGTGATGGCCGCCGCCTCGCGCACCGCCATGGCCCCGCAGGAAAACCAAATGCGTACGCCGGATTTATACTTCTGTGCGTCCGCTATGCGGATATAGCCCACCTCGCCCGTTTTTGCGCAGTGAGTGCCGCAGCAGGTGCAGGAATCTATCTCGCCCCCGCCTATGAACACTATGCGTATGTCGTCCGAAACAATATCGGCCTTTTTGCGGATGGTGTAAGAGGCAAGCCCTTCGTGATCGGTATGCACCTCCGTCACGGGAAGATCGCGGCGGACGGCGCGGTTGGCCTCCTCCTCGAGCCTTGAAAGGGCTTCGTTATCGAGAAAAACGTCAAGGTCTATCGTGGCGTAATCCTCCGCCATGTGGAAGCCCACGTTATGCGCGCCGAAGAGCTTATATGCAAGCCCCGAAAGCATGTGCTCGCCCGTGTGGCGCGCGCTGTGATCGAGACGGCGCTCCGTATCGAGCGTGACAGTGACGCGGGCGCCGACGGGAACGGGAGCAGTGCAGATGTGGAACACCTCGCCGCCGCGCTCGTGCGCGTCCGTCACGGGAACGCCGCCTATCGTGCCGCGGTCGGCGGGCTGGCCGCCGCCCTCTGGGAATATGACCGTCCTCGAAAGGACTACCTCGTATGAGCCGTTCCTCTCCTCACAGGAGACGACTTCCGCCTCGCAGGAGGTGATCACGGGGTGTTCATAAAAAAGCTTTTCGGTCATGGGTCTCCTTTTCCGCTCCGCACGTCAGTTTACGCGGAGTATGAATATCATGGGGGTGAGCCCTCCGGCTTCCGTGCGCGCCTGCGAAAGCAGCGTTAGGCGGCCGGAATGCTCGCGGATGAGGCGCTTTAACAGGGTGAACTCCATCGTGTAGAGGATCGCGACGCCGCCCTTTTTCACAAGCTGCGGGAGCTTGGCAAGCAGCCCCGAATAGAGCCTTTCGCAGGAGGAATGATCGCCCACGCGGTTGCCGAAGGGGAGGTTTGAGATGAGCTCGTCATAGGGGCGGTGACACTCGAAACGGAGTATGTCGTTCACCGTGTATTTGGCGTTCACGCCCGCAAGCTCGGTGTTGCGGCGGGCAATATCTATCGCCTTGTGTGCTATATCGACGCCCGTGAGCGAGGCGCAGGGCGACATGAGCCCGCGCTCTATGAGGAACGTGCCGCTCCCGCAGCAGGGGTCTATCACGCGCGCGTTGACGCTCAGATGCTCGGAAGCGAAGCGCAGCACCGAGGCGGCGACGTTCGGCGCCATAGAGGCGGGGATGGAGCCTTCGCGGTATGAAAAGCGGGTATCGGGGAATGTCGTGAGCTTTGCGTAAAGCCTTGCGGTCTTCATGCTGCCCTCCATGCGAAGCTCGACCTCATAATCGGAGGGGGCGTTCACAAGGGAGGCGTTCTCCACGGCGGCGGATACGGCGCGGGTGAGCTCCGCCCTCGAAACGGATTCGGGCAGGGAGAGCGCGTTTTCGGTGCGGAACCTGTAAGGAGGCTCGCCGGTATGCGCTTCGCGCATAAGCTTTTCAATGAAGGGAGCCGCCTTTTTTGCGATCGCGGAGGGGATCGCCTCGCAGGAGCCTATGGGGAAGAGGACTTCGGAAAAACAGCGCGCCTCGAAAAGCCCGGGATAATCGGCCGTCGTGACCTTAAGGGAGGAGCGCCGCTCGTCAAAGCTTTCGAGGCCGAGATCGGAAAGCTCCTCCGCAAGCTGGCGGGAGAGCATGTCCGCCGCGCGAAGCTCAGTCGTCCAAGCGGATTTGAGCCCGGTGAATTCATGCGCTGTGCGCGGGGCGAATGAGCGGAGCGCCGTGACGAGGGCTTCCGTTTCCTCATTGAAATGCTTTTGTTCGGTATCGTCCGCGGGGGGAGCGACCCTGTAATCCTTCAGGTATCCCGCCGCTTTTTCGGAGCCTATGCTGCCGAGCGCAAGTATGAGGCTCGGGCGGACGAAGCGCTGATCCTCTTTTTCCAACGCGGCGATGATCGCGCTTTCCGAAGCCTCGTCCTTCACCGCGCCGAGGAGCCTTGCCGCGTTGCGGCGGAGCTTTGCTGCGGGGGAAGAAAGCGCCGCGCGGGCGGCTTCCTTTATGGTCTCGTCCTCCGAAATGCGGATAAGGTACTGCTTTTTCGCGGCGAGCCTTATAAGGAGCGCGGAGGCCGCGCCCTCCTCCTTAAACATCGCGGCGGCGTTATCGAAGAGCGAATCGAGGTCGATATTCATCTGCACGAGCTTCACCGGGCCGTTTGGCTCGGCAAGGATCGCGGCTATCTCCTCTCTCGTGAGCTTTTTCATGCGCCTCTCCTTTTATTTTTTGCCTTCGGCGGCCTTGAAGATCTCGGCAAGCACCTCTTCCGTGCCGTCGAGCAGGGTATCCTTCGCCATGCGCGCCTTCATTTCGGCGCGGTTTTCATAGAGCTCCGTAACGAGCGAAACGAGCTTTTCGGGGGTTATGTCCTTCTGGTCGAGCTTCTTGGCGTAGCCCTTCTTCACAACGTAATCGGCGTTCAATATCTGATCGCCGCGGCTCGCTTCGAGGGGGAGGGGGATGAGAAGCGCGGGGATGCCCAGCGACATGAACTCGAACACGGCGTTCGCGCCCGCTCGGGAGATCACTACGGAAGTCGCCGCCAGCATATCGGGCAGCTCGGGGCCGACGTATTCGAACTGGCGGTAGCCGGCGGAAGAAACGCTCTCATCGACTTTGCCCTTGCCGCAGAGGTGCACGACGTCGAAGGTGCGGGTAAGCTCGGGCAGCGCGGCGCGCACCCCGTCGTTCACGGCGGCGGCGCCGAGGCTCCCGCCCATCACCATGAGCACGGGCTTCGAGCCCGAAAATCCCATTGCGGCAAGGCCCTTTTCGCGGTCGCCGCGATAGAGCTCGGGGCGGATGGGGGTGCCGGTGTGGACCATCTTTTTGGCAATGCGGGGCTTTGAAAGCGAAACGGTATCCTCAAAGGTCACGCAGACGGTATCCGCATAGCGTGAAGCGATCTTGTTGGCAAGGCCGGGGGTGTAATCGGATTCGTGACATACGACGGGGCATTTGCCCTTTGCAGCCATGACCACGGGTACGCTCACGAAGCCGCCCTTTGAAAACACCACGTCGGGCTTCAATTCACGGACGAGGCGCCTTGCCTGGAACACGCCCTTTATCACCTTGAAGGGGCTCGCCAGATTTTTGAGCGAAAGGTAACGGCGCAGCTTGCCCGATTCTATCGCGTGGAAGGCGACTCCCTCCTGCGCCGTGATAAGGCCGTGCTCTATGCCGTCCTCAAGGCCGGCGTAATGGATCTCATAGCCTGCTTCGCGCAGAGCGGGGAAGAGCGCGACGTTGGGGGTAACGTGCCCGGCGGAACCGCCGCCCGTCATCAATATCTTTTTCATGGAATGCTCCTTATCCTTTTTTACAAACTATTCATTGCGGGAGCGTGATGACACCCCGCATAAAAACCCACATTATTTTACACTATTTATGCGCGGAGGTAAAGGGCGGATTTCATTCCTTCCGGCGGATTTCATTCCTTCCGGCCATTGTATTGACATTGCCGCCTCCGAGTGATATTATATATAGAATAATATCGATGGGGGAGCGTTCCTATGGATAAGCTCTTGCCCGCCGTGCTTGCGTTCTTCGCAGGGGCGGGCGTCTCTTTTATTAATCATCTTATTGCGAAGGCGGCCATGAAGAAGGGCGGCTTCGGGCTCATGCCCCTGCGCACGCTCATACTGTTCGTGCTGGCGGCTTCGCTCTATTTTATAGGGAAAAACCTTGCGTGCGGCCCCGCGCCGCTTTTGATAGGCGCCGCCGCGGGAGCGACGGCCGGGCTTATCGTTTCGACCGTGATACTGATACGCGCGGCAAGGGGAGAGGGGGAAAACGATGGGTGAATCAAGCGAACCTCTGATAAGGATATTCGGGATACTCGATATTTCGGCCGAGGTCGTAACGATGCTTGTGATAATACTTATCGTTGCGGCGGTCTCGTTTTTTGCGACGAGGAACCTCAAGGATCGCCCCGGCAAATTCCAGAACCTGTTGGAATACGCCGTGGAGTATCTTGACGGCTTTTTTACGGACATAATGGGCAGAAAGAGCGCAAGAAAATACCTTTGGTATCTTGCTTCGCTCTTCATATTCATCATATTCGCGAACTATTCGGGGCTCATTCCCGGAGTGGGCATATTCAAATACTTCAAGGCGCCGACCTCTTCGCTTTCCGTCACGCTGGGGCTTTCGCTCTGCACCTTCGTTTTCATTCAGGCTTCGGCGATAGCGAACGGCGCGAAGCACTATATAAAGCACTTTCTAACGCCCATAATCCCGCTCCTGCTGCTCGATGAGTTCATAAAGCCCGCTTCGCTCGCGCTGAGGCTCTTCGGCAATATTTTCGGCGAGGAGACCGTGCTTCACAACCTTTACGATATCCTCCCCATAGGCGCGCCCATACTCATGATGGCGCTTTCGCTCATATTCTGCGCCGTGCAGGCGATGGTCTATACCATGCTCACCGCCTCGTACCTGCAGGAATTCATAGACGACTAAAACTTTTTCAATAAGGAGTATCAACATGACCGATTCCGCTTTCTACGCAATAGCCGCTGCGATCGCGATCGCATTCTCGACCTTTTTCCCCGCATTGGGTCAGGGCAAGGCGGCAAAGGCCGCGCTCGAGAGCATAGCGCGCCAGCCTGATTCCGCAAAGGAAATAAGGAGCACTCTCCTGCTTTCGCTCGCGCTCATGGAGGCGCTCTCCATTTACGGTCTGCTCATAGCATTCATGCTCGTGGGCAAGATCTGATCCACCCGAAGGAAGGGCAAAGCTTTGTTTGACGTCAAGGTATCGGACATAATATGGACGGTCATCTGCTTCATGCTGTTCACGCTCATAGTGAACAAGCTGCTTTTGAAGCCCGTTCTTTCCCACATCGACGCCCGCAAACGCAGGCTCGAGGCGGCTTCGCTTCGTGCGCTTGAAGCGGAGCAGGCCGCCGAGGAAGCGGAGCGCAGGCGCCGCGAAGAGGAGGAAAAGCGCGAGGCCGCCCGAATGGATGAGCTGGAAGCGCGTGTAAAACGGGCGGAGCGCGAGGCGGAGGCCGAGCTTGAGGAGCTGAAAGAAAGGCTCGAAAAAGAAAGCGAAGCCGAAAAAGCGGGGCTTGAAAAGCTCGGCGCCGAAGCGGAAGCCGCGCTTCAAAGCTCCATGACCGCATTTGAAGAGGCGTTTGCCGAAAAGCTCGATTCGGCTTGGAAGGATTAAATGGAATTCTTGTATGCACTCATAAACTTCCTCATACTCGGGGCGATAGTTTACCTCCTGCTGGGGAAGTCGATAAGAAAAATGTTCTCGGACCGTCGGGACCGCATAAACGCGGAGCTCGACCGTGCCGAGGCTTTGGAGCGCTCTCTTGAAGCGCCGGCGGAAACGGCGCTTCCCGAAACTGCCGAAGCGGAGCCCGCGCCCCTGAGCCCCGCGGAGGCCGAGGCGGAAGCCCGCATCGGCCAGATCCGCGAAAGGACGGAGGCGAAGAAGGAGCGCATGCTTGCGGAGGCCGAACGAATGCGCGCGGCAGCACGGTTCGAAACGCTCCATTCGGCGCGGCAGAGGGCGGTGACGGAGCTTATCGCCCGGTTGAGGACCTATCTTTCGGAAGCGCCCCGCGTTTCACGGCTCCGCGCCAATGAAGAAAACATAGCGCTTTCAATACTGAAAAGGCTGCGCCTTACCCCGGGCGATATGTGCTACCTCATGCGGCACGACGTGCTTTACGTAACGCTGACTTCGGCTTTCCCCCTTCCGGAGGAGCTGACCGACCGCATAGGAAAGCGGGCGGAGGAGCTGCTCGGCAAGGTCGGCGGCAAGCCCTCATACTGGGTGAGGACCGATCCGGAGCTCATAGGCGGCCTGCGCTTGAGGATAGGCGATACCGTGTATGACTGCACTGTGGAAAACCGCCTCTACCATCTTGAAAAGGATCTTTTGAAGCTCCCCATTGATAAGGAAGCCGAACCGGAGGACATCGCCCGCGATATTCTTGCGGGGATAAGCGAGGCCGAGCCCAAGATAGACGAATTCCAGCTCGGGCGAGTCATTTCCGTTTCGGACGGCATCTGCCGCCTTGACGGTCTTGCGGACATAATGTACGGCGAGGTGGTCGAGTTCCAAAGCGGCGAACGCGGCATGATACTGGATATAGAGCCCGAAAACATAGGCTGCGTTGTGTTCGGGAAATACGAGCATATCGAAAGTATGGACAGGGTAAGGCGTGTGGGCAGGATCGCGAGCGTGCCCGTTGGCGAGGAGCTTTTGGGCCGAGTGGTCGATCCCCTGGGCCACCCCATAGACGGCAAGGACAGGATCCGCACCAAGGAACGCCGCCCCATAGAATTCCCCGCGCCCCCCATACCCGACAGGCAGTCGGTCTCCGTGCCGCTCCATACGGGGCTTAAGGCGGTGGACGCCCTCGTTCCCATTGGGCGCGGCCAGCGCGAGCTTATAATAGGCGACCGTCAGTCGGGCAAATCCGCCCTCGCGATAGACGCCATAATCAACCAAAGGGGGAAGAACGTCCCCTGCATTTACGTTGCGATAGGCCAAAAGGATTCGACCGTGGCGGAGATCCGCGCGCGGCTTGAAAAATACGGCGCGATGGAATACACGACGATAGTTTCCGCGCCCGCTTCAAGCTCTGCCTCCATGCAGTACATAGCGCCCTTCGCCGGCGCCGCCATGAGCGAATACTTCATGTATTCCGGGCGTGACTGCCTCATCGTTTACGACGATCTTTCAAAGCACGCCGTCGCCTACCGCGAGCTTTCGCTGCTCCTGCACAGGCCCTCCGGCAGGGAGGCCTACCCCGGCGACGTGTTCTATCTGCATTCGAGACTTCTGGAAAGGGCGGCAAGGCTCTCGCCCGAAGCGGGCGGCGGCTCCGTGACCGCGCTGCCCATAATAGAGACTCAGGCGGGCGATATTTCCGCCTACATCCCCACGAACGTCATTTCGATAACCGACGGCCAGATATTCCTCGAAACGGATCTCTTCAACGAGGGTCAGCGCCCCGCGGTCAACGTGGGCCTTTCCGTTTCGCGCGTGGGCTCCGCCGCGCAGACGAAGCTCATGAAGAGCATTTCGGGCAGGCTCCGCATGGATCTTGCCCAGTACCGCGAGCTCGCCTCCTTCGCGCAGTTCGATTCGGATCTTGACGATTCCACCCGCGCCGTGCTGGACCGCGGCAAGCGCATGATGTACGCTCTGCGCCAGCGCAGGTTCGAGCCCATGCCCGACAGCCGCCAGGCGCTCATCATCTATGCCGTGGCGGAAGGCTACGCCGCGGACGTTGCGCCCGAGGATATTGAGGAATTCGAAAGGGAGCTTTTCCGCACCTTCGATGCGGAGCATCCCGATATAATGGCGGAGCTCGAAAAGGGCGCAAAGCTCGAAGGCGGGCTTGAAGCAAGGCTCGGGGAAGCGCTTCGCAAATTCAAGGAGGCAAGCTGATGGCCTCCCTCCGCGAGCTTAAAAAGAGGCTTCGTTCCGTCAGATCGACGGGCAAGCTTGCCGGGGCGATGCGCACCGTTGCGACGGCGAAATACGGGCGGGTGAATACCCAAAGGGAGGCGGCGGCGGAATACTCCGCGGCGCTTGCCCGCCTTTTGTCGGACGCCGAACGCGCGTGCCCGGAAGGGAGCGTGAGCGTGGATGAGGAGCCCTTTGGCGATCCCGCCCGCAAGGGAAAGCCCGTTTACGTGCTCGTTTCATCCAACAGGGGGCTCTGCGGCGGCTATAATCATGAGCTTTTCGCGTTCTTTGCGGAGACAGTGAAAAAGGGCGGCTTCGAGACGGTCGCCTGCGGCAGGATGGCAAGGGAATACTGCCGCGAAAAAGGGATCCCCGTGATACGGGAATTCGATATTCCCGATGTGCCGGAATTCGCCGTCTCTTCCGAAATGGCGCGGTATCTTTCCGAGCTTTACGAGGGCGGGGCGGAAAACGTGAGCTTCGTCTGCCAGAAGCCCAGAAACATGCTTTCGAGGGAGCCCGCCGTGATAGGCTTCCTTCCGGAAGGCTCCGGCGGCGGGAAGGAAGGCGAAGAGGAGCCCGCAGCGCGGGATCTGCTTTTCGTGCCCGATGCTGAAACGGTGCTGCGCAGGCTCGTCCCCGCGGGCAGGGCGTTCCGCGTCCACGGGATACTGACCGACTGCGCGGCGGGCGCGGCTGCGGCGACTCTGATTGCGATGCGCTCGGCGTTCGACAGCTCCGCGGAGCAGGCGGCGGCGCTCGAAACTATGATAAACAGAAAGCGGCAGGCGGAGATCACGGGCAGCGTGATAGAGACCGCCTCCGATATGAACAGACAATGAGCCCCGAGGGGCAGGAAAGGGTAAGGATATGTCTCGCGGATCGAAGGGTTTGATAACGCGAATAATGGGCCCGGTGGTTGACGTAAGCTTCCCGCAGGGGGAGGATCAGCCCGAAATATTCAACGCGCTCGAGGTCGAGACCCCGAAGGGCACCCTTTTGCTGGAGGCGCTTCAGCAGCTCGGCATGGGGGACGTTCGCTGTATCGCCATGCACTCCACGGAGGGCCTTTCAAGGGGAATGCCCGCCGTCGATACCGGCGCGCCCATCACCGTGCCCGTCGGCGAAGCGACCCTCGGAAGAATGATAGACGTTTCCGGCAAGCCCATAGACCGTGCGGGCGATATAGTGACGGATACGCATTGGCCCATCCACCATTCGGCGCCGCCATTCACGGAGATAGTCCCCGCGGAGGAGCTTCTTGAAACGGGCATAAAGGTCATCGACCTCATGACCCCCTACGCCAAGGGCGCGAAGATAGGCCTCTTCGGCGGCGCGGGAGTGGGCAAAACGGTGCTCATAATGGAGCTCATACGAAACATCGCGTTCGAGCACAAGGGCTATTCCGTGTTCGCGGGTGTCGGCGAGCGTTCGCGCGAGGGGCAGGATCTCTGGAAGGAGATGAAGGATTCCGGCGTGCTCGAAAAGACCTCGCTCGTGTTCGGGCAGATGAACGAGCCCGCGGGAGCAAGGCTCCGCGTGCCGCTCGCGGGGCTCACCATAGCGGAGTATTTCAGGGAGTATTCGCACAAGAACGTGCTCCTCTTCATAGACAATATCTTCAGATTCACACAGGCGGGCTCGGAGGTCTCGGCGCTCCTCGGGCGCATGCCCTCCGCGGTCGGCTATCAGCCCACGCTCGCTTCCGAAATGGGCAAGCTCCAGGAAAGGATCGTTTCCACCAAGAACGGCTCCATCACCTCCGTGCAGGCGATATACGTCCCCGCGGACGATCTGACCGACCCCGCTCCCGCAACGACATTCGCGCATCTTGACGCGACCACCGTTCTTTCAAGGTCCATCGTGGAGCTCGGCATATACCCCGCCGTCGCTCCGCTCGAATCCGCTTCGCGCATGCTCGCGCCCGAGACCGTGGGCGACCGCCATTACAACACAGCGAAGGAGGTCCGCCGCGTGCTGCAGAGATACAACGAGCTGCAGGATATAATCGCCATACTCGGCATGGATGAGCTTTCGCCCGAGGATCGCCGCACGGTGCGCAGGGCGCGCCGCGCGCAGAGGTTCATGAGCCAGCCCTTCCACGTGGCGGAAGGCTTCACGGGGCTCCCGGGGCGGTTCGTGCGGCTGGAGGATACCATAAAGGGCTTTGAGGCCATCCTTTCCGGCGACTGCGACGACATCCCCGAAAACTGCTTCATGATGACGGGCGGCATCGACGACGTTTTCGCGAACGCGAAGAAATGAGGCTATTATGGCGCTTACGCTCGTGATACTGACCCCGTCGGGGGAAACGGCAAGGCTCGAAGCCGAATCCATCCGCCTCGAGGCCTGCGATAACGCCTCGGGCGAGGGCGGCGGCAGCTTCGGTATAAGGAAGGGGCATATGCCCGCCGTCGCCGCATTGAAGGAAAATTCGCTCGCCCGAGCGTTTACCTCGGGCCGTGAGACCGCGGCTTACCGCATATCCGCGGGGTTCGCAAGGGTGGAAAACGACACGGTCACGGTGATCGCCGAAAGCGCGGAAAAAGTATAGGCAAAGCAAAAAAAGCTCCCCGCGGGGAGCTTTTTATTATGCTTTTACTGTTCCTTGCGCTTCCTTGCCAGATACTCGTCCAGCTCCTTTTTGACCTTCTCGGGCATATCGCGGGAGACGGGGCAGAGGGCGGAATCGGCCATCCTGCGGGTGAATTCGGCTATGAACGCTATATCGCGCTCGAGCTGAGCCTCGGAGAGGGTCTCCATTGTATCGTAGCGGCAGTGGATGGGCGCGGCGTCGCCCCCGGCGAGCCTTGCGAACGAGAGCGCAGGGACTCCCTTATCCGCAAAGGGGGTGGAATCGCTCGAATAGACGCCTATCCTTGCGGAAACGGGGAAGCCCTTTTCAAACCCCATGTAGCTTATATAGCCCGCGAGCTTTTCTTCCGCGGAAACGCAGGCGATGAATTTGCCCAATGCCGTGCCTATCATATCGAGGTTTATGTTGAGGGCCGTCTCGGCAAGCTCGTTTTCGTGATCGCGGCAGTAGGCCTTGGAGCCCAGCAGGCCCCTTTCCTCGCTCCCGCAGAACACGAAGCGGAGGCCGTAATTCAGTTCCTTCCCGCGAAGCTCCTGCATGACGCCCAAGAGCCCCACGCAGCCGGACATATTATCGTAAGCGCCCTGCGAAAGGGAGGTGGAATCGTAATGGGCGCTCAAGGTGATGTATTCCTTTCTGCGGCCGGGGATCTCGGCTATTACGTTGTGGCTCTCGCCCTTGAACTCGCGCTGGCGGATGGTGATCGCCGCCTGCTTCGCGCCGCTTTTCACAAGCTCCTGTGCGTCGCGGGTGTGGATCATGGCGCAGAGCACCCTTCTTTCCTCGCCCACAACGTGCGCGCGCAGATCGCGGGAATCTATATCGTCGTTGGGATAGTGGGCGTTGCCGTAGCGGAAGAGTATCCCCGCGGCGCCCGCCTCCATAAGGTCCTTATAGGTGAAGAAGCCGACTCCGGAGGTATCCATGAGCACTATCTTGCCCTTCGCGCCTTCGATGGAGAGCTTATCCGTGCCCGGCATGTAATAGAGCTCTCCCGCGACGGTGCCGCTCCCGCAGCAGCGGAAGCCGACGCAGGGTATCTCGCGCCCGTCAACGGTGACGCGCGCCTCCTCGATCTCGCCCATGGGGACGGGGAAGCCCTCTATCCTTGCGGGAACGCCCGCTTCTTCGCACGCGGCCTTCAAATATTCGGCGGCGCGAAGCTCCTCCGGCGTGCCGCTCATGCGGACGTACGCCGTCTCCTCAAACACTCTGAAAAGTCTTTTTATATCCATATCGGTGCCTTTCCCGGCTTCACGCCGTTTTTTTTATGATACCATAGATATTGGGCCGCTTCAAGCCTCGCTCCCCGTAAGACGCGCCAAAAACACGGGCGTTTCTCCCCTTTTGAGGACGGCGTCGAAGCCCGATCCCGTCTTCAAACGGGAGAAGGTCAGCGCATCCCCCTCGAAGCAGGGCGCGCGGAATACAGACTCTATATCGGAGGGGCGGAGCCGCTCGAGCTCATCCGATGAGAAGCTGCCCATCAGCGCGTCGATATAGGCGACGTTGTTCATGTGCCCGCCCACGTCTATATCCGATGAGCGCACGCGGTATTCGGCATAGGGCTCGGCGTTTTCGGGGCTTATGCGGGAAAAGGCCGCTTCGAGCGAGAGCGTTTCGGGGAAGCGGAGCCCTTCGGGATACACCCCCGCAAGGGAGGCGATCCGCCCCGCTTCGATATTCATAACGGCCCATTCCGTCTTGCCCGAGGCGGCAAGCCCGTTTTCGCCGTAAAGCTCATAGCAGCGAATGCCGCGCACGCGCTCCGGCGCCATGGGCCAGGTCCTGACGGTTATCGCCTCAAACAGCCGGGGGCGGTAATAATAGCGGATCTTGGTGCGGACGGTGAGCCAGAACAGCCCCTTTTTCTTCATATCCGCAATGCCGACGCCTATCCTTTCGGCATGATCCCCCGCTATATCCATGAAAAGGCGGAACACGTCCGCATATGTGAGGAGGCCGCTCTTATCCGTCATTGAAACGGTGACGGAGCCGGTCTTTTCGAATATCTCTTCCATAAGCATCCTTTCCGCGGGCAGCCCCGCTTTCATACCGCCATTATAGCATAAAGAAGCGCGGATTCAAATAGCGCCGCGCTTGCAATGTCGGCGTGGATTTGATATAATATTCTTTAGCGAACGCGAAAGCGAAAGCCCGAACGGAGGTAACTATGAACGACAGGGAGCTTGCGTGGGAGCTTGCGGGCGAGAAGAAGCTTCTTCACACCGCGGTGTTCGACGTTTACACGCAGCATGAGAGGGCGGCGAACGGCTTGGAGGGCGATTACATTTCGCTCGAAGCGCCGGATTGCGTCGTTGTGATCCCCAGGACGGAAAAGGGCTTCCTGCTCGTCCGTCAGTGGAGGCACGGCGCTTCTCGCATAACGGTCGAATTTCCCGGCGGCGTTATAGGCCGGGGAGAGGATCCCGCCGAGGCCGCTCTGAGGGAGCTGTATGAGGAAACGGGTTTCCGCGCGGGGCGCATAACGGAGCTCGGCTGCGTCAGCCCCAATCCGGCCCTGTTCAGGAGCAGCTTCCGCGTCTATCTTGCCGAGGAGCTTGAAGATCTCGGCACTCCCGAGCCCGACCCCGATGAATTCATCGAAATAACGCTTCTTCCCGAAGAGGAGGTCATCGCCTCCTTCGGCAGCCCGGAAATGAGCCACGCGTTCATGGGCGCCGCGCTTGCGCTCTACATGCGGAAGAGGCTTATCAATAACAAGGAGAAACCATGCGAAAGTATTTGAAGCTCGCTGCGCTCGCGGCTGCGGCGCTGATGCTCCTTCCCCTTTGCGGCTGCAAAAGGGATATTCCCGCCTCGCCGGAGGAACTTTACAGCCGCACCTCCGGGCCGACTGCCGAGCCCCACGTCATGTTCACGCCCGATCCGAACGTCACGCCCGATCCCGTTAAGGGGAGCAACACAATGGTCGTGTTCTTTTCCGCCTCGGGAAATACGCGGCTCGTCGCGCAGAAGATAGCGCAGATCACGGGCGCGGACGTATATGAGATAGTCCCCGTGGTCCCCTATTCGGAAGGAGATCTCGATTACAGCAATCCCGAAACGAGGGCGACGATAGAGCAGCGCGATCCCAACTTCCGCCCGGAGATAGCCGGTTCCCTGCCCGATCTTGCCGCCTATGAGCGCGTGTTTTTGGGCTACCCGATATGGTGGAGCGAAGCGCCGCGCATACTCAACACGTTCGTTGAAAACGTCGATTTCGGCTCCGCGGCGGTGATACCCTTCTGCACATCCGGCATGAGCGACATAGGCACGAGCGCGGATCGGCTCGAGGAGCTTGCCGGCAGCGGCGTGTGGTATGAGGGAAAGCGCTTTACGAGCGGCGTCTCACGCGATGAGCTGAGGGCGTGGATAACCTCGGTATGCGAGAATAAATAAACAGAGCAGAATAAAGCCCCGGCAGGCGCGCCTGCCGGGGCTTCGTTTGCGTTATCAGTTGTTGGGAATGAGCACCACGACGCTCCTTGCGGGAACGGCAACGCTGCCCGATACAGTGCCCGCGGGCTCCGTCCGAGGGGCGGAACCGTCGAAGAGCACGCCGTAAGAGCCGTTTGCCGTGAAATCGCGCGGGGTCTCCAGCGGGTTGATGAAGCCGCGAGCGGCTTCCCTGCCGTCCATGCTCCAGATCACCTCGATGGAGGAATCGTCGTTCACGGTGTATTCGACTTCCGCCTTCGTGAAGAAGCCGTTCGACTTTCGCATGGCGATGAGCTCACGGTAGAATTCGCTCATCAGGAGCGCGTCGGAGCCGGGCGCAAGCGCCTCCCAGTCGATATTGTTCACCTCGTCGGAGGAGTTGTAGCTGTTGGAGTCGCCGCCCTTCGTGCGGAGCATCTCCTCGCCCGCAAGGAAGAACGGGGTGCCCTTCGAAATGAGCACTATCGAGGCGCCGAACCTCTGCATCTGCAGGCGCTCCTCGGGTGAGGCGTCGGGGCAGGAGATCTCCAGCTTATCGAACAGGGTGTTGTTGTCGTGGCAGGACATGTAGTTGATCACGGCGCTGTTTTCGACTCCCCAGGTGGAAAGAGCCGTCTTTTTGCCGCCCGCAATGCCGAACGCAACGTTTTCCGCAACGCCCTTGCCGAGCTTGCCGCTGATATAGCCCCTGTCCTTCGCGTCGAAAACGGAGCCCTTCAGGCCGTCCCTTATCGAATCGTTGAATACGGAGACCGCGCCTATGCCGCCCGTCGCATGGATCTGACCTATGTTCTTCTGGTTGGCCTGCACGTTATCGCGCAGGGGGGTGGTGCCGCCCGTCCAGCCCTCTCCGTAAATGAGGGCGTTCGGGTTGATGGCGTGGACCGCTTCCTCGACTGCCTGCATTGTCGCAACGTCGTGGAGCGCCATGAGGTCGAAGCGGAAGCCGTCAAGATGGTATTCGGCCGCCCAGTAGCTTACGGAATCGACAATGAACTTGCGGAACATAACGCGTTCGGAGGCGGTCTCGTTGCCGCAGCCGGAGCCGTTGGAGAGCGCGCCCAGACCGTCGTAACGGTAATAGTAATAGGGCACTGCGGCGCTGAAATTGGAATCCGCGGAATAGGTGTGGTTATAGACCACGTCCATTATTACGCCTATGCCCGCATCGTGGAGCGCCATTACCATCTGCTTGAATTCTTTTATCCTCACCTCGCCGTGGTAGGGGTCGGTGGAATACGAGCCCTCAGGTGCGTTGTAGTTCTTGGGATCGTAGCCCCAGTTGAACTGCGGCGCGTCGGAGGATTCATCCACAGTCGCGTAATCATAAACGGGCTGCAGATGCACGTGGGTTATGCCGAGCTGCTTTAAGTAGTCTATGCCGACGGGTTCTCCCGCGGAGTTTTTGAGCCCCGTTTCGGTGAACGCCAGGTACTTGCCGGGGTTCTCGCAGCCCTCTATCCTGTTGGAGAAATCACGGACGTGCACCTCCCAGATGACCGCCTCGTTATAGGCGGAAACGCCGGAATAGAAGGTATCGTTCTCCCAGCCCTCGGGATCGGTGGAAGCAAGATCGACCACCATGCCGCGGTCGCCGTTCACGCCGACGGCCTTAGCGTAGGGATCGACTATCTCCTTCGTGCCCAAGGCGGTGGTGACGGTGTAGGTATAGTAAGTGCCGGGGGCGCATTCCAGGGAGACCTCCCAAACGCCGGAGCCGAATTCGCCGTTCATCGTAATGCGCTCAATGGCGTCTTCGCTGTCGCCCGCTTCATAGAGATTGAGGGTGACTTCGGAGGCGGTGGGCGCCCAAAGCCTGAAATCGACGAAGCCGACGGGATCCGTCACTATCGCGCCGAGCTCGCCGTCATAGGCGTACTGCTCGATGAACGCCTCGCTGTCGAATATATCGGTGGGGATGACGGGGCATTCGCCGAAGCCCTCTATCGAAAGCGTGCCGGGCTTTGAAACGTCGAGCGGCTCGGCAAGCGTGATGACGCCGAACTTGACCTCGTTGTTGAGGCTCGAAAGCCCCGTGACGGCCACCTCGCGCCCGTCCACGGTGACCTTGATCATATCAAGGGACTCTATCTTCGCCGCGGGAGTCACGCTGTATTTTATCTCGTTCGGGGAGATGAGCCCCGCCATGTTCAAAACCTTATCCTGATACAAGGTCTTACCTCCGTCGCTGCTCAAGTAGATATTGCCGTCGCCGGGCTTTAAGTAGATCTCGGTGCGCTCGCCCGTGACCGCGGCAAAGCGGTCGCCGTCATAATCCTTTTCGGCGTCACCCCAGGAGGAGCCGCCGGGGGAGGAGCATTCGCGCCTGACTATGAAGCCGACCTCGGTAACGTCCCGGGGAACGTCCAGCTCGACCCTCGCGCCGTATTCGCAGGGAGTGAAGAGATAGCCGTGCCCGTCCGCGCCGGGGAACCAGATCCACATATCGCATTTGGAATAATCGCCCGTTTCGTTATACCAGTAGAACACCACGCGGTTCATGCCGTCCGTCTGAGGCGGCTCCGTCGCATAGGAGGCGGTATCCTTCGTGGGCTCGGGGGAAGCGTCGGGCTTCGTTTCGCCGTTCTTATCCCCGCAGCCCGCAAGGGTCACGCAGAGAGAGGCGAGAAGCAATGCCGCGAGCGCGAATGCGCATACGCGTTTCAAAACAGCTTTCATGATGGGCTCCTTTCCTTATAATTCTTTTACGGGGACGCCTTTGCGGCGTTCCCCCGTTTGGGGAGGCAGGGGGAATTGAAAACGGACCCGGCAAAGGCCGAGCCCGACGTCGTTCATTATTTGAAGTAAAGCGAAGCCGCGTCGTAGAATTCCTTATCGACTTCCTTGCGGACAGTGACGGCCTTATCCAGATCCGCCGCGACGATGTTGTTGCCGCTCATGCCGACCATGTTGCCGTAGTTGTGGTCAACGACGAGCTCGCCCGCCTTTATGCCCAGCCTCGTGCCGAGCACGCGGTCGAATGCGCAGGGCGCGCCGCCGCGCTGGACGTGGCCCAGCACCACGGGACGGCACTCGAAGAACTGCGCGTCCTCGCCGAGGAGGGGATCCGCCCTCATCGCGGCCTCGATCATGTCGGAAAGGTGCTTGGCGAGGTTCTTCTGGATGAGCAGCTTGTTGCCGAATGCGTCGGTGCCGACGTCGATCGACTCGCTGTCCTTGAGCTCGAAGCCCTCCGCCACAACGATGATGGTGTAGCGCTCGCCGCGCAGATACCTGCGGCGCACAAGGGAGACTATCTCGTCAAAGGTCTTGGGGAATTCGGGGATGAGCACGAGGCTCGCGTTGGCGGCAAGGCCCGCCTGCAGGGCGATCCAGCCGGTGTGACGGCCCATGCACTCGACCACGATGCAGCGGGAATGCGCCTTCGCGGTGGTCTGAAGGCGGTCGATCGCCTCCATCGCGATGTTGGAAGCCGTCTCAAAGCCGAAGGTGTAATCCGTGCAGGAAAGGTCGTTGTCAATGGTCTTGGGAACGCCGATGACGTTAATGCCCCTCTTGCGGAGCTCGTTCGCAACGCCCAGGGTATCGTCGCCGCCTATCGCCACAACGCCCTCGAGATCCAGCGCGCGGAGCACCTCGATGATCGTTTCGGGCCCGTTGGGATCCGCCATAACGTTCGTGCGGGAGCTGCCGATTATGGTGCCGCCCATGGTCTGGATGCCCTCCACCTCGGAGGGGGTGAGCCAGCGGCCCTGCGCGCGCATTGCGCCGCGCCAGCCGTCGCGGAAGCCGAATACCTCTATGCCCGCTTCGGTGCACTTTTCAACAACGCCCCTTATGACTGCGTTAAGACCGGGGCAGTCGCCGCCGCCGGTCAGGATGCCGATCTTTCTCATATCTTCGATCTCCTCTATATTGGTATCGTAAATTTGTTCATCCATGGATGAAAGTATCTCCCATATGAAGATGTTCGGGAAATTATAATACGAAACGAGAGAAAAATCAAGAGCCGCGCCCATTGAATGTGCAAATTTGCAGTCCGATCCGTTCAATAATTCACACCGCGTTTTAGCCCCGCCACAAATATATTAATATATTAGCACTCAACGCTTGACAGTGCTAACAAGCGGTGCTATAATACAGTCAACAAAGGAACAGAGAGAGGCTTTCGGGGGCGCAAAGCTCCCGAAGAAAATGAATGATCCTCCGTCCCGATGCACAAAATAAACCAAGGTTCAATGTGTAAAGGAGGAATGACTTATGTTGTATCCCACTATTTTCAATGACAGTCTCTTTGATGACCTCTTCGACATCACCTTCCCGATGGCGCGCGATATGGGCGACGTTGACAAGAAGCTTTACGGCAAGCACGCGGCGCACGTCATGAAGACGGACGTCCACGAGCATGACGAGGGCTATGAAGTCGATATCGATCTGCCCGGCTTCAAGAAGGATGAGATCACCCTTTCCCTTGAGAACGGCGTGCTGACCGTTTCCGCCGCGAAGGGCCTTGACGAATCCGAGAAGGATAAGAAGGGCAAGCTCATCAGGCAGGAGCGCTACATGGGCTCCATGCAGAGGAGCTTCTACGTGGGCAAGAATCTGACCGACGAGGATATCAAGGCCAAATTCGAGGACGGCGTGCTGAAGCTCTCCGTGCCCAAGAAGGAAGCGCCCAAGCTCCCCGAGAAGAAGACCATCATGATCGAGGGCTGAAGCAAGTAAAGAATTCCCGCGGACGGGTCGATCCTGTCCGCGGGTCTTTTCGTTTTTGCCGTATTGAACTTACCGCCAATATGTGATAAAATATTACATCATTCCCCACAGGGTCGTTACAGAGGTTACAATGAAAAAGATCGCCTTGTTCTTATCCGCGCTGATGCTCGTATCCGCGCTCGTTTCGTGCAGGCCGAAAGATGATGAACTGCCCGTATCGGGAGATCCCGTCGTAGTGGACGTGGACGGGGGGAACAGGGTGACGATCAGCGAGCTCATGGCGGATAACGAGGGCTTTTTCATGAACTGCTTCGACGATTGGGTGGAGCTCAAAAACGATGAGGATGAGGATATCCGCCTCACCGGCTGGTCGCTTTCCAAAGAGAAGAACGGCGCGAAGATGATGCGCCTCGATGAATACACCGTCCCCGCCCGGGGCTTCCTCGTGATCCGCCTGAATGACGGAACGCCCTTCCGCCTCGGCAGGGAGGGGGAGTGCGTGGCGCTCTACCGCGGCGGCGAAAAGGCGGATGAGCTTGCCTATGACGAAACGATAGGGCAGGGCTCCTGGACCCATGACGGCGCGTGCGAGACCCCGACTCCCGGCTTTGCGAACACCCTTGCGGGCTATGAAGAATACATGAAGACCCTTTCCGCGCCGGGCCTGCGGATAAACGAGGTCGTGACCGCTAACTCCTCCGTTTCCCCGAAGGACGGAGAGTTTTACGATATGGTCGAGATCTTCAACGGTACGGGCGAGGCGGTGCGCCTTGGCGGATACTTCCTTTCCGATAAGAAGAGCGAGCCCGAGCGTTACGCGTTCCCCGATACGGAGCTTCCCGCGGGCGGGTTTTACGTTGTTTACTGCGGCGCCGCGGGCGGCGGGGAGGACTGCGCCTCCTTCAAAATAAGCTCCGCTGGCGAAACGATCTATTTGAGCCGCGGCGGCGAATTCATAGACTGCGTGCGCGTCCCGGGCGACGTGCCCAAGGATCAGAGCTGGGGCAGGAGCGGCTCGGGCTTCGCCTATTTCGAGCATCCGACCATGGGCGCGCAAAACGGCGAAAGCTATGCAAGCGTTGTTATGGCTCCGCAGGCGAATTTCCCCACGGGCGAATATGACGAGGCGTTCGATCTGGAGCTCACCGGCGAGGGGACCGTCTATTACACGACGGACGGCTCCGAGCCCACGGAAAAATCAAAGGCGTGGCAGGGCTCCATGCGCGTTGACGGAGTTGTGAGCATCCGCGCCGTCTGCATATCGGAGGGCCGCAGGAGCGAGGAAGCCCGCTTCTTCTACCTTGCGAACACGAACCACACCCTGCCCGTGATAGACGTTGCCATAAAGCAGTCCGATCTTACGGGCAGCGAGGGCGTTTTGAATCACATCGACCCGGAATACGAGCACGGCGCGCTCGTCACCATGATGGAAAACGGCGAGGTCGTGTTCTCCGTGCCCTGCGGGTTCAAGCTCCACGGCAACGACAGCAAGAAGGGCAAAAAACAGAATTTCCAGCTCCGCTTCCGCACGGCTTACGGGCCCTCGAAGCTCGAATGCAGCCTCTTCGACGGCCGCGAGATCGATACCTTCAACTCCCTTATACTGAAGGGCGGCAGCGAGGATTACGTATTCTGCAATTTCCGCGATGAGCTTGCCGCCGCGCTCACCGATAAGGTGACGGGGCTTTCCGTGCAGGCGTTCAGACCCGTGATACTCTATCTTGACGGCGAGTATTGGGGCGTTTACTGGCTGCGCGAGCGCATAGACGCCGAATACTGCGCGCAGAGGCTCGGTGTTTCGAAGGATTCCGTAACCCTTTTGAAGGATTACGGCGAGGCGCCCGTTACGGGCAGCGCAAAGGAATTCCGCGAGCTCTGCGATTACGCGGCGAACCACGATATGAAGAACAAGGCGGATTACGATTACGTGATGAGCCGCATCGACTCCGTGAGCATGATGGATTGGTACATCTGCCGCGCCTTCATGGGCGATTCCGACCTTGCCAATATGCGCGTCTATTCCTCCTCCGAGGCGGACGGGCGCTGGCACTGGTGCTTCTTCGATCTCGACTGGTCCTTCTGGCGCGATACGGAGGACCCCATAGGCAGGACGGCGAGGAACGACGGGCATCACAAGATAATAGCCGCCCTGCTCAAAAACCCCGATTTCCGCAAGGCGTTCCTCGAGAGGACGGCTTTCCTCCTGCGCAACGTGCTGAACGAGGAGCGCATAATATCGACCGCGGACGAGCTTGCGGATATGATCCGCGCCGAGATGCCGCGCGACCGCGAAAAGCTCGGCTACACTATGGAAATGTGGGAGCAGAACATAGATAAGCTCAAGTCATACGTAAAGGGCGGAGCAAGGCTTATGACCTTCCTTAAGGGCGTCAAAAACTATTTCGGCCTCTCGGACTCCGAGATGAAGGGATATTTCGGGGATATGTACCGAGGGTGACAAGAACGATAAAAAGGGCTCGCGCTTTTACGGCGCGGGCCCTTTGTCTGCTCTCGTGCTCATTCGAGTCCTATATCGTTCACGTCGTCTATGCTGTCGCCGCCCGCGCCGGGGCCGACCCTTCCCGCAATGAGGTAGCACTGCTCGATGGGGTCGTAAACTATGCGGTGCAGCAGGCGGAAGCCTTCCACGCAGCCGGTGCTCGGCACGTGGTTACGGGGCCCTGTGCAGGGGTGGATCTTATCGCCTATCATCACGTGCTCCTCGTCAACGTAGGAAACGTCAAGGTCCTTCTGGATCGCCTCCTCCACCTTGAATTCGAGGTCAATGAGGTCTATTTCGGGCGGCCTGTCGCTGAAGGCAAGCAGGAACCCGTGCTTTATATCGCGGTGACGGCAGCGCTTGAATTCCGCCTCGGGAAGGAATATCTCGCAAAGATCCTCCGCGGTGTGGGTCATGCGGCGGTACTTGACGGAGCTTGCGACCCTCTTGTGCAGCTCCGAGGGGAGCGGGCCGAATATGGTTGGGCGGGTGACGATTATCTCCTCGCCCACGCCTATCATGAGGTTCGCGTTTATGTTGAGCAGGGGATAGATGAGGTCGAAATGCTCGACTATCACGCGCTTGCCGTTCTTGACGGCGTTCAGTATCGCCTCCGCAAGCTCGTGCGGCTGGGCGAAGGCCATCTCAAAGCGGATATCGAGATGGTAGGTGTGCGCCGAAAAGAACCCTCCCTCGCTCTGATCCATAATGGGCAGGGGGCGCATGTTTATGCCGTTGTCGTCGTTCGTGAGCTCGAGCCCCGGGAACATCCCCTTTATGAGCATGCTCTTGCCCGAGCCCGCCTCGCCTATTATGCCTATCAGCTTATCGAAGGGGGAAAGGTACATCTGCGCTATCTGCATGCCGAGCTCGTACATCCTGTCGCGCCCGCGGGGGGCGAAGAAGACGCTGTAATAATGGTTCTGCTGCATCCTGCCGGAATATGACATGGTGGGTCGCTCCTTTCGGCGGGGCGCTTCCCGGCGCGATCCCCGCTGATGATATTATATAACACGGAACGGGATTTCACAATGGGCAAATGCTTGAAACCGCGCCGCGTTCGGAGTATAATAAAAGATGCTTATGCAATATGAAGGAGGGCTGACAGATATGAGAAGAAGCATGCTCTTTTTGCCGGGCAACAACCCGAACATGATGATCAACGGCGCCGATCTCGGAGCCGACAGCATCATATTGGACCTTGAGGACGCCGTATCCCCCGATGAGAAGGATACCGCGAGGTTCCTCGTGCGCAGCGCGATAGCCGATATGGGCTTTGCGGGGGTGGAGATAACCGTCAGGATAAACTCCATAGACACCGCCTACTGGAAGCAGGATCTTGAGGCAATAATCCCGCTGCGCCCCGATCTCATCATGATACCCAAATCCGGCACCGCGAACGACATCCTGACCGTTGACAAATACATTGAGGGCATTGAGGAGCGCTGCGGCATGGAGAGGGGCGTCGTCCGCCTCATCCCCCTTATCGAGACCGCGCTCGGCGTGGAGAACGCCTACGCCATCGCCTCCGCGTGCCCCCGCGTTGCCGCGATCTTTTTAGGCGGCGAGGACCTTACCGCGGACTTGAGGTGCAAGCGCACCAAGGCGGGCAATGAGATAGATTACGCGAGGAAGCGCCTTGTCGTCGCGGCGAGGGCGGCGGGAGTCGATGTTTACGACACCCCCTTCACCGACGTGAACGACGACGAGGGCATCGTGACCGACGCGGAATACGCGAAGAGTTTGGGCTTCACGGGCAAATCCGCGATAGCGCCCCGTCACGTTAAGGCGATAAACGCGGTGTTCAGCCCCACCATGAAGGATATAGAGTACGCGAAGATGGTGTTCGAGGCAATAAGGCGCGGCAAGGAACAGGGCAAGGGCGCCGTTTCGCTCCTCGGCAAGATGATAGACAAGCCCATCGTGGAGCGCGCAAGGCAGACGCTCGAAGCGGCGAAGGCATTGGGACTGGAGGTGGAGATCGATGAATAAGATAGTTGAAAGCATAAGGCAGGCGATACTGGACAGCGGACTCAAAAGCGGGCAGACCGTCTCCTTCCATCATCATTTGAGGAACGGCGACCACGTGCTCAACATGGTGATGGACGAGATCGCGGCGCTTGGTATAGGCGATCTCACTCTTAACGCGAGCTCGCTCTTCAACGTCCACCGCCCTCTGAAGGAGCATATAAGAAACGGCGTCGTGACCCGAATAATCACGGATTACATGGCGGCAGAGCTCGGCTCGTTCATTTCGGCGGGCAATATGAAGGCTCCCGTTCAATTCCGCACTCACGGCGGAAGGCCGGCGGATATCGAAAACGGCACGACCCCCATCGACGTGGCGTTCGTCGCCGCCCCCGCCTCCGACTGCATGGGCAACTGCACGGGCAAGATAGGCAAGTCCGCCTGCGGATCGATGGGCTACGCCATGCCCGACGCGAAGAACGCCCGCTTCACCGTGGTGATCACGGATGAGCTCAGGCCCTACCCCCTGACCTGCCGCTCCATTCCCGAAACGGACGTTGACGAGGTGGTCGTGGTCGATTCGATCGGCGACCCGGCGGGCATAGTCTCCGGCACCACTAAGATAACGAGGGATCCCATCGGCCTTGCCATGGCGCAGACGGCCGTTGACGTGATAAAGGCTTCCGGCCTTCTTAAGGAGGGCTTCAGCTTCCAGACCGGCGCGGGCGGCGCTTCGCTCGCGGCTGCGAAATACCTGAAGGACGTTATGCTGAAGGAGAAGATCCGCGGCAGCTTCGGCCTTGGCGGCATCACGGGCTACATGGTCGATATGCTGCGCGAGGGCTGCTTCGAATCGCTTATGGACGTGCAGTGCTTCGATCTTAAGGCGGTCGAATCGATAAGGGACGATCCCCGCCACAGCGAGATATCCGCCACGCATTACGCCTCCCCCGGCGCGAAGAGCGCGGTGGTGGACAGCCTTGACGTCGTTATACTTGGCGCGACGGAGATAGATACCGATTTCAACGTGAACGTGCATACCGATTCCGACGGCCGTATCATGGGCGGCTCGGGCGGTCACAGCGATACCGCGGCCGGCGCGAAGCTCGCGATGATCGTAGCCCCCCTTTCGAGGGCGAGGCTGCCCATAATCACCGACCGCGTGACCTGCATCTCCACCCCCGGCTCCACGATAGACGTGCTCGTCACCCAGAAGGGAGTCGCGGTCAACCCGAAGGACCGCGTGCTTGCGCTGCGCCTTAAGGACGCGGGCGTCAAGGTAATGGATATAGAGGAGCTCAAGGCCGCCGCCGAGCGCATAAGCGGCGTGCCCATGAAGCCCGCCATCGGCGAGCGCGTGGTAGCTGACGTCATCTACCGCGACGGCACCGTGATAGACCGGATAAGGGAAGTAGTCGAGTAAAGACTGATATCGGAGGGAACGACCTTTGGGAGAGTCCCCCCATCCGCTCCTTGGGGAAGCATTCCTTTTGAAAGGGCGGGAACGATGCAGACCGGCTTCCCCCGGGCGGGGAAGTATGCCTTGTGAAAGGGCGGGAACGATGCAGACCGGCTTCCCCCGGGCGGGGAAGCTGTCACTTGCGTTCCCACGCCGCAAGTGACTGATGAGGGGAAAACAAGGCGGGCGAACAGGAATTTAAGTTGTTTGTTCCCAAGGTAAGAATAACCCCTCATCCGCCCCTGCGGGGCACCTTCCCCGCAAAGCGGCTGCGCCGCGGGGGAAGGCGGCGCTGCGCGGCGAAGAGCAGGGCGGCGTTATGAGACAGTTGGCTGGGGGCATATCTTGAATATGCGATCGCAGAGTATTCGCCCCTTTAGGGAAGCAGGGGGGATATGGGTTATGCGGTAACTACATTCGGTAACAGAGTTTACGCCCCTTGGGAGAGCATCCTTTGTTAAAGGGCGGGAACGACGCAGACCGGCTTCCCCCGGGCGGGGAAGCTGTCACTTGCGTTCCCACGCCGCAAGTGACTGATGAGGGGAAAACAAGGCGGGCGAACAGGAAATTAAGTTGATTGCCGCCAAGGCAAATAGAGCCCCTCATCCGCCCCTTTCTAAGCACCTTCCCCGCAAAGCGGCTGCGCCGCGGGGGAAGGCGGCGCTGCGCGGTGAGATACGTGGCGGCATTAAGACTGATGGTTGGGCTCGCTGTTTGGAGAGCAATGTCCGATGACCGATTTTGATTGGTTCGGCATGATCGAAAGAGGCGAAGGACAATAACCAACGGCTTCCCCCGGGCGGGGAAGCTGTCACTTGCGTTCCCACGCCGCAAGTGACTGATGAGGGGAAAACAAGGCAAGCAAACAGGAAATTAAGTTGATTGCCGCCAAGGCAAATAGAGCCCCTCATCCGCCCCTTTCTAAGCACCTTCCCCGCAAAGCGGCTGCGCCGCGGGGGAAGGCGGCGCTGCGCGGCGAAGTGCAGAACGGTATTATGACTGACGGCGGGAACGGGGTCCGTAAAATGGAAGACAAAAACAGGAACAACATCAGGAACGTGTCCCGAATGCTCAGAAAAAACATGACGCGTCAGGAGCGGCGGCTCTGGTATGATTTCCTGAAAAAGCTTTCCATCCCGGTTTACCGACAGAAGCCATTGGGGAACTATGTGGTCGATTTCTATATTGCGCGCGTCAGGCTCGTGATAGAGCTCGACGGCTCCCAACACTATCATCCCAAGGGACGGATGATGGATGAGAAAAGGGAAGCCTATCTTGCCGAAACGGGCAACCTTACGGCGCGGTATTCGAATTACGACGTCGATACGAATTTCGAGGGAGTGTGCCTCGACCTGATCCGTATCATCCGCGAACGCGGGATGGGCGATGATTGGCAGCCGTTCGGGGAATGAGACCGCACCGGCGGGCAAGCAAGAAACGGAAGCTTCCGTAAGAATACAAAAAAGAGGTAATTTTATGAGAGAGATCAACGCCGAAACGATAACCGAGGCGGTGGCTGAGCTCGCGGTCGAAGCGAACTGCCGTCTGCCCGGAGACGTAAAGGAACGCATCGGGCAGGCGAGGGCGAACGAGCCCTGGCCCACCGCGTGCGGCATATTGGACAAGATAATCGAAAACTACGGCATAGCGGATGAAAACTTCGTGCCCATATGCCAGGATACGGGCGTCTGCTGCGTGTTTTTGAAGATAGGGCAGGACGTGCACATCACGGGCGACCTCAGGAAGGCGGTCGACGAGGGCGTGCGAAAGGGCTATGGCGAAGGGTACCTCCGCAAATCCGTAGTGCGCGACCCCCTGCGCCGCGTGAACACGGGCGACAACACCCCCGCCATGCTCTATACCGAGATAGTTCCGGGCGATAAGATAGAGCTCACCGTCGCGCCCAAGGGCTTCGGCAGCGAGAATATGTCCCGCCTTGCCATGCTCAAGCCCTCCGACGGGATCGAGGGAGTCAAGGCCTTCATACTGAAGACCGTTGAGGAGGCGGGGCCCAATCCCTGCCCGCCCATAGTGGTGGGCGTCGGCATAGGCGGCACCTTCGATAAGGCGGCCTATATGGCGAAAAGGGCGCTCATGCGTCCCGTCACGGAAAGGAACGCGGATGAGTTTTACGCCGCGCTTGAGGATGAGCTCCTTGAAAAGATAAACGCTTTGGGCATAGGGCCGCAGGGCTTCGGCGGGAAGACCACCGCGCTGGCGGTCAATATCGAGTGGTACCCCACGCATATCGCGGGGCTGCCCGTCGCCGTGAACATAAACTGCCACGTAACGCGGCACAAGACAGTCGTTCTTTGACAGGAGGCCCACATATGGAAAGACACATCACTCTCCCCATCACCCGCGAAACGGCAAGGACCATCAGATCCGGTGAAGCCTGCCTGCTTTCGGGCGTCATCTACACGGCAAGGGACGCGGCGCACAAGCGCCTCGTGGAGCTCGTCGAAAAGGGCGAGCCGCTTCCCTTTGATATAAAGGACGCGACGATCTATTACGTAGGCCCCACCCCCGCAAAGCCCGGTCAGGTGATAGGCTCCGCGGGCCCCACCACGAGCTACCGCATGGACGCCTATTCGCCCACCCTCATAAGAGAGGGCGAGACGGGCATGATAGGCAAGGGCAAAAGGAGCCCCGAGGTGGTCGAGGCGATGAAAAAGTACGGCGCGGTGTATTTCGCCGCGATAGGCGGCGCGGGCGCGCTGCTTTCAAGCTGCATAAAGAAGGCGGAAATAGTCTGCTATGAGGATCTCGGCGCGGAGGCCGTGAGGAGGCTCGAGGTAGAAAACCTGCCCGTCGTCGCCGTCATAGACAGCGAGGGGAACAACCTTTACGAGAAGGGCAGGAGGGAATATCTCGATTCTGTCGAGGAAAGGTAAGCGGATCGGGTTTGCCGAACTTCAGGCTCGAACGGAAAAAACAGCGGCATCCGTTTGAGGATCGGATCGTTTAGCGCCGCGCCGAAGGAGTATAAAAATGAAAAAACTAATAACCTTTGTTCTGATCGCAGTGTTTTGCATTACAGCTCCCGGCTGCACGTTATTGGGCTTGGAAAAGCATACGAATACCGCGCCCGATGAGGCTTCCCTCGGCGCTGAAAAGGTTTTTACTTGCGACGGATTATCGATCACCCTGACCGATCTGTTTCGGGAAAAAAACAGCCATATGGGCTTTGACGGCTATTACGTTTCGGAGTTTTGCGGCGTGATGGTCAAAATAGAGCCGTTTTCCCTGATGGAGGGTTTTGAGAACGAGACCCTAACAGAGTATATCGAAGATGTGATAGAAAACAACGGGCAGGACGCAGTTCCCGAAGAGAAGGACGGCCTGGTCTATTATCGCTATTACAACGGCGGCAACGCCGGCTGGAACTTTGCCTATAAGGGCTCGGACGCATTCTACCTCGTTCAATTTATCTGCAGGGAGGATCACGAAACCAAGCTCTCCGACGCGATATTCTCATTTGCAGGATCGGTGACCGTAAGGTAATGACCGAATGATATTCATAGGCAAAAGGCGGGCGGCGCGGCGCGTTCCCCGCCTTTTCACATGATTTCACAAGCCCCTGTTTTTTCTTGTAAAATATACGGAATTTTTCCGCCAATACTATTGACTTTGGTTTCGATTTGGATTATCATACGCGCAATGGAAACGGTGGAGTCATATCGTCCTTACCTTATGGGCGGGGCTCCGCAAACGTTGTAAGGCATTACAGCCGCACACTGCTAAAACGGAGATTTTGAAATGGAAAAGAAAACTCTCGTCATCGGCGTTATCGGCGCTGACGTCCACGCCGTTGGCAACCAGATCCTCTATCACGCGTTCACCGACGCGGGCTTCAACGTCATCAACCTCGGCGTTATGGTCTCGCAGGAGGAATTCATAAACGCCGCCATCGAAACCAACGCGGATGCGATACTCGTCTCCTCCCTTTACGGTCAGGGCGAGCTCGACTGCCGCGGCCTTCGCGAAAAGTGCGACGAAGCCGGCCTCGAGGGCATACTCCTCTATGTGGGCGGCAACATCGTCATAGGCAAGCAGCCCTTTGACGAGGTCGAAAAGCGCTTCCTTGCCATGGGCTTTGACCGCGCGTTCCCTCCGGGAACCCCTCCCGAGGTGGATATCGAGGACTTGAGAAAAGACCTGCACATCGAAGAATAAGCGCAAACTGCCATGAAGCCGGTACTGCTCATAGATTTCGGAAGCACATATACGAAGGTCACCGCGGTCGATGTTGACGCCCCGCGGCTTTTGGGCACTGCCAATTCCTACACCACCGTACAGACCGATATAATGAACGGGCTTGCCGATGCTCTTTCCAAGCTTGAAAAGAAGACCGGCAGGCTTGATTTTTGCGAGCGTTACGCCTGCTCCTCCGCGGCGGGGGGGCTCCGCATGCTGGCAAGCGGCCTTGTTCCGGAGCTTACGGCGGAGGCGGCCAAGACCGCGTCCCTCGGCGCAGGCGCGAAGGTCTTAAAAACCTACGCCTTCAAGCTTACCGAGGATGACGCGGAGGAGATCCGCGCGATAAACCCCGATATTTTCCTGCTCGTTGGCGGAACGGACGGCGGCAATTCCGAAACGATCGTCTATAACGCGAAGATCCTCAAGGAGATCGGCGGGGATTTCCCCGTAATTCTCGCGGGGAACCGCAACGCCGCGCGCGAGTGCGAGCGGATACTTTCCGGGCGCGAGGTGCATATCTGCGAAAACGTTATGCCCAAATTCGGCGTCCTCAATATAGAGCCCGCTCAGCGCGAAATACGCGAGGTGTTCTTGAACCGCATAGTAAGGGCGAAGGGCCTGACGCAGGCTTCCGAGCTCATAAAGGGCATCATGATGCCCACGCCCAGCGCCGTCATGGACGCGATGAAGCTGCTTGCCGAGGGCACTCAAAGCCAGAAGGGTCTGGGCGATCTCGTGGCCGTTGACGTCGGCGGCGCGACCACGGATATTTATTCCGTAGCCGAGGGCCTGCCGGACGATCCGCGCACCTCGCTGCGCGGCCTTCCCGAGCCCTACATAAAGCGCACGGTGGAGGGCGATATAGGCATGCGTTACAGCATCCGCGGCATAATCGACGCGGCGGGCTTGGAGCGCGTTGCGCAAACGGCGGGGCTCACCCCCGAAAGGCTTTCCGAAATAGTCGATATGTTCGCGGAAAACACCGATATGCTCCCCTATGACGACGAGACGCTCCGCGCGGACGAGGCGCTCGCCTCCTGGGCGGTGCGCGTGGCGGTCACAAGGCACGCGGGCAGGCTCGAGGAGATATTCGGGCTCGGCGGCTTAAAGCTCGTCCAGACGGGCAAAAACCTTGTAAACGTCGATAAATTCATAGTGACGGGCGGCTCGCTCATACACACCGAGCATACCCGCGATATAGCCTCCTACGGCTTCTATGACGAGGAGGAGCCCGGATCCTTAAAACCCAAGCAGTGCGACGTGCTCGTTGACAGGAGCTACATAATCGCCGCAATGGGCCTGCTTTCGAAGAACTATCCCGATGCGGCCCTCACCATACTGAAGGAAGAACTGAAGACCGAGACCCGATAAACGGTCTTTTGAATAAAAAAGCTAAGCTATCCCAAAAGGAGTTTGAAATGAGTATTCAGAACAAGCGCATCCCCGACGACGAGTTCAACTCGATCCGCGAAGAGGTGCTCAAGCAGTGGCCCACAGGCGCCGAGGTCGATCTCAAGGAGGCCATCGAGTTCCACAAGTCCATGCCCGAGCACAAGGTCTTTTCAAAGAAGCTCATCGACGCGAAGAACAAGGGCATAACCCTCATCCAGCCCCGCGCCGGCGTTGCGCTCATCGACGCGCACATAGAGCTCTTGACCTATCTGCAGGATAAGGGCGAGGCGGATCTTCTCCCCACCACTATCGACAGCTACACCAGGCAGAACCGCTACCTTGAGGCGGAAAACGGCATCCGAGAATCCATGAAGGAGCGCCGCTCCATGCTGAACGGCTTCCCCGCGGTCAATCATGGCGTCGGCGGCTGCCGCAGGCTCATAAAGGCGCTGGACACCCCCATCCAGGTCCGTCACGGCACCCCGGATGCAAGGTTGCTCACCGAGATCACCTATGCCGGCGGCTTCACGAGCTATGAGGGCGGCGGCATCTCCTATAACCTGCCCTATGCGAAGAACGTCCCCATGGAAAAGACCATAAGGGATTGGCAGTACGTCGATCGCCTGACCGGCATATATGAGGAAGCGGGCGTTTCGATCAACCGCGAGCCCTACGGCCCCCTGACCGGCACCCTCGTTCCCGCCTGCATTTCCCACGCCGTCGCCATAATCGAGGCGCTCCTTGCCGCCGAGCAGGGCGTCAAGAACATCACCGTGGGCTACGGCCAGTGCGGCAACCTCGTGCAGGACGTTGCGGCTATCCGCGTGCTCGAGGAGCTCACCAACGAGTATCTTGAAAAGAACGGCTATCACGACGTCTGCGTCACCACCGTCTTCCATCAGTGGATGGGCGGCTTCCCCGCGGATGAGGCGAAGGCCTTCGGCGTTATAAGCTGGGGCTCCGCCACCGCAGCGCTTTCCAAGGCGACAAAGGTCATCGTCAAGACCCCGCATGAGGCTGCGGGCGTTCCCACCATGGAAGCGAACGCGCAGGGCCTCAGGTGCACCAAGCAGCTCATATCGATGCTCGCGGATCAGGTCTGCACCGCCGATAACCTCGAAGAGGAAAAGGAAATGATAAGGATGGAGACCCGCTGCATAGTCGATAAGTGCTTTGAGCTGGGCGCGGGCGACATTGCCGAGGGCACCGTCAAGGCCGTCATGAGCGGCGTGCTCGATATTCCCTTCGCGCCCTCCAAGTTCAACGCGGGCAAGATGCTCCCCGCGCGCGATAACAACGGCGCCATCCGCATTCTCGAAATGGGCGGACTGCCCTTCACCGACGAGATAAAGGCGTTCCACCGCGCGAAGATAGCCGAGCGCGCAAAGGCCGAAAAGCGCTCCGCCTCGTTCCAGATGGTAATCGACGACGTTTACGCCATCTCCAAGGGCAGGCTCGTCGGCCGCCCCAGAAACTGAGCCGTTAAAAACTATATTTACATAGAGGTATCACCATGAAAATCACCAATCTCATCTGCTCCGCAGGCCGTACCGGCTTCTATTTCGACGATCAGCGCGCCATAAAGGCGGGCGCCAAGTCCGACGGCGCCGCCTACTTCGGCGAGCCCAAGACCGCCGGCTTCACCTCCGTCCGTCAGCCCGGCGAATCCATCTCCGTTATGCTCGTTCTGGAGGACGGTCAGATCGCCATGGGCGACTGCGCTGCCGTTCAGTATTCCGGCTGCGGCGGGCGCGATCCTCTCTTCCTTGCGAAGGACTTCATCCCCGTCATCGAAAAGTACATCAGCCCCAAGCTTATAGGCCGCGAGGCGGATAATTTCCGCAAGCTCGCCGCGGATCTCGAGGCCATCACCGTTGAGGGCAAGCGCCTCCATACCGCCATCCGCTACGGCATGACCCAGGCTCTGCTCGACGCCGTCGCCAAGGCCACCCACCGCATGATGTACGAGGTTGTCGCCGAGGAATACGGCCTCACCTTCGAAGCGAAGCCCCTCGATATTTTCACCCAGTCCGGCGACGACCGCTACACCAACTCCGATAAGATGATAATAAAGGGCGCCCAGATACTGCCCCACGCGCTCATCAACAACGTCAAGACCAAGCTCGGCGAGCACGGTGAAAAGCTTTTGGAGTACGTCAAGTGGCTGCGTGACCGCGTGATCCAGCTCCGCACGAGCGAGGATTACAACCCCATTTTCCACATCGACGTTTACGGCACCATCGGTGCCGCCTTCGGCAACGATAACTACAAGGCCATGGCGGATTACATGGCGGAGCTCGAAAAGGCCGCCGCGCCCTTCCACCTCCGTATAGAGGGACCCATGGACGTTGAGGACCGCGAAAAGCAGATGCTGGCGCTGAAGGCCATCACCAAGGAGCTTGACGACCGCGGCATCAACGTTGAGATCGTCGCCGACGAGTGGTGCAACACCCTCGAGGATATAAAGTATTTCGCCGACAACAAGGCGGGCCACATGGTCCAGATAAAGACCCCCGATCTCGGCGGCATCAACAACACCATAGAGGCCGTCCTCTACTGCAAGGAGCGCGGCATAGGCGCTTATCAGGGCGGCACCTGCAATGAGACCGACCGTTCCGCGCAGGTCTGCGTGCAGTGCGCTATGGCGACCCGTCCCGATCAGATCCTCGCCAAGCCCGGCATGGGCGTTGACGAAGGCTACATGATCGTTTACAACGAGATGCAGCGCATACTGGCTTACGCGAAGGCGAAGCAGGCGAAATAAGTAAGCGACACGAACGAATGGCGCGGCGGTATCACCTACTGCCGCGCTTGTTTATTTCCAAACGGCGGATATGTCTCGCAGGAGCGATCTGCAGATCTTGATCGATCGCAGTTCCGCACCTGTCGCGGTGCGGCCGCGCTGACTCGCGCGGCTCCCTGCGGTCGCATTTTGGCCAAGCCCGGCATGGGCGTTGACGAAGGCTATATGATCGTTTACAACGAGATGCAGCGCATACTGGCTTACGCGAACGCGAAGCGGGATATGTGATCTGTAAGCCGACAGAATAACGCACGGCCCCGAGGTTTCGGGGCCGCGTTTTTATTGGGGGCCATTCTTTTTTGATGATGAAGGACGCGCGGCGTGCGACTCTTCTCCCATCCGCGTCCGCGCCCGCGCCTTTGACGATGAAGGACGCGCACCGTGCGACCCTTCAGTCATCGTTCGCCTTGGCTCACGATGACAGCTCCCCTTGACAAGGGGAGCCAAAGCAATGCCCCCGACCGAAAGCCCCCGACCGAAAGCAGCCTGCCGACTGCCTCCCCTTGACAAGGGGAGCCAAAACAATGCCACTGATCGAATGCCGCAGACCGAAAGCGCCTGCCGAATGCACCCTGCCGAATGCCTCCCCTTGGCAATGGGAGCCAAAGCAATGCCGCCGATCGAATGCCGCCGACCGAATGCCTCCCCTTGGCAAGGGGAGCCAAAGCGATGCCCCCGACCGAAAGCCCCCGACTGAAAGCAGCCTGCCGAATGCACCCAGCCCAATGCCTCCCCTTGTTTAAGGGGAGGTGGCACGAGCGGCGAAGCCGCGAGTGACGGAAGGGTTTGCGGGGAGAAACGAATATAGAAAACACACGGCCCGGAGTTTTCCGGGCCGTGCTTTTTGTCATGCCGAACAGTATGCTTACTCTATCCCGCTCATATCGAACTCGTTGAGCCACTTCGAGGCCGTCTCGCAGACGGTCTTCAAGCACTCCTCGTCGAAGGGGGTGACGAGGCCGGCGTGCTCCAACAGGTCGGTGAAGGTGCGGCTGCCGCCCTGCACGGTGTAGGCCATGTAGTGCTCCCAGGCGTTCTTCATATCCTTCTGTATCATCGCCCAGAACTCCAGCGCGACGGTCTGCGCCAGGCAGTAGTCGATGTAATAGAAGGGGCTCTGATAGATATGTCCCTGGCGCTGCCAGCCCTCGCCCTCGGAATAGACGGGGATCTCGCCGTCGAGCTTCATCCAGGGCATATAGACGCCGAGGAGCCTCTTCCATTCCGCATGGCGCTCCGCGGGGGTCATTTCGGGCTTTTCATAGACTATGTGCTGGAAGTGATCGACCATCGTGCCGTAGGGGATGAAGGTGATCGCGCCCGCAAGATGGCTGTATAAGAACTTTTTCGCGTCCTTGCCGAAGAAGCCGTCCGCCCAGGGTTCCGCGAAGAACTCCATGCTCATGGAATGCACCTCGCAGGCCTCCATGCTGGGCCAGGCGTATTCAAGGGGGATGCGCTTCCTGTTCATCCAGTATTCGAAGGCGTGGCCCGCCTCGTGGGTGACGACCTCAACGTCGTGCTGAGTGCCGTTGAAATTGGCGAAAATGAAGGGGGTCTCATACATCGGGATGCCCGTGCAGTAGCCGCCCGCCTGCTTGCCCTCGGTGGAGAGCACGTCCATCATCTCGTCGTCCAGCATGTGGCGGAAGAATTCGCTCGTTTCGGGGGAGAGCTCGTCGTAGAATTTCCTGCCCTGGGCCAATACGTCGTCCGCGCTGCCCGCGGGGCGGGGATTGCCGCTGCGGAACTCGAGCGCCGCGTCCGCGAAGGAGAGGGGATAGGGCTTGCCTATGCGCTCCGCCTGCGCACGGAAGATGGAATCCGCGACGGGAACGAGGTACTTGCGGACGGCCTCGCGGAACTTTTCGACGTCCTCCTTGGTGTAGCAGTTGCGGCCCATGCGGTAATAACCGAGCTTGGTGTAGCCGTCATAGCCGAGCTTTTTGCCCATTGAATCGCGCAGATGGGTGAGCTCGTCATATATGCGGTCGAGCTCGGGCTCATGCTCCTTGTACCAGCCGCCGTCGGCCTTCCAAGCCTTGAGACGGAGCTCGTCGTTTGCATCCGTCTTAAAGGGGGCGAGCTGCGAAAGCGTATAAACGCCGCCCTCGAAGGGGATCTGCGCGGAGGCGACGAGCTTTGCGTATTCGGTGGTGAGCTCGTTTTCGCGCTGGAGCTCGGGGATTATCTCGGGCGAGAAGGTCTTTAAGGCTATCTCAGCATTCACGAACATGAGGTCGCCGAATTCCTTTTCGAAATCGGGGCGGAACGGGGAGGCGAGCAGGGCGAGGGTCCACTTCTGGGTGAATTCCTGTATCTCGGGGCCGAAGGAATCCCAGAATTTGCTTTCGCCGTCATAGAACTCATCGCGCGTGTCGATGGAGTGGCGTATCATCGAAAGCTCCGCCATGCTCATGACGGAGCGGTTTTCCTCCTCCATCTCCATGAAAACGGCGCGCGCCTCGTCATAGGAACGGGCGGCGGCGAGCTTATCCGTGAGCTCGCTGAGCTTTGCCTTTACGGCTTCCGCATCGGGGCGGACGTACTGCATCTCTTTGAATTTCATAAGGGGTGCTCCTTTTTTTTTTTTGATGGCTGTATTATACACCTTTTGCGCGTCCGCTTCAATATGCGGCGCGGTTGCGGCGGGAATAAAAAAGGGGTATAATCATAACAGAAACATTCGGGAGAGCAAACGTGAAAAAGCTTTTCGTCTATCTTAAAGAATACAAAAAAGAAAGCGTCCTCGGCCCGCTTTTCAAGCTGCTCGAAGCCTGCTTCGAGCTTTTCGTGCCGCTGGTCGTGGCCTCCATGATAGACCGCGGCATTGCGGAAGGCGACGTTAAGCAGGTCGTTTTGATGTGCCTCGTGCTCGTGGGGCTGGGGCTCATGGGCCTCGCCTGCTCCGTGACGGCGCAGTACTTTGCGGCAAAGGCCTCCGTCGGGTTCGTAAAGAAGCTCCGTCACGCGCTGTTTGCGCACATACAGGGGTTTTCGTATTCCACGCTCGACAGCGTGGGCTCCGCGACTCTCATCACAAGGCTCACAAACGATACCGAGCAGGTGCAGACGGGGCTCAATCTGGCGCTCCGCCTGCTGCTGCGCTCGCCCTTCGTGGTGTTCGGCGCGGCGATAATGGCGTTTACGGTCGATACGCGCTCCGCGCTCTGGTTTTTGGCCGCCATCCCCGCGCTGGCGCTCGTCGTGTTCGGGATAATGCTCATCTGCATGCCCCTTTACAAGAGGGTGCAGGAGCGGCTTGACGGCGTGCTCGGCGCGACCCGTGAAAACCTGACGGGCGTAAGAGTCCTGCGCGCGTTCGGCAGGGAGGAGAGCGAGATAGAGGCGTTCGATGCGAAAAACGCCGCCCTCGCCGCCATGCAGAAGCGCGTGGGCAGGATCGCGGCGCTCATGAACCCGCTGACCTTCGTGCTCATCAACATCGCGGCCATCCTTCTTATAAGGACGGGCGCCGTTCGCGTCGAGACGGGGCTTTTGACTCGCGGCGCGGTGGTAGCGCTCTACAACTACATGGGGCAGATACTGGTGGAGCTCATCAAGCTTGCCGATCTCATTATAAATATCACGAAGTCGCTCGCCTGCGCAAAGCGCGTCGCCGCGGTGCTGGAGATCCCCTCGGGCGAAAGCGCGGAGGAAACGGGCGTAACGGGCGATCCCCGCTTCCGTGTGGAATTCCGAAACGCGGCGGCGGCCTACCCCGGAGCCGCATCGGAGGCGCTTTCGGGCGTCACGCTGAGGGCGAAGCCCGGCGAGGTGATAGGCATAATAGGCGGCACGGGCAGCGGCAAAACCACCCTTGTGAACCTCATACCGCGGTTTTACGACGCTTCGGAGGGCAGCGTGCTCGTCGATGGACGGGATGTGCGCTCCTACGATCCCAAGGAGTTGAGAAGGAAGATAGGCGTGGTCCCGCAGAAGGCGGCGCTCTTCAAGGGCACCATCCGCGAAAACCTGCTCTGGGGCTGCGAGACGGCTTGCGATGAGGAGCTCATGCGCGCCGTGCGCCTGGCTCAGGCGGAGGATATAGTCGAAAAGAAGGGCGGCCTCGACGGGATCATAGAGCAGGGCGGCCGCAACCTTTCGGGCGGGCAGAAGCAGAGGCTCACGATCGCGCGCGCGCTCGTCGGGAGCCCCGAAATACTGATACTCGACGATTCCTCCTCCGCGCTCGATACCGTTACGGACGCCGCGCTCCGGCGCGCGCTCCAAAGCCTTGACAATGCGCCGACCGTGTTCATCGTCTCTCAAAGGACGGGCTCCATCCGCCGCGCGGATATGATCGCGGTGCTTGAAGAAGGGCGCGTCGCGGGCATGGGCTCCCATGATGAGCTCCTTGAAAACTGCCCTGTTTATAAGGAAATTTACGATTCCCAGTACGCGGGCGGGGAGGTGAGCGCAGTATGAAGAAGGCGGAACTTCCAAGGGGCGCGGTAAAGCGTGTGCTCGTTTATTTGAAGCCCTATCTCTGGCTCGTGCTCGTTTCGGTGCTGTTTTCCGCCGCCACGGTTGCGCTGACGCTCTATATCCCCGTGCTGATGGGAAGGGCGATAGACCTCGTCGCGGGGGAAGGGAAGGTCGATCTTGCCGGTATGCTCCCCCTGCTTTTGAAGGCGGCCGCGGCAGCGGCTCTGGCGGCGGCGGCGCAGTGGCTTTCCGGCAGCATAAACAACCGCGTCGCGTTCTCAGTGGTGCGGGATATCCGAGGGAAGGCCTTCCGCCATATCCAGGAGCTCCCGCTTTCATATCTCGATCCCCACCCCACAGGCGATACCGTGAGCCGCGTGATCACCGACGTGGATACCTTCGCGGACGGCCTCCTGCTGGGCTTTTCACAGCTCTTCACGGGAGTCGTCACCATATTGGGCACGCTCATATTCATGCTCTCCATACGCCCTTCGATCGCGGCGATAGTCGCGGTGCTCACGCCCATGAGCCTCTTTGCCGCGAAATTCATCGCCTCGCGCAGCTATCGCTTTTTCAGGAGCAGGAGCGAGACCCGCGGCGAGCAGACGGCGTTCATAAACGAAACGATAAGCGGGCAGAAGGTCGTAAAGGCATTCGTGAGGGAGGAGGAGAGCCTCCGTTCGTTCGACGAGGTGAACGAGCGCCTTTCGGATGTGTCGCTCAAGGCGATATTCTATTCCTCGCTCACAAATCCCTGCACGCGGTTCGTGAACAACCTCGTCTATGCCGCGGTTGCGCTCGCGGGGGCGTTCGCCTGCATAAGGACCGCGGGCGCGGCTGCTCCCTTCACTGTGGGCGCGCTCTCGGCTCTGCTCGTGTATGCAAATAAATACACAAAGCCCTTCAACGAGATAAGCGGCGTCATAACCGAGCTGCAGAACGCACTGGCCTGCGCCTCGCGGATATTCGAGCTCATAGACGAGCCCGCGGAAGCTTCCGACCGCGGCGGCCTCGTGCTTAAAAACGCCGAGGGGCGGGTGGATATTGAGGACGTTTCATTCTCCTACGTCAAGGATAAGCCGCTCATCGAGCATCTGTCCCTGCGCGTCAAGCCCGGCAGCCGCATCGCGATAGTCGGCCCCACGGGCTGCGGCAAAACGACCCTCATAAACCTGCTCATGCGCTTCTATGACGTCGATTCCGGCACTGTGAGAGCGGACGGAACGGATATAAGGGAGCTCACGCGGCACAGCCTCCGCGCACAGTATGGGATGGTGCTGCAGGAAACGTGGCTCCGGGCGGGCGCCATCCGCGAAAACCTCAAAATGGGCAAGCCGGACGCTTCCGATGAGGAGATGATCGCTGCCGCGAAGGCCGCCCACGCGCACTCGTTCATAATGCGCATGAAGGATGGGTACGATACCGTGATAGGCGAGGACGGCGGCTCGCTTTCGCAGGGGCAGAAGCAGCTCCTCTGCATAGCGAGGATAATGCTCATAGATCCCCCCATGCTGATACTGGATGAGGCGACCTCATCAATAGATACCCGCACCGAGCTCAAGGTGCAGAACGCGTTCACGCGGATGCTCGCGGGGCGTACGGCGTTCATAGTCGCGCACAGGCTGAGCACCGTGCGCGAGGCCGACCGCATACTCGTCATGCGCGACGGCTCCATAGTGGAGCAGGGCACGCATGAGGAGCTTCTGGCAAAGGGCGGCTTCTATGCCGAGCTGCATAAAAGCAGGTTCGCGTAAAACGGCGCCCGCGTGCCGCTTTACGCGCCCGGGAATGAGGGAGCAAGGAGCGAAAGAGTGCTATTTTTCAGCTCACCGTATCGAAAAAATCGAAGAACACGGGTATGCGCTTTTCCCAATAGGCCTCCGAATGCTCCGCGCCGCGCTCCATGCGGGCTTCAACGCAGGCTCCGCTTTGGGATAAACGCTTTGCGGTGTTGAAAAGGGCGCGAATATCCTTTGCGTCCGCTTCCGCGGTCCCCATGTCGATATAGATCGCGGTGGGGTCCCGAAGCTCGTGAGACGTGATGAGCTCGCGCATCCCGCTCGGGTTCACCCAAAGGCTGGGGGAGAGCGCGGCGGCGCGGGAATAGACCGCGTTGTATTCGACGGCGGCATAGAGCGCCATTATCCCGCCGAAGGAGCTGCCCGCTATCGCGGTGTGCTCCCTTTCGGGCAGGGTGCGGTATTCGGAGTCGATCGCGGGCTTGAGCGTGCCCGTGAACCATTCCATAGTGAGCCGCCCGAGCCCCTCCATGGAGCCGAGCTTCGTCGCCTTGAAATCCCATGGGGCGTATTCGTTCAGACGGCGCACCCCCTCGTGAGCGCATTCGACGGCGGCGACTATCACCTTCCGCTTCGAGCGCACAAGGTATTCCTTCATACCCCAGCTCTTGCCGTAGGTGGCGTGGGAATCGAAAAACACGTTGTGCCCGTCGAACATATAGAGCACGGGATAGCGCTCGCCGCTTTTTTCGTATCCCTTGGGGAGATAAACGTAAAGCCTCCGCGGGCGCTCCGTGGGAAGCTCGGGTATTTTGACTTCGCTGATCCTTATCATGGGCGGTCTCCTTTCTTTTTCAATGAAATGATAGCACATTTCGCGCCCGCAGGCAACGGCTTGAGCGGGCTCCGTATTGACATCCGCCGCATAAATTTATATACTGTTGCCAAACACATGTGAATCCCGCGGGCTTGGATCGCCGCGGGGATACAGGAGGCTCAATGATCTTTTTCAGTTCCGATTACAGCCAGGGGGCGCACCCCGAGGTGCTTGCGGCGCTTGCGCGCACCAATCTTGAACATACGGACGGCTACGGGCTCGATCCGCACTGCGAAAACGCGGCGGATACAGTGCGCTCGCTCATAGGCGACGATACCGCGTCGGTGCATTTCATGGTGGGCGGCACGCCCTGCAACGTGACCTTCGCGGCGGCGGTATTGAAGCCGTTTCAGTCGGTGATAGCCGCGCACACGGGGCATATCTATTTCCACGAAACAGGCGCTCTCGAAGGGACGGGGCACCGCATAGTGACCGTCGAAGCCCCGGAAGGCAAGCTCACGCCGGAGCTTATAGAGCTTGCGCTTGAAGAGTATCAGGATGAGCATACCCCGAAGCCGGGCCTCGTCTATATCTCCCAGCCCACGGAGCTCGGCACTCTCTACAAGAAGGCGGAGCTTGAAGCAATATCCCGAAAATGCCGCGAACACGGGCTCATATTCTATATCGACGGGGCGCGCCTCGGCGCGGCGCTGACCTGCCGCGAAAACGACGCCTCCATCCGCGATATTGCCGCCCTCTGCGATGCTTTCTATATAGGCGGCACCAAAAACGGCGCGCTTTTCGGCGAGGCGCTCGTTATAAAAAACACGATAGACGATGGCTCCTTCCGCCACATGATAAAGCGCCAGTGCGGGCTTTTGGCAAAGGGGCGGCTTTTGGGCGTTCAGTTCGAAGCGCTTCTCGACGGCGGGGAGGAGAGCCTGCTTTACCGCATAGGCAGGCATGAAAACGAGATGGCGGAGCTCCTGCGCGAAGGGCTCGAAAAGCTCGGAGTCGGGTTTATCGGCAATTCCCGCACAAATCAGCTATTCCCCATACTGCCCGCGGAGGCGGTGCGGGAATTGAAGCGGGATTTCTTCTTCTACGAATGGAGGCGCGAAAAGGATGGCATGATCCCGATCCGGCTCGTCACCTCATGGGGGACCCAAAGGAGCGACGTTGAGGAGTTTTTGTTGAGGCTCGGGGAGCTCCTTAGAGCATGCCCCGAAGCATGATATTGCAGAGAGAACAGGATGGAAAAGTATTTTAATGTCAATTCAAACGGATGCAGCATAAGCTGCAAGCTCTATGCGGACGATCCCGCCCATATCGGGAAGGTTGTGCTGTTCGGTCACGGCTTCAGCGGCAGCAGGGATAATAAATCGGCCGAAAAGCTCGCAAAGCGCCTCATTTCAAAGAACAAGGGGACGGCGCTCGTCATTTTCAACTGGCCCTGCCATGGGGATGACGTTCGCAAGACGCTCCGCCTTGAAGACTGCGAGACCTATCTTGAAGAGATGCTTGCCTACGTAAACGCCGCGTTCCCCGGGGCGGAGCTTTACGGCTCCGCGACGAGCTTCGGCGGGTATCTTTTCCTGAAGCATATCTCGGAGCACGGCAGCCCCTTCAAAAAGCTCGCGCTCCGCTGCCCCGCCGTCGATATGTACGGCGTTATCACCGGGACCGTAATGACGGAGGAAGACAGGCGCAGGCTCGAAAAGGGCAAGCCCGTGCAGATCGGCTTCGACAGCAAGATAAGGATAGACAAGCCCTTCGTCGAAAGCCTTAAGGAAGCGGATATAACGGGAAGGGACTTCCTCGATCATGCGGAGGATATACTCATAGTCCACGGCACCGAGGATGAGGTAGTGCCCTTCGATAAGGTGCGCGATTTTGCGGAAAACAATCTGATAGAGCTCGAAGCAGTAGAAGGGGCGGATCATAAATTCAGGGATCCCCTCAAAATGGACCGCGTATTGAAGGCTTTCGCGGCCTTCTTCGGGATGAAGTAAAGCGGGGCGCAGGCCCGATAAAACGGCTTTCGGCGCCATGCCGCAAAACCGGTTGACGGAGCCCCCGCCAATGCTGTATTATTGTTGTGAAAAAGACCGCGGCCGAGGATCGGCCGCAGAACGAACGGAGGTCAAAATGGGCAAGAGCATTGATGAATGGAAGATGGGCGATCCCATGATAAACGAGGGGGATTACTGGCAGGATCCCGATTACGTTCCCGCGGATCCCGAAAAGGCGGAGCTTGTGAAGAAGCTTGCCGAAATGATAACCGACCGCGTAAAGAAAAAGCTTTTCCACAAGATCAATCACCGCGATCCCGAATACTGGATACTTGACATGATCCTCAACAAGGAGCAGGTCAAATTCCTCCTGAATTTCAAAAAGACGAGGGTGCCCTATTCCGTGCCCGAGCTTGCCGAAATGAACGGCATGAGCATTGAGGATACGCAGAAGATGATAGAGCGCCTGCGCTGGATAGGCGTCATCGAGCAGAACCGCGCCAAAACCCCCGATAAGCACCTGCAGTACGAGCTTCCCATATTCGTTCCCGGCAGCGCGGAGTTCATGATGATGCAGGACAGGCTGACGGATGAATTCCCCCAGCTCGCGACCTTCTTCAACCTCATGACCCAGATACCTCTCGCGGGGCTCACACAGCTCGTTCCCCCCGGCGGCGCGGGCATAGGCATGCACGTTATCCCCGTCGAAAAGGCGATAAAGGCCGAAAGCCGCAGCGTGCCCGTGGAGCATCTTTCGAGATGGATAGATATGTACGATAAATTCGGCATATCCGAATGCTCCTGCCGCAAGCAGCAGGCCATGCGCGGCGAGGGCTCCGGCGAGATCTGCGGCAATTACTGCATCGGCGTGGGCGATATGGCCGAGTATATGGACGACCGCGGCATAGGCCACTACGTTTCAAAGGAGGAGGTCTATGAGATTCTGGAGCGCGCGGAGCGTCACGGCTACGTCCATCAGATAACCAATATAGACGGCGAGGATAAGATAGTTGCCATCTGCAACTGCGCTCCCGGCGTGTGCAACGCGATCCGCACCTCGCAGCTCTTCAACACCCCCAATATGTCCGCCTCCGCCTACCGCGCGCACGTCGAAAAGGAAAAGTGCGTCGCCTGCGGCAAGTGCGTGGAGGTATGCCCCGTGGGCGCGGCAAAGCTGGGTCAGAAGCTCTGCCGTAAGGACGGCAGCGAGGTGAAGTACCCCAAAACGCAGCTCCCCAACGGCCGCAAATGGGGCCCCGATAAATGGAATTACAATTACCGTGACGACGCGAAGATCAACTGCTACGATACGGGCACCGCTCCCTGCAAGACCGCCTGCCCCGTGCACCTCTCCGTTCAGGGCTATATAAAGATGGCAGCCGAGGGCAGGTACGACGAGGCGCTTCGGCTCATCAAGCAGGATAACCCCCTGCCCATGATCTGCGGCGCGATCTGCAACCGCCGCTGCGAGGAAGCCTGCACGAGGGGCACCGTCGATCAGCCCCTTGCGATAGACGAGATAAAGAAGTTCATCGCCTCGCTCGATCTGAACAGTGAGAAGCGCTATATCCCCCTCTGCGAAAAGCACGACGGAGGCATGTGGGGCGATGAATTCAAGGTGGCCGTCATCGGCTCCGGCCCCGCGGGCCTTTCCGCCGCATACTTTTTAAGGCGCGACGGCTACCCCGTGACCGTATTCGAAAAGGAAGAACGCGCGGGCGGCATGCTGGAGCACGGCATCCCCTCATACCGTCTTGAAAAGGACGTAATGGCCGCCGAGATAGACGTTATCCGCGAAATGGGCGTCGAATTCGAATTCGGCGTAGAGGTCGGAAAGGACGTGACCATCGAAGAGCTCCGCCGCCGGGGCTATAAGGCGTTCTTCATTGCGATAGGCATGCAGGGCGGCAGGCTTGCGGGCGTTCCCGGCGAGGACGCCGAGGGCGTTGAAACGGGAGTCGATTTCCTCCGCCGCATCAATAAGGATCATTCCGTTAAGCTCGGTGGCAAAACCATAGTCGTAGGCGGCGGAAACGTCGCGATAGACGTCGCGGGCAGCGCTCTCAGAGCGGGCTCCGAGACCGTCACGATGTACTGCCTTGAGCAGTTTGACGAGATGCCCGCCTCAAAGGATGAGGTCGAAGAGGCCCTTGAGGACGGCGTAAAGCTCGAAAACGGCTGGGGCCCCAAGGAGGTCGTAAAGGAAAACGGCCGCGTCAAGGCTGTCGTGTTCAAAAAATGCACCCGCGTTTATGATGAAAATCATCGCTTCGCCCCGCAGTATGACGAAAACGATACCGTCATCGTCCCCTGCGATAACCTCCTGCTTTCGATAGGCCAGAGCGCGGTATGGGGCGAGCTTTTGAAGGGCACGAAGGTCGAATTGAAGCCCAACGGCACCGTCGTAGCCGATCCCGTAACACGCCAGACCGCCGAGCCCGATATTTTCGTGGGCGGCGACGTGTTCACCGGCGCGCGCTTTGCGATAGACGCGATAGCGGGCGGCCGCGAAGGCGCGGTCTCTATAAACCGCTTCGTGCATCCCGGCAACAGCCTGACTATCGCGAGGGACAGACGCGAATTCATAGAACTCGATAAGGATGACATCGCCGATCCCTCCGGGATGGAGAGCTTCGACAATGCCTCCCGCCAGATCCCCGGCAGGAAGGCGGGAAGGGCGAGCGCGACCTTCGAGGATCTTCGCCTCACCTTCACCGAGGAGCAGGTCAAAAAGGAGGCCAAGCGCTGCCTCGGCTGCGGCGCTACGACCGTCGATGTGAACCGCTGCATAGGCTGCGGCCTCTGCACGACCAAGTGCGAGTTCGACGCGATACATCTGACCCGCGACGTTCCCGCCGCGAGCAATATGTACAGGTCCGAGGATAAGGTAAAGGCGCTCCTGCCCTATATGGCAAAGCGCGCTATAAAGATAGTGCTCAAAAAAACGGAAGATGAATAAAGCATTCGATACGATAGGCGTAAAGGCGGGCATAGAGGCCGAAAACGGCGTCTATGCCGCTTTGGTGCGCGAGCTCATAAACAATGAGGGAGCTTTCCTCATAAACCTCATGGCCTCCCCCGGCGCGGGAAAAACGAGCGTCCTCTGCCGCGCGATAGACGCGCTGAAGGGGCGCTTTTCATTCGGCGTTATGGAGGCGGATATGGATGCGGACGTGGACGCGCGCACCGTCGCGGAGCACGGCGCGAAGGTGATCCAGCTCCACACGGGCGCCTCCTGCCACATGGATGCGAAGATGACCCTTGAAGGGCTGCGGGCTTTGGGCAGCCCCCTTCCCGAGGTGATAGTGCTCGAAAACGTGGGCAATCTCGTCTGCCCCGCCGAATTCGACGTGGGCGCGGATATGCGCCTTATGATATTGAGCGTGCCGGAGGGCGACGATAAGCCCCTGAAATACCCGCTCATGTTCACGGTCTCCGATTGGATGCTCGTCAACAAGATCGACACGGCGCCCATATTCGATTTCGATATGGAGCGGTGCGAAAACAACGTGCGCGCGCTCAATCCCGGGATGCGGATATTCCCCGTTTCGGCAAGGACGGGGGAGGGTATGGCGGAATTTGCCGGCCGCCTTGCGGAGGCGATCTCCTCCGCCATTGCGAAAAAGAGGGGGGCGAATGAGGAATTATGAAGGTGATCGAGCTCAAAATGACCGTTACCGATTCCAACGACCGCGACGCGGAGGCGCTCCGCAGGGAGCTTTCCGAGCGCGGGATATTCCTCGTGAACCTCATGAGCGCGCCGGGCAGCGGAAAGACGACCCTCCTTGCCCGCACTGTAAAGGATCTTGCGGGCACGGTAAGTATAGGCGTGCTTGAGGCGGATATCGCTTCCGATGTTGACGCCGTCCGCATGGCGGAGCTGGGCGCGGAAAGCGTTCAGGTGCATACCGACGGCATGTGCCACATGGATGCGGGCATGACCCGCGCGGGGCTCGAAGGCATGGAAGGCGCAGGCTTCGAAATAGCGTTCCTCGAAAACGTGGGCAATCTCATCTGCCCCGCCGAATTCGATACGGGCGCGCACAGGAACGTGATGCTCCTGAGCCTGCCGGAAGGCGACGACAAGCCCTTGAAATACCCCTTGATGTTTCAAAGGAGCGACGCGCTCGTCATCACCAAAATGGACGCCGCGCCGTATTTCGATTTCGATCTCGAAGCGGTGAAGCGGAGAGCCTCGGCGCTCAATCCGAATATCCGCATATTCCCCGTCTCCGCGAAAACGGGCGAGGGCATGGCGGAATGGGAGGCGTGGCTCCTTTCCGAAAGGGAGAATGACCGCAATGCATGAGCTCGGCATAGTCAAACACGTGATAAAGACCCTGCGCGAGGTCGCGGAGGAAAACAGCGTCACCCGCATAGGCTCCGTGACGCTCGAAGTCGGCGAGGTCTCGGGCGTTATCACGGAACAGCTCGTCGATTGCTGGAACTATTTTCGCGAAAGGGATGAGCTCGTAAGAGGCGCGCCCCTCTATATAGAGACCCTCGAGGCGGTCACGTTCTGCACCGCCTGCGAAAAGACCTACCGCACCGTCGATCACGGCAGAATCTGCCCCTTCTGCGGCAGCGGGGAGACCTATCTTCTCCGCGGGAACGAGTTTTGCATAAAGCAGATAGAGGCGGAGACGGCGCAGGAGCCCGCCCGTGAGGAATGATCCTTCGCCCGCTTGGGTCTCCCGCGCTCACTGACCAAAGGGATATAAAAGTGCTGGCGCAATTCCGAAAACCGTTCGGAATGCCCGCTCATTTCCGGCAGGATCGCCGACGTCCAAAACCCGTTGACGGCGGGTGGTTCCGGGAGATAGAATGTTATGAGAAGGAAGTATCGGAGGCAAGAAAATGAAAAGCATTATGAACGCGCCCTTCATGGCGGAAATGATACGCACTGCGACGAATATGTACGCCCACGGCTGGGATGAAAGGAACGGCGGCAACATAAGCATGCTGCTTGACGAGGCGGAATTGAAGGAATACCTCACGATCCCGGCCATCGTCCGCACCATCCCCACGGGCTTTACCGCTCCGGAGCTTGACGGAAAGCTCTTCCTCGTGACCGGCACGGGCAAATACTTCAAGAACGTTCAGTACGATCCCAAAAAGAATCTCGGCATAGTCCGCCTTGCGGAAAACGGCGCGGAGGCGGAGGTGCTCTGGGGCTTTTCGGACGGCGGCAGGTTTACTTCGGAATTCCCCGCGCACATGATGAGCCACGCGGCGCGCCTCGCCGCCGATCCCGAAAACCGCGTGATAATGCACTGTCACCCGAACAACCTTATCGCCATGACCTATGTTCATACGCTGGATGAGCGCGAGTTCACCCGCACCCTCTGGCGCATGGAAACGGAGTGCATAGTCGTATTCCCGGATGGCGTGAACGTGCTGCCGTGGATGCTCTGCGGCACCAACGAGATAGGGGAGGCCACCGCGAAAAAGATGGAGACCGCAAGGCTTGTCGTCTGGGCTCAGCATGGCATATACGGCGCGGGGCGCGATCTTGACGAGACCTTCGGCCTTATCGAGACCGCCGAAAAAGCCGCGGAGATATACATGAAAACGGCGCATCTGCCCATACTCAACACCATCACCGACGAAGCGCTCCATCAGCTTGAGGCGCGCTTCGGCGTAAAGGCGAGGGAAGGGTATCTCGATTGACCCGGAACTCAACACGGCAGATAACAGGAGAGTTAAAAATAAGCATCCACCGGCTTGCCCGGTGGATGCTTGCCTTATGCCGCTCGTGTTGCGCACCTCTGCTTATCTGCGGCCCGTGCCCAAATACTGTGCAAAACGCCGCGCCTTTTTCCAAGTGAGCCCCTTTGCGCCGGAGCCGCTTCCGGGATCGGAGGTCGGCTCCGAGGCGGGCCCGGGAGTGAGATCGGGCGCTTCGGTCAGCACTTCATTAACCGCCGGGGGCTGTTCCTCCGCGCCGTCGTAAAACTCGCTCAAAACCACGCTGCCGCCCGTTTCGTAAACGGCGCCGGGCATGCTGCGCGCAGAAAAACGGGGCCCATAACGCCGTATGGGCCCCCGCGGGAGCAGCGCTTATTCTGTTTTTCACCTGTCAGTCCAATATCCTGCCGTCGCGTGAGATGGTCATGACCTGCCACGGGATGAACTTGCCGCTTGCCTTCAAGGCGTTTTCTGCGGCGCGCTGCAGCCCTCCGCAGCAGGGGACCTCCATACGGACTATGGTCACGGACTTTATATCGTTATCGCGGATGATGGCGGTGAGCTTTTCGGCGTAATCGACGGCGTCGAGCTTGGGGCAGCCGATTATCGTCACTTTACCCTTCATGAAATCTTCGTGCATGTTGGCGTAGGCGTAAGCGGTGCAGTCGGCGGCGATGAGCAGCTTTGCGCCGTCAAAGAAGGGAGCCTGCGTGGGGACGAGCTTTATCTGGCAGGGCCACTGTGCAAGCTGCGAAGCGGCCCTTGCCGCCGCAGGCGCCGCGGCTTCCTCCCTCTTGAACCGCATCATCGCGGAGCCGGGGCAGCCGGGGCGGGGCGCGCGCGGCGCTTCGGCATTCGTTTCCTTGGCTTCCTTCGCCTTTTTGACGGCCGCTTCGTCGTATTCGGGAGCCTCGCGCTCCTCAAAGCTTATGGCGTTCACGGGGCAGGCGGGCAGGCAGTCGCCGAAGCCGTCGCAAAAGTTTTCGCGCACGAGCTTCGCCTTGCCATCGACCATCTCGATGGCTCCCTCGTGGCAGGCCTCGGCGCAGAGGCCGCAGCCGGTGCATTTGTCTTCGTCGATGCGGATAACCTTGCGGATCATATCATTCTTCCTCCTTTTCTATTTTGAATACGTTCATAACGTCGCTGTCGGGGCAGCAGAACAGCACCTCGCCGCTCCTCGCCCTCGGCGGTTCGCCGCCGTATCGGAGTATGTCGATATAGGGGAAAGCTACGTGCGCCGCCATGGGGCAGAGCGCGCCGCGCTCGGAGTCGAAGTCGAAGCTGTCGCCCACCTTGTGCCCCCTGTGGCAGGGGCATTCGCCGCGGCGTTCGATGAGAGTGATCCTGATTTTGGGCTTCATGGTCTGCCTCCTCTTGCTTTTCTGCTTTGATTATAGTATCATTCGGGTATAAAGTCTGTTGTATTTACAACGAAAGTGAGCTTTTTATGAAAAAATATGCGGATGTTTTGAAAGGATCGAAGCTTTTTGCGAACGTGAGCGAGGATGAGATATTGGCCATGCTCGCCTGCCTCGACGCAAAGGAAAGGCATTACAAGGAGGGCGAATACGTTTTCCGTCAGGGCGAAACCGTTGATTCCGTTTCCGTTCTTGCGGAAGGAGCGCTCCTCGTGCAGGCGGACGATTACTGGGGCAACCGAAGCATAATCACCTCCGTCAGCCCGGGCGAGCTCTTCGGGCAGGCGTATTTAGCGGGCGAGGCGATAATGAACGACGTCGCTGCGGCGAAGGATTCGACCGTCGTTTTCTTCGATGCGAAAAGGGTTTTGACGACCTGCTCCTCCGCGTGCCCTTTCCACAATCAGGTCATACGCAACCTGTTCTTCGCCCTTTCGGAAACGAACCTGCGCCTCGTCACGAAGCTTGGGCATATCCAGAAGCGCACCACGCGCGAAAAGCTTATGAGCTACCTTTCGCTAATGGCGAAGAAGGCGGGGAGCAATTCGTTCACGATTCCCTTCAACAGGCAGGAGCTTGCGGATTTCCTCTCCGTCGATCGCAGCGCCATGAGCGCGGAGCTCTGCCGAATGCGCGACGAAGGCCTGCTCCGCTTTAACAAAAGCTCCTTCACGCTTATGTGAAGGAGCCGGGTCGCCGCGTTTTGTTTACGCTTCGTCCCTGTCCTCGGGCTCGAGGGGGAGAAGGATTATGTTTGCCATAGTGCCGCCTCCGTAAAAGGGTGTGCCGGCGCTGTTCCGCGCCGATAAGCATCGCGCTTTCCTCACGGCTCCTTTTCGGGAGCCTTTTTTTCCCGCGCTTCCCGCGCTTCACGTCTTCTGCGCCGCTGTTCGCGGTTGTTCTTTTCGGATGCGAAAAGCTCCACAGCCGCGTCGGTGAGCACGTCGGGCCAGACCTTCCCGCTGGAAATGATATTCGCCCAGGGGCAGAGCTTTTCGTAATCGTCGTCGAATACGACGGTGTAGGGCGGGCCGCAGCGGTCGTTCACGTCCATGTAGAGGTGGCGCCCTTCGCCGATGATCTTGTATGTTTCGCGGTCGTCCATGCCGTCTTCCAACAGCTCGAATATCTCCTCCGTGATCTCGTAAAGATGATAGGCGCCTATCCCGCCTCGCTCGGCGGTGTATGTCCCGGCAGTCTCGTCATAACAGGCCTTCCAGCCGCAGCCTTCCTTGAAATGCAGCTTGTGCAGAGCGGGATCGAGCAGCCCTTCAAGCTCGTGAAGATCCGAGATCGTGTGATCCACGCGAAATCCCTCCGGCACGGGCTTGTTTTCGGGATCGTACCAGCAGGTCGCGATCCCGGCGTTCATGCCGCCCCTTATGTCGCTCGTAAGCGAATCGCCGACTATCATTATTTCGGAAGGATCCTCTGCGCCGATCGCGGCGAACACCTTCTCGAAGAAGCCGGGGTTGGGCTTTTCAACGCCAAGTTCCTCCGAAAGGAAAACGCCGTCCATGAGCTCGCCGAGCTTCGACCTTTCGAGCTTCTTCGTCTGCGCGGCGACGGTGCCGTTTGAAACGACATACTGCCTGACCCTGCCCTTGAGGCTTTTTACGACGTTCAGGCTGTCGTCGCGATAGACTATCGTATCGCCCAGCGTGAGCTGATAGCGCTCGTTGAATTCGGCCGCGATGGAGGTATCGACCCCGTATTCGCCGAAGAACCGCTCGAAACGGGCGACGAGCGCCTCGGCCTTTGTGAGCTCGTTCCTTTCGAGCCTCTGCCAGAATTCGACGTTTATTTCGGAATATCGGGCGATCATTTCATCCGTGCATTCGCCCAAGCCGAATTCTTCAAACAGCGTCTTTATCGCCGCCCGCTCCGCCGCATTGAAATCAAGCAGCGTTCCGTCAACGTCCCAAAGTACAGTTTTTATCATAGGAAAATCTCCTCAGTCATTGAGCAGCCGGGCCGCTCCTTTGAACTTTAAGCCCTTTGAAGAGCGGCTTCATACGGTATCGACCGTTATTTCAGCTTCGCGCCGACCTTGAATGCATCCGCAACCTTTTCGCCGAGCGCGAGATAGGCGTTGTTGGCGGGGTCGAACGCGATGGGCCTGAGCTTCTTCACGTCGATATGACCTTCGGTCATCACGCTCTCGTCGGCGGAAACGTTCACTATCTCGCCGATGAGGATCCCTTTTTCAAAGCTCTTGACCCTGCATTCGAGCGCCATGGGCAGCTCGGCTATGAGGGGCGCATCGACGAATTCGCTCTTTACCGCATGGAAGCCCGCCCTTTCGAACTTATCGGGGACCTTGCGCGCGGATTCGATGCCCACGTAATCACAGGCGGCGACGTGATCCTCCGTCGCCATGCTGACGGTAAACGCCTTCCTCACAGCGAGATTGTCGGTGGTCTTGTGCTCGCCCAGGCTGATGGTGATCTCTCCGAAATCCGTGGTGACGCCCCACGCCGCGTTCATCGCGTTGGGCACGCCGTTCTCATCGTACGTCGCGATTATCAGCACCGGCTGCGGCAGCATGATGGGTTTCGATCCGAAATTGACTCTGCTCATTTTAACTTCCTCCTTGCCGGGTTTCCCCGTGATCAAATCATCGATACAAGTTTACCATATTCCCGTAAGCTTTTCAATCCGGCTTCAAAACGAGTATCGCCGCCCTCCGAGCGAAGGCGGCGAAGCGAGCCGGTCACCCGACCGGAAGCTGGATCCCCTTATTTTTCATTGCGCTGACCGAATAATGCGGTCAGCCCGTGAAGCACGAAGTAGGCGATAAGCGGGACAAGAATTGTCCCCGCGGAGATCATGAGCACGTAAACCGTCTGCCCCAAAAACGCGCCGAGGCTGTTTATTATGCCGAGCCTTATCTCCTCCAAAAACGGAGCGTTGCTGTGAACGAAATTGTTGAAGTTCGTATCGATAAGCTGCGCAAGCGGGCCCACTATCAGGCAGTATAAGCCGTAGGTCATTATTACCAGCGGAACGTCCTTCTTCGTATTGAACCTTGCCAAGCCCTGGAATATGAACAGGAAGAAAGTAAACGTGCCTATCCCGTGGAACAGTACGGTATGCAGCTCGAAGAAGCTTCCTCCTCTGCCCGTGATATAATTCCACATGCTTCTTATCGCGTCGTCCGAATAAACGACGTTCGGATAGACGGCCATGAACAGGAACAAGCAGGTCGATACCACTCCCGCGAGCAGTATAAACTTACCTCTGTGTTTCCCCTTATAAAAGCACGCAATGGGATGGATAAACAGAAACAGGCTGCAGAAATGCAGGGGTATCCAATACGTGCTGTAACCCGTGACGACGCCGGTTATCTGCTTTGCGGCTTCCAGTATAAGCAGCAGAACAGTGCAGATCTTGAGCGGCAGAAGCCTTGTTTCAAGGTCCTTGTTTTTTAATGCGCGGCTCAGAATAAAAGCGATCGCGGCATAAACGATGAACTGCGGTATCAGCGTGTATGCGTGCAGCGGCGTCCAAAACATAAGCGTTGTTCCTCCTTGTTTGTAAAAAACGGTCCTTCGGATCCCGGCTCGGCGCTCCCGCTTCGGGGGAGGCCCCTGCGCTTCAATTACCTCCGCCCATCAGGACCTCCAGCGCCTGCTCCCACACGGTTTTTTCGGGCCATGAGGAAGTGTCGAAGGCGTCCCTCAGACAGCGCAGATAAAACTCCGTTTTTATAAGGCACGGCTCGAAATACCTGTCCGGATCCAGCTCGCTGTCGCCCATAGCGGCTCTGCTCAGATAGCCCATCAGGTTCGCACGATCCTCCAGGGGATTCTGCATGGCGTAGCTGTTGCTGAAATACTCCAGATATTCGACGTGCTGCTCGATGATCTCGTTTGTGAGCTCCTCGTCGTCATATGGATAGACAAAGCCCTCCGGGTTGAGCGCGTTCCACGCCTCCTCGGAGAAAAGGCGGCCCTCCTCGTGCTCCGAAACGTATTGGAGCCGACGGTCCGTCACGTGGGCGAGCTCGTGCGGGAGCGTGTTGGACAAGGTGTCGATGAGAAGATCCTCGCAGTCGATACAGACAAAATGACGCATGCGGGACATATCCATGCCGCCAACCGGATCCACCTCCGGGCCGAAGGAGGTATATCCCATCGCAACGGAGGAATACGCCACCAGATACAGATCAAGACCATAGAATTCGTCGAATAGGAGCTGATCGAAATAGCCCTCGGGATAATAGCCGAGGATCCGCTCGACCTGATCGAGACTGCGCTTCACCAGGGCCGGATCGCACTGCGTTTCGTTCCCGTGAGCCAGTATCCAATTCGGCACAAGATCCGCGATGTAGATATAGATCCCGTGACGGCTCCCTATCTCCGCCGCCCTTTCATACTGCTCCCGGAGCTCTTCGATCCCGCCGTAGCGCACCTCCTGCGAATGAGCCGCGCTGTTGTCGTTAAGGGAAACCGAATGAGGCGCCATGTTGGGCTCGGGAGTGGGTGCGGCTGTCGGCGCCTGCGTTTCGGGAACCGCGGTGGGCTTTTCGGTCCACGCCCCGCTCGGAACGGGGGAATTTGCGGCATTCCCGCCTTCCGAGCCTTTGCAGGCCGCGAGAAGGATAAGCAGCAGCAGGGCTGCGATAAGTGAAACGATGCGTTTATAGCTCATGCGCTTTTCCTCATTAACGACCTTTCTGTTTCAAATCTTATAAGGGTTTTTCCCATAAAACGGTTCTTTTTGATCTATTACCTCGCCGTGGATGCGAACTCTGCCTCCGTCCGGACATTCGGCGTCGAACTCTTTTGCACGACCGTCTCCGTGATCGAGCGAAGCGCCGTTTCGCAGCGCATAGACCGAGGGGTATATGCTGTTCCACAGCTCATGGCACAATGGCGGGCACAGATCCTCAACTATAAACTCCTGTCCCTCTTTGAAATACCCGCATCTGCATTTGCTCTCTGTGATCGTCAGCTTGACTATAGGCATAATACTCCCCCGCAAATTCGGTTTTCTTAAAAACAAGTTTACCACATCCGCGCCGCTATTTCAATCTTGCCGTAATAAAACCGCCCTCGTGTGAGGGCGGCTGTCTGTGCTGTTAATATCAATTCGTGCAGTCGCACGTCAATTCCAAAAGCTGCAGTTCATCTCCGAGATCCCGAAGGACCGCTTCGCCGGTTCCGATCCGATAGATCCAGTCCCTTGTCGCTTTGTTTGTGCCTTCGGCGTCAAAGATCGACATGAGGGGCATGATCGGCACATGCCGCTCGGCTTCCCCGTCCTCCCAAGCGTACGGATTCATCCGGTATAACCTGAAATGCAGAGTGCAGGTCTCCTCGTCCACGCTCTCCACAAGCGCAAAGCGGACCGGGAAAGAGAACTGTTCGGTCGGATAAGGGGGAACGTTCAAAAACCAGCCGTCTTGGTAAATACAGTTAAAGCTCTCGTTTTCATCGAGCGTAATGCTGTAATCCTCCCGATCGGGGGAAATGGTTTTTCCGAAGTAATAGGTCAGCGTTTCATTGATCTGCTCAAGCGTCAGCGCCCGGCAGGAAACGCCGTTATACTCCCGTTCGGCGACAGCTTCCGGATCGTTCGCTCTTCTGAACCCAAAGACAAATCGTATCAGCTCTTCGTCCTCGTCCAGATCGGTACTCGTGTTCGTGATGTTCTGCTGAACGATGTCGGTAATAAAACGATTCAGCCGCACATTATTCTCATCGACCTCCCATGAGCGAGGTCTTTTTGTTTCTCCGGGAGCGTTGGCCGCCGCGGAAGGCTCGGGTGTTTTTTCAGCGGCGTCGGGCGTCTCCGTCTGCCCGGTTACCGTCTGTTCGGGCGCAGATTCGCGCCGGATCCGCGCTTTTATCCCAAAGCCCGCTGCGATCAGAAGCACGACTGCCGCCGCGATGAAAAGCGCCTGCTTCCATCCGAATTTATGTTGTTTCATGTTCGATACCCCTTTTCTCCGCTTCCCGGTTTTGTTCCGGTCGGCGTATGTGTCGACTGAATTATACTTAGGTATCTCACATATTTCAAGACAATCGCCGCTTGTATGTCGACTTAGAATCAGTCTTCGAGAACGCTGTAATAGCCCTTGTACCGAAGCCGCTCGATCATTGCGTGGAACTCGTCCTCATCAAAGCCTTCGCCCTCTTCCAGCCACCATTTTATAATGGACGCCAGACTGACGGAATAGATTTTGATAAACAGATCGTATTTCTTCTGCTTCTTCCCGTTCTCTGCTTTCAGGATGTTCTGCGCGGCCATTTTCTTTTCGATCTCGTCCGCAAACAGCAAGAACCCGTCGAACATATCCGTTCTGACGTTCAGTATCCGCGTCAGCGCGCTGCGCCGCTGTGCGAGCCATGAGAGCAGTTCATCAAAGAGCGCCTTCTCACTATCCGTATCCCGGATGATATTCAGATCGAAGAATCGCTGAAACCACAGGCCGACCAGCGATCTGCACGTTTCCTTGAACAGCTCTTCCTTCGAGCCGAACAAGAGATAGAACGTCGTCCGGTTGATCCCGGCGCGACCGGACAATTCCGAGATCGTGACGTCGCGGTATTCCCGTTCGTTCAGACAGCACAAAAGCGCCTGTCTCAGTTTTTCAACCGTACCTGCGGAATCGGCAAGCCGTCTCATGATCATTTCCCTCCGTTTCGGATCCTTTCCATACATCATACCACAACCGCCCGGAAATCGCCACCGCCATCATGCGGGGATCAAAAAAACGTCCCTTGCGCTCCGCGCGGCGTCTGACCGGGGCGGACTGCGGGCCAAGGTCAACGCCCGCAAGCGGTCGATGGGACTTGTTTTTGCACGATGCCTTGTATTCATATTGATTCTCCTTGTAATTTGATTATGAAAAGGAAAGGCGCCCGCTTGCGCGAGCGCTTCGAGTCTTTGTTTATACCCGCTTGGGTATAACGACGAATGTTCAGCACACATTTATACCATTTCGGGTATAGTCTCCGATTTATCTCTTGACATTACACCTTAAAGGGTATAAAATAGTTGCATAATTTGATTTATGCGAGGGCATACTATGAACAAGATAGCTCAATTTATTAAGGAGAGCCGCAAGCAGGCCGGGCTCACGCAGGAGGAGTTTGCACTGCGCTCCGGGCTCGGGCTCAGATTCGTGCGCGAGCTTGAGCAGGGCAAATCGACGGTACGCATGGACAAGGTCAATATCGCGCTCGGTATGTTCGGCTATGAGGCTGTCCCGGGCAAAACGGAAAGGAGCGAGGAATGAACATGACATTGGATGAATTCCGAATTGCTCACAGTAAAATCATAGCATTGTATCAAGGCCTCGAATTCAATCTGAAGAGGATCTGCTCCATTCTGAGTGATAAAGGCTTTATTGCAAGCATGGATGACCTTGAACGTGACAGCATGGGCAGCGTGATCCGAGAGCTCGTCAAGCTTACAAAGGATAATGATACCCTTCGTCTTTCCGATACTGCATACGAGGTGCTGAACAAGTTCCGCGAGAAGCGCAACTATTGGTGCCATCAGTGCTATCTTGATATTTGCGTAAAAAAAGACGCCCAGAGGCGCGAAGTACTCAAGGCGGGAAGAAGTGAAGCGATAGGGCATATGCTTATAGACGAGACCTGCGAACTTGAAGCATTCGGTGCGGAACTTGAGGAGTTGTACTTTACTCTAACTCGAAAGATATTTGATTTACGGAGGAACGCCTGATGAACACCTTCAGGACCGCTTACATTTACGTTCGCGACAGCTTCGCCGGGCTCCTCTCGGAGACCGACGAGGGCTATATCTTCACATACGATCCTGCCTATCTGTCCGCTCCAAATGCGTCCGCCGTGTCGCTGACGATGCCGCTGACAAAAAAGCCGTATGTCTCGAAAACGATGTTCCCGTTCTTCGACGGGCTCGTTCCCGAAGGCTGGCTGCTCGAAGTCGTCAGCCGCAACTGGAAGCTCGATCCTCAGGACCGCTTCGGGCTGCTGCTCGTCGCCTGCCGCGACGGTATCGGCAATGTGAGCGTCAAGCCCAGATCGGAGGTGACTGAATGAACTGCCTTTGCTGCGGGAAACCGCTTGAACCCAATACCGAACACGGATGGCACGACAGATGCATAAAGAAGTTCTTCGGGACCACGAAGCTTCCGCTGATCGAGCTTGACGAGGAATCGCTTTCCGTACTCGTTGAAAAGAGCACGGACAAGGGCTTTACCGTGCCGGGAGTGCAGAAGAAGCTTTCACTCCATCTCCATTCAGGCCGCGGACAGCAGCCCCGCCTTACGCTCGTGGACTATCCGACCGGCTACATACTGAAGCCTCAGGTCGAAGCCTTCACGGCGCTCCCGGAGTCCGAGCATCTTGTAATGCAGATGGCGGCGCACGTCGGGATCAAGACGGTCCCGCACGCTCTCATAAAGGCCGAGAGCGGATACGCTTTCATTACAAAGCGCGTCGATCGTATCAAGGATAAAAGCGGCATGAAAAAGCTTGCAATGGAGGACTTCTGCCAGCTGGACGAAAGGCTGACGCAGGATAAATACAAGGGCTCGTATGAGCGCTGCGCGAAGCTTATTAAGAAGTATTCGTCGATCCCGGCGCTCGATATGGCGGAGCTTTTCCTGCGGCTGGTCTTCTCCTTCGCCGTCGGCAATTCAGATATGCACCTCAAGAATTTCTCGCTCATAGAGACAGCTCCCGAAAGCGGCGTTTACGTTCTTTCTCCGGCTTACGACCTGCTCCCGGTCAATCTGGTCATGCCGGAGGATAAGGAGCAGTTCGCCCTGCTGATGAACGGCAGGAAGGCCAATCTTCACCGAAAGGACTTCCTTATCTTTGCAGATACCGCGGGCATACCCGAAAAGGCCGCGAACGATTTACTGGGCAGCGTCGTCGCCGCGCTTCCCGGGTTTATCGCGGATGCGGAAAGCTCGCTGCTGCCGGATGACATGAAAGCGGGCTTGATAGCGCTGATGGAGGATAGGTGCGGCGCAATCAAAGCGTGATCACCTGATCAAATCGATCACCGAACTATTTCCGATAGAAAGAGCGCCCGCACAAGCGAGCGCTCAGACCACGGACAAAGCCCGCGATTTTGCGGGCTTTGTTGCATATATCAGTTGTTGAAATACGGTCAAGAGCTTTTAAAAGACAGGAGCCCCCAGCCTGTGCAGGACGGTCGCTATCTTTTTCATGTTCTGCACGGCGGCGGTAAGCAGACATTGCTCTTCGACTTTGGCAAGCCCGCGCATACGGCAATATCTCTGACCGTGGAGCTCTTTGGACTCCGCAAAGCTTCGCTCGATGGTCTCTTTTCGGCGTTTGTAGATCTTTCTTCCGATATCCGAATCCTCTTCAAAGCAAAGACCTCCTTACCGAAACGATTACAGAAAAGTGTTTTATATTCATTCTTATCTCGTGCATAATAGCGATCTCCCTGTGTTGTCTAAACATCAAAGTGGATAACATACTTATTCTCGTGCTGTGCCCTTATAAGTATCTCAGCCAACTCGGACAATTCTTTTGTACCCCAAATCAGCTGAATAACAGAATCCAGCGATTCCGGCGGGATCAGTGTAATACCCCAATAAGCCAGACCGTATTCAGGTCTGTCCATAGTGTGCCAGTATGACTTTGTCATATTTAGTTTTTGGCAAAGAGGGAGAATATACCGGTCATCAACGCTGATGCAGTTATATTTCTCCGGTTCAAAAAGATCATATCTTTCTCCGCTGCATGGAGCTTTTTGCATGATCCCGAAATGGTGATTCGGCATATAGCCACCTTCTTTTCAGCCAATGATTTTTGGCTTTTAGTACGGCATAATTATAGTATTGACGACTTTTTTAGTCAAGTTGGATCAAGGCAAAGAAAAGAATTGGGCGTGATTGCCGCAATCCTAAAGAAGAGTTGGCTGCTTTGGGCTCTCCGCCGAAAATCAGGTTGTGTATGCTCCGATTCGCAGGATATTTTTTCGCCAAATCGCAGGTTTTGCTTGATTATTATTCGATAATGCTGTATACTATTATCAGCAAACAGGACGGAGGATAGCCTAATGGCAATTTATAAACCGAGGGTGATCGATGAGGCGATCGCTCATCGTTTGAGAAATAAAGGGGCGATACTGGTGGAAGGCGCAAAATGGTGCGGTAAAACGACCACCTGCGAACAGCATGCGGCAAGCATCCTTTATATGAGCGATCCCGACAGGGTGAGGCAAAATCTGCAGCTTGCCGATATAAGCCCGCGTTCGCTGCTTCAGGGCGAAACGCCTCGTCTTATTGACGAATGGCAGATGGCTCCGAAGCTTTGGGATGCAGTGCGTTTCGAAGCGGATCACCGTGACGGCTTCGGGCATTTCCTTTTGACCGGCTCCGCAGTCCCGGCGGATCTTGAGCAGGTGCATCATACCGGCACCGGCAGATTCGCATGGATCAGAATGAGGCCGATGAGCCTTTACGAATCCGGCGAATCCTCCGGCGCTGTCAGCCTCGGTGCGCTGTTCTCCGAAGGCGACATGCCGATTTTCGCGGAGAACACGGCAACACTTGAAGACATCGCATTTCTGATCTGCCGCGGCGGATGGCCGCAGGCAACTTTCCTTGAGGGCGAAGACGCCCTTGTGCAGTCCTTCGACTACCTTGATGCAGTTGTGAAATCCGATATCAGCCGCGTGGACGGCGTTTCGCGCAATGAGAACCGTGCGCGTCTTTTAATGCGCTCTCTGGCAAGGCATCAGGGCACGCAGGCTCCGAACACCACCATCTGCGAGGATATCAACGTCAGCGACGATATGGAGCTGAGCAAAGATACCGTGGTTTCATACACCAACGCGCTGAAAAAGATATTCGTTATCGAGGACTGTCCCGCATGGAGCCCGAATCTCCGATCTAAAACGGCGATTCGCACCTCCGATACCCGCTATTTCGTGGATCCTTCCATTGCAACGGCCGCTCTCGGCGTCGGTCCCGGCGACCTTTTGAACGATCTGGAGACCTGCGGCCTGTTCTTTGAAACGCTCTGCATCCGCGATCTGCGCGTTTATGCCGAGTCGATGGACGGCAGCGTGTACCATTTCCGCACCAAGGAAGGCTTGGAATGCGACGCGGTCATACATCTGCGCAACGGCAGCTACGGCCTTGTCGAGATCAAGCTCGGAGGGGATAAGCTTATCGAGGAGGGCGCGCATACGCTTAAGGCAGTTGCCGACAAGATCGACACCTCCAAGATGAAAGAACCGTCGTTCCTTATGGTGCTGACCGGAACTTCTCCCTACGCCTACAGGCGCGAGGACGGAGTTTGTGTCGTGCCGATAACGACACTAAAGAACTGAGCGAATGATCGTCGCACAGCATGAACATATCACGAAGGATTTATAAGGAATAAACTATGACACCCGAAGAAAGAGCCCGACAACTTATTGACGCTCGCCTTGAACAGTCCGGCTGGGTATTGCAGGATTTGCGCAGCGTTAATCCCATGGCGTCGCTCGGCGTGGCGGTAAGGGAATACCCCACCAGCACCGGGCCGGTCGACTACGCCCTTTTTGTCGGCGGCAAACCGGTCGGTGTGATCGAGGCAAAGAGGGATGATCTCGGTGAAAACATCACCGTGGTCGAAGGTCAATCCGGCCGCTATGCAAACAGCACTTTCAGATACATCACAACCGATTATAATATCCGCTTTGCGTATGAGGCGACCGGACAGATCACGCGGTTCACGGATTACAGCGATATCAAATACCGTTCCCGCCGTGTGTTTTCGTTCCACAGGCCGGAAACTCTGCAGGCGCTCCTTTCAAAGCCCGATACGATCCGCAATAATATGAAGCGCTTCCCGGTCTTCGATACGACCGGCTTCCGCAAATGCCAGATCACGGCGATCCAAAACCTCGATGCTTCCTTTGCGGAAAACCGCCCCAAGGCGTTGGTGCAGATGGCGACCGGCGCGGGCAAGACGTTTACCGCAATCACGGCGGCATACCGTCTTTTGAAATTCGGAAAGATGCGCCGCATACTGTTCCTCGTTGATACCAAGTCCCTTGGCGAACAGGCCGAGCGCGAGTTCCTTGCCTACACTCCGAACGACGATAATCGCTCGTTTGCCCAGCTTTACGGCGTGCGCCGCCTGAACAGCTCCTATATCCCGAACGACGTTCAGATCTGCATCAGCACAATTCAGCGTATGTATTCGATCCTGAAGGGCGAGGAAATGGACGAATCGGCGGAGGAAGAATCCCTCTTCGAGCAGAAAGGCGCAGATTCCCAGCCCGCAAAAGAGGTCGTCTATAACGAAAAGTATCCCCCGGAGTTCTTCGACTGCATAATCGTCGATGAGTGTCACCGATCTATTTACAATGTCTGGAATCAGGTGCTTGAATACTTCGACGCCTTTATCATCGGTCTGACCGCAACGCCGGACAAGCGCACCTATGCGTTTTTCAATCAGAATATCGTCAGCGAGTATTCCCGCGAGCAGGCCATCATCGACGGCGTCAACGTCGGTGAAGACATCTTCCTGATCGAGACCGACGTCACCAGGAACGGCGCTCACATAATGAAGCAGCAGATCGAATACCGCGACCGTCTGACCCGTGCAAAACGCTGGAAGCAGATGGATGAGGATATGGATTACACCGCTTCCAACATGGATCGGGACGTGGTCAATCCAAGCCAGATCCGCACCGTTATCCGCACCTTCAAGGAGTGCCTGCCGACGCAGCTTTTCCCGCATCGTCACGAGGTGCCGAAAACGCTGATATTCGCAAAGACCGACAGTCATGCGGACGACATCATTCAGATCGTGCGCGAGGAGTTCGGCGAGGGCAACGAGTTCTGTCAAAAGATCACCTGTCAGGCGGACCGCCCGGAGACCGTGCTCAGCGCCTTCCGCAACGATTATTATCCCCGCATAGCCGTCACCGTCGATATGATCGCCACCGGCACGGACGTCAAGCCCATCGAGTGCCTTATCTTCATGCGCGACGTTCGCAGCAAGAACTATTTCGAGCAGATGAAGGGCCGCGGTACCCGCACGCTCGGCAAGGACGATCTGCAGAAGGTCACGCCCTCCGCCACGGAGAACAAGGACCATTTCGTTATCGTGGACGCTGTCGGCGTTACCAAATCCAGAAAGACCGAGACCCGCACTCTGGAGCGCAAGCCCTCCGTCAGCATGAAGGAGCTGATGCTCAACGTGGCGATGGGCGCAAAGGACGGGAATACCCTCACTTCGCTTGCGAACCGCGTTATCCGTTTGAACAGTCAGATGACCGACAGGGAGCGCAGTGAATTCAGCTCCGCCGTCGGCAGCAGCGCGGGCGTTATAGCACAGCGGCTTCTGGACGTCTTCGATCCGGACGTCGTTTCTTTGAAGGCCGGAGTCGATCTTTCAGACGATCACGAGCCCACCGAGGACGAGCGGCGCCGCATGGACGAGGTGAAAATAGAGCTCGTCAAGGAGGCTGTGCAGCCGTTCTATGCTCCCGAAGTCCGCGATTACATCGAAAACGTGCGCCGCAGCCATGAGCAGGTGATCGATTCCGTCAATATCGATGCCGTGCTTTTTGCGGGATTCGATGCGGACAAGCAGGCGAATGCCGACAGGATCATAAAGACCTTCCGCGAGTTCATAGAGGAAAACAAGGACGAGATACTTGCCCTGCGCATCGTTTACAATCAGCGGTATAAGGATCGTCCCATGGCGATCGCCCGGCTCAAGGCGCTGTATGAAAAACTGAAAGCGCATAACATAACCGTTGACCGCCTGTGGGACTGCTATGCCATCAAAAAGCCGGAGAAGGTCAGGCGGGGCACGGTTTCGCAGCTCACCGACCTTATCTCGATCATACGCTTCGAGATGGGCTATGCCGATAACCTTGCGCCCTTTGCGGACAGGGTGAACTATAACTTCATGCAGTGGACGCTGCGCCGCAACGCCGGCAGCGTGCACTTTACCGACGAGCAGATGGAGTGGCTGCGACTGATAAAGGATCATATCGCCGTATCCCTCAGCATCGAGCCGGAGGATCTGGACCTCAGCCCCTTTGACAGGAAGGGCGGCCTTGGCAGGTTCTATGATGTGTTCGGCGCGGAGTATGAAAAGATTTTGTGGGAAATGAATGTAGAGTTGGTGGCTTAGGAGATAGAAAATGAAAATGATACGACTTGGAGATATTGCTACAATCTATAATGGTAACAGTATCAATGCCACAGTAAAAAAAGAAAAATACATGAAAAACGTTCCAGGATGGAACTACATTGGGACTAAGGATGTTGGATTCGACGGAACAATATCATACAATACCGGAGTAATAATTCCTTATTTCGAAACCGGATTCAGAATTGCGCCTGCCGGAAGCATATTTGTTTGTTCCGAGGGTGGAAGCGCAGGCAAGAAGACTGCAATTGTTAATGAAGATGTATGCTTTGGAAACAAGTTATTTGCAATTGTAAATGACAAGGGAAAGTTTCTTCCGAAGTACCTTTTTTACTATTCAAGATTTGAGAGGTTCAGAGAACAGTTCAGGCTGTTGTCAACATCTCTCATGGGTGGCATTTCTTCAAAAAACTTTGCAGCAATTGAGGTTCCTCTATATGATTTGCCCGATCAGGAGCGCATCGTTGCCAGGATTGAGGAAATGTTCTCCCAGCTTGACGCCGGTGTGGAAACGCTGAAGAAAACAAAAGCACAGCTTGCTGTGTATCGGCAGGCCGTGCTGAAAGAGGCGTTTGAGAATTGTATTGATAGCATCACCATGGCCAGCGTTGCTACAATGATTGATCCGCAGCCAAGTCATAGAACACCACCTGAGTTTGAAAATGGGATTCCTTATATTGGCATTGGAGATATAGACTACACCGGAAAAACTATCCGGTTCAAAGATGCACGCAAAGTGAATCCAGTCGTGCATGAAGAACAATTGCAGCGTTATACATTGCGCGAAGGCGACTTTGTAATGGGCAAAATTGGAACCATAGGGAAGCCTTTCCGGTTGCCACTTCCGCAGAACTACACCTTATCCGCTAATGTAATTCTGATTCAACCGGATGCAGAAAGAATCAATCCCGAATACCTGTTCTGGCAGTTTTCCTCACCGTTAATCACAGAGCAGCTTATGGAAGGAAAAAACGAAACCAGTCAACCAGCGTTTGGTATTCAGAAAGCCCGACTGCTCCAGATAAAAATGTGTTCTCCAGAGGACCAAGACAGAATTGTTTACGATATTCGAGAGAAAATCTCTGTATGCGAAAATATTGAGCAAACGGTGACTTTGTCATTACAGCAGGCAGAAGCCATGCGGCAAAGCATTCTGAAAGAAGCATTTGAGGGGAGTTTATAAAATGATAATAAGAAAAGAAACTACATACCGCAAAAGGCTGGTTATCTCTCAAAATAGAATTATAGAGTTGGACAGTATTCTTGAAAAATACTGTGAAAGAATACGCTACAAGGCAACGACAGACCAAGGTACATCCCTCGCTTTTGAAGATCGCGATGAACTCTTGAAGTATGATAATTTTAAGAATGGAAAAACCATAAGCCTCGATGTTTCAGGTGAATCGAAGGATCGCTCGACTTCGATAGAAATCACCATAGCTCCAACATTTAAACTTAAGGACGAGACTGCTCGATGCAGATATGAGTTTTCGGACAATGATAAAGAAAGGCTGTTTGTTGATGATTGGACAACCTTTCTTAAAAAGTGCACAGAGTATCAAATCAGCTATACTATCTGCAAAGTTGCAACATTCGTGTTTTGGCTTTCACTTGGAGTTTATTTCCTTGTTCGATTCTTTAATACGAAGTTGAGGGATTTATCATATTATCCATTATTGTTTATACTAATGTTTTCGTTTATCAAAACTGTTACACATGACAAAACAATATGGGATAGGGTGTTCCCTCCCGCTGTGTTCCCTTGGGGAGAAGAGAGGGAGAAAAACCTAAAAAGAATCAATATTCGCTCTCAACTGTTCTGGGCGGTAGTTATCCCAACCGCTATCAGTATCGCTTTTGAAATTGTATCCATTATCAGGATGGCGGGGACGCCAAAGCCCTAAGCGATCAGCGCTGGTTTTTATAAGCCAAAGCCCATCTATATGTCATTAAGGAGAAAACGATGAAAGAGTATGTAGCATACTATTTTGCGTTCATGGACCTCTTGGGGTTCAAAGAAATTGTGAAAACAAGCACATGCGATGAAATTGCTGAGATTTTCGATGAAGCGAAAAAGAGATTTGTAATAAATCAAGAAATCGGTGATAAGAGCGTACCTGTTGTATCACCGCAAGATATTCATTACTATGTAATGTCTGACAGCGTATGTATCTTTATCAGGGATAACATTAAATCAGCGCTTCCGGTTTTGACTTGGCTCTGTCTGAATTTTCAGGTTAGAATGTTGTGTCAGAAGAGGCCGGTTTTTGTTCGCGGAAGTATCGTCCGAGGGAAAGCGTTCGAAGAGCAGAACGTCTTGTTCGGCCCTGCAATGGTAGAAGCTTACCTTAGAGCTGAGAAGCTTGCTCAATATCCCCGGATCATTATTCCTATGGATTTATGCGAAGAGATCACCGACACGACGGATAAAGCCTTCATGAATGGATTCACACATTTAGAGCAGGATGGGTTTTTCGTAATCAATTATTTGGATTATTTTAGTTTCCATGCTTCTGCAAAAGAGCACAGAGAGGGAGTAATTAATTATGTGAATCATATGATCAATGATTCTTTAGATCAATCTGTTCGTGATAAGTATTTGTACGTGCAATTCTGGTTGGACTACTATACCAAGCAACGGGAGGCAGAAGCACATGAGCAATGAAACCTCTATTATCTCAAGAGTTTGGGGGATGTGTAACCCTCTGCGTGACGACGGCGTTTCCTACGGCGATTATCTGGAGCAGCTTACCTATCTCATCTTTCTTAAAATGTCGGATGAGTATTCCAAGCCGCCGTATAACAAAAAGACCGGCATTCCCGAGGGCTGCGGCTGGACGGATATGAACACCCTCACCGGCGCGGAGTTGGAAGCGCAGTACAAAAAGACGCTTGAAACGCTTGGCGGACAGGGCGGCATACTCGGCCAGATATTCCAAGGGGCGATCAACAAGGTCTCAAACGCCGCGATACTCTACCGCATCGTGCAGATGATCGACCGCGAAAAGTGGGTATCCATGTCCTCGGACGTAAAGGGCGAGATCTACGAGGGTCTGCTGCAGAAGAACGCCGAGGACGTGAAATCCGGCGCAGGGCAGTACTTCACGCCCCGCGCGCTGATACAGGCAATGGTCGCCTGCATCCGTCCGGAGCCTATGAAGACCATCGCGGATCCCTGCTGCGGCAGCGGCGGCTTCTTCCTCGCGGCGCAGGCGTTCCTTGCCGATCCCGCTAATTATTCGCTCGACCGCGATCAGAAGGAGTTTTTGAAGAACGGCACGTTCTACGGAAATGAGCTTGTCGCCTCCACCTTCAAGCTCTGCCTGATGAATCTGTATCTGCACAACATCGGCGATATTTACGGCGCCGTGCCCGTTACCCGCGGGGATTCGCTGCTGACCGATCCGGGCTACCGCGTGGATTACGTGCTGACAAACCCGCCGTTCGGCAAGAAATCCTCCCTCACGTTCACCAACGAGGAAGGCGAGCAGGAGGAGGAAGACCTCGTCTATAACCGTCAGGATTTCTGGACGACAAGCAGCAATAAGCAGCTCAATTTCGTACAGCACATCAATACGATATTGAAAGCGACGGGCAAGGCCGCCGTAGTCGTGCCGGATAATGTGCTGTTCGAGGGCGGCGCGGGCGAGATCGTCCGCAAAAAGCTGCTGCAGACCACCGACCTGCATACGATCCTGCGTCTGCCCACCGGCATCTTCTACAAGCCCGGCGTAAAGGCGAACGTCATTTTCTTTGACAAGCGCCCCGCCGGCCCCGAAATGCAGACTAAGACCGTTTGGATCTATGATTTCCGCACCAACGTCCACTTCACGCTGAAGCAGAACCCGATGCAGTATTCCGATCTGCAGGAATTCATCGCCTGCTATCACCCGGAGAACCGCTTTGAGCGCACCGAAACATGGAGCGAGGATAATCCCGACGGCCGCTGGCGCAAGTTCGATATTGCGGAAATACTTGGGCGGGACAAGACCAGCCTCGATATCTTCTGGATCAAGGACAAATCCCTTGCGGATCTGGATAATCTGCCTTCGCCCGACGTGCTCGCCGATGAGATCATCGAAAACCTGCAAAGCGCGCTGGAAAGCTTCCGGGAGCTGAAAGCCCAGCTGAAATAACAAAGAACGGAACTCTAATTTCCAGAAAGTGTGCAACGGGATCGTGCCGGGAGCGGAAAAAATGCTAAACAGCTGAGAAAACAGGATCCAAAACCGTGTGCAACCGGTGTGCAACGCATCCTGTTTTTAACGATTCTAAGTTGATCCAAGTTGAAATACTGAGCTTCAAAAAACCTTATGATCATTGGGTTTTAGGCATTTTGGGCAAAGAAAAACCCGGGCCCGAAAACCCGGGTTTTTGGTGCGAATAGCGATAACGGATTATTTGAACGGAGTACGATTATTCCTGCAATCAAAAGCTTTTTTTGAATAAAGCTTTCGCACGTTCGACAGCATAATTATCCTTTGCTATGCTTTTCATCGTTAAAAAGGAGGATGCACACATGGAGATCGACCGTCAGGCCAATGAGCAGATCGATTTCATTACCTCCCGGCTCGCCAAAGCCGAAGGTGTGACCACGGACCTTAAAGCAAACGATCTTCTCAAATGGATCCGCGGGGCGAACTCGGTCCGCATCCGCGCTGAAGCGCAGGTGATCCGGTAAACGGTGTTGAGCTGACGTTATGGACGCCGGAGTGAAAAATCTCCGGCGTTTTTCACAGATCCCGATCAATTAAGGGCTTGACAAATGTGGTCTATGGTTATAGAATAAAGTTAGTCTATAAATATAGAACAACCAAAAGGAGCGATGACCGTGGATTATAAAAGGCTTTGCGAAAGCGATCAGAAGCTGATGAACCTCATTTGGGACAACGAGCCCATACCTTCGGGCGAGCTTGCAAGGCTCTGCCTCGATGAGTTCGGCTGGAAGAAATCGACCTCCTATACGATCCTCCGCAAGCTTATCGACAAGGGGCTTGCCAAAAACGAGGACGGCATGGTCTCCGCCGCCGCAAAGCGCGAGGAAGTCATGGGGCTTGAGAGCGCCGTGTTCGTGGAGCGGTCCTTCGGCGGTTCGCTGCCCGGGTTCCTCGTTTCGTTCCTCGGCGGCAGGCGCATCAGCAAAAAGGAGGCGGACGAGCTTCGCCGCCTGATCGACGAGTATGAGGAGGACGGTGACGAAGAGTGAGCGCGCTTTTCCAAACGGTGCTGAGGATGAGCCTCTTGGGAGCGGCGACGGTCGTGTTCGTGCTGCTCGTTCGGCTATTGCTCAGGCGCGCACCGAAGAAATGGTCATATCTCGCGTGGCTGCCCGTGCTGTTCCGGCTCGTCTGCCCCGTCGGTCCCAGGGCGGCGTTCAGCCTGTTCGGGCTGTTCACGCGCAAAACGACCGCGCCTGGCGACGGTTGGACGGTATTCCGAGCCGCCGAATTATTCAATGCTTTCGAAGCCGTGCCGCAGACCTCCGTTCCGGCGGAGACCGCCGCGCCGTATGAAGCCGTGCCCGCCCAGCCCGCATTCGATTGGATGAAGCTGATCGCGTTCTTCTGGCTTATCGGGATGCTTGCGCTCGCCGTGATCTCCGCCGTCAAAACGGTCGAGCTTATAAAAAAACTGCGCGGAGCCCGAATGACGGGCGGCGTTTACGAATCGGCAAAGGTCGTTTCGCCCTTCGTTTTCGGCATTTTCCGCCCGCGTGTGTATCTGCCCGCCAGTCTCGACGCGGAGACAAAGGGCATTATCATCGCCCATGAAAACAGTCATATCAGGAGGGGCGACCATATAGTAAAGCTCATTGCGTTCGCCGTGCTCTCGGTGCATTGGTTCGATCCGTTCGTCTGGCTCGCGTTCCTGCTGATGACGCGCGATATGGAGATGAGCTGCGACGAAAGCATCATCGCCCGGGATCCGAAGCTCAAGAAGCAGTACGGAAAAGCGCTTTTGAGGTTTGCCGAAACGCGGGAGAGCGGCTTCCCCTCCCCCTGCCCGGTATCGTTCGGCGAAACGTGCGTTAAGGCCCGCATTAAAAACGTGCTGGGCTATAGGAAACCGAAAAAGCTCGTTTGCGTCATCGCCGTGCTGCTTATAATAGCCGCAGCGACCGTCTGCATCACCGATCCGGCCGTCAAGGCCGCCGCCGGTCCGGAGGATACGCCGCAGGTCCTGCCGACTCAATTGCCGGTTCCGGCTGCGACCTCATTCCCGGAGCCGACCGTATCGCCGGAGCCCGGGGAGCCGGCTGCCGCATTTGCGGATCCGCTCGTTGAAAAGGCGGTGCTGGCGCAGCTCGGGCGCGAAAGCGGTCCCGTGTATGGATCCGAGCTTTTGAGGATATCCGGGCTTGCGCTCTGTGAAGGCCGGTTCGATGATCTGTCCGACCTTGACAAGCTGCCGAATCTGTTTTCCTTATTCTTGGTCGAAGCGGAGATATCGGACACAGCCTCCCTCGCCCGGCTTTCAAATCTCAGGCACCTTGTAGCATGGGACTGCAGTTTTTCCGATATATCGTTCCTTGCGAGAACGACGAAGCTGACCGTGCTCCGGCTGGTCCACTGCGGCCTGACGGACGTCTCCCCGCTTGCCGGGCTAAGCGCTCTTGATGTGCTCGATCTCACCGGCAATCGGATAACGGATCTATCACCGCTTATGGGGCTCGGCGGTCTTGCACAGCTTACGATATCGTGGAACCCGTTCCCGATCGGGCAGGCGGAAGCGCTCGACGCCGCACTTGGATGCACCGTTCGGCACTCATCCGCCGCTGATGAAAACGCGATGCTTTGGCCGCTCGATATCGACGGCGACGGCAAGGATGAATACGCGGCGATCGACCGGAAAGAGCTCGCCGCGGGCAGCACTTGCGCGGTGCTGCTTGACGACGACATGAGCTATATCGCAAGCCTTTCGTCTGTCGGCGTCACACAAAACGGCGAGCGCGTGTGCATTGCCGCAGTGCATGACGAGCCCTTCGGAGACTGCATACTCATCTGCTTCATGGACAGGGAGAACGCGCTCCCGACCTATAATCTGCTGCATGTCAGCGGCGGAATGCTCTGCTCCGTCGAGCATCAAAGCGGCGAAACGGACCGCGACCGCCTGCTGGCACTGTATAGAAAGAGTTCGATCATAGTCTGTACGGATGAACGGATAAGCGAAAGCTTATCTTCGTCTGCGAACGACTGACAAGCCTCAACACAGCAAAAAGGAGAATACGGTATGTTTGAATTGAAAGCCAAAAGGCTTGCAAGCGTGTTTCTTGTACTCATAATCGCGCTCTTTGCCGGGTGCTCGGGCGTAAAGATCGATCCGCTCGCGCCGGATCCGACGGCGAGCGCCGCTTCTCCCGTGCCCATTCCCACGGAAAAGGCTTCCGATACCGCCTCGCCCGCTCCGACACAAGCCGCGCCCGATAAGATAGGACCGCCCTCGGACTTTTTCAGTCTTACGATGCGGGAATCATACGAAAAATACGGCATTTTCTCGGCTTTTGCATTCGTATCCTATGAGAACTTCTATGATGACGGAAAGTTTTATTCCGTGCGCTACGTCAACGAAGACGCCGCCTCTCCTTACGCGGCTTCAACGCTGAAATACCGCGAGTATCCGGACGGCGACGCCTGGCTGCCGGTCTGTTCCGATCCGCTCTGCACCCACACGGGGGCGGCGGGCTGCCCGCTTGCAAAATGCGCCAATCTCTTTTCGTTTGCCATGCTCGACGGCAAGGTGTTCTTTATGGGGCCCGACGACGCGCTGTATCGTTATGATCCGCTGACGAACAGCAGTGCAAAGCTCATGGATCGATGCCGTGAATGGAGGCTTTTCAAGCAGGACGGCTCCATCTACGTCGTCTATAAAATCGAAGACGATGCGTTCAACGCCCGGTTCGCCGCCTTAAAGGCGGAAGCGGACGGCAGCATAACGGAGCTTGGGAGCGTTAGCGGGCTGTTCACAACGCAGCAGAACCCCGTGTATGCCGACAGATACCTTATCGATTCCCGATTCGATCCCGAAAACACCCATAATAAAGCGGTCATGTATCTTCGGGATCTTGAGACGGACGAGCTGCGCGAGGTTTTGGAGCTCGATTATTCCGATGCCGGCAGTATCATCCCCGAATGGGCGTACGCAGTTGCGGTATACGGCAGCCGGGTGCTTTTCAGGGTCTCTTACATGATCGGGGACTCCGAAACGAGCTCCGTGCGGAATGATGAATACTGGCTTTTCGATATCGCCTCCGGTGAAAAACGCCTGCTTTGCAGCGGAGACGATCTGGGCACAAATCTGCTGTATTCCGGCAAGTGCATCGTGTTCTGCGATGAACGGACCGACGACGCCGATCCGTTCCTGCTGCATCTGCTGTTTGTCGATACGGGCGAGGAGCAGGTGTTCGATCTCGGCGCCGCCGCCGGGCGGGAGGGTGCGCTGATCACCGAAAATGCGGATCTGATCTCGCTCAACAAGGGCGCCGTTCAGCTTCAATGCGTCTATGCAATGCAGGACGGGATCGATGACGAAGGGAAGCCCGTCTACGATATGACGCCGTATCCCCTGCTGGACTATGATCTTGCGTCGGGCCGGATCTTCTTCTACGATAAGCCCGAGCTGCCCGAATTCTACGGCCTGACTTCGCAGGGGAGCGGAGAAAGCTGAAATGAGGCTTTTATTCAACGAGATAAAAAAGCTTGCGGACGCAAGGCTTCATATCGTGATCCCCGCGATACTGCTCATCGCCTGCGCCGCGGTCTGCTTTTTGACGGTCCCCAGCAGCGGCGGGTATTCTGGCGCTGCGGCGGACCGGGCGGCGGAGGAGTTCTGTGCCGCATTCTCTGACGACCCCGAGGGGCTCGATGTGTTCAAAGAGCGTTATCACGAGGCGGTCAAAGCCAAAACCGGGGAGTTGCTCCAAAAATACGGCGACGCACTGCCGGATCTTCACAAGCATCCGGAGCTGCTTTACACCTTCGTTTTCAGCCCAGATATGCCGGACAGCCTGCTGCTTCGGGGCTTTGAGGAGACCGAGGCGAGAACGAGCGAATACAGAACGGGCGTTGCGACCGTTATAGCGCAGGCCGTGACCAATATGGAGCGGCTGAAGCAGGACGCCGGCGCGGGGCTTTCCGATCCGCTCTACCAATATCAGGCATACGCCTATCTGAAATACGCGAACGTGCGTGATAATGCCGCCGTCGGCATAGCCCGGGTCCGCGGATGGGATACGCTCTTTTCATGGAACTACGGCGGGATATTCCTGTTCGCCTCGCTCATCATATTTGCAAACGCGGTGTTCATCCCCGAAAAGCAGCGCGGGATGTTGCCAGTGCTTCGCACTGCAAAGCGCGGCAGGCTCGCGTCCGCCACGGCAAAGACCGCGCTGCTGATCGCCGGCGATACGATCCTGTCGCTTCTTTTTGCGCTCATTCCGTTCTCGGTCATCCTTATAAAGCAGGGCTATTCCGATCCGAATGCCGTCGTGCAGAACATCCGCGCGCTCGCCCTCTTTCCCGAGGTGTGGAGCATAAAGCGGTTCTTCCTGTACGATCTCGGCGTTAAGCTCCTCGCCGGCACGGCTTTCGGCGCGCTCTGCGGGGCGGTCTCGCTTTTGACATACGAGCTCGTTTCTTCCCTCGCCCTCGGGAGCCTGCTTTACGGCGTTTCGTTCGCCTGCTCGAATGTGAGCGCGGCACGATTTCCGCTCGTTCATGCGCTCAACACCTATTCCGCATACGATATCGCCGCCGTCTCGGACAGGCTGCATATTATCCAGCCGGGGCTGAAATGCATAAGCCTCAACGCCGCCGCGCCCGCCGCCTGCGCCGTGTGGCTCGCGCTCGGAGCCTGCGCCTGCGTGCTGCTGTTCACGTTCAAAAGGGGACGCGCCGGATCGGCGGGCGGGAAGCTGAAAGCGCATATCGCGGCGGGGCTTGCCGCTGTCAAAACAAAAACGCACCGGAAGGAACGGCCCGCGAAGAACCGAGGATACGGCGGAAGCCTCATCGGCTGGGAGCTGAAAAAGCTGCTCTTTGCCAATACCCCCGTGCTCCTTGCGGTGATCGTACTCTTTGCCGCGTGGCTGGGGTTTCTCGCTTTCCGCCGCGTACAAACCGAGCCCAGCCGGGAATACCGCATCTGGAAGACTTTCCTTTTGATGGAGGCCGAAGGAGTTTTTTCCGGAAAGCGGGAGCTTTATTCGCTCCTCCTTTCCGCGTATTCCTCGCCGAACACCGGTAAGGAACTGCTTGACGAGGCGCTTGACCAAGGCCGAATAACGCCGGAACAGCATTCTCGTTACAGCGAAGCGCTTAATAAGATAACAGACGGCGAGCTTTCGGACGACCTTGGTTACGCCTCGGAGCTGTATTTCGAATACACACAGCTGGCGGACGAGGGCATGGAGCCTCACTTTACCGACACGGCGGGCGCGGAGCCTCTTATCACTGGCGGAGCGTCGTATCCGCTGTATGCCGCGCTGCTTTTGATACTGCTTGGCGCGTACTTGAAGGAACGCGGCGGCAAGGACGCGAACGAGCATTTTGAAAGGATCCTCCGCAGCACGAAAAACGGAAGGTCGGCGACCTTCCGTGCAAAGCTTTCGGCGGGGCTCATGCTTGCGTTCGCGCTGTTTCTGTTGTTCAACGCCGCGGAATTCGCCGCACTGACGGCGGGACGTTCCCTGCGTGCGCTCTCCGCGCCGCTCTGCTCCTTCCCGGGGTTTGCCGCGGTATCGAGCCGTATGACCGCAGGCGGCTATATGGCGCTGATGTACGCCGTCCGCCTTGCTGCGGCGCTGCTGCTCGCCCTGTTCGCTGCTGCGGTATCGGCGCTGAGCCAAAGCTTCGTTTCGGCGTTCGGCGCGGCGCTCGGAATAACGCTCCTTCCGACGCTCGTCTTCAAGGCGGGGCTTGACGCAGCGGGCTTTGCGTCGTTCATGTCCTTCTTCGGAGCAAATGAAATGCTCCTGTTCTCAGCCGAAAAGCAGCTCTTCCGGTCGAGCTTCGGCGTGCTCGCTGTGTTTACTGCCGCATTTGCATCAATAACGCTCCTGCTGCTTTTCAAAGCATACCGCAAAACTGCGAAATAAAGGTGACGATAATGAAGCTTGAATTTGAAAAGGTAAGCAAATCGTATGGGAAAACGAGGGCGCTCACAGGCTTTTCGGCCGTGCTCGAGCCCGGCGTTTATGCGCTCCTCGGGCCGAACGGCTCGGGAAAAAGCACGCTCATGAACATACTGACGGACAACCTAAAGGCGGACGAGGGCCGCATCACCTTCGACGGCAAGGACGTTTTGAAGATGGGCGGCAGATTCCGCGAAAAGCTCGGCTTCATGCCGCAGTACCCGGGCATGTACGGAAGCTTTACCGCAGAGAGCTTCCTTTGGTACGTCGCCGAGCTTAAAGCCGTTCCGCACGAAAAGGCGAAAAGGGATATCGCCGAAGTGCTTGAAGCAGTCGAGCTCTCTGACGCCGCGGGGAAGCGTATTTCATCCTTCTCCGGCGGCATGAAGCAGCGGCTCGCGCTCGCTCAAGCGGTGCTCGGCGATCCTGCCGTGCTCGTGCTCGATGAGCCCACGGCCGGGCTCGATCCCAAACAGCGCATAGCCGTCCGCAATTACATTTCAAAGATCGCCTTCAACAAGATCGTGATCATAGCAACGCACGTCGTTTCCGATATCGAATACATCGCCCGCGACGTCATCATGCTCAAAAAGGGCGTGATAGTCGATAACGCTCCACCCGCCGAGCTCATCTCCCGTATCGATGGCAGGGTCTGGCGCGTGCCCGCGGCGCCAAGCGAGGTGCAGGAGCTCCAAGCCCGCTTCACCGTCACGAACATCCAGAAGGACGACCGCGGCGTATCCCTCCGCATCCTCTCGGACGAAGCGCCCGCGCCTGAAGCGGAGCCCGTAATGCCCTCGCTGGAGGACTACTATCTGCACGTTTTCGGAGAGACGTCGAACTGAAACGGTTTTATCCTGCGGTACAATAATTCGAGTAAGCTAAATCATCCACGCTCCGCGGCATCGGGTCATAGGGCACAGCCCTTGCAAGCGGCGTTTGTGTACACAAAGGCGATGCTTGCAGGGACATTAACCCGCTGGTATTTCATATGGTCTTGCAGAGCGCAAAGCACTTTTGATGGACTTGCTCCGTCAAAAGTGCTTTGCGTCACTTTATCACAAAGTAACAAAGGCTTCTGGTGCAACGTAAGGGAGTTATAAAAGTCGTGATTACCGATCTTTCCATGCAAAAACTATTTGGTAAGGGGCTGATCCTCTAAAACTGATAAATCTATGGCCGCCAGTTTAACACATATGACGAAATATTTAAAAAACTTCGACACGTATAACGGTTGTGTTTAACAGTAAAGTGTGGTAGAATAGTAGCCGAAGACAAAAACCACCACCAGCTGGCACTGGCGGTGGTATAGGGTAAAATCAGTAGTTTACCCTGCGCTCCTTCAAGCATTCTTATCATAGCATATCTGCTGCGCTTTGTCAATTTCTACTGGAGAAAGGATGCAAAAAAGCATGGCGTTTTCAAGCAGCGTAATAGCTGCAGCTTGGCAGCGTTCCGGCGGCAGATGTGAATGTTGCCGTACTACTTGCGGACATGGTTCCCGACGTTGCAACAAAGTCTTGAACTGGTATGCACGCGGTAACGATTATGCATCGGGCGGTTGGGAAGCACACCACAAAACCGCAGTAGCTTCTGGTGGAAGCGACACACTCTCTAATTGCGAGATTCTGTGTATCGCCTGTCACAAGAACACACGTACATACGGACGGTAATCACCGGTTGGCGGGCAGCGCAAACCTGCCCGCCAATATCCAGGAGGTTGAATCATGTTTGATCCGAAACAACCATATAACGAACTGCCGCTGATTTCAACACTCGAAATCGACGTTTCTACTGGTCTTGGAAAGCTTGCAGAGGATACTAGGGTTGCAGTCGAGATTCTGAATTACGCAGTTAAAACATTGCCTGATCATAACATCCTTTTGGATACACTCGCGCTCCAAGAAGCACGGGCCAGCAGTAATATCGAAAACATAGTAACAACAAATGATGATCTGTATCGGGGCGTCGTCTTTGAAGACTTTACGGCGGAGGCAAAAGAAGTCAGCTGCTATAAAGATGCTTTGTTTGCCGGTTATACCCGGATGCTGGATAAAGGCCTAATCTCAACCAGTGATATCGAAGCAATCAATGCGCCGGTGAATCATAAACAACCTGGGATCCGGACGAACCTTCCGAATTTCAATGACCTTACCAGGATAGAGAATCGCAAATCTAATGGAGAGAGTGAGATAATCTACACGCCGCCGCATGGCATTGATCTCCTTCACAGATTGCTAATTGATATGTTGGACTTCGTTTATGATGATGACACATACTCTCTTCATCCACTGATAAAAATAGCTTTAGCCCACTATCAATTTGAAAGCATCCACCCGTTCCGGGATGGAAATGGCAGAACTGGGCGTATTTTGAATATCCTCTTCCTTTGTCAAAAAGGTTATCTGGATTCGCCAATCCTATATGCCAGTTCTTACATTATCAGAAATAAAAATCTCTATTACGATCTTTTGCGAGTATCCAAGGAAACGGAAAAATACGAGCCCATCGTAGAATTTATGCTTCGCTCGTTCAAGGAAACCGCCGAAGAGACATTGAGAATTGTCGAAAGCATACGGGCGCTGATCACGCAGTATTCGGACAAGGAATACCTCTCGACGCTAAAAGGTCAGATCGAACCGCTGCAAAACACGGTCGAGGCAATCTTCAAAAAGGTCTATGTCCGGGTTGCGGATCTTGTGGAACTGGGCATCCACCGGCAGACAGCCGCAACTTATCTTGACCAGTTCGTTGACCAGGGCCTACTGAGCAAAGAGCGTGTTGGCCGGGATAACATCTATAAAAACATCAAACTGCTTGAGCTGTTTGATTACGATAGTGAGGAAACGAAATGAATAACACTGCTCTGACTGCTGACGTAACCAGCAAAGTCAATCTTGTAAAAAGCATTGCAAACAAGACTCGCGGGCCGTACACTCCGGAGAAGTACGGCAGCGTCATCATCCCCATGGCGATCATCCGCCGGTTTGACTGCATCCTGGCCGAGAAAAACGCCGACATCGAAAAGATCCTGCAGGCCGCCTCCAAGGTCAAAGGTATGACGCCTGATAAACTGGAGGAAATGGTCAAGCGTTCCTGCGGCGTGCCGTTCTATAACGCAAAGTGCGTCTCTCTGGAACAGCTGGTTGGAGACAGCGACAACCTCAATTCCAATTTCCTGGAATTTATCGCCGCATACTCACCCAGCATTCAAAGGATCCTGCAGAGTCTGAAATTCCGCGAGGAAGTGGAGTTCATGATTAAGAAGGGCATCTTGTTCGAGGTTGTAAAGGCCTTCTCGGAAGTTGACTTCCACCCCTCCACCACAAGCCCCATGGCTATGGGTTATATCTTCGAAGAGATCATCCGCACCTATAAGGCCAATGCCGAGGCCGGTGATCATTACACCCCCCGTGAGGTCATCGAACTTTGCATTGATCTGATGCTCAGCGAGAACGTGGACAGTCTGAAAAAAGAGGGCAAGATCATTCGCATCTATGACGGATGCTGCGGTACCGGCGGCATGTTGACTACAGCTAAGCGCATGCTTACCGATCCGGAGGAGGGCTTCAATATCCGTGCCGATAACATTCGCCTTTACGGTCAGGACAACAACCCGGAGGCGTACGCGGTCTGCCAGGCGGAAATGCTGATGCTGGGCGACGATCCCGCCTATATTCGTGAGGGCAACACCCTTACAGAGGACCAGTTTCCGGGAGAGAAATTTGACCTGCTGATCACCAATCCTCCTTTCGGCGTAGAGTGGAAAACGGAAAAGAGCACGGTGGAAAAAGAGCTCAAGCAGCCCAACAACCGCTTTGTGGCTGGGACACCCCGCGTCAGCGACGGGCAGCTTCTTTTCCTGCAGAATCTGTTAGCCAAAGCCGAGGATGACGCCCGCGTGGCCATTATCTTGAATGGTTCTCCGCTGTTTTCAGGCGATGCCGGCAGCGGGGAGAGCGAGATACGCCGCTATGTACTGGAGAACCATCTGCTTGAAGCAATCGTTGCGCTTCCGGACCAAATGTTTTATAACACAGGCATCTATACCTATATCTGGATTCTGTCCAAAACGCCCAATCGCAAGCGTAATAAGCAGATCCAGCTCATCGATGCAACCAAGGAGTTCATTCCTCAGCTTCCGAAATCGCTAGGCAATAAACGCAAATTCATCGACGAAGCAAATCGAAAGTCAATTGTCGCGGAATACCGCGCCGCACAGCAGTCAGAGATCAGCAAGTTCTTTGACGCGAACGACTTTGGCTATACCAAGGTGACGATGGAATGTCCGCTGTATGACGAGAAGGGCAACAAAGTCATCAAGCGGGGTGTAGTGCAGGTGGATCCCAAGCGGCGTGATACAGAGATCATCCCGCTCAAGCGGGACATCGATGCATATATCAAGGCGGAGGTCCTGCCCTATGTACCCGACGCTTTCCCCGACCGCAGCAAGGACAAGATCGGCTATGAAATTCCCTTCACCCGGTATTTCTACAAATATACGCCGCCTCGCAAGAGTGAGGACATCCTCAAAGAGATCATCGCCAACGAAGAAGAGCTGCAGCAGACCCTGAAGGTGGTGCTCAGCTAACATTAGGCTAAGACAAAAGGAGATACAGATGTCATTAATCATTACGATCCATGTTGAAGAAGGCATCGTTATGGCTAGCGATAGCCGAACGACTTTCAATACACAAGATTTTAGCCCGCTTCCTGATGGAAAAGGTGCAATTATTACTAAGTACCAAGGTGTTCATTATTCAGATACGACATATAAGACTTTTTTAGCTCCGAACAGCACAGGCATTTCAACATGCGGAGCCGCTGCTATCAACGGGAAGCCGTTGACAGGGTATGTTGAAAAGTTCATACATAACTCTATTCAAAAAGACACTGATATCTGTGATGTTCCCGCGCTCCTTCTTGCACATTTTAGAAGCTATGTTCCGATTCCTGATATTGTCTTTCAAGTGGCGGGCTATTCAAAAACTGGAACCACATCTGTGCAGAAAGTGTATAGAGTTTTTGTAATGGCCAACCGCATTGACGAACTTGATACTTCCTCCCAGGGTGCGGCATGGAACGGTGAGACCGAAATCCTGTCAAGGATCATCAATTCATTGTGGACGCAGAAAAAAGGAAAAGATCAAAAAACGGGTGAAGAAATCGTCCTGTATGACGAATTAAAGGCTCCCCCTATACCTTGGAATTTCTTTTCTCTCCAGGATGGAATTGATTTTGCTACATACGCCATTAATACGACTATAGAAACCATGCGATTCCAAGAACGGCTAAAAACTGTTGGTGGTCCCATTGATATTCTGATTATCAAGCCAGATGGTGCATTTTGGGCCTCCCATAAAACCCTCCACGTGCGAGGAAAGGGGAAACGATAACTATGCGAGCCATGAAAGACAGTGGGATCGAATGGATCGGTGCAATTCCGCAAAACTGGGAGCTGCGAAAAATCAAGACCAACTTTGACATAATTGCCGGAGCAACGCCGAAAAGCGGTGAGGCAAGTTTTTGGGATGGCGATATTCCTTGGATCACCCCTGCCGACTATACGACCGAAGGTGTATATGTCTCTGCCGGTCATAAAAGCATTACGCAGGATGGCTTGAACTCCTGCGCAACAAGTCTCATTCCGGAAGGTAGCATCATTTTTTCCAAACGTGCTCCCGTGGGGCTTGTGGCCATTAACAGCAACTCTCTCTGCACCAATCAAGGTTGCCTATCCTGCGTCCCGAAAGATTCGGTTGATGCGAAATACTATTATTATGTCATGAGCATTTATGGCGAACAGTTTGATCTGTTTGCCTCGGGAACCACATTTAAGGAGATTTCGGCAGACGCTTTTGCAAACTTCAAACTTCCATATCCGGATTATGAGACGCAGAAGCGGATCACGTCATTCCTCGACACTAAATGTGCCGAGATTGATGCGCTGATTGCCGCAAAGGAAAAGACCAACGCGCTGCTGAAAGAGCGGCGGCAGAGCATCATCTATGAGGCGGTCACCAAAGGCCTTGATCCCACCGTGCCCATGAAGGATAGCGGCGTTGAATGGATCGGAGAGATCCCAGAGGGTTGGAAAATTACAGCATTAAAAAGGTTGGGAACACCGGCAACCGGTTCCACACCGTCAAAAGATAATGCCGATTATTGGGACGGCGATATTCCCTGGGTGTCTTCTAAGGATATAAAATCGGATTATCTCCTTGATTCCGAGGATCATATTACGCAAACCGCTGTTGATGAGTGCGGGCTTACGCTGTTCTCTTCTGGGGCTTTAATCTTTTGCGTTCGCTCCGGTATCCTTCGTCATACATTCCCGGTTGCTGTAGCAACAATCCCGGTTACGATCAATCAGGATCTCAGATCGCTTAGTATGACCGGTGATGTCAATCCAGCCTTCGTGCTCTACTACATGAGGGGAATGAACGATATCATTGTAAGGCTCTATCAAAAAATAGGCGCAACAGTCGAGAGCATCGAGATGGATTGGTTCCTATATTTCCCTGTAGTGTTGCCGACGCGTGAAGAACAGGATCGTATTGTTGAAGCGCTTGATTCAAGATGCACATCACTGGATCACACAGTAATGCAGAATGAGGCTACCATTAGGCAACTGAAAGAATACCGACAAAGCCTGATCTACGAGGCGATTACCGGAAAAATAGAGGTGTAAAATGTTTAACGTGTACTATATCAATTATGCAAAAGCGTTTGAAATCACAATGCAAATGGATAATAAGATACTCGAACAGACTATAAAGGAAAGAGGCTGGGATGTTTCTGCTAATGCACATGGAGAATTTGATGTAAAACAGTCCTTTCTAAACGCATTGTTTCCTAAGCTTTCTGCTTCATCCGATCTAAAAGGATCGAAATCCAGCAAGACAACGGACACCATAAAAGTGGTTTCTACAAAATCCACCGTTCTATCTCCGATAGTAAAGAAGGCAACCGAGGTCAAGAAAATTGACGATAACAAGATCGGGAATCTGATAAAAATCAAAAATGTTCAGTTAACAGTTCATAACGGGAATGACATGATGGCAGTAAAAGCACTCTTGAGCGGCTTTCTTGATCAAATACCTGTCGAAGGACTTGGGCAGAAAGATCTTACAGGCCTTGCGGATGCATTTTTTAAAGGTGCATCATACATACTAACGGGGAAAATGCCCGAGAAAGTAAATACTGGTAAAAAAGGGGATCAGATTATTCTAAAGATCCCGATTCAGCTTGAGAATGAGATGGAATCTCAGTACAGTATTGCCGACATAGAGATAGGTCCGGTTACAGTCATTGGTATCTATCGCGGGAAGCATAACGCCGGAGAAGTAAGAGCAAGAATGGACATGCTATCTGCATATAACGAACGTAAAAGTACAATCGAAATTGAGACGGCAGATGATGCAACCAATCCAGACAGAAAGGGCTTTGATGCAAAAGCAGAGATGCACTACATTGATGTAATTGCAGTTATTCAGGAATTGAATGTGTGAGGGTAAGTATATGGCAGGACTAACGCTATACACATACGATCGAAAAAACTGGGATGCTATCTCAGATACAATTAAGCTTGAAAACATAAAAGTGTTGACAGCACAGGAGATGAGCTATGTTGCTGTAATCAGAAACACCCCCAAGAAGGATGGAGAAGAAATTAAGATTCATCCGTTTAAACACGAGTATTATGATATTTCGTTGTTAATTTCAGGAGATAATGAAAGAGTCGATGTATGGAGTGGACATCTGATAACAGCTCTTCAACTTGCTGAAGAAGATCACAACAAAAACAGGAAATTTATTGTTGACAAGAAATATGCAAGTGATATTCTCAGTGCTTTGTTTTATTTCTTTAGCGACAGTGCGCCATTGGAGAAGTTTCTAAAGCTGGATGACACGACAGTCACCAATATTGTGGATTGTGCGGACGAGACTATCGTTGGGCTGGGAATTTATCTCCAAGCCAATCTGTTCGGCAATCCTAAATTCAAAACCAGATTGATACAAGAGCTAAAGCGATTTCGCTTGTTTAACAAGCTTGGAGAAAGAAAAGTCTTTTCAGCGTTTGTATGCGGGCCAAGCGGCATTGGCAAAACATTAACAGCAAAGCTGTTGCATGATTTCCTTGCGCCGAATGAAAGATACATCAAGATTAATCTTGGAAATTACAGCGATCATAATGCGTTAAGCAGTCTTATAGGAAGTCCACGAGGATATGTTGGAAGCAGTAAAGGGGAACTGTCAAGCAAGATAGCAGAGAGCAAGTCCACTGTTATTCTGATTGATGAATTTGAGAAAGCAAGTCAGGAGGTGCATAATTTCTTTCTCGAGTTGCTTGCAGATGGTAAGTTTACAGATTCTCAGGGTAGAGAATATGATTTGAATAAGTACATCATCATCTTTACTTCTAATATTGATGAAAACGAATTCAACAGAAAGATCCCTCCGGAGCTGCGATCTCGCTTTGACTTGGTTTATAAAATGGTTCTGCTATCGAAAGAAGAAAAAACAGCTTATATTCAGTATAAAACCAACTATTATGTAGAACAAGCCAAAGAGATGATGGGTATTTCTCTTGAGTCGGACAGCATTATCGCCAATATGGGAAGCAAAGTAATGAGCTTGGATAATATCAGGTTTATTACAAGAGAGATTGAGCAGTATATAGCTGCTGCTGTAGAAGAAAAACAATAATTCCCCACCGCCGAGGGTGCCAGACCTCGGAGAGAAAAGGAGGAATCAATATGGCAGAATCGGATCTTCGGGAAAACCCCTTCCGGGACGAGATCTATGATTACTTTCTCGCCCATGGCTATGTAGCCGGTCAGAAGGCAGACTATGACTATAAGCACGCTCTGGACGTCAGCAAGCTGTTTGCGTTCCTGGAAGCGACCCAGTCCAAAGAGCTTGCCAGGTTAAAGGAAACATACGGTTCCCGTTATCAGGAACGGTATGTGGAGCTGCTGTGCCAAAAAATCGAAAACCGCGGACTGCTGACTGCCCTTAATGAATGGGTTGAGGATTACGCAAGCGGGACGAAATTCAGCCTTGCCTTTTTCAAGTCAGGGCTGAGTGCAATGTCCGAAGGACTTGAGCTTTATAAGAAAAACGTGTTCTCGATCCGAAAGGAGTTCAGCTTTGAGGACAAGGCCGATCCCTACCGGGTAGACCTTGCGATGTTCTTGAACGGCATTCCCATTGTGATGATCGAGCTGAAAAAGCAGACAGCCGGGCAAAAGGCAGTCTTTGAGGGAACAAAGCAATTCCGGACGACGCGCAATCCGGACGAACTGATATTCTCCTTTAACCGCCGCACGCTGGCATACTTCACTTTGGATGAGTTTGCGGCATTTCTGACCACACGGCTGGACCGAAAGGAAACCAAGTTCCTGCCTTTCAACCGTGGATCAGACGATGAAGGTGCAGGCAATCCCGTTGTTCCGGGCAAGCACAGCACCTGCTATGTTTGGGAAGATATCCTTCAGCGGGATATGCTGCTGCGCATCATTCGGGAGTTCATGTTTATCGACGATGAGGGGGCCATGATTTTCCCTCGCTTTCACCAACTTCGGGCAGTCCTGCGCTGTGAACAGGATGTGCAGAAAAACGGAGTCGGCGGACGCTACCTTATCTGGCACAGCGCCGGCAGCGGCAAGACGAAGACCATCGCTTGGCTGGCGAAGCGGATGATCAACCATCCGGAAATCAACACGGTCATCGTTATCAGCGACCGCACGGTCATTGACGGACAGTTAGGCGCTGAGCTGATGAACGTTGATGGAAAAAAAGGCGTGGCGCAGCATATCGATACGACCTCTAAGGATCTGCTGAAAAAGCTGAATGACGGCGGCTATATTATCGTAACAACGCTGCAGAAATTCAGACCGATCCTGAGTGAAATCAAACAGCACGAGGATCGCAATTACGCCATTATTATTGATGAAGCTCATTCCTCTACCGCAGGCAAGTCCATGTCCAAGGCGTCTGAAACCCTGACCGGCAAGTCTTTAAAGGAGGCGGTCGAACTGGATGATATATATGAAGATCTGGAAGATGGGCAGAATCAGCTGATTCGGGACGGAGCGGCCATTCGCAGCACTCGCAACGTCAGCTACTTTGCCTTTACCGCTACGCCTAAGAAGGAGACCATGGAGCTCTTCGGTACGCGCACGGAAATAGGTAAGACGTATTTTGACAAATATTCCATGAAGCAGGCAATCGAGGAACGCTTTATTCTCAACCCGTTGCTCTGTTATACTTCGTATCGGGACTTCTATCGCGTTGAAAAGAAGAAGGAAGATGATAACGAATATGACAGTGCAAAAGCGCAGGCGGCGATCCTTAATTATGTGACGTCCTCTGATGAAGTGATCCAAACGAAAACGGAGATCATGTTGAGCGATTTCATCGAGCGTCGCCAGACCTGGCTTGAGGGAAGATCGAAAGCCATGATTATTACGCCTTCCCGCAAACATGCCGTATGCTATAAATTAGCCATAGATGAGTATCTGAAAAAGCGTGGCTGTGGGTTCCGCTCTTGTGTTGCCTTTACCGGCACGATCGAGCTTGACGGCATCAAGTTCACTGAAGAGCAGATGAATAAGGATTATCTTGAACACGGTGTACCTTATGATATCAAATCGATCATTCATAAAAACGACGACTGCAGGATTATAATCGTCGCCGACAAGCTGCAGACGGGCTTTGACGAAGATGCTCTTTGTGTCATGTATATTGACAAAAAGCTGAACAGCAGCGTAAAGGCTGTTCAGACAATATCGCGTTTGAATCGTACAGCTCGCAACAAGCGCACCTTCGTAATGGATTTTATAAACGATCCTGATATGATCCGGGCTTTCTTTACACAGTATTACGGCGGTGAACTGTACCTTCCCACCGAGAACGAGACTGATCCGAACATCCTGTTTGCGAAACGGGATCATATTCTGGATTATTGTGTTGTAACGCTTTTAGATGCACAGAAGATTTACAGCTTGATTTCTTCCAATGAAGAAAACGGTGGCGAATTGACATCGATGATTGCCAGCATTTCCCGCAATTACCGCGCTCTTGAGCCGGATCTCAGGAAAGCTTTTGCTCTGGAATTGGATAAATTTGGGAAGCTGTTCTACTATATCTCTGCTGTTTATAATGTATGGAATCGAGATATGGAGCAGTTGGCGGTTGTCTTTAGTGTCCTGTACAACGTACTTTATGAGAAAGAGGTTACACCTGATATTGATGCCTCCGAACTCGTTGAACTAGTCGAATACTCAACCAAGCTGTCCCAGGAAGAATTCACGATTTTTCTATCTGCGGAAGATCAGGCATTTAACGGCATTTCAACGGATGTTACTGCTGCGGATAGAACTATGTCGGTGATCGATGAGATCATCGAAAAGTTTAATCTTCGCTATGCACACGCAGACGAGGAGATAGGCAATATAATAACTGAGCTTAGCAGTGATAAGGATCTACAGTCTAACGTGCAGAATAGTAGTACTAGTGCGTATGAGGCTGCAGTGGCAGAACGCCTCTCGTCTCGTATTATGGATGGCTTATTCGACGGAACAGTTAACGGAGAAACGGAGAAGGCAGAATTTTACACTGAATTGAGTGAGAACACCTCAGCACTGATTCAAATCCGCAATTCGATTATTCGAAAGATCAAGGATCTCTTGCTGGCGAGTTGAATATAGAATATTTGGACAAAAGTTTGGGAAAGACTATCATAATACGAGGCTCGGAGTAACTCTCCGTGCCTCTTTTCATAATCGTGACAGTTTTGTCAAGTTTGGACAGATCGGTACAAAACTTTTCAAAAAGGTATTGACAGTGGATAGTGGGGCATGTATAATATGTATGCTAATGAAACATATGTTTTATTTAATCGGAGGTGGCATGAGAAGCAAGGATAAGACGCTAATGGCCGCAATAGAGCGGTTCGTGTGCGAATACGCGGACAGGCACGGCTACTCCCCTTCGATGCAGGAGATCGCCGAAGGAGTGGGAAGCTCCAAGCCCACGGTGTATAGGTACATCAGCCAGATGAACCGTGACGGCATACTGGAGTATTCAGGTGTGAGGAACGTTCACTCCGCAAAGGATAACCCAAGCGCTGCGAGAGTCGGGATACCGGGACGTGTTGCGTGCGGTCTTCCGAGGTTGGCAGAGGAGAATATAGAGGAGTACGTTAAGCTTCCTGTATCGTTATTCGGCGAAGGACCCTTCTATCTGCTTACCGCAAGCGGTGATAGTATGATCGAAGCCGGAATCGACGACGGAGACTGGGTGCTCGTAAGGCAGCAGGATACCGCCGAACCCGGAAAAATCGTCGTCGCTCTCATTGGGGACGAAGCCACTCTCAAGCGCTACTACCCCGAGCCGGAGAATCACCGGATCAGGCTCCACCCGGAGAACCGTACGATGGAGGATATTTACGTCGACTCCTGCGAGATACAGGGTGTCGCGGTAAGTGTATTCAAGGATCTGACATAAGGAGGCAAGAAGAATTGGAAGACGGCGTTAAGCTGTACGCCTGCTGCCCGAGATGCGGCAGGCAGATCTGTAAGGCAAAGACATGTGACGGAATGGAACTGAGCTGCTCGAAATGCGGAGCGGACCTTCGTATTACGGTTGACGAGAACTGCCGCGTAGAGGTCGAGCTGCTCCGATACGAGCGGGAACGCAAACGGGCTTGATTTAAAAAACAACTGAATACATACTCCGCTGTGCATTGAAGCGACGGACTCGGCATGAACCGTTAGGATCGTCGTGCACGGGGAGGATCTGTTAAGGGATGGGACTTGGCTGTGAATCAAGAGGCTTCCGACAGATAGCTTATCCAAGGGATAGGTCTATCGTCGGGGGCTTTTGATTTGTGAATCACATTTCGGGTATGGTGCCAAACACGCCGTTTTGGGCATCACAGGGCAGAACGGTGATGCCGCCGTGATGCCAAATTGATACCCGTGAATGGCTTTGCAAGCATCGCCTCTGTCATGACAAAGGCCGCATGCCTGCGGTGGACAATTGCCCGGATGTTATTGCCGGCAATTGTCCTTGCAAGCATGGGATTTGTGTCCCCAAATCCGCGCTTGCAAAGACTCCGCCCTTGGACCTCATGCCGCTCAGCGGGAAAAGAACGATAATAAACCGGAGGTATAAATGAGAAACAGACAGTATGAAACGCATTTGCGGCTGAACGAAAAAGAACAGAAAAAGCTTGACGAGCTCGCAAAGAAGGCCGGCGTCACCAAGTCGGCGGTGTTAAGAAAGCTTATCATGGGCACGGAGATCAAGGAGCGCCCGAACGTCGATTTCATCGACCTTATTCAATCGATCGACCATCTGGCAATAAACGTCAACCAGATAGCGCATCATGCAAATATGCAGGGCGGTATCACCGTGGAGGAGGCTGCCGAGGCAAAACGATTGGTAACGGAGATACGCAGACGGCTGTATTCGAGGAGGGATATTTTCGGCTGAGCATCGTCCCCATGAAGGAATGAAGCATAATACGATAAGACAAGGAGACAGAACATTGAAATTTCCCGAAGCAACAAAAGATGAAAAACGAAGCATTCGTTTTACGCGGAACAAGCTCGTAAAGTGCAAGGACGAAAAACCCCTGAGCAGCATATCGAACTTCGTGACGGTCCTTGAAAACGATCCGAGGCTCGCTGGCGCTATTAGGCTCAATGAGATGAGCGGCAGGATACATATAATCAAACCGCTTGGCTGGAAAAGGGAGGAAAACGGCGCGATCACCGATACCGATATAAACTGCATCCGCTTGCTCATAGAGCAGACCTATGGCCTCACAGGAGAAAAACCCGCAATATCGGCTATTGATATAGTCGCTAATGAGAACCGCTATCATCCGATACGCGATCTGCTCTTTTCCTTCAAATGGGACGGCAAAGAACGCATACGGTACGTGCTTCATCACTTTCTAGGAGCCGAGGTAAACGATTTCAATTACGAGTGTATGAAGCTGTTCCTGCTCGGAGGTATAAGCAGGATAATGACGCCCGGTTGCAAGTTCGATTATATGCTCTGCCTGATCGGCGACCAGGGAGCGGGCAAATCGACCTTCTTTAGGAAGCTCGCCCTGCGCGACGAGTGGTTCACGGATGACATCAAGCGCCTTGATGATGAAAACGTCTATCGCCGACTGGAGGGGCATTTCATAATCGAAATGCCGGAGATGAGCGCCATAGCCAACACACGCACAATTGAAGAAACCAAGGCGTTCATCTCCCGGGCGAAGGATACATACAAGGTCCCGTATGACCGTCTGCCTAAGGACCGTCCCCGCCAGTGCATATTCGGCGGCAGCGGGAACCGTGTGGCATTTCTTCCGCTCGACAGATCGGGAAACAGAAGGTTCCTTCCGATACTCATCGACATGTCAAAAGCCGAGGTGCATATCCTCGAGGATGAAGCCGAAAGCGAGCGTTACATTGAGCAGGTCTGGGCGGAAGCGGTCATGCTCTATTGCTTGGGCGAGCCGGTACTTAAGCTCTCCGAGGAGGATCAAAAGGAGCTTACGAAAATCCAACGTTATTTCATGCCCGAGGACGACCGTCTGGGTGTGATAGCCGGCTTCCTTGCCAAAACGAATGAATCGAGCGTATGCTCCCGTATGCTCTACAAAAAGGCGTTCGGCCGCGATGACGAACCCAAGCATTGGGAGCTGCAGGAGATAACCGAGATCATGAACGCAGGTATCGCATCAAAGGAAATAGTCGGCTGGAAGAGATGTGATGACGTCAGGCACTTCCATGATTACGGCAAGCAGCGCTGCTGGGAGCGAGTTTCCGATAAAGAACCCGAATTCACCGAGATCCAATGTGAATTGCCCGAGGGTCTATTCGATGATTAACCTTCCTCCCAGTAGGCAAAAAGGGTTGATCATATGGTAACAGTAACGGTAACAAGCACCAAAAAAGAAAAATATGGCGTGTAAAGAAATAGGGTTATATGGCCGTGTTTCCAGTTACCGTTACCGGCGGCACGGCGGAAAGGAATAAAAGATTGAAGGAAATAGGCATTACAGAATTAAAGCCCTTTGAGGGGCATCCGTATAAGGTCAGGGACGATAATGAAATGGACGCCCTTGTTGACAGCATCCGCGAACATGGGATAATGACTCCGCTTATCGTGCGGCGCGTTAATGACGGATATGAGATCATTAGCGGGCACAGGCGCGCTCATGCTGCGGAGCTGGCGGGGCTTGCGACCGTTCCTGTTATTGAAATGGAGTTGAACCGTGACGAGGCCGCGGTGATGCTCGTTGACAGCAATCTTCACCGGGAGCATATCCTTCCGAGTGAAAAGGCGTTTGCGTATAAGCTGAAATCGGAAGCCTTGGAGCATCAGGGCAAAAGCTTAACTTCGGGACAAGTTGTCCCGAAGTCGGACGGGAACAGGACGACGGCGGCTATCGGTGCGCAGACAGGCGAAAGCTACAAGACCGTACAGCGCTATATCCGCCTGACGCATCTTCTCCCGGCTCTGCTAGAAATGGTCGATTCTGAGCGTATAGCGTTTTCGGTGGGCGTAGAGCTTTCATTCCTCGATCCCGAGCTTCAGGCCGCGCTCGTTACATCTATCGGGGTCAACGACTGCACGCCATCATATGCCCAGGCAAACCGTATGCACAAGGCTGCTGTTGCCGGAGAGCTCGACGAGGAAATGCTTTTTGCCATTATGGAGGAAGAAAAGCCCAACCAGCGGGAGAAAGTCAGCATATCGACCGACGAGCTCCGCCGTTATCTTCCCAACGCCACGCCCTCCGAAATGCAGGCGTTCGTCCGTAAGGCTTGCGAACATTATTCCGCTTTCCTCAAAAAGAACCGCGAGGAGGTGCGATAAACATTGAAAAAGAAAACGATCTATCCTCTTGGAATCGGCTGCCGTTCCTACAAGATCGGGAGGATCAAATACGTTGTTTCCTCGCATTTTGCCGTCTTTGACATGAAGCTTGCCGGAACGACCTTTCGCGACCGCATGCAGCACGGTCTGAAAAACGGCTTTGCAGATTTGACTGTTGCGGAGCCTGCCGATAATATTGAAGCGCAGGGATATTCGTGCTCCGAGGCCGACCGTGGAAAGGAGGAAAACAATGAGTAAGACCACGGAGCAGGGGATCACGGCGCTGTATTGCAGGCTTTCGCGCGATGACGGCGCGGAGGGCGACAGCAATTCGGTCGCCAATCAGAAGCGCATGCTGTCGAAGTATGCGAAGGAGAACGGTTTCGTCAACACGAGGTATTACGTTGATGACGGCTACACGGGCACGAATTTCAACCGCCCGGGCTTCAAGCAGATGATGGAAGACGCCGAGATGGGCTACATCACGACCATCATCGTAAAGGATATGTCCAGATTTGGCAGGGACTATCTCGGAGTCGGCAAGTACACCGAATCGGTATTGCCCGATCTCGGCGTCAGGTTCATTGCCATCAACGACGGTGTGGACAGTGAAGACGGCGAAAACGAGCTTGCGCCGTTCAAGAACATCATGAACGAGATGTATGCCCGGGATATCAGCCGCAAGGTGCGCTCGGCACATAGGATCAGGGGCAACGCAGGCGAACCGCTTGGACCTCCGCCGTATGGGTATGTGAAGGACCCCGAGAACCCGAAACGCTGGATAATCGATCCCGAGGCTGCTGCTGTAGTGCGCGAGATCTACCGCATGCGGCTCGAGGGCAAGGGCAATGAAACCATCGCCCGTATTCTGACGGAAAGGAAGGTGCTGAACTGCACCTATTACTGGAAGGCGAGGGGCGACAATCGAAACGGCAGGAAATGGCAGGAGGACCCATATAACTGGAAATGCTCAACTGTTGATTCCATACTCAGAAGGGTCGAGTACTGCGGCGATCTTATCAACTTCAAGACCTATTCGAAGTCTTTCAAGAACAAGAAAAGGTTTATGAATCCCGAAGAAAAGCATGTTGTTTTCAAGGAAATACATGAGCCGATCATCGACCGTGAGACCTTTGAGCTCGTTCAAAAGCTCCGCGGGAAGGTCAAAAACCGTGCGCCGAAAAAAGAAAACGGCGAAAAGAGCATATTCGCCGAGCTCCTCACCTGTGCGGACTGCGGGCACAAGCTTTGGTTCCATGTGAATACAAGAAACCGGGCGATTCGGTACTTTGCCTGTTCAAACTATGTGAAGGATTACCGCGGCACCTGCCCGACAAGGCATTATATCCGCGAGGATGCGCTGTACGAAGTTGTCAGGCTTGAACTGAGACGGTTGTCGGCTTTCTTGCAGGAGGATGAGACCGCCTTTGCGGAGCTTCTTTCAAAGAAAACTGACGCGGAGGCACGAGCTGAGCGCATCACGTTTGAAGAAGAGCTCAGAAAGGCGCATCAACGGAAGGAACTTGTTGGTACACTTTACGAAAAGCTCTACGAGGACAACGCCATGGGCAAGGTGACGGATGAATGGTATTCGCATATGTCACTGAAATACGAGGGCGAGCGAGTCGAGCTGAAAGCGAAGATCGAAGAGCTTGAAGGCAAACTCAAGGGCTTCCAAACCGCTGAGAAGAACAACGAGTATTTCATCCGTGCGGTGCGTCGCTTCATGGAGATGGACACTCTTACGGCTCCCCTGCTAAGGGAGTTGATCGACCGTATCGAAGTCTCCGAAGTCGAAGGCAAGGGCAAGAACCGCAGACAGCGGATCGTGATCCATTACCGTTTTGCCGGTTACATCGATCTTGAGGAGAACTACGTCGAAAGCAACTTCAAGCAGGACACGCGGCAGGGCGTGGCCGTCGAATATGTCCCGCAGGCAGCAGGCAAATAACCGATTTTGGACATAAGAAAAGCGAGTATTGACGTTAAATCCGTTGTCAATACTCGCTATGGTGCGGTCGATGGGACTTGAACCCATACGGTCTCCCATACGCCCCTCAAACGTACGCGTCTGCCTATTCCGCCACGACCGCAAAATTCGATTGCGAAAGGTATTATATCGCGCCGCGGGGGAATTGTCAACCCCGTTTTTTCAAAATCGCGGGTGAAAACCCGGTATATTTTCGCGGGCGCGGATGGGCGCGAACGGAGTTAGGCCGAAACGCAGTGCGGAAAAGCGGAGGAGCCCGAGCCTGCGCGAACGGAGTTCGGCCGAAACGCAGTGCGGAATGCGGAGGAGCCCGAGCCTGCGCGAACGGAATACAGCCGCAACGGAGTGCGGAAGGCGGAGGAGCCCGAGCCTGCGCGAACGGAGTTAGGCCGAAACGCAGTGCGGAAAAGCGGAGGAGCCCGAGCCTTCGCGAACAGAGTTAGGCCGAAACGCAGTGCGGAAAAGCGGAGGAGCCCGAGCCTTCGCGAACGGAGTTAGGCCGAAACGCAGTGCGGAAAAGCGGAGGAGCCCGAGCCTGCGCGAACGGAGTTAGGCCAAAACGGAGTGCGGAAAAGCGGGGTAGCCCGAGCCTGCGCGAACGGAATACAGCCGAAACGGAGTACGGAATGCGGAGAAGCCCAAAATATATTTTCATGAAAAGCCGCTCGAAATGGCTGAAAAACCCGCAAAATGTGATAAGAACAACCAAAAACTACTCGGTGTAAAATGACGCAAAAACCCGCAAACAGGAGCATCGAAAAAAGCGGAAAGAAGGGGGAACGCCGGTTTTTACCCCTCGGAAATGTGATAAAAACGACCAAAACAGACAGGGCGCATACTTCATTCGGCGATTTGCCGTCCGCCCCGAAAACCTCCGCTTTGCGGCCGTTTTTCCGCGCCCGCTCTTTCGGCCTCCCCCGAAGTCCTTCGGCTTGGCCTGCGCAAAACGCACTCAATACCGTCGATCGCAGACCGAAAGCTTCCGCAGCGGCGAGCGCGGAACGAAAAAACGCATACAGCCCGCAAAAACAGTCGATTTGCGCGTTTTCGGGTCGGCCTCTATAATGGGTCCCAGCAACCGAAGGAGGGCGGCCTATGGAACCGTGGAAGATAGGGGAGGAGCTGTTCGATCAGGGCATATCTCCCAAGCTGAAGGGCTTTCACTATATCTGCAGCGCGCTTTCGCTGCTTATCGGGCAGAGGCGCGTTTTGACGGCGGAGGACGCGGCCCGGGCGATCAGGACGGTCGGCGGGCAGAACGTGCGCAGGACGGAATGCTGCATGCGTTACGCGATCCGCCGCGCGTGGGAGCTCGGCGAGGGCAGCATCCGCCTTTCGTTTCCGAACCTCAGCTATCCGCCCGCGGTTGTGGAATTCCTGCTCGTGACCCAGTGGAGGCTCGCCGCGGGGGCGGAGGCCGCGGATAAGGTCGATAAGAGGGTGAAGCGGCTGTGAGGGGGAGCCGGCAGCGAAGCGGGCCGAGTAAAGCCCGGAAATAAAAAACCGCCGGCGGGGCGTAGGGCCCTGCGGCGGCGTGAACAGCAAAACACCTTATTGCATCTGCAAAAAGGAAGCGGCGTTGGGATCGATGGAAAGCGGCGAGGGATCGTGCGCCATGAGCTCGTAATGCCCCTGGCAGGCGATCATGGCGGCGTTGTCGGTGCAGTATTTCATATCCGGACGGCAGAAGCGTATGCCGAACTTATCGCATTCCCTCTGCAGCCGCTCCCTCAAAGCGCCGTTTGCGGAAACTCCCCCCGCGAGCGCAAGCGTATTCATGCCGTATTCCCTTGCGGCGCGGACGGATTTTACGGCCAGAGCGTCCGTCACGGCGCGCTGGAACGAGGCGGCGAGATCCGCCCTGTTCACGCTCTCGCCCTTCTGCTCGGCGTTGTGCATTATGTTCACCACGGCGGTCTTTATGCCGGAGAACGAAAAATCATAGCCCTCGCCCTCGTTGAAGGCGGTGTGCAGACGGTATGCCTCCGGGTCGCCGTCCTTTGCGAGCTTTTCAAGCTCGGGCCCGCCGGGATAGGGGAGGCCCATAGCCCTCGCGACCTTGTCGAAGGCCTCGCCCGCCGCGTCGTCGCGGGTGCGGCCTATGAGAGTGAATTCGGTGCAGCCGTCAACGCGCACTATATGGCTGTGCCCGCCGGAGGCCACTATGCACATGAAGGGGGGCGTAAGCTCCGGATAGGTGATGTAATTCGCGGCGATGTGCCCGGTTATGTGATCGACCCCGACGAGGGGCTTGCCCGCGGCGAAGGCGAGGCCCTTGGCGTAGCTCGCGCCTACGAGCAGCGCGCCTATGAGCCCCGGACGGTAGGTGACTGAAACGGCGTCTATATCCGAAAGGGTCACGCCCGCCTTTTCCAAAGCGTCGCGCACGACTCCGCCCATCCTCTCGGTATGGCTGCGGGAGGCGATCTCCGGCACGACTCCGCCGTAAAGACGGTGGACGGGTATCTGCGTGTGGACGGAGGCGGATAAGACCTCGCGGCCGTTTCTCACGACGGCGGCGGCCGTCTCATCGCATGAGGACTCGATCCCCAGCATCAGCGGAGCTTCTTTTTTTCTGTATTCGGCGGCCAGACGGAGCGCCTTTTCATAATAGCTTTCAGACATTATTAACAACCTTTCGTCTCGCGGGCGCCGCCTCGCGAGCCGCATCCCCTTGGTCGGCAAGTAACAAAGCTGTTCCGATCCTTCCCCTATTGAGGGGAAGGGGGACCGCCGCCGCAGGGTTAAAAGCGGCGGTGGATGAGGTGGTCCCGGGGACTGCCCGCAAGACGCTTCCTCACGGTCAGCTTGCTTATTATAATGAATACTGAAGACTGAAGGATGAATAATGAATAATACGACCCTTCCGTCTTTTCGGAGCAAGCCCCGAAAATCCACCTCCCCTTAACAAGGGGAGGCATTGCACACCCGGCTCCCCTTGCGAAGGGGAGGCAGTCAGCCGCTTCGCCGAATTGCGCGCCCTGCGCTTCCCGGTGCGCGGTCAGTCCTTCCCGTTTTCGCGTTCGCGCTTAGCCTCGCCTATCCTGCGGACGGCGTTTATGAAGGTCATGAGGAACGCGGCGAACAGCAGCGCGAGGCCTATAAAGCCCGCCGCCTTGCTCTTCAGAACGAACATGAGCGCGAAGCACGCGGCGCCGACTACGTAGAGCAGAATGTGGATTATGAGCTTGAGCTTCACTTCGTATCCTCCTTATGCAGGCTCTTGCGGAAGGCCTCTTCGGCCTCCCTGTTTTTTCTTTCGACAGTCAGATTGATGATTTTGAGCACGCTTGCGGCGATCAGAAGAACGAACCCCGCGAGACGGAGGGGTTCATAACCGGATATGAGCTCCGCAAAAAGCGCGATGCAGGCCAGCGAATAAAGTGCAAACGCAATAATGGCGGGGACGGAGAGCCTGGGGCTCGTTATACGGTTGCGTAATACGAGCCACAGCACGCTCACGATCACGGGCGTGAGGAGCCCCAGCCCCGCGATGAGCGCGAAATGCTTGATGAAATCGGAGAAGAGCTCTGCGGGGCATATGCGGATCATTCGGCTCACCGCGGGATCGAAGGTGGAGCTTTCAAGATCGAGGAACACGACGTGGAACATCGTCCAGAAGGAGTCGAAATCGACCGCGATCCATATCCCGAGAGCGATCACGACTATCAGCAACGCGCCGAGGGCGATCAAAAACGCCTTTGAGAACGCGATGCACACGTCCTCCTTAAGCACGACGACGAAAACGAAAAGCAGCGAGCCCAATATGAGCGCCGCGAGGCCCAGATTCATCACCGTTACGGTGAGCGCGCGCACGTCCTTCATGTGGGAAAGCTCGCTTTCGTTGAAGAAGGGCTCGGTATCATAGTCGGGCGGAAGATACACGTCCTCAAGCGTGTCCCTCGCCTTGATGCTGTAATCCATCATCGAAGTCAGCACGAAGGTGCAGTATTCGGAGCTCCAGCCCGTCTGCGATTGGATATCAAGGCGGTCGTATTCCTTCCTTACCCACTCGTGGCCGGTGAACACGTGGTAAAGCGCACCCGTGAGCAGGGAGAAGAGGAGCAGCACGGCGGCGATCACAGCCGCGGCCTTGGCAAGCTTTTTCATGGGAACCTCCTTAAAGCATCGGTTCGTTTTCGGGGCAGGCGGGCTTTTTCCGCTGCGGTCAGCCGTCAAAAGGAACCTTCGATAAGCCTCTTGTGCGCCGCAAACGCCCTTTCGAGATACTCCTCCGGACCCATGCCGAAGTAGGGATCCTTTTCGCGGGGGAGGAGCGCCTTTCCGAATTTGTCGGTGAGGGGATGCTCTATTTCAAGGCTCCACGCGCCGGTATAGGCGGAGTCGATGAGCTCCCGCCTTATCACGCCCCAGTCGGCATTGCCGTCGAAGGGGATCAGGTGGCTGTCCGCCGTGCCGTCGTTATCGTGAAGATGGACGGCCTTTATGCGGGGGGCGAAATCGCGGCAGATGCGCGTTTCGGGGCAGACGTAATGATTGTGCCCGCAGTCGAAGCAGACGCCGACGCGATCGGAATCGACCCTTCGCATCATCTCGTAAAGCGGGTGGATGACCTTCAAATTTTCGAACGCGAGCTCGACCCCGACCTTTTCGGCGACCTCGATCATCCGCAGGAAGCGGGAAAAGCCGATATCGGTGAAGGGCGGGGGAGTCGAGGTGCGGGTCAGATGCACCACGAGCCTCGGCACGCCGTAAACGCCCGCCTCCGCAATGAGGCCTATAAGCTCCTCTGCGTAATGCTCGCCCTCTTCGGAAGCTTCCCAAAGGGAATTCACTCCCGCAAAATGCAGGTGCGCGTTCTCCACGGCAAGGCCGTGCTTTGCGGCGGTCTCCGCCTTTTTGGGGATGGGCGGCTCGTATGCGGAGCTTGTCGCCCACCATAAAAGCACCGCCTTGAAGCCCGCCTCGCTTATGAGGCGGAGGCGGTCGTCAAGCTCCAGCGGGTAGCCGAACCAGCCCGCCATTGCGGGAGTGGGGTTGAACATTATCCTATGCCCCTTTCTTTCAGGAATGAGTCGAGCAGCGCGGCGGCGTATGCGACGAAAGGCGAACAGGGCTTGGGGAACTCCTCCGTGACGAGGGGATGGTTCGCCTCCGCATAGCGGGGGACGACGTTTTCCTTAAGCTCCGCACAGCTCATCGTGCCGAATTCCGCCTTGAAGGCGTTTATGAGCATCGCGCCCTCCGCATAGAGGCGCTGCTTGTGGGAAATATCCTCCGTATCGCAATAGCCGCGGATGAGCCCAAGCGCCATCAGCATTCCGGAGACGGCTCCGCATTGCCCGTGGGTGCCCGAAACGCCGCCGCCGAAATCGGAGGCGACGCGCAGAAGCGCCTTCTCGTCGAGGTCAATGAGGTCGCGGAAGGCGAGAAGCACCGCCTGGGCGCAGTTGCAGCCCGAAAGATGCAGCTCTATCGCGAGCGCCGTGCGCTCCGTGCGGGCGAGCTCAGCCATTTTTTACCTCTTCGCCGCAGATGGACTGCGCAAGCTTATCCAGCCAGTTCCCCTCGAAAAGCTCTATGAGGCCGGCGTCGCACGCGGCGGCGAGCTTGGGGTTTATGGGGAGCTTCGCAACGTTCAGTATGCCGTATTCGTTCGCTATCGCGTCAACGTGGCTCTCGCCGTAGATCTTGTGCTGCTCATGGCAGTTGGGGCACTCGAAATAGCTCATGTTCTCGACTATGCCGAGCACGGGGATGTTCATCATGCCCGCCATCTTGACGGCCTTTTCGACTATCATCTTGACGAGCTCCTGCGGGCTGGTGACGACGATTATGCCGTCAACGGGGATTGACTGGAACACGGTGAGGGGCACGTCGCCCGTTCCCGGAGGCATGTCGATGAACATGATATCCTCGTTTTCCCAGATGACCTCCGTCCAGAACTGCTTTACGGTGCCCGCGATGACGGGGCCGCGCCAGATGACGGGATCGGCGGGGTTTTCGAGAAGAAGGTTGATGCTCATCACGTCGATGCCGGTCTTTGTCCTGACGGGGTAAACGCCGAAGCCGTCTGCCTCCGCGGACTGACCCTCGAGTCCGAAGAGACGGGGGATGGAGGGGCCGGTGATGTCGGCGTCCAGCACGGCGGTCTTAAAGCCCGCGCGCTGCATTATGGTCGCCATGAGGGAGGTGACGAGGGATTTGCCCACGCCGCCCTTGCCGCTGATGACGGCGATGACCTTCTTGACGCGGCTCATGGGATTGAGCTGCTCGATCATGCTCGATGAATCGCGGGAGGGGCAGTTTTCACCGCAGGATGAACAATCGTGAGTACAGTTTTCGCTCATTGTAAAGATCTCCTTTAGGGTGTATTTATACAATTACTATTATACCCCGAAAGGGGAAGGTGTCAATGATGGGAAAGGAATATAATGGCGCGATGCAGGAGCGAAGACGGATGAGGGCATGCTGCCGATCCACCACCTCATCCGGCGCTCCGCGCCAACTTCCCCTCAGTAGGGGAAGGAGGAAAGCAGGTGCAGCGCATTACTTCCTCGGCTTTTGCCCAACCAAAAGCCTTCCCCCGCGGCGAAGCCGCAATGCGGGGAAGGTGCCGCGAAGCGGCGGATGAGGGGATAAAATCTGATACTGCACGTCAGCAGATTGAATGGAAACGATTTTCCCTTCATCCGTCAGCTCGCTTCGCTCGCCCGTTTCTCTCGGCAGCCGCAGCCGCAGCTGCCTCGTCAAAAAGCTATAAAAGGTTCACCGGACCTTTTATTGCGCTTTTTGCCCCTTGTGCAGGGGAGCCATTTGGTTCGCAAGCAGCAAGGGTGTTCCGATCCTTCCCCTATGAGGGGAAGGGGGACCGCCGCCCCGCAGGTCAAAGGCGGCGGTGGATGAGGTGGTAGCGGGCACAGCCGGAGAGACGCGGCCCCGCGGCCGGGCTGCTTAGGGTAATGAATACTTAAGAATGAATAATGAATAATGAATAATGAATAATTACGATCCTTCAGTCTTTTTTGAAGGGAGCCCTCTCTTGTGCGATCCCCTCTTGTAAACGCCCGTCTTTTATGGTATATATATTATGAATCAATATGTTTCGGAGGGACCTATGAGGGATTTTCGCGATTGTTCCTGGGATGAGGGCACGGAGGCGATATTGGCGCTCCTGCCGAGGCTTACCGTAATGCGCGGCATGCTCGCTTCAAAGCCCATGCGCGAGCTTCAGCGCTGCTGCGAGGCTGTGGTCGAGGGCAATATCCGCGCCGCGGCAGACGCCTGCTTTTCCATGACGAGCGCCCTGCTTCGGGGCGGTTACAGGCGCATCAGCGGCGATCTTCTCATGGATCTCATTCTGCACAAGCTCCTGCTGGAGCCCCATCCCTTTGCGCGGGAGGCCGCCGCGAACCGCCTTGACGAGGCGCTTTACCGCGGCATAAAGGATGATATGGAGCTGCTTTCCGCCCTCCGCAGGCTCGATGGTGAAACGCTTTACCGCTTCATACAGGAGCGCTACAAGGAATTGAAGCAGAAGCTCCGTCCCAACCGCGATTCCGCGACGAGGCTTGCCGAGGCCGCGTGGGGAGGCGGCGCGCTCCGTCCCGAAAAGGAGGAGCCGCAGGAGCCCATGCCCAAGCTCCCCGCGTATCTTCCCGCCGCCGCGCCCTCATGGGATTACGGCGAGGAGGAGCTTCGCGGCAATTACGTTGCGGACGAGGCGCTTGAAGAGATGTATCACCGCTTCCTTGAAGGCGGGCCCGATTGGCAGGGCATGGCGGAGGACGTATGGAATTTCTTTGCCGCATACGGCTGCGGCGTGTTCCTTAAGGAGCGCATGTTCGAGTGGAGAAGGGGAGGTCTCTTCCCCATGGAGGAGCTCCGCACGGAGGAGATGCCCCCCGTGCCGGACAGGGAATACAGGGAATTTCTGGATCACGCGATCGAATTCATGCGCGGGAGCTGTATGGATCCCGTCCAGATAGTCGGCGCGGCAGGCATGGGCAAGACCTCCATGCTCTTCGCCCTTGCGGAGGAGCTGCCCGAGCTCCGCTTCATATACGTGCCCGAGTGCCGCTCGATAAACGAGCTTGCGCCCCTCATGCACATACTGCGCGATCAGCCTCTCAAATTCATGGTCGCGATAGACGATCCCGCCTTCTGCGGGTTTGCCGAAAGGATGCTCCCCGCGAACGTACTGCTCGCCGCGGTATCCGAAAACGCCGATCCGCGCTTCAAAAAGCGCATCCGCGTCCGCGAGCTGAGGCTCGAAGGCTTTATCGACTGCGTACAGCGCATACTCGACCGCCGCGGAGCGGAGCTCCCGCGCGATATAGTGCGCTCCGCCTGCGTCGATCATCAGGTGGATTCCAAGGGCGAGCTGACCGTAGCCGCCGCGTTTGCCGTTGCGGACGGCCTCATGAGCTGAAAATAAGGAACCCGATCCCGCTTTTTTGAAAAAGGCGGGATATTTATGCAACCGCGAGGGTGCGTTTATCGTCTTTTTAATTGAAGGGCGCATGCCGGCAGGCCCTTTATTCCAAAGGGCGATGGCCCGCAAACGGAGGGAAAGACCGTGAATAACGACAAAATAATTGAAACGATAGGCGATATAGACCCCGAATTCATTAAGGAGGCGCGTCCGAAGAGCCGCAGTGGGCTCGCCGTGAGGATGGCTTCGCTTGCCGCCGCGCTGATACTGCTCGCGGGGGCGTGCATCGCCCTGCCGAAGCTCATATCCGGCAAGTCCCCGGGCCCGGGGCAGGTCGAAGCTTCTGCGAGCGATCTGCCGAATGACTCCGTCCCCGCAACCGCGACGCCCGAATTCGAAGGCTGCCTCGTTCGTGAGCCCGAAAAGCGCGCCTGCGTGAGCTATGGCGATGGCGACGATCCCGAATGGGCGGCCGCGCTTTCCGCAAGGAAGGAGGCGGGCGAGGCTGTCGCGCCCATGGACGGGTTCATGAACAAGGTGACGACCGAGCTTATGAAGAGCGGTGATAACGCAGTCTGGTCTCCCGCCTCCGTCTATCTCGCGCTTGCCATGCTTGCCGAATGTGCCGGGGGAGATACCCAAAGCGAGATAGTGGCGCTTCTTGGCGCAAACGATATGGAAGCCGTCCGCCGCTCCGCAAAGGCTCTGCTCGAAGCAGATAATTACGACGACGGATCGGTGAAGAGCAGCCTTGCGGATTCGCTCTGGCTGAGGAACAGCTTCGGCTTCGATACGGAGACCGTCGAGCGCCTTGCCGAGATATACGGCGCTTCGATCTATTGGGGCGACCCCGCGGATGAGGAATACGGAAAGGCGCGCCGCGATTGGCTGGATCGCAGCGCGAACGGCCTTCTCGAAGAGCCCGTAAACGGCCTCGAAATGGATCCGACAATGCTTATGGGCGTCTGCTCCGCGGCGGAGATCACCGGCGGCTGGGAGGCTTCGTATAAACGCATCCACCAGAATTCCTATAATCACATGGCATTTTTCGGCGTCAACGGAAAGACCTACCCCGATTTTATTATCAAGGAGACGATCGAAACGGGCGAATTCTATTACGGCGAAAACTTCCGTGCAGCATTTGACAACATAGGCAAGGCGGGCAACAAGATACTGTTCATAAGTCCCGATCAGGGAGTGAGCCTTGAGACCGTGCTTTCCGAGCTCGAACTTTCGAAGATAATCGCGAACAAATCGACGGGCACGCTCAAGCTCACCGCACCCGTGCTCGATATTGAGGCGGATAACGATATGATCCCCGTGCTGAGGGCGGCGGGACTTGACGACTGCTTATCATTCGAAAGGGCTGATTTTTCCGGTCTTGCCAAAGGGGAAGAAGTCGCGCTTACCGAATTCAGGCACGCGGCGCGGGTGATAATGGATGAAAACGGCGTCAGCGCCGCTGCATATTCTAACGGAGGCGTAGGTTATCTGGCCTATTATCAGGACAGCATGACCCTGAGGCTCGATCATCCCTACGCATTCATAATACTGGGCGTCTCGGGGGCGCCGCTCATGATGGGCGTCGTAAAAAACGTAAACTGAAGCCGTCGTCGGGGGACGTCGCTATGAAGGAAAGCGAGATAATCGAATTATACGGCGCGAGGGACGAGCGGGCGATAGCGGAAACGCGTGCCGCCGTCGGCCCTCTGCTTCGCCGCATCGCGGGGGGCATACTGCGCGACAGCCGCGATGCGGAGGAGGCCATACAGGACGCGTGCCTTGCCGCATGGGATTCCATACCCCCCGCCGAGCCCAAGAGCCTTGCTTCCTATATGGTCAAGCTTACCAGAAACGCCGCTATCGACCGTGCGCGTGAAAACAGCCGCATGAAGCGCGGTGCGGGCGAATACCCCGCCGTGCTCGATGAGCTTTCGGATCTTGCATCCCCATCCGATACCGAAAGGGAGGCGGTCGAAAGGGTCGCGTTCCGCGGCGCTCTCTCCGAATTCCTTGCGGGCCTGCCCAAAAGGAGCCGCATGGTCTTCGTTAAACGCTATTGGTATTTCATGTCGGAGCGGGAGATCTCACGGGATATGCTGATGACGGTCTCCGCTGTCAAATCCCTGCTTTCTCGCCTGCGCAGGCAGTTCAGAGAAGTTCTCGAAAAGGAGGAAATAATAGAATGAATGATGAGAAAATGGTAAAAGAGGAAGTTAAGGCGGCCGATACGGAGGCCGTGCGCGATAAGCGCCCCAAGACGCGCAAAAGGCTCGTATGGCGGGCAGTGACCTGCGCTGTATTGGCGATCCTTGTTCTTGGAGCCGCGCTGCTGATCCCGAAGCTCGATCTGAAGGGGCTCCACAAGCCTTTTATGGACGGGAGCAATGACGCGACGGAGGCTCCCGCAGACCCGGATGTGACCGCCGCCCCCGAGGCGACCGCCATCCCCGATACAGAAGGGTATTTAGTCACCGCTCCGGAGGAGCGCGAGTACGCGAAGTCGCCCTATTCGAATGAGCTCGATTGGGGCTCCGCGGAATTCGAAAGCATGGAGCGCGAGTGGACGCGGGAGCTTTCCGCCCGCAGAGAGGCGGCCGTGAACGCGCCCGATATAAACGCGTTCTCTTCGGCGCTCATAAAGGCCCTGGGCGATGAGGCGGGCGAGGGGAACCTCGTCTGTTCGCCCCTCAACATCTATATGGCGCTCGCGATGCTGACCGAGACCACGGGCGGCGATACCCGCGCCGAGCTGCTCGATGCGCTCGGGGCGAAGAGCATTGAGGAGCTGCGCGCCTCCGCCGCGGCATACCTTGCCGCCGAGCCCAACGACGACGGCGTATCGAAGTGCACCATCGCCAATTCCCTCTGGATGTGCAGCAGGATAGGTTATATGACCGACGCCCTCGAGACCCTTGCCGAATGCTACGGCGCAAGCTCCTATTGGGGCGACCCCGCCGAAGAGGCCTATTCGCAGGCGCTTCGGGACTGGCTCAACGAGAACACGGGCGGGCTTCTTAAGGACAGCGTCAACAACGTGAAGATGGATCCCGAAACGGTGCTCGCGCTCGCCTCGACGGTCTATCTGAAGGCCGCGTGGAGCAGCGATTATCGTGAGGAGGAGACCGCTCCCCGCACCTTCCGCGGCAAAAAGGGCGATAAAGAGACCGATTTCATGAACAAGCGCGATACGACCACCCTCTACTATAAGGGCGAGGATTACGCCCTGTTCTGCGATTGCCTGAAGAACGGCGGCAGGATGTGGTATATCCTTCCCGATGAGGGCGTAGATCCCGCGGAGCTCATGGAGCGCATAGGCTTCTCGTTCACGGACGGCAGCCTCTTCGGAAGCACGCGCTGCACGGTCGTAGTCAGCGCGCCCAAGCTCGACGTTACCTCGGAGCTGTCGCTCATTCCCGCGCTCAAGGCTATGGGCATAAACCGCTGCTTCGATCCCTCGCTTTCCGATTTCACGCCGCTGACACGCGATACGGATGGGCTCTGCGTCACCTCCGCCAAGCATGCGGCGCGCGTCAAGACCGACGAGGAGGGCATTGAGGCCGCGGCTTACACCGTGATGCTCGTCAACGAGACCGCTATGATGCCCGATCCCGAAACGGTCTATTTCACGCTCGACCGTCCGTTCGCGTTCGTCGTCACCGGCATGACCGACGCGCCCATGTTCTTCGGGATAGTGAACGATATTGATTGAGCGGATACGAAAAACGCGCGTCAGTACTAACCACACCGGAACCTTCCCCGTTGGTTAGTGAGGGCCGATACCCCTCGCTGAACCCCGATACGCAAACAAAAAGAGGCGATGCACCCTTGCACCGCCGCTTTTTTATTGGGGGTCATTCTTTTTTGACGATGAAGGACGCGCACGTGCGACCCTTCAGTCATCGTTCGCCTTGGCTCACGATGACAGCTCCCCTTCGCAAGGGGAGCCAAAGCGATGCCGCCGACCGAAAGCGACTGCCGAATGCACCCTGCCCAATGCCTCCCCTTCGCAAGGGGAGCCAAAGCAATGCCGCCGACCGAAAGCGCCGACCGAATGCACCCTGCCCAATGCCTCCCCTACGCAAGGGGAGCCAAAGCAATGCCGCCGACCGAAAGCGCCGACCGAATGCACCCTGCCCAATGCCTCCCCTTCGCAAGGGGAGCCAAAGCAATGCCGCCGACCGAAAGCGCCGACCGAATGCACCCTGCCCAATGCCTCCCC
>JAFPXD010000008.1 GCA_017394835.1 Clostridia bacterium
CCGAAATGGGATTGGAATATGACAAAAGATATGAGGTTTGCTTTAGCTGAAAAGAGCCTTGATATCGCAAAACAATTGCTGTGATCTGTTATTATTTCAAAGGCATATAAACGCCGCCCTGCAAGCAACATACTTGCAGGGTATTTTTATGTATGCACAGCAGGGGCCTCCTGCGGTGTGTTTTTCTGTCTTAGCGTCCTCTGTCATAATCATGGCTGCGACGCCGGGGCCTTTGTCGGGGGTACGTGTCTATGGTTATAGCGAGCATCGGATTTTGCCCCACAAAATCCAGAGCAGAGCGGCAAAACAGGCGTGACCGTTGCAGTCACGCCTGTTTCATTTCTTTTTAGCCGGTTATTATCTGCCTCAAAGCACCTTCCTTACGGAGGGTGCCCCAAGGGGCTCCTTTTCGATCGTTATTAGTATACGGCTTTGAGCTCCGGGAACGACCCCGAAGGCTTTTTTGCTTTGACGGCGTCACTTTTTCGGCTTCAGAGCCGAGCCGAGCGCCGCTTCGACGAAGCCCTTGAAGAGCGGATGCGGCTTTATGGGGCGACTCTTGAATTCGGGGTGGAACTGCACGCCCACGTGGAAGGGGCGGTCGGTCAGCTCAACGGTCTCAACGAGCCTGCCGTCGGGCGAAACGCCGCTCACGGTGAGTCCGGCGGAAACGAGCTCATCCCTGAAATCGTTGTTCACCTCGTAGCGGTGGCGGTGGCGCTCGCTTATCTCAAGGCTGCCGTAGCAGCGCGCCATAGTGGTGCCGGGCGTTATTACACAGGGCCATGCGCCGAGGCGCAGAGTGCCGCCCTTGTCTATATCGTCGCTCTGGCCGGGCATGAAGTCTATCACGCGGTGGGAGCTGTTGGGATCGAATTCGCCGGAATGCGCGTCCTTCCAGCCGAGCACCCCGCGCGCGTATTCTATGACCGCTATCTGCATACCGAGGCATATACCGAAGTAGGGCACGGCGTTTTCCCTTGCGTATTTGGCGGCGGCGATCATGCCCTCTATCCCGCGGGAGCCGAATCCGCCGGGGACTATTATGCCGTCGGCTTCCGCGAGCCTTTCGGCGATGTTCTCATCGGTAAGCTCCTCGGAATCGACCCAGTCTATATCCACCCGCGCGCCCAGCGCCCAGCCCGCGTGCCGAAGCGCTTCCGCAACGGAAAGGTAGGCGTCGTGCAGGGCGACGTATTTGCCCACGAGCGCGATCCTCACGGGAGTGTTTTCCGCCTTTATCCCCGCGACGAGCCTGCGCCATTTGGTCATATCGGGATTGGTGGCGAGCAGCCCCAGCTCGCGGCAGACCACGGCGGAAAAATTCGATTTTTCGAGCATCAGCGGCGCTTCGTAGAGGTTGGGCAGGGTGATGTTTTCAATGACGCAGTCGGGCTTGACGTTGCAGAAGAGCGCTATCTTTTTGAATATGGGCTCCTCCAAAGGCTCGTCCGCGCGGAGCACTATTATGTCCGGGTTCACGCCCATGCTCTGCAGCTCCTTTACGGAATGCTGGGTGGGCTTGGATTTGTGCTCCTCGGAGCCGGAAAGGAAGGGCACGAGCGTGACGTGGATGAAAAGGCTGTTCTCGCGCCCCACCTCAAGCGAGATCTGCCTTACCGCCTCTATGAAGGGCTGGGATTCTATATCGCCTATCGTGCCGCCTATCTCGGTTATTACGACGTCCGCCTCCGTCTTTTTGCCCACGCTGTAAACGAAATCCTTTATCTCGTTGGTGATGTGAGGGATGACCTGCACCGTGGAGCCCAAAAACTCGCCCCGCCTCTCCTTATTCAACACGTTCCAATATACCTTGCCCGTGGTGAGGTTCGAGAATTTGTTGAGATCCTCGTCTATGAAACGCTCGTAATGGCCGAGATCGAGATCGGTCTCCGCGCCGTCGTCCGTTACATATACCTCCCCGTGCTGGAGGGGGCTCATCGTGCCGGGATCGACGTTTATGTAGGGATCGAGCTTCTGCGCCGCCACCTTATAGCCGCGCGCCTTCAGAAGCATGCCGAGCGAAGCGGCGGTAATGCCCTTGCCGAGGCCCGATACGACGCCTCCCGTTACGAAAATGTACTTAGTCATCCTTTTTCACCTCTTTCATAAAATTTCTTAAAAATTAACGGAACGGGCGGCTCTGCCGAGCCGCCCTTTTTATCAGATGTTTATGTCTTCGGTTTTGACGTCCGCGCCTTCGACGAGGGGCCTTACCGCCTCGACGTAGGCTTTGACCTGTTCGGGACAGCGCCCGATGTAGAGGGAGGGTTTAAGAAGCTCGTCCAGCTCCTCGCCCGTAAGCCCGAATTCGTCGGACTCCTTCAGGCGGGAGAGCAGATCGCAGCCCTCGCCTTCCTTCATGCGGCGGGTCGCCTCCATGGAGCACTGCCTTATGACCTCGTGCAGGCGCTGACGGTCGCCGCCGCGCTTCACGCCCTCCATGAGGAGGTTTTCGGTCGCGATGAAGGGCAGGTATTCCATGACGGTCCTTTCGACTATCTTTTCATTGACGTGCAGGCCGTTCGTCACGTTCTTTGCAAGCCTCAGGATCGCGTCCGCGCAGAGGAAGCCTTCGGGCAGGGAGATGCGGCGGTTCGCGGAATCGTCAAGAGTCCTTTCGAGCCACTGCACGGAGGCGGTCATGTGAGCGTTCAGCGCGTCCGCCATCAGATACCTTGCAAGGGAGCAGATGCGCTCGCTGCGCATGGGGTTGCGCTTGTAGGCCATTGCGGAAGAGCCTATCTGGTTCTTTTCGAAGGGCTCCTCGAGCTGGCGGTCGTGCTGAAGCAGGCGTATATCGTTCGCCATCCTGTAAAGGCTCTGCGCGATGGAGGATAGCGCGTTCATAATGCGGCTGTCCGCCTTGCGGGGATAGGTCTGCCCGCATACGGCGAAGAGTTCCTCAAAGCCGAAATCAGCGGCGATCATGCGGTTCATCTCGTCTATTTTGGCCTCGTCCCCCTCGAAAAGCTCCATGAAGGAGGCCTCGGTGCCCGTGGTGCCGCGGCAGCCGAGGAATTTTATGTTGGAGATCGCAAAATCGAGCTCGTCAAGATCGGAAACGAGATCCTGCATCCAGAGCGAGGCGCGCTTGCCCACGGTCACGAGCTGCGCGGGCTGATAGTGCGTATAGCCCAAAGTGGGAGTCGCGCGGTGCTCCATGGCGAAATCGGCAAGGTTGCGGATCACGGCGCAGAGCTCGCCGCGCAGATACCTGAGACCGTCGCGATAGATGACGAGATCGGCGTTGTCGGTGACGTAGCAGCTCGTCGCGCCGAGGTGTATCACGCCCGCCGCGGAGGGAGCCGCCTTGCCGAAGGCGTAAACGTGAGCCATAACGTCATGCCGCACTTCCTTTTCGCGGGCGGCGGCGCACTCGAAATCGATGTTGCCGACGTTCGCCTCAAGCTCCGCTACCTGCTCCTCGGTAATGGGCAGGCCGAGCTTCATTTCGGCGCGTGCAAGGGAGACCCAAAGCTTTCTCCAAGTCCTTATGCGGGTCTCGGCGGAAAAGAGCCTCAGCATATAGTCGGAGGCGTAACGCGATGCAAGCGGGGACTGATAAATGTCTGTCATATTGATTCCTTCCTTTTTGCCTTCCCTTGAGGGAAAGGCGGCGCGCCGCGGCGAGGACCCTTTAACTCGTCCTCACCTGAAAATAATACTCTCGCGCTCCGCGCCTACCGAAACGTAGGTCACGGGCACGCCGACCTGCCTCTGCACAAAGAGCACGTATTCCTTCGCCTCCGCGGGGAGCGCATCCCATGTGCGGACGGAGGAAATATCGCATTTCCAGCCCTTCATGTATTCAATGACGGGCTTCGCGCCGTCCAGCGCGGCGGGGAAGGGGAATTCCTCTGTGCGCTCGCCGTTCACTTCGTAAGCCGTGCAGACGGGTATCTCATCCATATAGCTCAAAACGTCGAGCTTCGTCAGCGCGATCTCCGTCGCGGCCTGCATGGCGGCGCCGTAGCGGGTGGCGACGGCGTCGAACGGGCCGACCCTGCGGGGCCTGCCGGTCTTCGCGCCGTATTCCGCGCCCTCGGCACGGAGCTTTTCGGCCTCCTCGCCGAACATCTCGCAGACGAAGGGCCCCTCGCCCACGCAGGTGGAGTAAGCCTTCGCAACGCCTATCACGGAGCCTATCCTCGCCCCGGGGAAGCCGGAGCCGATGGGCGCGTAGGAAGCCAGGGTGTTCGAAGAGGTGGTGTAGGGGTGTATGCCGCAGTCTATATCGCGGAGGGTGCCGAGCTGCGCCTCGAAGAGTATGCGCTTGCCCTGCGCCTGATAATCGGAAAGGAGCCTGCGGGTATCACCGATGAAGGGCGCGATCTTATCGCAGTAATCGGCAAGCCAGCGCTCTATATCCTCGCTCGTGTAAGCCTTCGCGCCGTAAACGGAGGTGAGGATCAGGTTTTTCCACTCCATAATGCCCTCTATATGGGCGCGGAGCCTTTCGGGATAGAAGAGCTCGCCCGCAAGGACGGTCTTCTTCTGGTATTTATCGGAATAGAAGGGCGCTATACCCTGCTTGGTGGAGCCGTATTTCTTATCGGCAAGGCGCATTTCCTCAAGCTCGTCCAGATCGCGGTGCCAGGGCATGAGCAGGCTCGCCCTGTCGGAAATGACGAGGTTTTCGGGGGTGATCTCAACGCCCTGCGCGCGGACGGTCTCTATCTCCTTCCACAGGCTTTCGGGATCCAGCGCAACGCCGGGGCCCAGCACGTTCACCACTCCCTCGCGGAATATGCCGGAGGGCAGAAGGTGCAGCGCGAATTTGCCCTTTTCGTTTATTACGGTGTGGCCCGCGTTGCCGCCGCCCTGGAAGCGGACGACCGCATCGAAGCGCTCCGTCAAGAGATCGACCATGCGGCCCTTGCCTTCGTCGCCCCAGTTCACACCGACTATCGCACAGTTAGACATAAGCGGCTCCTTTCGGGCTCAGATGTTCTCCATGAGGCGCTTCATGACCTCGGAATAAGCGTCCTCAACGCCGCCCATATCGCGGCGGAAGCGGTCCTTATCGAGCTTTTCGTGGGTCTTCTCGTCCCAAAGCCTGCAGGTGTCGGGGCTGATCTCGTCGGCCAGCACGATCGTGCCGTCGGAAAGCCTGCCGAACTCGAGCTTGAAGTCTATGAGGATGACGCCGCACTCCAGCCAGAACTTGGAAAGCGTTTCGTTCACGAGGAAGGCGTAACGCTTTATGGTCTCTATCTCTTCCTTAGTGGCAAGCTTCAGCGCCAGCGCGTGATAGCTGTTCATAAGGGGATCGCCCAGATCGTCGTTCTTGTAGGAGAATTCGATGGTGGGCTCGTCGAAGCGGATGCCCTCCACAACGCCGTAGCGCTTGGCGAAGGAGCCCGCGGAATAGTTGCGGATAATGACCTCGAGGGGAACTATCGAAACGCGCTTGACGAGGGTCTCGCGCTCAGAAAGCTCCTCTATGAAATGGGTGGGCACGCCCGCCTTTTCAAGCAGCTGCATGAGCAGATTGCTCATGCGGTTGTTTATGACGCCCTTTCCCGCGATGGTGCCCTTCTTAAGGCCGTTGAACGCGGTCGCGTCGTCCTTGTAGGAAACGATGAGCTGCTCGGGATCCTCGGTCATAAAGACCTTTTTCGCCTTGCCTTCGTAAAGCTGTTCGGTTTTCATGTTTTTTGCCTCCTTGATCTTAGTAAGCACTAACTTATTTATTATACATTTGCGGCAGCGGCTTGTCAATCGGTCGCGGTCAAAAAAGCGCCCCGGGCTGTACCGGCGTCAATGATAGGTTACACTCAGGGCAGTGAGGAGGGAGCCCCATCTCGCTGTCAAGGGAAGGGTGGAGATTTTCGAACTCTTGAGAAAATACTACCCGACCTTGACAG
>JAFPXD010000009.1 GCA_017394835.1 Clostridia bacterium
AGGGAGAAAAGACGGAAGGGTCCGAAGGGAGAAAAGACGGAAGGGTCAACGGGGAAAAACGAATAAAGGAAACACATTTGGGCGCATTCACTTAACGATACACAGCCTCAAAAGGGATCTTTTTGCGCCGTACCGCGTCAAAAATGCTCGAAAGACTTCAGTAAAGACGCTTCTTGGGTTTACAGCCGCAAGAGAACAAAAAACCGAGGATGGATCTCCATCCCCGGTTTCTTTTTCAGTAAGCTCGGTTTTCACGGCTGAAAACCTGCGTCTCCTTAAGTGAATGCACCCTTATGCGTCCCTTTGGTTCAAGCTCATGGGGTTAATTGACGCCCATTGCGATCCTCATGACTATGAGCGCGTCGGAGGCTTCAACGGAGCCGTTCCCGTCAATATCGAGGAAGCGGGAATTGATCTCAAAGGGCAGTACGTCCATTGCGTACCTCAGAATCAGCAGCGCGTCTGCTGAGGTGAGCTCGCCGTTATCATCCGCGTCGCCCGCGAAGCAGGCGGTATAGGTCCCGCCCGTGGTGACGTCGGTCTCGAGCTCCCGGGAAACGAGCATATCGCCCTTATACCAGCCTATGAACAGGCCGAGGGGATCGTTCGCGGAAAGCTTGACGACGCCCTCATTGTACTTGCTGCACACAACGCCCACATAGCCGGGGCCCGCGGCGCGGAGCGCGAAGGCGCCGCAGTCCTTATAATCGAAGTCGATGGTGCGGAACGCGCCGCCCGTAAGAACAAGGGACCTGAGCGAGGGGCAGCCGAGTGCGGAGAAGCTTTCGCAGTGATTCTGACCGATGAACGCCGCCTCTTCGAGCCACGAACACCCGTCAAGGCAGACGGAGGAGATATGGGTCTGATCGATATTCGGGCTGAATAAGCGGTAAATGCTGGTGTTGGAAAGATCCAGATCGCCGTAAAGATCGGGGGTCAGTTCATCCCAACCGTCAAAGGCAATGGGCGGCATATCATCAAAATACTCCAAGCCATACCATGCGAATCCATCGCTTATAAACTTGAAGTCGTAGATCCATGCTCCGTCGTGAAAATTGTCGATAGTGTAGGCGCTGACAATGTGAGTATCCCATGTTCCGTCATAGGAAGGATGCTCGGGATTGAGATATGTAACGCCCTCGGTCCATTCGTGATCATAGACCGCTTCGCCGTTGTTCAAGCCGTCATATGCTTCCTGCTGCCAGAAGTTATAGAGCTTCTCCCGGAAATCCTCGAATTCCTCTTCGCCGCGCCCCGCTGCAAACACGGGTACGCATAAAGCGAGGGCCAACACTGTACACAACAGTACGGAGACTGCCTTCCTGTTCAAAAGTTTCATAATTAAGACCTCCTTGTAATAACGCTCGAATAGTTTTTCCGCGATCTCTCTGTGCTCCATCTCTTCCATTCCTCGGTCCCGGGATGCGCGAAAAGGCGCCCCGACGCTTCGGCTTGCTGCTGTCCCCTTATATTATATACGGTTACAATTTGAAAGTCAATAAAAAATTCGACCGTGACGTAAACGGATGCGTGTGAGGAAAGGGGATAGGAATGTGAAAAAAGCCCGGGAATACATTATCCCGGAGCTTTCCCATTGATCGGAGCGGCTTCAATCCAGCCCGTTATACAGCTCCGCCCTGTCGTAGTGCGTATGGTATTTAAGGGGCTTGAAAAGCCTTTTCAGAGTGCGCTTTTCCCCGGCAAGGAATACCGTCCTTATCGCCGTGAACCCGTAAAACGGCGGCATATAGGCGATTATGTCGTTTATGTCCGCGAAATTCATGCAGGTCTTGCATATCCCCGAAAGGTAGGCGAGGGTCTGCTCCTTGTTGCGGCGGGTGTATTTGAAGGGCTTGACCGAGCCGTAGGTGAAGAGGCGCGGCCGCAGCTTGAAATTGTAATTGAGATCCTGCGCGCAGAGTATCGCTATGGCGGAGCCCAAAGACCAGCCTATTATCTCCGTTTCGGCGCGGGGATGGCGGGCGATGAGCGCCTTCCACTCATCGCGGACGCGGTGTTTTATGGCCTTATACATATCGCCCCAGCCGTGGTGTACGCGGAGCTGCAGAGTCCCCTTTCCGAAGCGGATCGCGTCGTAATACTTATCCGAAAACTCGAATACGTTCGCGAACCAGTCGTGAAAGCCCACCGTCCACTGAAAATGGAGCTGGATCACGTCGCGCTCCCCGTCGTAAAGGACGGCGTAATTCGCCTCGTGCTCGATGCCGAAGAGCTTCGAAAGCCCGCCCGTCCTGTATGGGACGGAGACGTATTCCACCCCGCAGGTCGCGCGGCCGGTGGAGTTGTAATCGCGCGAGGTATCAAGAAAATATTTCTCGTAGGGAAGATGACGGTAGCTCATAGGACCTCCGAAAATGCGGGAAGATCGGGACTTTTCAGAATGACGGGGGAGACGAGAGCCCGGCGCGCCGTGACGAGGCGGCAGAAGTATTCGGCGGAATCGAAGCTTGAAGCAAACCCCGCGAGCACCCCGCGCAGGAACACGCGCCCGCCCGTTTCATAGACGCGGTCGGCGCCGCCGAACACGCCCGCGCCCGTCATCTTGAGGAACGCTTCCTTGGTGACGAAGCGGGGAAGAAGCTCTCCTTCGGGCAGGGAAAGCTCCGCCGGGGCGAGCAGCCTGTGAAGAGCGGCGGGGGAGACCTCGCGCTTCAGCTCGATATCTATCCCGCAGGGCATATCGGAAACGACAGCGGCGGCAAAGCCCATCGTGTGAGAAAGGGAAATGAAGCCCTGATCCGAAACGGGCCCGCCGTTTTCAGCATACCGGTATTCGGGGGGAAGCAGCTTGTCCCCGCTCATGGCGTATGAAAGCGCAAGCTCCGCGGCATAGCTTTGCAGGCGCTTTTTTTCATCCGCGATGCGCGCGGCGGAAAAGAGCCGCCCCTCGGAGCAGAACCTTTCGGGGCATTCAAGGAGCTTTTCGCACCCCGCGATATTCACAATTACCGCCCTCGTTTTCATATAATGGATTGTACCGCAAACGCGAGGCGCGGTCAAGAATGACTTGAAGCCCGAGGGATGCGCGGGCTCCGGCGGCCTTGAACGGATCGCGAACGGATCTGTGAAAAAACGCAAATTCATGCTTGACAAAACCTCCGCTCGGTGCTATAATCCCTCTTGCCGACAAAATAGGGGCATGATGTAATGGTAACATAGCGGTCTCCAAAACCGTTCTTCTGAGTTCGAGTCTTAGTGCCCCTGCCACAAAGCGAAAAGCCGATCGCGCAAGCGGTTGGCTTTTCACTTTGTATTATTCATTTTTCAGTCTTCAGTATAAATTATTCATTATTATTTGGCGCGATCGGATTTTCTAAATGAATACTGAAAACTGAAGAATGAATAATGAAAGTTGTACAATAAAAATGGACACATCGAAGAATGAATGATAGAATGCATTCAGAGAGGTGTTCAAAATGAAGAAGAACTATAGCAGGGAATTCAAGGTAAAAGCGTGTGAGCTGGTAATAAAAGACGGCATCAAGCACGCAGTAGTCGCGGAGAGTCTTGGGATAAACAAGATCATGCTCTATGAATGGATCAAGCAGTACGAAACATACGGTGACGAGGCCTTTGTAGGCAAGGGC
>JAFPXD010000010.1 GCA_017394835.1 Clostridia bacterium
AGGACGACAGCGACAAGTCCGGCAAGACCAACGAGGTCACCTTCCACGTTGGCGAATACGTTTCCGTGCTCTCCGGCGGCACCGAGGACGCGCACGTCACGAAATACAAGGTCTCCTACGATAAGAGCGGCAATACCTATATAATCAAGAACATGGCGATCCTCGAGATCGACGTTATAAAGCGCTGGATAGGCATTGGCGTGGACGACGAGGATATGCCCGATTCCGCGTGGGTCGTGCTCATGTGCACTCCAAAGGAGGGCGCTCTCGACGCGGCAGGCGACCTTGCGAGCGGCCTCGGGATCGATCTGGGCGGCGTGCTCGATTACGAATTCCCCGTGATAGATCCCGAGGAGGGCGGCAAGGACGCGCTGACCTTGCTCAGCGAGCTTACGATCGGCCTTGACGTAAGCTTGATCGGGGAGCTGGCCGAGAACCTGTTCGGGATCGAGATACCGAAGCTCGCGGTCGCGAAGGTCGATGAGGACTGCGATTGGAAGGCCGAATTCGTGATCAGCAAGTACAATATGGGCATTCCCATGGAGTATAAGGGCGCGGAGCTTTGGAGCGAGGTCATAAGGCAGATAATCAAGTACCTTATCGGCTTCCCGCTTCCCGTTTCCTTCAACCCCTTCGACGGCTATTTCAGCATCCCGACGAAGGCGATCCCCACGATACTGGGCATTGAAAACCCCGAGGACATACTCGATCTTTCCGGCCTAGCGGACGAAGCGCTTGCAAAGGCCAAGACGCTGACCATGGACGATATCAGCAATTTCGGCTGGGACACCCTGCTCGACGATTACCACCTGATGGCGAACGTCATCAACGTCAAGATAGATTGGGAGACCGAGGACGATAACACGCTGCACGGCGCAAAGATCTGGAAGAACGACGACGAGAGCAAGCGCCCCGACTCCATCACGATCCATATAAAGGACGGCGATACGGAGATAGAAGGTTCGCCTATCACGCTGAACAAATCCGACTTTGCGGGCGAGGATGAGTGGACTTGGGAGATTGAGCTTCCCGAGGACGCAAGCCCCTTCGCTACCTACGTCGTATCCGAGGAATACCCCGAAGGCTTTGAGAACGCGGAGCACTACTCCGCCGAGATCGACGGGCTCGATATAATCAACACCTGGAGCGACGAGGTTCCCGATACCGTCGATATTTCCGGCCGCAAGATCTGGCAGGACGAGAACGATAAGCTCGGTTACCGTCCCGAGACCATCACCGTGCGCCTGCTGGCAAACGGCGAAGTGGTCGGCTCCGCCGTGACGAGCAGGAACGGCGAGTGGAAGTATTTCTTCCCCGGTCAGCCCAAAAAGGATGCGGAAGGCAATACCATCGAGTACACCGTCGAGGAGGTCGAGGTAGAGCATTACACGGTAACGGTCGACGGCTATAACCTCATCAACAAGCTGGAGACCGAGCCCGATCCCACGCCGACTCCCACGCCTACGCCGACCCCGACCCCGACTCCTACGCCGACCCCGACTCCCGAGCCCGAGCTCGTCCCGCCTACGATCGAAGGCAATAGGGCGGAGCTGCGAGCTCGCCCCGAGGCCGATTCAAGAAAAGACCTCAGGTTCATATTCACGGTCCGCTTCAACGATTCGGCTGTCGTTTACCGCGGAGGCGTCTACGGCCCGAATGAGGAAGCCTACAGGATAGACCGCATCTGGAGCGTGCTTTCCGCTCAGGGGCGCTCCGTAACGGTCGAGGGCAGGAACATCTTCGCCATGTACGCCGACGCCGACGGCAACTCCGACGGCAACTGCTTCACCTTCACCGCGGTGCTCGTTGGCATGAGGCCTGAGAACTTCGGCGTTGACGTGACCGCCGTCCCGTACATGACCTATTCGATCAATGGCGTTTCGACCACCGTAAGCGGAAACGGCGTCACGGATTCCGTAAACGGCGCGATGAACAGCGATTGATCCGATCGGCTCTATGATTTTCTGCAGGAGGAACAGCGATATGAAGAAGTATGAAGAACCTGAACTTGAGATAGTAAGCTTTGAAGTCGAAGACGTCACCAATTTCGGCGGTGACAACGAGATCTCGGCAGGGGAGTTATTCCCAAGTATCCAGATCGATTGGTAAAAGATCGGCAAGACCGACGATATGCGAATAGGGTTGTTGCCTGCAAACTTGCAGACAGCAGCCCTTTTCCATTGACGGGACCTCCGTTTTACTGCTTCTATTCTTTCAGGTGCGGAGTATGTCTTTGTATCGGAATTGAGCAAGAGAATGATCGGATAGATGATAAGCTGAAAAAGGCGATGCTGAACTGAACACGAAATCACGCTAAACTGAACATTTTGTGCGGAACTGAACACGCCGGGACGAAGATCATACGAACGCGCCGGGAATCACGCGAATGCTCGACCCGATCATTGCATGCGACGAACTATGGCACAATTAATGTAACCGGCTATATTTGGAGTGACTACACTGCTTTATGCATATTTTCGGCATTATTCTTGACCGGGCATTATCGAGCAATTATAATTTATGTATCAACGGGTTCTATTTGACGAGGACCCGAAAACAAGGAGCAGCATATGCTTTTATTCTCAGCCATTTTAAAAATCAACAATACGATGGGAAAAGATGATTTTATTCGGCTTGCCCTTGAATGGAACCAAAGCAATCCGCGTAAAGAAAACATTATCCCCGGGATCGAATGGAATGGGGAGCACAACGTTCGGTATGGCGATGACGATCTATGGCTTGACATAGAGGAGTATCGGAATCAAAACATTATAGCAGTCCGTTATGAAAAAACAGCTCCTGACGGCGCTGTTTGGGATACAGATTATGTAATGAATTTCAACAGCATGGAATTATCGGTCAGGCTCGACCGCAGCTATCTGGAATCGGCCATGACCATTGATTCCAAATTCTCTACGCCGCATTTTATTTCGCTGCTTATCGAACACGGATACTTGGCGGATGACGGCATCCTCCCGGTATCAAACAAACCGATGCTTATTGATGAAGAATACTTGCAGGTATTAGCTGATATTATTAACGGTGACGCCCAATACAGGCTGCCGATCGTGTACATTTCAAAAACCTTCAATAACGAGGATCCAGTTGAAATAGGATGGATGGCAAGTCGGCTGAAGGGAGTTGCACATGTTCTTGTCCAAAAAGACAACCATCTTAATACGGCTTTGAGGAACGCCTGTAACGATCAAAATGAATACTATGGCGCAATAGGGGTTTATTATCCAAAGCAGGCAATGAGCCGCAAAAGATTGCTATATCGTCAATATGAAGGCTTCGACGATATTCTGATGGAAAAAGTGATCAGAAGCGTTATCCTGTACAGTAATTCGCAGATGGTCGAACCGCTATTTACTTGGTCGGGAGTCAATAACGCTTTGCTCCGCGACAAGTACAGCAGCCAGAAAGAAGAAAGGATCGCCGCAGAGAAAGCGAAGCAGAAAGCCTATGACGATGCCGATGAGCTTCTTTCTTCGGTAGATGAGGAAATAAAAGAACTAAAGCGTCAGGTCTCACAGCTGACGAAGGCGAACGATGCACTGACATATGAGAATCAGGGGCTGAAAACAAAACTCGATTCTTCAGAGGCGGTCCCGCTCATCTATCTGGGAGATGAAGATGAGCTCTTCCAGGGCGAAATAAAAGACATGATACTTGAGATATTAAGCGATACGCTCAAGAACACCGCCCCAAAAACGCGCAGGAGTGATGTTTTATCGGACATAATCGGCAAAAACAACTATGAAGAACTGCTGAAGAAGCGTGAAGCCTGTATCAAGGCGCTATTCAAAGACCATAAGGGCATGACCGGAACATTGCGCCAAGATTTGGTGGATATGGGGTTTATAATAGCCGAAGAGGGAAAGCACTATAAACTCACATATTACGGAGACGGGAGATATCGCATTACAGTATCCAAAACGCCGAGCGATCATCGCGAAGGCAGGAATACAGCGTCAACGATAATCAAAAACTTGTTTTGATCACTAACTGCTCAATGATGCTACACTGCCGATCTTCATAAAATGAACGATTCCCCACGTGGGTCCGCCCTCTTTTGATGTGAACAAATGCTTTGGAGGAACAAATGCTTGCCGAAGAAAAACTGCATGATCTGATCGAAGCCGCCCTTTTCCGCCGAGTTGATGCGGTGAAGGTCGATAAGAAAGGTAACCTGCTGAACAAGGCCGTTCTTTCCGAGGGCTTCTATCGTGGGTTCCTTAACATACTGTTTGATTGTAAGCTTGTTAACGCAAACTCGATCAAGCAGAATTATCACGGCGTCGATCTTATCGATTTTAATAAGCATATAGCCGTTCAGGTCTCCACGAAATGCGATCATGACAAAATACAGCATTCCATCGACGAATTCGATAATCCGGACGGCTGCAAATGGCATTTCTATTTCCTTGCGATAGAGAACAACGCTCCTAAAAAGAGAGCTGATTTCGAGCTTCCCGAATGGCTCGCATTCGATAAGAATGATGACGTTCTTGATACCGCAAGACTGATGCAGCTCGTTCAAGGTATCCTCGGCGATACCGCAAAGGAGACAAAGCTCCGGGATTACGTCACGGAAAAGGATCTGCGCGACAAGGTTTGCGGCACACTTCTTTCGGTGCTGAAAAAAACGCGCGAATCCCACCCCAGCTTCCGCCTGATGGGCGCGGATCCGATAGACGAGATGCTCTTCCCCCATGCGAAGGATGAGGAGCTTGTTCCGGCGCTCGGCGAAGCCTACGGCAATGTCGCCCCAATCTGGGAGCACATAAAGGCCGAGCACAGAGAGGGCTTCCGCCACATTATAATTGAGGGCGACGGCGGCATAGGCAAATCCGTTTCGCTCCTGAGCGTGACCGACGACGCAGAGCTTCTTGCGCTCATCCCCGCGATCTATATCCATATGTACGATCTTGTTTCGGGGGAAAGCTGTCTTACGCCCGGCGAATTCATAAATAAATACATATCCGATCATGCCGCGATCGACGAGCTTGCGGGCATTCCCGGGGAGCCGAAGCTGATGCTGCTGCTGGACGGCCTGAACGAGGTCGCGTACAGCCTTCAGTTCAAGCTGATGGAGGGGATCAAGACCTGGTCCGAAGGCCACCCCGGCGCACAGCTTATCGTTGCGTCAAGGCCCATCCCCGGAAGGCAGCTTGATTTGGTTCTTGGCGACAACGCGCTGCATATAGCTCTGCAGCCGATAGGAAGGGAGCAGGCGGCGGAGCGCCTGCGCGCGCGGGGCGTTGAACCCCCGGAGCAGGGCGCGAAGATTTGGGAGTCGCTTAAGCTGCCACTGTTCCTGAACCTGTACGCAAAAACCGCTAATCTTCGCCAGACTACCGACAGCGGCTACCCGCTTTACGTGCGCGAGCGGACAGGCCCGGCTTCGCTGATATGGAACTACACGCAGAGGGAGCTTCTGCGCGGAACGGACGAGGATTGGCCCGTACTCTGCGCGTTTGCCTGCGAGTGGATAGCGCCGTATATAGCGTATCAAATGTCAAAGGAAAACTCTTTTGATCTGGACAAAAAGAAGGCTAAAGCATGGGTCAAAGAAGCGATTGAATTAATAAACCCGGATGCACTTCCAAAGCATCTTGAATCGATCAAAGAGACATTTGAGGACATTAAAGACGAAGACTTCTCTTTGCCGGATATCAAATGGGGTCAATTCGTATTCAAACAGTCAGGTCTTTTTGTTAAGAACAAAAAGACAAACACAAAAGAAACTGAAAGCCGTTACTCCTTCATTCACCAGACCTTCCGCGACTACCTTGCGGGAGCGTATCTTGTGGGGCTTGCGGAAGCGGCCTCTGATACGCTGCCCGGCGCTTGGCAAACCACAGTCCCTCACCTGGCGCTCGACAATGCCGCCGAGCTTATGGATGAAGAAACTGCGGATACGCTTTGGAAGATAAACCACGATTCGCAGCAATACGAAGTACCCGGCTGCAAAACGAATACCACGGCAACGTACCTGCAGCTGGAGCTGAGGGACCGCATGCAAAAAAACTTCGAGCCCGACTTTTCCGGCATGGACCTCAGCGACATGAGCCTGATCCGCTATATGGGCAAGAAGGAAACCGGCGTACGCTGCCTATTCCGCGATCCGGGCAAAACAAAAGGGGCGTTTATCGGCAGGAAAACTTTTCGTTCGGATGGGCACACGCTCCCGGTCGAATGCGTATGCGTGCTTCCGGATGGGCGGATAGTCAGCGGCTCCTATGACAATACCCTCCGCATATGGGACGCAAACACGGGGGAATGCAAGAAGACCCTTGAGGGGCATACCGGTCCGGTCCACTGCGTATCCGTGCTTCCGGACGGCAGGATAGTCAGCGGCTCATGGGACAATACCCTCCGCGTATGGAACGCGGATACGGGGGAATGTCTGAAGACCCTTGAGGGGCATACCGTTTCGGTCAGCTGCATATCCGTGCTTCGAGACGGCAGGATCGTCAGCGGCTCATGGGACAATACCCTCCGCGTATGGAACGCGGATACGGGGGAATGCCTCGTGACCCTTGAGGGGCATACCGGTTGGGTCAGCCGCATATCCGTGCTTCCGGACGGCAGGATCGTCAGCGGCTCCTTTGACCGCACCCTCCGCATATGGGACGCGGATACGGGGGAATGTCTAAAGACCCTTGAGGGGCATACCGGTCCGGTCAACTGCATATCCGCGCTTCGGGACGGCAGGATCGTCAGCGGCTCTTGGGACAACGCCCTTCGCGTATGGAACGCGGATACGGGGGAATGTCTAAAGACCCTTAAGGGGCATACCGGTTGGGTCAACTGCATATCCGTGCTTCCGGACGGCAGAATAGTCGGCGGCTCCGAAGACCGCACCCTCCGCGTATGGAACG
>JAFPXD010000011.1 GCA_017394835.1 Clostridia bacterium
ACAGGCGGGATCGCTTCTGAACGATTGCCTTGAGCTCAAACGCATTCTTATCTCTTCTGTAAACACCGCAAAGAGGGAAGCGGAGAACAACAACTGATCGTATGCCGATAAGCAAGCCCGACGGATCGTTCCGCCGGGCTTTTTCATTTCAATTCGTGAGTCAGAGGGGGTTCGTGCGTCAAAAGGGGCAGTTCGTGAGTCAGATGGGGTAGTTCGTGCGTAAAAGGGTATAATGCATATTTGTTGTTTTGCGCGTCCGCATATGGTATAATCATATAAACCGATGAATATGAAGGAGGTGCAAAAACATGAAGCTTTCGACGATATTTGAAGAAAGACCCGAAAGATGGGGCTTCAGGGGCGATCCGTATTTCTGGAGTTACCTGAAGGAGCTTGCCGAGAACATGGATATCATCACTCCGGACGAGCTGGAGGAGTGGATAAAAGCGGAATACCTTTCGCTTGCGGGCAAGCCCTTGACCGACGAATACGAGGATTTTGCCGTGATAGAGCAGTTCGCTCACGGAGGGATGAGCTCCGGCGGAGTCGATAACCAATGGTGGATGGAAAAGGGCATCCCTCTGCTTAAAAGCAGATTGACCGCGCTCTGAGCGGCGCCGTCTCGCGGCGGGCGTCTTTTCGCCGCGGTCTCCCCCGAAAGTCAAGCAACAAAAAGAAAGAACGCAGCGCGGAGGGCTCTCCAATGGCAAGGAAAAAGAGCAAAAGGCAGATAATGCGCGAATATGAAGCGTTCTCACGCAACGGCAAGAACGCGGGCATGAAGACTTCCCCTTACGCGGAGCGGGAGAAAAAGCCCCGGAAGGAGAGGGCGAAGCTCCGGCTCGGGAAGCCCCTGCTTTGGGCGGCGCTGGGCGTGCTCTTGCTCGCTGCGGCGGCGTGCGCGGCGGTGCTCCTCAAAGACCGCGCTCATGACGCGGCGCGCTGCTACTGCGTGCTTGCGGATAAGAACGAGCTGCGCATCGGCATGAACGACGAGTCCGAGCGGAAGGTCGCCTCCATAATCAAAAAAACGAAGCTCGATGCGGGCGGAGCGCAGAAGAGCGACCACAAGCTCGTTGTGAACGGAAAGGAATATTATTATAACCGGGTCTCGGGGCGCATCTCGTATCTTGAGGGGTCGGCCTCCGCGATACTTTCCGAAAGCGACCGTTTAATGCTGAACGACCTGATAGGCATGGGCGCGGTGACGAACGTCGAAAACCCTTCTTCGAGCGGCTATACTATAAAGCCCCTGCTCATCGTGACGGAGGGCGAGGACGCCCGTATCGAGCTGGAATTCACCTGCTCGCGCGAAACGCAGATCCCGTACATGGCGGTAGTCGCGCGCCTTAACGATGAGGGCGAGTGGATCGATCAAAGGATCACGCCCGAGGATCCCGGCCGTATAATAGCGATAAATAAGGTCGGGCGCATCGCGTTCCCGCTCGATCCCGAATTCATCTCGCGTGAGGGCAATTACGTATTCGTGATGCAGGAGTATTCCGAGTCGCCTGCGGCGATCACCATATCGGGCGGAACGGGGGACACCGTCATCCCGGGAGAGTCGGTGGTCATCCCCATTTCCATAAACGGGAGCCGCAGCATCGAATTCACCGTTAAGAAGGGGCGCGGCGACGGCGCATTGAAGCTTTACCGCGATGAGTACAGCCTGATGGAGCAGTATCCGCAGCTTGCCTCCCTCGATACGAAGGACGGCGTGGACGTCATGGTCTGCGTCGATTACGGCAATTACCGCTGCACGCTGCTCCCTCCGGGAGACTACGACGCATTCAGCATGTTGAGCCTGGCGGAACCCGCGGCGGGCGGGCATGCGCTCACGATAGAGGAAACGCGCACCATGCTCGAATACTACGGCGTCCCGCGCGAAAAGGTGTTCGTCTGTCCCTATAACAGCGCGCTGACAAGCACTATCACGACAATGCTCCCGGACGACGAGTACATAAAGGATCTCATATACGGCACGACGGCGGAGAAAAGCGCTCCGCCCGGCCCCACCGAAAGACCGGGACCGGCGGACGCGCCTCAGGCGCATTCGGAAAACATTTCTGTCCGCCTGACCGCAGTCGGCTGGGATCTGGGCGAGGGGCTGAGGTTTGCGGACGGCTTCACCTTCCGCGATGGTCTCAGTGAGATCCCAAGCCCCGGTATCGCGGTGCTGTGGGAAAACCTCGGCACGGAGGCCTTCACCATCAACGATGCGTTCTTACTTGAGTATTCAGCCGGCGACGGGTATTATTCCGCCACCCGTATAGACGGACCCGCGGCAGACTTAGCGCACATACTGCTGCCCGGAAGCTCCGCGGTGGAATACTGTCCCCTCGGCGAAGCCGATATTTCGCTCGCCGGCCGATACCGCCTTTGGCTGAACCTGAAGGCGCAGGATCCTTCTTCGTCGATCTACATAAGCGATGCGGGATCGATCTATTACGTCGATTTCACGGTGGACGCGGCGGAGCCTGCGGACGGATGAGAACGGAGCAGGATAGGAGTATCGAAATGACTTCGGAGGAATACAAAAAAGCGCCCGCGCGCGCGTCGTCGCTGCCGCTGTGGAAGACGAATTCGATCGCCGTTCCGGAGGGGATGCTCATAGTCCGTGACGACGGCTTCACGGGCGTTCCGGAGGGCTTCCGTGACGAGCGATATTTCAAGCTCGTTCACCGCATGAAGGGGCTGCGGCCCATTCCCGTGCCGGATGGGTTTACGCTCGTCACGCCTTCCGCACAGGCGCTTTCACGGCACGTCGCCTCCTGCTATGAGGAGGAGCGCATAAGCCCCAAGGCGTTGGCCGAAAGGGAAAAAACGCCGTATTTTCGGGCGGAGCTTCGCATCGCGCTTGCGGACGAAGGGGGAACCATCGCCGCATCGGGCATTGCGGAGCTCGATCCCGAGGCGGGGGAGGGCGTGCTCGAGTGGATACAGGTCTCGCCTGGGTACCGCCGGATGGGGCTCGGGCGGTTCATTGTGAACGAGCTGCTTTTGAGGCTTAAAGGTGAGGCGGAGTTTGCGACCGTCTCCGGCAAGGAAAACAGCCCCGACGAGCCATTGCGGCTCTACCTTGCCTGCGGGTTCGGGGAGGAAGTCATATGGCACGTTATGACCCGTAAATGAAGTATAATAAAAGAGGAGCGGCCCAAGGGTGCATTCACTTAAGGAGATGCAGGTTTTCGGACGAATGCTCCCTATTTGAAAAACATAATAAGGTCCGGGAATACGCGAGGGTATTCCCGGATCTTTGCTTTAATTCGAGCAAAACCGAAAACCGCGAAGCGCCTCAAAAGAGGAGATTTTTGTGCCGTGCAAGGCAAAAAGCGCAGAAAAACTCGAAGAGTTTTTCAAGAATACATTGGAAAGTCTTTCGAGCATTTTTAACGCGGCACGGCGCAAAAAGATACC
>JAFPXD010000012.1 GCA_017394835.1 Clostridia bacterium
GCGTCTCAAAAGAGGAGATTTTTGTGCCGGACAAGGAGAAAAGCGCAGGAATACTTACTGAAGTCTTTCGAGCATTTTTGACGCGGTACGGCGCAAAAAGATCCCTTTTGAGGCTGTGTATCGTTAAGTGAATGCGCCCAAAGGCGCCGCTTGATTTTTACAGAAAGCCCGATTATAATATCTTTATCGACAAACAAAGGAGAAGCCATATGAGGATCTGCATGGTTTTGCTTGCCGCACTGCTTGCGGCAATCATGCTGTTTGCATCATGCGGGCAAAACAGCGAGGTGAAGGATACCGCCGAGCCTTCCGCGGAGCTTACCGCGGAGCCTTCGGCAGCTCCCTCTTCCGAGCCCATCGCGTTTGCCGAGAAGCATCTTAAAATAATCGAGCCCGAGGCGTTCGGTCCCGTTATAAACGATAATGCCCGTAATGCGGAACTGGAAGGAGTTGCCTACTGGATATCAAAGAAACAGGCCGAAGCCGATGCGCTTGTCCGGAAACAGGCGGAGCTCATGGCTTATCTTAACGGAAAGGGCTTTGATACCGCGGGCGCGACCGTCTATATCATACCGCAGGGCTCCGATTATTCCGATCACGAAAACAGGGCGGCGCATATCGCTCCCGAATCCGTCGGCACGCCCGCGGCCGTGCGTTCCGTGCTCGGCGCGCTGTTGGGCGATCACACCAACGCGGGGTATCTTTACGCACTTGCGGAAAGGATCTCCGCGGAGCTCGGCTATGAGGGGGAGGCCCCCGCGGCAGAGCCCGACGAAACCGTGTTCGAAAACAGTCCGATCCTATTAAACCTTGCTGCGCCGTGCTTTATGGAGGAATACTGCGGAGCGCCCGAACGCGAAGCCTGTATGGCGCTTGCCCGAAAGCTGCTCAACGAGATGACGGATCCGTATTCGGGCGAGGCGGAGTTTGTTGGGCTCATAGGCAAATACGCGGAGGAAAAGGGGATCGGGTTTACGCCCCTTTCGGTCAAATTTGCGTATAACGGCAAAACCTGTCCGATAAAGGTGCTGACGTCGGATCTTAACATCTACCTCTCCTCCGATTACAAGAAGCTCACGCCGGAGGATCACCCCGAATCCGATTACGATCCCATGTTCGATGCTGCGAGGATGATGGCGTGGTTCAACGATCTGGACGCCTTCACCGTAAGACTGCGCGAGCTGTTCAAAATAGAAAAGGACGAATACCTTGACGTTCACCTGACCGATACCTATGCCGACATGGGATTGACCGGCGGCGCGTTCTTCTATTACGGCACAAAGAAGCAGATCTGCGCAAGAGAGTTTGACTCCATTGAGCATGAATACACGCACTACCTGTACAGCTTTTATAACGAAGGTCAGTATGACGACGTATGGAACAACGAGGTGTTGGCATACTGGTATGGGCAAAGGGGAACGTTTGAATATCATCAGCAGTTGATCTCTCTCGATGAATACAACGGCGAATACTGGGCGGCCGTATTGGGAGAGGAATATGATACGCCTGAGGATTACAAAAAACTGACCGACATAAGCGCCGCGTACGTGCTTTTGGATAATGGAAGAAGCGGATTGAGATCTGATCTTATGAAGTACTTGGGAGGCGGCTATGCGAAGGTTTCCTTTGCGGGATATTTTATTGAAACGTACGGGGAGGAGAGCTTTGTCGCCTGTATGCTGGAACCCGTCAAAGCAAAGTCGCTCATAGGCATTGAGATCGAGGACGCCGCCGAGGATTGGATGGATCGGCTCCCCGAGCTTACGGAGGAACAAATCTGGCTTTTGTCTGATTGATCAAAGCTTTTGGGATCATGAAAAAGAGGGACGGATACGCGCTGTATCCGCCCCGTTTCTTTTGGGATCATTCCTTCGGCTCCGGCAGGTAAAACGTCTGCTTGGGGCCTGTATCCTGCATCAGGGTCATGGGATCCTTAAAACGGGTGAGGTAGAGATAGGTATCGTAAAGATCGCCCGAACACCCGCCGAAGTGTATGGCGAAGAGCACCCCGAACAGATACCCCGCAAACGTTCCCCAAAGGAGTATCATCCCGAGCAGGAATATGATTCCGAACACCGTAAAGGGCGCAAGCAGCGAGATCAATGCCGCCCTGCGGTAAACGTATATATGGGGCACGCCGCAGTAGGCGACCGAGGGCGTTATGCCGAAGGTCAGCTTTTCATGGGTCAGCAGCTTATAGGCTATTCCGTGAACGAGCTCATGCAGCACGAGATAAGCAGCGATCGAAACGATCATCACAATGAGGAAGAGCAGCAGATGCTCGATGACCGACCGCGGAATGCCCATCCACACTATGGGTATGAGCAGCAGCGCGAACGATATAACGATCGCCGCAATGTTCATCCTTATAACGGTCTTTTTGTCCTTGGCGTCGAATGAGAATACCTCCTCATACCCCGCGGGCAGTTCCCTTTCGAAATTCTTTTCCATTTTGATCGGCCTCAAGGGGCCCTCCTTTCCGGTATTGTTCCTTATCAAAGCTTCACAGCCTCGTCGGCCGAAAGCAGATAAACGTATTTTTCGCGCACGGGCTTCCCCGTGAGCTGTTCCAAAGCCATCGCGTAAAGCTCAAGCTGGCCGCGGTAGCGCTCCGCCACGGTGCGCGCGGTATGGGTCTTGTCTATGCGGCTCGTCTTGTGATCGACGAGCACCCACGCGCCGTCCTCCATAAAACAGCAGTCTATCATTCCCTGCAGCACCACGGGCGCTTCGGAATGCGTATCCGTCAGCCTGCTTGCGGGAACGAGCAGATTGAATTCGAGCTCGCGCTTCACGGTATCCGAAGAAACGAGCCTCCTCCCCAAGTCGGAAGCGAAGAACGCCGCGACGGAAGGTACGCAGATCTGTTCAGCCTCCCTTTCCGTGAACGCGCCGCGTTCGGTGAGTAAGCCCAGCGCCTTCCTGACGCTTGCCTCGTCATGGGCCGCTATGGGAATGAGCTGCAGCAGCCTGTGCGTCAGCGTGCCGCGCTCCGCGGCGTTCAAGGGGCGGTCGTCCAGCATGAAGCGGGGCAGATCGGGCACTGCGGCGGGGGAGAGCGTGAGCCCCGTTACGGAAAGCTTGGAGGGAACGCGGGAGTCCTCCTCCGCGGGGTATCTGAAATCGAACCTTTTGTCAAGCTCCGAACAGTCTGCGAACGAAGCGTTCTGCACGAGCTCCGTGAATTCCTCCTCGCTCATGGAGGCGCGGACTCCGGCGTTCGCGCCCGCGGCGGCGATCGAAAGCGTGATATTCCCTCCGCCGGGCAGCTTCACGGGGGCGGAGCTGCCGCCGGGGAAATACGCGCCGAGTATCCATTCGGCGTAATTGCCCGCGCTCATGATCCTTATCTCGTCGAGCGGGCGGGCAAGGTCGGCGAAGAACTTTTCGGGGTCGTTATGCACGCCCGTCATAATGAGGCGCTCCTTTGCGCGGGTCATCGCAACGTAAAGCAGGCGCATCTCCTCCGCGTTCAAGCGTCTGTTTTCGCGCAGGGCGATCGCACGCTGAAGTATGGAGCGTTCCTCCCTGTCGCCGGAAACGGAGCACAGCCCTATCCCGAGCTCTGCGTCGAAGAGCCCCACGTCGGAGGCGGCGCGCCTGTTAAAGCGCTTGGTTATGTCGCCGAGTATAACGACGGGGAATTCAAGCCCCTTCGAAGCGTGTATCGTCATCAGCCGCACCGCGTCGGGAGCGGGAGCGGGCGCGCCGGGGGCGGGAGCCGTCTCCCTTGCGCTGTCCATATAGCGGATGAACCCGCCGAGGCTGCCTCCTCCTTTTGAATAGCGCCGCGCAAGCTCGCATACGAGCTCAAGGTTCCCCCGCCTCGAAGCGCCTCCGTACAGCGCGGAAACGTAGGAGGCGAAGCCCGTCTCATCGAGCACGGCGCAGACGAGATCTCCCGTTTCCATGAGCTGTGAATCGCGATGGAAGCGGTCCGTAAAGCGGATGAGCTCCGCGCATTTGATGCTCCATGAAGGGGCGGCGGGATCGGCGGCAGCGGCTTCGACGCTTTCTATCAGCTTCTCTTCGCGGCGGCCGATGCGGATCCGGACGAGATCCTCCTCCGTGAACCCGAATATGGGCGAGCGCATCACCGCGAGCAGGGGGATATCCTGCCTGCGGTTGTCTATAACGCGCAGCAGATCGAGGAAGAGCCGCACCTCGAGCGCATCGTAAAAGCCGTCCCCGTTGGGAGAAACGCAGGGGATGCCGTTCCTTGCGAAGGTCTCGGTCCAGTCGGCGACGGAGCCCTTCGCGCCGCGCAGGAGCACAGCAAAATCGCTCCATTTATAGGGGCGGGAGCCCTCTCCTTCGGGAAGAAGGGAATGCTCCTTAATATCGAGTATGCGGGCGGCGGCGTATGCAGCCTGAAGCTCTGCGCTGCCAGCGGGCGCGCCCTCGTCCTCTTCGGCGGAGCCGGAGGCGCCCGGGTCTATTATCGCGATCTCCACAGCGCCCGCGGGGTCGCCCTCGCGGCAGTCCCGCCCGGAAACGAGCGAAGCGTTGTCGCTGTAATCTATCTCGCCGCAGCGCGGCCCGCGCATGAGCTGCATAAACAGCAGGTTAGCGGCGTCCAATATGGCGGTGCGGCTCCTGAAATTGGCGTTCAGGTCTATGCGGAAATGCCCTTCCTCGCCCTTGAAGCCCGTGTATTTTTCAAGGAATATAGCGGGCTCCGCCTGGCGGAAACGGTAGATGCTCTGCTTCACGTCGCCCACCATGAAGCGGTTATCCTTCGAAACGGCCCGAAGTATCGCTTCCTGCGCGGGGTTTATATCCTGATACTCATCGACGAACACGCTGTGGAAGCGCGAGCGGTATTCTTCCGCTATGCCGGGGTTTTTGAGCGCCCGAAGCGTCAGCTGCTCCATGTCGGAAAAGTCTATCACGCCCGCCTCCTCCTTGAGAGAGCGGAAAACGGAGGCAAACCTGCGCTCCAGCTCCCGCAGCGCCGAGACCGAAGGGGCGAGCTTCGCGGCAAACGCGGCCTCTTCCTCAAGTGTGTGAGCAAACTGCTTTTTCAGCTTCTTCACGTATTCCTTGAACTGATCGCGGAAGACGACGGCCTCCTCCTTGGCGTCGGGATCCATGCCGTTTTTCCAGCGCAGAACGGGGTGCTTGCCCGCTTCCGCAAGCCCCTTTACCCAGCGGTCGTGATCGGTCTGCAGTATGAGCGAAAGCATGAGGTCGCGGTCGGAAGCGAATGCCGCGCGCGCGGTGGACTGCTCCTCGGGGAGCCCCGTCATTATCCGTTCCGATTCATGCAGGAATACCTCAAGATCCTGCCTCGCCTCGTTCACCATCTTCGCGCCTATCGCGCGGGCGGCGGAGGGAAATTCATCGGTGTATTTGAGTACGGCGGAATCGAGCCACGCGTCGGGATCGGGCTTTGCGTAGGCGTAATCGCAAAGATCTCTCAGCAGCTTTTCAAGGCTCCGGTCGTTATTGGCGAGCACGCCCATCAGCGCCTCGAAAGCGGGATCATTCTCCTTTTCGTTTGCAAGGAAGGCTTCCTCAAGGGTCTGCTCCATCGCCTTTGCCGCAAGGAGCTCCTTATCTACGTTTTCCGCCACCTCGAACGCGGGGTCGAGCCCCGCTTCGTGATAGTTGCGGCGCAGCACGTTCATGCAGAAGCTGTGCAGGGTGGAAATATTCGCCCGCGCGCAATCGGCGGCGGCCTTCCTGAGCCTTGCCGCTTCGGCCTCCTCGCCGCGCTTTGCGGCGGCTTCGGCAATATCGCGGAGCCTTGCTTCTATGCGCTCCTTCATTTCGGCGGCGGCGGCATTGGTAAAGGTCACGACGAGCAGCGCGGAAGGATCGACGCCTTCCGAAATGAGCCGCGCTATCCGCTCGGTCAATACCGCCGTTTTGCCCGCGCCCGCGGCCGCAGAGACCAAAAGATCCCCTTCACGGGTGATCGCCTCAAGCTGCTTGGGAGTCCATTCTCTTTCCATTTTCCGCCGCTCCTTTTATTGCTTGTTTATATTTTATCACGGTATGGGCTTGCAGGCAATACGCCCGCTGTGCTAAAATAGGCGTGACTCAAACGAAAGGGAACACGCAATGCTTTACATAGCCTTCGGAATAATACTCCTTGCCGCGGCGGCGGATCAGATCACAAAGCTTTTGATATTCGGGCACGACTGCGCCGTGATACCCGGCCTTTTCAAATTCGCCTCCGTTGAAAATCACGGCATGGTATGGGGCCTTGCCAACGGCGTGAGCGGCCTTATGATAGTCGTAAGCATAGTGACGGCAGCCGTTATAGCGGTCATGATATGGCTCCTCGTCAAATACAGGAAGGTGATGGGCGCCCCCATCGCCATAGCCCTTGCGGCGGTAATAGGCGGCGCGATAGGCAACCTCATAGACCGCGTCGCGCTGGGTTACGTCCGCGATTTCATATGCACCGAATTCATTGATTTCCCCGTGTTCAACACAGCGGATATTTTCGTCACGCTTGGCGCGATCGCGCTTGGCGTCCTCATCATATTCACAAAGAAGGGGCATGCGCTCATGGCGGCGATATTCCCGGAAGACAGCGCCGATAAAAAGAAGAAATGATCGAAGACAGGGAGCTTATAGAGCTTACGGCTTCCGCGCAGGACGCGGGCAAGCGGCTCGACGCATTTGTTGCGGCGGGCTCTTCGCTTTCCCGAAACGCGGCGCAGAGGCTCATAGAAGCGGGCGACATACTGGTGAACGGGCGTGAGGCGCAGGCAAAGACAAAGCTGCGCGAGGGCGACGAGATCACGGTCACGCCGCCGCCCCCCTCCGTCACGGATACCGTTCCGCAGGATATCCCCATCGAGATAGTGTATCAGGATGAGGATATCGCCGTCATAAACAAACCGAAGGGCATGGTCGTTCACCCGGCGGCAGGCAATCCGGACGGCACCCTCGTCAATGCGATACTCTTCCACATAAAGGATCTTTCGGGCATAGGCGGCGAGCTTCGCCCCGGCATAGTGCACCGCATAGACCGCATGACGAGCGGCCTGCTCGTTATCGCAAAGAACGACGCGGCGCACGCCTTCCTTTCGGATGAGCTTAAGACCCACGCCGTTTCGCGGGTGTATTTCGCCCTGTGCGAGGGGAATTTCCGTGAGGACAGCGGCACTGTGAACGCCCCCATCGCCCGCCACAGGACGGATAGGAAGCGCATGGCCGTGATCCCCGGCGGAAGGGAAGCCGTCACGCATTGGAGCGTGCTTGAAAGGTTCGGGGATATGACCCTGCTCCGTGTGGAGCTCGAAACGGGCCGCACCCATCAGATAAGGGTGCACATGGCGCATATCAAGCACCCCATAGTGGGGGATGAGGTCTATGGCCACGCCAAGAACAGCCTCGGAATAGTGGGGCAGGCCCTCCACGCGGGCGAGCTCCGCCTGACCCATCCGCGCACGGGCGAGCTTCAGACCTTCACCGCCCCCCTTCCCGAAGAGTTCCGCGCCGCCCTCGATAAGCTGAGGCGCAGGAACGGCATAAAGGCCGACTGAGCAAAACAACGGGTGCATCCGCTTGGGCGCATTCACTTAACGATACACAGCCTCAAAAGGGATCTTTTTGCGCCGTACCGCGTCAAAAATGCTCGAAAGACTTCAGTAAGTATTCCTGCGCTTTTCTCCTTGTCCGGCACAAAAATCTCCTCTTTTGAGACGC
>JAFPXD010000013.1 GCA_017394835.1 Clostridia bacterium
TCCACGTGCTTTCATTGTACAATTAACCTGCTTTCTGGATGGTTTTTCTGGTAAATTAATTATACATGAAAGCAGCAAACCGGGCAACCCTTACGGGCTACCCGGTCTTGTTTTTGATGGGGCTTAGTGCAACAGCCCCACGTTTTCGATTTTGTCGGTATGCAGCTTACGCACCCATGGTAGCGCGGAGAATGAGGAGAGCATCCTCGGCGGTAACGGAACCGTCGCCATTGTAATCGGCGGCGAGAACACGGTTAGCGGGAAGATCCTGCAGACCCATGGTGTAGCGGAGGATGAGAAGAGCATCTTCGGTGGTAACAACGCCGTCGCCGTTTACATCGCCCAGGATGTAGTTGGGGGTGTAACGGATGTTGTCGACGTAGCCGCAGTCGTCATTGGTGTTGACGCTGGTATCCTTGGTGTACCTCCACTCGAAGGTGTAGGTGCCGTTGGAGGGAGCGGTGTAGGTCCTGGTCGCCCAATCAACGTTGCCGCTGATCTGGGTGCCGTTGAGGCTGTTGTTTACGTAGAAGCCGAGCTTATCGTAGTTGTACTCGGAGCTGACCTTCCAATCGAAGGAGAGGGTCTCGCCCGCCTCCATCGCGATGACGACGCGGAGGGTGGAGGTGGTGCTTGCAGCGCCCTGGTTGCCGCTCTTAACGGCAGCCCTGTCGCCCATGATGGCTACCTGCCAGGGATAGTTGGAAGTAGCGCTGACAACGTTGAGCGTGCCGCCTTCGACGTTGGCCGCCTCGGCAAGGGTGGGATAGTACATAACGGTTACGTCGCAGTAGCTCCTGCCGAAGAAGTTGCCGTCAACGAAAACGTCGCAGTAGATGCGGGTGGTGCCTTCGCCTACGCCGGTGATGGTGGCCTTGCGGTCATTACCGGTGATGGTGGCGATGGAAGCATTCTCGGTGCCCCAGGTCGCGGTGTACTGGTTCGCGTTGTAGGGGGTGCGGGTGATGCTGACTTCGGTGGACATGCTCCTGTAAACGCTTACGGAAGCATCGCTGAGGCCGAAGCTCTCAAGAGCAATGGGCTCCTGGGGGAAGAGGGTCCAATCGCAGACAGGGGTCTGACGGGCGTCGGGATTCGCGGGGAAGGGATCGTCCGCACTCATGACGATGGGGTAAGCATCGCCATAGGGATCGTAACCGTTGGGGCACTTGGCGGATACCATGTGCGCGAAAGCTTCGGCAACGGTGGCGTTGTTCTTCATGTCGGTCCAGAAGACAGCTTCCATCTCATAGTCGCCGCGGAAGGTTACGGACTGGGAATAGCCGTAAACGCAGCCCGCGCCGGCAGCGAGCAGAGCGGTACCGGTGGTGCCGCGGCCGCCGATCTTCATACCTTCGCAGATAGCCATCCAAACGATGCAGTTGGAGAGCTCACCGGCGTAGTTCTGGATGTAACGGCCGTCGATGCCGTAGAAGGAACCGCCGTTATAAGCCCAACCGTTGGTATAGTCGGAGGACAGAAGGCCGGTGTTGGTGTGCAGATCGAGGTAGGAGGTCTGCTTGGAATCGATGCAGTTGCCGTGGGAGTCATAGATAACGACGCCCTTGTTCGTGTAGTTCTGCGCGATGGCGGGACCGGTCGCGGCGTTGCCCTTGAGCTCGGTAACAGTACCGCCGGTAGCAACCGCGATGGAAGCGGCCTCGGTGTTGTACTGCGTAGTGAAGCTGCTGTCAAAGCCGGAGTAGGGCTGGACGAGGAGAACGTCAACAGCATTCGCCCAACCGCAGGACTTGGTGCTCGCGATCTCGCTGAAGGCCTTTTCGACCTTGCTGATCTCAACGGTCTCACGGGCGGGAGCCTTGTCAAAGTTGCGGACGCGGTAGTTGTAACCGCCGAGCATGCCGTTGGTGGTGAAGGTGAACTCGTTGTCGTTGAAGTCGGTGATACTGCCCTTATCGATGAGGGGGCAGTTCAGCGCGGCCTGATAGACGGCGTAGGTCACCTCGGCGCGGGTAGCGCCCTGAGCCATCATCTCGGCCTCAACGGGATCGAGAGCGGCCCAGACGTTATCCCAACGCCTCATAGCGGCGGCTTCCTTGACCTGGAAGTCGATCTCTTCCGCGATTGCGGCGGCGGGGACGAGCGCAAGCACCATAAGGAGTACAAGCGCAAGACCAAGGATACGTTTAATTGTCATAGTGGTATGTTCCTTTCTATGGTATTTGGTTGTATTTTATCACATGATCACGCGTTTGTCATCAGGTTATCAAAATATTTTCAAAAAAATCTCAAAAAAAGCGGGCGCGGCGATACAGCCGCGCCCGACCTCAATTTCGGCCGTAATGCGTTACAGCCCCATGCTCATTCGGAGTATGAGCAGAGCGTCCTCTGCGTTAACGGTTCCGTCACCGTTGACGTCGCCGGCAAGCAGTCCGGTGGGCTCGATCGCCTGCATATCCATCGTGTAGCGGAGAGCGATAAGAGCATCCTCTGCGGAAACTTCGCCATTCAGATTAACGTCGCCGGGGATATAGCTGCGGATGTAAGCAACGTCCTTCAAATAGCCCGCGTCGGTCACGCCGTCGGAATAGGGATCCTTGACGAACCTCCACTGGAAGGTGTAGGTGCCGGCGGTCGTCGCCGTAAAGGTGCGGTCGATCCAATCGGTCTCGCCGTCAAGAGCGGCCTTCTGGGTGCCGTTTACATAGAAGTAGTAGTAATCGTAATCCTCCTCACTGGAGCAGAGCCACTTGAAGCGGAGCTCCTCGCCCGCCTGCATTTCGAGCACGAGCTGGAGAGTGGAGGTGGAGTTGCCCACATGCTGGTTGCCGGACATCGCAACGGGTTCGCCGTTCACTACGCCGACCCGCCAGGGATAATTCGAGGTGGTCGAGGTGAAGTTGAGAGTGCCGCCTTCAACGTTCGCCGCCTCATTGAGGGAGGGAACGGAAAGGACGTTTACGCGGCAGGTGACGGTGCCAACGGTCTGCCCCGCCTTCTTGACGGCGGCCGTTACGTTGGTGGAGCCGACCTGCCTGCCGGTGACGAGCACCTTATTGTAGAAGGGCTGGATGGTCGCTATGGAGCTGTCGGCAACGCTCCAGTCAAGGGTGTAGTTGTTGGCGTTCTCAGGAATGGTCTGGAGCTCGATCGTATCGGTGAAGCCGTTGTAGATATCGTAGGAGCTTTCCAGATTCCAGCCGGTGATGTCAACGTCCGGGAAGAGCCTCCACTCCGAATTGACCGTCTGTTCGCCGTCGGGCGTGGAGGGGAAGGGATCGACCGCGCTCATGAGGATGGGCCACGCGTCGCCGTAGGGATCGGGCACGCCGTGAACGTACTTCATGTAGGAGAGGGCGTCCTTAACGGTGGCGCCGTTCTTCATCTCGTTCCAGAACACCTCTTCATAGAGGTAATCGCCCGCGAAGGTGACGGACTGGGAATAGCCGTAAACGCAGGCTGCGCCGGCAGCGAGCAGAGCGGTGCCGGTGGTGCCGCGGCCGGAGGACTTCATGCCCTCGCATATGGCCATCCAGACGAAGCAGCCGGAAAGCGGAGAGGTGACGTGGTTCTGAACGTAGCGGCCGTCTATATAGGCCTCGCTGCCGGAGTTTACCGCCCAGCCGTTGGAATAATCGGTGCTGGTGACGCCGGAATTGGTGGTGAGGCAGAGGTAGGAGGTGCCGTTGCCCGCGATGCCGTGGGAATCGTAAATGACTACGCCCTTGCCGGGATAAGCCGCGGCGATGGCGGGACCGGTGGCGTTGTGGCCGCCGAGTATGGTCACCTGACCGCCGGTGGCGGCGCCGATGGAGCGGATCTCATTCATATACTGCATGGTGAAGCTGCTGTCATAATAGCCGGAAACGGTGAGGTCCTCCTTATACTGGGGGCCGACGAGCAGTACGTCCATGCTGCCCGCGTTATCTCTGGCGGCGTTCACCTGCTCAACGGCCCTGGTGACGGTCTGGGCAAGCTTGGGCGTGACGGCAGAGACGTGCTCCGTGTTGCGTACCCTGTAATCATAGGCGCAGCACATGCCGTCTATCCTGAAGAAGAAGCCGTGGGCGCTTATATCGGTAAAGCTGCCCTTATCGACGCGGGAATCGTTTACGGCGGCGTTATAGACGGCCATAACGACCTCGCTCATGCCGGCCTTGCGCGCAAGCATATCGTCTTCGACGGCTTCGAGATCCTTCCATACCCTATCAAGCTCGGCAAGCTTTAAGCGTTCGGAAACGCCTTCCGCAAGCGCGGAGGCAGGTACGAGAGCCAATACCATCAGTAATACGACGGCAATGCTCATAATGCGTTTGATACTCATTTTTCTCCATTCCTTTCTGTGAGATCACGGAGATATTTTATCACACGATCTTTGATTTGTCACTATAAAATACAGACCCTAACCTTTTTCGATGCAAAAAACCGCCCCGCGGTAAACGCGGAGCGGCTTATATCGCATTGGCTTAGGCGCTTCATTATTTGTCGCCGGGGATAAGGCCCTTGCGGGTAAGATCGATCTTGCCGTCGGGCTTGATGTCGATAACGCGGACGAGGATCTCATCGCCGATGGAAACTTCGTCTTCGACCTTTTCAACGCGGTGGTTGGCAAGCCTGGAGATGTGCACGAGGCCCTTCTTGCCGGGCTTTACCTCTACCTGAGCGCCGATGGGCAGCAGGTTCACGACCTTGCCGAGGATAACGTCGCCGACCTCAACGTCCTTGACGATGGAGTCGATTATGCGCTTTGCCTCAGCCGCGGCCGCCTGATCGGTGGAAGCGATGAATACGCGGCCGTCGTCCTCGATGTCGATCTTGACGCCGGTCTTGGCGATGATGCCGTTGATGGTCTTGCCGCCGGAACCGATGACCTCGCGGATCTTATCGGGATGGATGGTGAAGCGGAGTATGCGGGGCGCATAGGGGGACATTTCCTCACGGGGCTTATCGATGCACTCGAGCATCTTGCCGAGGATGAAGAGCCTGCCCTGACGGGCCTGCTCGAGAGCGCGGGTAAGTATCTCCTCATTGATGCCCTTGATCTTTATATCCATCTGGATGGCGGTGATGCCGTCACTGGTGCCCGCGACCTTGAAATCCATGTCGCCCATGAAGTCTTCAAGACCCTGGATATCGGTCATAATGGCGATATTGCCGTTGGAATCATCCTTAATAAGACCCATGGCAACGCCGGCGACGGGCTTCTTGATGGGAACGCCCGCATCCATAAGACTCATGGTGGAGGCGCAGATGGAAGCCTGAGAGGTGGAGCCGTTGGAGGATACTACCTCGGAAACGAGTCGGATCGCATAGGGGAATTCATCCTCGGAGGGGATCATGGGAAGCAGAGCCCTTTCGGCAAGAGCGCCGTGGCCGATCTCACGCCTGCCGGGGGAACCCAAACGCCTTACCTCGCCCACGCTGTAGGGGGGCATGTTGTAGTGATGGATATAGCGCTTGAAATCCTCTTCGCCGATACCGTCGAGGGTCTGACCGTCGCCCAAAGTGCCGAGGGTGGTCATGGTCATGACCTGAGTCTGGCCCCTGGTGAATACGGCGGAACCGTGGGTGCGGGGCAGTATGCCCACTTCGCACCAGATGGGACGGACTTCGTCCATCTTGCGGCCGTCGGGGCGGATGCCCTTGTTGATGATCTTATCACGAAGGATCTCCTTCATGAGGTTGTAGAGGATGGCATCGATATCGGAGCCCGCTTCGGGATACTCCTCGGCAAAGTGCGCCTTGACGTCGGCGGTGACTTCCGCGGTCCTCGCTTCGCGCTCCTTGCGGTCGAAGGTATCGAGCTGCCAGACGACCTTTTCGCGGGCGTACTCCACTACCTTGGCCTTCAGCTCCTCATCGGGAACGTGGATATCGGGAACGATCTTCTCCTTGCCCACCTCGGCCTGGATGCCGTCGATGAAGGCAACGATCTCTTTGATGTAATCATGAGCCATGAGGATGGCGTCCAGCATCTCCTTTTCGGAGATCTCGTTGGCGCCTGCCTCGACCATCATGACGGCGTCACGGGTGCCGGCGACGGTGAGGGCAAGACGGCTCTTTTCGCGCTGTGCGGAATCGGGGTTGATGACGTATTCGCCGTCAACATAGCCGACCGCCACCGCGCCGATGGGGCCCATGAAGGGAGCCTCGCTTATGGAGAGCGCGATGGAAGCGCCGATCATGGCGAGGGGTTCGGGCTGAACGTCCTTTTCGACGGACATGCAGGTGGCGACCACCTGAACGTCATTATAGAAGCCCTTGGGGAAGAGGGGGCGCAGAGGCCTGTCGATCAGGCGGCTGGTAAGCACGGCCTTTTCGGAGGGACGGCCCTCACGCTTGATGAAACCGCCGGGGATCTTGCCCGCGGCATACATCTTTTCCTCATAGTCGCAGCTTAAGGGAAGGAAATCCGCGCCTTCGCGGGGCGCCTTGGCAACGGTAGCGCAGACGAGAAGCGCCGTACCGCCGCAGGAGATCATAACGGAGCCGCCCGCCTGCTCGGCATATTTGCCGGTGGTGACGGAAACTTTACGGCCCGCAAGCTCCATTTCAAAAGTTTTCTGCATTTTCTTAATGCTCCTTTATATGTACTTTTAGTTTATACTTTCTCAAAATGCGGGAGCAGTGATAAGGATCCTCTCCTTCAAAAGAAAGTGGGTACTCCCGCCCACTTTCCTTTGACAAACTCTTTTTACTTTCTGATGTTAAGAGCGGCGATGATGGCCCTGTAACGCTCAATGTCGGTGGACTTGAGGTAGTTCAGCAGGCCGCGCCTCTTACCGACCATCTTAAGCAGACCGCGACGGGAATGATTATCCTTCTTGTGATCCTGCAGATGAGCGGTGAGGTGATTGATGCGCTCAGTCAGAAGAGCGATCTGAACCTCGGGAGAGCCGGTATCACCCTCATGCAGAGCATAGGTGGTGATGATCTCGTTCTTGCGTTCCTTATCCATTTTGTTCCTCCAATTAAATTATTAGTATCCCTGCGGGCTGCGTAAAACGCCGGAGTTCTCGCAAAACGAAGCCTGCAGATCGCCATGCACGGAGCTCGCCCCATACATAAGCACTGAATTATACCACGGGAAGAAGCCCCTTGTAAAGGGCTTCTTCCCCGTTCACACCTATATATTTTGACTGTTTGCGCCTTTTCGCGCTTTTTCGCGCTCTTCACGCGCGTATTTTTCGTAAATTACCAGCGAGGCCGCCCTGTCGCGCTCAAGCTGAGCCTTCAGCTCTTCAAGCGAGGCGAATTTTATCATCCCGCGGAGGCGCTCTATGAACCGGACCGTGAGGCGCTCGCCGTAGCAGTCGCCCTCGAAGCCGATCAAATTCGTCTCGACCGTGAGCTCCCTGCCGCCGACGGTGGGATTGAAGCCTATGCTCGTTATTCCGGGATAGACGCGCCCGCCAAGCTCGGCCGCGGTGGCGTAAACGCCCTCCGGCGGGAGCAGTTTTACGGGTATTTTTTCGAGGTTCGCCGTCGGGAAGCCTATCGTCCTGCCTATGTGGTTGTTTTCGACCACGCGGCCTTCTATCTTCATGCCCTTGAGCTGGTGAGTTTCCGGCCCGAGCCAGTGCGTGATGCGGAGCTGACCGTTTTTGACGGAGCCGAGCCCCAGAAATTCGCCGTCGGCATATATGCGGCTTACGTCTCCCCCGTCATGCTCGAACTTCACGGCCGCGCCGTGGATGAGCAGATCCTTCTTCTTCTTTGGCAGATCCGTTACGTCAAGCGCCGGGATATGCGGTATCGCCTTATCCATGGGGATCAACGCCTCGCCCAGCCTGCCCTCCCCGCGCAGCTCGGCAAGCTCCGCTATGGAGTAGGAGTCCTCCAAAGTGAAGGCTCCGGAGCGCGTCCTCAAAAGAAAGCCCATATACGCGGGGGCGCCTACCGCCGCGCCTATATCCTTGCACAGGGTCCTTATATAGGTCCCCTTTGAGCACACTATGCGTATGAGGAAGCGGTTTTCGCCCGTTTCGCGCAGAAGCTCCGCCTCATACACTGTTATGACGCGCTTTTTATCCTCCAGCGCCTCCGTTACCTCTCCGCGCCGCGCAAGCTTATAGAGCTTTTCGCCGTTCACGTTGAGGGCGGAATAGATGGGCGGGGTCTGGGTCACTTCGCCTATGAAGCCGCGAAGCGCGTTTTCTATCTCCTCCGCGGAAAAAACCCTATCGCAGCTTGCCGTGACCGTACCCGTTGCATCCTCGGTGTCGGTCGCTTCGCCAAGTACGAGCTCGGCTATGTATTCCTTCCTTTTATCGACCAAAAAATCAAAAAGACGAGTCGCCCGGCCAAGGCATATAGGCAGCACTCCCGCAGCCGCGGGATCGAGCGTGCCCGTATGCCCCACCCGTTTTTCGTTAAAGACTCGCCTGACGTCGGTAACGGCATCCGAAGAGGTCATCCCCGGAGGCTTCAATACGCATATAACGCCTTCGTAATTGTTCATTGATCGAGTTCTTGAGCTACGTCCCTCAATACGTTCGCTATCGTGGTCGAAAGCGGTTCGTGCGAGGTATAGCCCGCCGCCGCCGCATGACCGCCGCCGCCGTATTTGCCGGCGATCCTGCCCACGTCCGCGCATTCCTTGGAGCGGAGGCTCACCTTGAAGGTGCCGTCCCTCCCCTCCCTTATGAACACGGCCACTCTTACGGATTCGACGTCGCGCACGTTATCCACTATGCCTTCGCAATCCTCGTTCGTAGCGCCGTAACTGTCCATTTCGGCGACGGTAAGAGTCGCAATGCCGATCCTGCCGCCGTTTTCGAGCTTCATATTGGAGAGCACGTGCCCCTGCAGCCTTGTTTTGGCAAAGGGGACGGTCCTGTAAATGTTGCGGTTGATCTCGGTTATATTGAGGCCGTTTTCATACATTTCCGCCACCATCCTGATGCATTCGGGGGTGGTATTTGAATAGGTTAGGTTGCCCGTATCGGTGACTATGCCCGTATAGAGGCAGACGGAGGTCGCGTAATCTATGGGCCTGTCCATAGCCTTTATTACCTCGAACACCACCTCGCAGGCGGCGGAGGCTTCCGGGCAGATGAGGTTCACTTCCGCATAGCCGCGGTTTGTGAAATGATGGTCTATCACCATCGTATGCTTTGCCGCCGCGAAGATATGCTCCGCCTTCTTGAAGCGCTGCATATCCGCGCAATCGACCGCTATCGCGCACTCATAGCCCACCGCGTTTTCGGGAAGGACAACGTCCTTCGAATGCGGAAGGTAGCAGTAGATATGGGGAACGGGCTCCTCACAGACGACCTCTGCCTTTTTGCCCATGGAGGTGAGCATGATATACATGGCAAGCCCGGCGCCCAGCGTATCGCCGTCAGGCGATACGTGGGTCAGTATGCTGAAGCTCGACATGGAGTTAAGCCCCTCTATCAGTTCCTTGAGCGAATCGGGATCACACATCTTCTATATCGCTTTCCTTTTCAGTATCGCTTTCCTTGCGCTCCGCGCCGAGCTTAGCCAATATCTCGGATATGCGGACGGAGTATTCGATGGAATCGTCGAGCTTGAACTCGAAGGTGGGGATATGGCGCAGATCCACCCTGCGTCCGATCTCGCGCGCGATGAAGCCTTCGGCGCGGTTGAGCTGAGCGACCGTCTCGCGGCGCGCGGAGTCATCCTTATCATAGACGGAAACGAGCACCTTGCACTGCTTGAGGTCGTTGGTCGCCTCCGCCCGCATGACCGTGGTGAGCGGCGATATGCGGGGATCCTTCATCTCGCGGATGATCTCGGAGAGCGCCTTTTTGAGCTCCTCGTTTATTCTGTCAAATCTGGTAAAAGCCATTTTTGCTCCTTAACGCTTTACTTCTTCCATTACGAAGGCTTCTATCACGTCGCCCTCATGGATATCGTTGAAGTTTTCTATGCCGATGCCGCGCTCATAGCCCTGAGCGACTTCCTTCACGTCGTCCTTGAAACGGCGGAGGGAGGCTATCTTGCCCTCATGGATAACTATGCCGTCGCGCACTACGCGGACCTGCGCGTTGCGCTGCACCTTGCCGTCGGAAACATAGGCGCCGGCGATGATGCCGACTCCGGGCACCTTGAAGGTGTTCCTTACGCTTATGGTGCCGATAACGACTTCTTTATATACGGGCTTGAAGAGGCCCTTCATGGCGTTTTCAACATCCTCTATCGCCTGATAGATCACTCGATAGGTGCGCATATCGACCTTTTCCTGCTCGGCAAGCGCCTTTGCGCCCGCGTCGGGACGGACGTTGAAGCCGATAACGATCGCATTGGATGCGGAAGCGAACATGACGTCGGAAGCGGTTATCGCGCCGACCGCGCCGTGGATGCACTTGACGCGGACCTCATCCTGAGAGAGCTTTTCGAGCGCCTGCTTGACCGCCTCAACGGAGCCGTCAACGTCGGCCTTTATGACTATGTTGAGATCCTTGACGTCGCCTTCGGAAATGTGCGCATACAGATCCTCGAGGCTGACCTTGGAGAGCTTCTTCATCTGCTCGGCCCTTATCTTGTTGCGGCGCTCCTCCGCAACGAGCTTCGAAAGCTTATCCATATCGGAGACTATCATCTCATCGCCCGCAGAGGGGACTTCGTTGAAGCCCAGCACCTCGACGGCGGTGGAGGGACCGGCCTCCTTGACCCTTTTGCCCTTATCGTCCATCATGGCCCTTACCTTGCCGAACGCAACGCCCGCAACTACGGGATCGCCTATCCTCAGCGTGCCGTTCTGAACGAGAACGGTAGCCACGGGGCCGCGGCCCTTATCGAGCTGGGATTCGATTATGGTGCCCCTCGCCTTGCGGTTGGGGTTCGCCTTGAGCTCCAATACATCCGCCTGCAGCAGTACCATTTCAAGCAGGGTATTGAGACCCATCTTGGTCTTTGCGGAAACGGGAACGGTGATGGTATCGCCGCCCCACGCTTCGCAGAGCAGGCCGTGCTCGGTGAGCTGCTGGAGGACTCGGTCGGGATTGGCCTCGGGCTTATCCATCTTGTTTATGGCGACGATTATGGGGACGCCCGCCGCCTTGGAATGGTTGATGGCCTCGACCGTCTGGGGCATTATGCCGTCGTCTCCCGCAACGACGAGGATAACGACGTCCGTGACCTGCGCGCCGCGGGCACGCATGGCGGTGAACGCCTCGTGACCGGGGGTATCTATGAAGGTGATCTTCCTGCCGTTGCAGGTGACGGTATAAGCGCCGATATGCTGGGTGATGCCGCCCGCCTCGCCCGCGGTGACGGAGCTGTGACGGATCGCGTCGAGCAGGGAGGTCTTGCCGTGATCGACGTGACCCATTATGGTAACGACGGGGGGACGCTCGACAAGATTCTGCTCGTCATCGTCTATGGCGGAAGCCTCAGCCAAAGCTTCCTCCGCGGTCTTTTCGAGGCGGAGCTCCAGCTCGATATCGTAATCGGCGGCTATGAGCTCGCAGGTCTCGAAGTCGATCTCGTTATTGATGGTGGCGATCTTGCCCATCATAAAGAGCTTTTTGATGATTTCGGATGCGGGCTTGCCTATCTTTTCGGAAAGCTCGCGCACGGTGATGCTTTCTGAAGTAAACACTGCTTTTTCGATCTTTACGGGTTCGGGTTTGTGCTGGGGCTGCTGCTGCTTTTTGGCAGTCTTGCGGCGGTATCCGCCCTCGTCGTCCCAAGCGTTTGCGGAAGGAGCCTGCTCCTTCATAATGGACTTCTTGTTCTTGGGCTGCTTCTTATCGTTATCGAAGGTGCGGACGTACTGCCCCTTGTTCTCATGACGGTTGGGCTGCGGGATCACGACGGGCGCGCTCTGCTGCCTGGGGCCCTTGCCCTGCTGGGGCTTGCGGTCGGTCTTTTCGCCGCGCTGCTTATCGCCATAGCCCTTATCGCCCTCATTGCGGGGACGGTCGCCGCGGTCACTGCGGGGAGGACGCTCATCGCGCACGGGGCGGTCTTCACGCCTGTCGCCGGGCTTCCTTTCCTGCTTGTTATCCTGCCTGCGGTCGCCGCGGTCTTCGGGCTGCTTAATGATGACGGGCTTGACCTCCTTCTCCTTTTCGGGAGCGGGCTTTGCTTCATCCTTATTATCCTCGGGAGCGGGCTTGACCTCCTCCTTCTTTTCCTCGGGAGCGGGCTTGGCCTCCTCCTTGGGTTTTTCGGGAGCGGGCTCATCGTCGGCGCTGATATAGACGCCCTTGCGCTCTTCGGATTCAAGATATTCCTTGCGGCGCTCCTCCATTTCACGTTCGGCCTTTGCCTTGGCCGCCGCCTTTTCGCTTTCTACGAGCTTGGCTTCGTGGCGCTTCGCCTGCTGAAGCGAGCCCGAAACGTCGCTGTGGAGCTGCTTTATGCGCTCCAAAAGCTCAGCCGCCCTCGTTTCAAGCTGTTTTGCCGATTCTATCAGTTCATTCTTTGCCATTTCTCTACCCCCGAATTAGGATAAGTTTAGTTTTTGCCGCTCATCGCCATCTGCGCGAGCCCTGTATCTGTTATGCAGGCGACCGTATGCGCTTCGCGCCCTATCGCCTTCCCGACGCCCTCCGCGAAAATAAGCGGCACGCCGGCGTTTTTGCAAGCGTTTTCCCAACGCTCCCTGCTGTTTTGGGAGACTCCCTCATCGAGCACGCAGAGCTTTGCCCTGCCGCTCTTCAGCGCCTTTTCGGCTGAGAGCTCGCCCGACGCGGCCTTCCCGGCCTTTCTTGCAAAGCCGAGCGCCGTGAGCACTCTTTCATTGCTCATTGCTCAGCGCCCCGCCTTTCGACTTCCTCGGCGAGCCTTTCCATCACCTCGGGCGTTATTTTGACATCAAGCGCCCTGTCGAGCGCGCGGCTCTTGACCGCTTTTTTGAGGCATTCGGCACAGGGGCAGACGTAAGCCCCGCGGCCGTTCATTTTGCCCGTTGGATCGACGCAGGCGGAGCCTTCCTCCGTCCGCACCACGCGGACGAGGCTGCGCTTTTCCTTCATAGTGCGGCATCCGACGCACATTCGCATTGGGATCTTCTTGACCAAAATCTTCCCTCTTATTGCTGCTTGAATATTATTCCTCGGCGGGGACCTCTTCCCCCTCGTCCTCGGGCAGATCCGCCAGCGCCTCGCTCATCTCCACGTCGGCCGCGGAGCGGGACTTGATGTCTATCTTCCAGCCGGTGAGCTTGGCGGCAAGACGCGCGTTCTGACCCTCCTTGCCTATCGCAAGGGAAAGCTGATTATCGGGAACGATGACCTTTGCGGCCTTCTCGTCCTCATTGATATAGACCATGAGCACGCGCGCGGGCGAAAGCGCCTTTGCGATATAGACGGCTATATCGGGATCCCACTCGATAATATCTATCTTTTCGTTGTGGATCTCGGAAACGATGCGCTCGACCCTTATGCCCTTGGGGCCCACGCAGGCGCCCACGGCGTCAACGTTGGGATCGAAGGATACGACGGCGACCTTGGTCCTCTGACCCGCCTCGCGGGCGATGGACTTGATCTGCACGACGCCGGCCTGGATCTCGGGCACTTCAAGCTCGAACAGGCGCTTGACCAAGCCAGGATGCGTCCTGGAAATGAGCACCTGAGGCGCCTTGCTGTTGCGCTGAGTCTTCAAAACGTAGGCCTTTATGCGGTCGCCGGGGTTATAGGTCTCACCCTGAATGACTTCATTCAGAGGGATTATGCCGTCCGTCTTGCCGAATTCGACATAGACGCCGTTCTTTTCGACCCTCTGCACTATGGCGGTGAGGATCTCGCCCTCCTTCTCGGCAAACTCATCGAATATGGCGCCCTGCTCGGCCTCCCTTATGCGCTGGATGACCACCTGCTTTGCGGTCTGCGCGGCGATGCGGCCGAAATCCTTTGTGAAGGCCTCTACCTCGAGAACGTCGCCCACCTCATAAAGGGGGTTGACCTTCTTCGCTTCGCGGAGGCTGATCTCGGTGTTTGGGTTTTCGACCTTTTCAACTACGGACTTGGAGGCGTAGATGGAGATCGCGCCGGTTTCGGGATCCATATTGGCACGGACGTTGGTATTTACGTTATAATTGCGCTTGTAGGCGGATACGAGAGCGGCTTCGATAGCGTCGATAAGCACCTCGGCCTTTATGTTGCGCTCCTTCTCTATCTGCTTCATTGCAAGGATAAGCTCATTAGAATCCATTTTTCCTTCTCCTTTTATGTATTTACTCGTTTATTATCAGAAGTCGATATGCGGGCGGATGAGCGCCGCAGCCTTTTTGGCAAGCTTGAAGCTTCCCTTTTCGGTCTCAACGGTGAAGCTTTCATCATCGTGCGAGACGAGACGAGCCTTGAAGTTCTTATCCTTGCCCAATTCCTTTTCCTTGGGAGGCGCATAGAGCTTAACGTCGATCTCATCGCCTACGTGCCTGTCAAAATCCTTTGAAAGCTTCAGCGGCCTGTCGAGCCCGACGGAGCTCACCGTAAGATAATATGCCTGCTCTATGGGATCCGCCTCATCGAGTATGGGCTCTATCGCGCGGCTGACGAGCTCACAGTCGTCAAGCGTGACGGGCTCGCCCCGGTCGATGGTGATGAGAAGCTCCCAAACGCCGTATTCCTTGTTGAATTCGACGTCCCAGAGATCGAACCCCAGCTCGCGGATCTTGGGCTCGATGAGCGCGGCGGCTCTTTCGGTGATCTTCAAAGCAAAAACCTTCCTTTCAAAAATTTAAGAGCGGGTTTTGCCCACTCTTCACAAACGAGCTGAACGCTCGTTTCAGTCAACAATACGGGGATACGATCAACACCCCGATCCAACAACAATTATAATACCACAGTTTCAAGCATCATGCAAGCCTTTTTTTCGTTTATTTGCGGAAAAGCCCGCAAAACCCGTTATTATCCGTGCGGATTCGACGTTCACGCGGGATGAGCCGCGCGCAGAAAATACCGTTTTCGCAAAAATCGACATGAAAAATCGCAAATATTGCTAAAAACACCCATTTGTTTCAATGGCATTGCGAATTTCGCGGCATTACAATTTTACTGCGGGCGCCGACGATATTGTTGTATGCCGTCGAGCTCCATATTATTTTATTCGCAGGAGGAATTTTTATGAGCGAATACCGTGTACTTTTGGCGGACGGAAACGCGGCGTTCCGTCACTCGGTGTCGGAATTTTTCAAAACTGACAAGGACATAATAAGGATCGTGGAGGCTTCCGACGGGCAGGAAGCGCTCGAGCATCTGCGCGAGGAGCATTTTGACGTGCTCATTTCGGAGCTCGTAATGCCCAAGCTGGACGGGCTCGATCTATTGGAGGCGCTCGGCGAGGAGCCTTCCGCAAAGCCGGACGTTGTGATGATCGTTTCCTATATGAGGAACGACGGCCTGCTGCGGCGCGCGTTTGCAAAGGGCGCGAGCTATGTGATGCTGAAGCCCGTCGAGCCGGAATACCTGTATAAAAGGATGCTCGACCTCTGTGCGACGAACGAGGCGGACGCCGAAAAGAGCGCGGCCTTTTCCCCCACCGAAAGAACGCTCGATGAAAAGATAACCGCCGTGTTCCTTTCCGTGGGCATACCCGCGCACATAAAGGGCTATCACTACCTGCGCGAGGCGATAAGGATGGTATTCTTCAAGCCGGAGCTCATAAGCCACATCACGAAGGAGCTCTACCCCGGAATAGCGAGACGGTTCAACACTTCCCCTTCAAAGGTGGAGCGGGCCATCCGCCACGCGATAGAGGTGAGCTGGACCCGCGGCAAGATAGAGAACGTGAATAAGATATTCGGTTTCAACATATACGGCAAAAACGAAAAGCCCACGAACGGCGAATTCATCGCGCTCGTGGCGGACAAGCTGATCATAGAGGACGGGCGCGGCGGCCAGGACCCGGCGAAGCCCTCTGCGGCAAGGAACGGCATGAGATGAGGCGCCTGCCGCGCTTCTTTGGCGGGGGCTCACAGGGGCGTTTTTGCCGTTTCGAAGAGCGTGTTGAAAGTCTTTTACGGGATATACGCGCAGACGTGCTTATTCGCGGTTTTTCCACATCGGTTTTTAACAATCCGAGCCCCGTGATCGCCTTGAAAAGTGGATAACTATGTGGAAACTGTGGAAAACTCCCCGTTTTGAGACCTTCCGGAGTTATGCCCGACCCGCCCGCTCCCCTGTAAATAAGTAACGGGATATTCACAAGGTGGCTCAAAAGTCTTTGGGGATCGCCGTCTCACGCCCCTCTTTTCACGTTTCCTTTACGCCTAAAGGGTTTTTTGAACCGATGAATAAAGCGGCCCGCGCCGTGGCATCATAAGGAAAAATGTCGGGCGGAAAGCCCGCGGGAAAGGAGCAGTCAAATGGATACGCTTGCACTCATTTTTATCGTAATAGGCGCGCTCAACTGGGGGCTCGTCGGCATATTCCAGTTCGATCTTGTCGCGGCGATATTCGGCGGCATGAGCGGCGTCGTGGCACGCATTATCTATACGCTTGTAGGTATCGCGGGCGTCTGGGGAATAACCATGCTTTTCCGCAGACACAATAAGGACGCGATCAACGCCGCGGTGGAATAAACGGTCACGAAAAAGGGCTTTGGGATAATGCCAAAGCCCTTTTATGTTTTTGCTTACTTGCTGTACTTGCCTATTATGCCGAGTATGATCTCGGAGGCAAGATCCATGCCCTCGACTGTGATATGCTCATAGGGGCCGTGATAGGCGTAGCCGCCCGTGCCGAGATTGGGGCAGGGCAGGCCCATGAAGCTCAGCCTTGCGCCGTCGGTGCCGCCCCTTATGGGCTCGGTCTTGGGAGTGAGCCCAAGCTCGCGCACGGCGTCGCAGGCGTTTTCGATCAGGTGGAAGCAGGGCTTTATCTTTTCGATCATGTTGCGGTACTGCTCCTTGACCGTGAGCTTTACAGTGCCCTCGCCGTATTTTTCATTCAAGAGCTTTTCTATATGGCGGAGGGTCGCGATCCTGCCTTCCATTATCTCGGAGCTGTGATCGCGCAGGATATAGTAGGAGGAGGCGTGCTCGGTGGTGCCCGAAATATCGCAGAGGTGGAAGAAGCCCTCATAACCTTCGGTATCGCGCGGGATCTGGCCCGCGGGAAGCATACCTTCTATCTCACAGGCGACGTGAAGAGCGTTTATCATTATGTTCTTCGCGGAGCCGGGATGCACGTTGAAGCCGTTTATCTCGAACTGAGCGGCGTAGGCGTTGAAGTTTTCATACTCGATTATGTGCTCCGCGCCGCCGTCAACTGTATAGGCGTAATCCGCGCCGAAGCCCCGGACGTCGAAATGATCCGCTCCCCTGCCCACCTCTTCATCGGGGGTGAAGGCCAAGCGCAGCGCGCAGTGGGGGATCTTTTCGTTTATGATGCGCTCCGCGGCGGTCATTATCTCCGCAATGCCGGCCTTATCGTCCGCGCCCAAAAGGGTGGCGCCGTCGGTCACTATGAGAGTTCGGCCCTTGAGCGAGGGCAGATGCGGAAAATCGGAGGGCTTGAGCGCCCTGCCGCTTTCTCCCAGCACGACTTCGCCCCCGTCATAGTTTTCGATGATGCGGGGGTTTACGTTCTCGCCCGAGAAATCGGGAGCGGTATCCATATGCGCGATAAAGCCTATGGCGGGCTTATCTTCGCACCCCGGAGTCGCGGGGATGGAGCCGTAAACGTAGCATTTATCGTCAACGCGGGCGTCCTCGATGCCGATGGCCTTCATCTCTTCGACGAGCTTATGAGCCAGATCGAACTGGCGCGCAGAGGAAGGGACGGTATCGGAATCGTCGTCGCTCGTGGTGAATACCTTGACGTAATTCAAAAGTCTCTCGTATGCTTTCATGGCTTTCCTTTCAAAACGGGCGCTCCGCTTTTGCAGAGCGCCCTTTGGCTCGGTTTGATCACTCGTGATCGACCTTGTTCATGTGGAGGATGAGATCGACGAGCTTGTTGGAATAACCCCACTCGTTATCGTACCAGGCGACGAGCTTTACGAAATGATCGTTCAGCATGATGCCTGCGCCCGCGTCGAAGATGGAGGTGCGGGGATCGGAATAGAAGTCGCTGGAAACGACGGGCTCGTCGGTATAGCCGATGATGCCCTTGAACTCTTCGGACTCGGAAGCGGCCTTCATGGCAGCCTTGATCTCGTCATAGGTGGTGGGCTTTGCCAGCGTGCAGGTAAGATCGACAACGGAAACGTCGATGGTGGGCACGCGGAGGCTCATGCCGGTGAGCTTGCCGTTAAGGGAGGGGATGACCTTGCCGACGGCCTTGGCCGCGCCGGTGGAGCTGGGGATGATGTTGTGAGCCGCCGCACGGCCGCCGCGCCAATCCTTCTTGGAGGAACCGTCAACGGTGAGCTGAGTCGCGGTGATGGAGTGAACGGTGGTCATAAGGCCTTCTACGATGCCGAAATTATCGTTGATGACCTTGGCAAGAGGAGCTAAGCAGTTGGTGGTGCAGCTCGCGTTGGAGACGACCTTCATATCGGGGGTATAGGTCTTGTGGTTGACGCCCATAACGAACATGGGAGCATCGGCGGAAGGAGCGGAAACGACGACCTTCTTGGCGCCGCCTACGAAGTGAGCAGAGGCCTTCTCGGTGGTGGTGAACTTACCGGTGGACTCTACAACGTACTCCGCGCCGCACTCTGCCCAGGGGATCTCCTTGGGATCCATGCAGTTGTAAACGTTGATGACTTCGCCGTTTACGACGAGCTTGCCGTCTTCGACCTTGACGTCGCCGTCAAACCTGCCGTGAACGGTATCATACCTGAGCAGGTAAGACATGTACTCAACATCGAGGAAGGGATCGTTGATGCCGGTAACGATGATGTCGGGGTTCTTGATAGCCGCACGGAAAACGAGACGACCGATACGACCGAAGCCATTGATGCCAACTTTTGCTGTCATAAGAAGAGTACCTCCAATAAATGATTTTTAACTTTATGGAACACGCTTTTTTACAGCGCATGCCGTGCTTTTTCGTCGCGGGGGATCAAAAAGCCCGCTCACTGTTATTATAACACCGTCCCGCGGGATAAACAAGTGCAAAAACCGCTCGAACCATAATATAAAGCGCGGGATGAGGGGGCAAAGCCCGCCTTATTCTTCTACCCTCTCTATATCGGCGCCGAGCGCGCGAAGCTTCTGCTCGAAATGCTCGTAACCGCGATCGACGTATTTGATGTCGTGAACTATGGTTGTGCCCTCGGCGGCGAGTGCGGCGACTATGAGCGCGGCTCCGGCGCGCAGATCGGTCGCCTTAACGTTGGCGCCGTAAAGCTTTTCAACGCCCTCTATGGTGGCCGTCCTGCCGTTGACGCGGATATTGGCGCCCATCCTGCGAAGCTCGGGAACGTGATTGAAGCGATCCTCGAATATGTTCTCGGTAACGTAGCTGTTGCCCTTCGCCATTGTGAGCAGCGCCATCATGGGCTGCTGGAGATCGGTCGGGAAGCCGGGATAGGGCAAAGTCTTTATATCGATAGCGCGGAGCCTCTCCCCTCCCTGCACCTGCAGGAAGAATTCGCTGCCGTCGTCGCCCTCGGTGATGCGGGCGCCGCACTCCATGAGCTTTGCGCTGGTCGCCTCAAGATGCGTGGGGATAATGTTGTTTATGACTATATTGCCCTTTGTTGCGACGGCGGCTATCATGAAGGTCCCCGCCTCGATCTGATCGGGGATGACGGGATAGCTGCAGCCGTGCATCCGGCTCACGCCCTTGATCCTTATAACGTCGGTGCCCGCGCCCTTTATGCGCGCGCCCATCATGTTGAGGAAGTTCGCCACGTCAACCACGTGGGGCTCCTTCGCGGCGTTGACTATTACGGTGGTGCCTTCGGCGCGGCAGGCGGCGAGCATTATGTTTATGGTGGCGCCTACGCTCGCCATATCGAGGTAGATCTCCGCCCCGTGGAGCTTTTCCGCCTCCGCATAGACGATGCCGTTCCTTATCTCAACGTTCGCGCCGAGCGCCCTCATGCCCTTTATATGGAAATTGATGGGACGCTCGCCAATGGGGCAGCCGCCGGGCAAAGCGAGGGAAGCCTTGCCGTAACGCCCGAGCATAGCGCCGAGCATATAGTAGGAAGCGCGCATCTTGCTTGCCATTTCGAAAGTGACCTCATAGCGGTCGATGCCCGTCGGGTCTATCCTCATGCAGCCGTTGTCGTTGAGCTCTATATCCGCGCCCACGTGACGCAGTATCTCGGTCAGAACGTGAACGTCCTCGATTATGGGAAGATTTTCGATTATGCAGGGCTCGCCCGCCAAAATGACCGCGGGTATCATAGCAAGCGCCGCGTTCTTCGAACCGCTTATGGTCACCTGCCCCTCAAGGGGCTTTCCGCCGTTTATCCTGTAATATGCCATATAAAGTCTTCCCCTTGCGGGGCACCTCCAAACAGATTAGTTGTATCGGGCCCTTTTACGAGGGATCCCGCTTAATGTCGAATACCGACAGTACTTTCAAAGGATTATATGCCGTTCCGCGGATCCTCAATTCGAAATGGAGCACCGCGGTTTCTCCGTCCTTCGCCGCCTTGCCCAATACGGCGCCCGCTTCGACCTTATCTCCCACGGATACCACCGCCTCCGCAAGCCGCGCATAGCGGGTGGTGACGCTGTTTGCATGCTGTATCTCGATCATCAGGCCATAAGCGCCGCGCTCCATGACTGAAACGACCGTGCCGGAAGCCGCCGCGCAAACGGTATCGTCGCCTTCGGAGGAGATCTCTATGCCGTGGCTGAAGCCTTCGGAATTGGGGCCGTAAAGCGTTATCACGTCCCCGTGCATGGGGACCCTCATATTCAGCGAGTGCGCCGCGACGGGATTGCTGCCGAAGCTCCTGCGGAGAATGTAATCTTCGGGGAATTCGCGCTTGCCCACCCTTATATCGCCGTTTATGGGATCGATCACCGTTACGGTCTCAACGACCTCCGTGCGCTGCTTCCGGCCATTGAACCAGACAATGTTATAGGTCTTGCGCTCGACCCCGTCCCTGCCCTGCAGCCTCACGACGCGGATCCCCGCGGGAAGCATGCTGTCGGATATTACGGTATCGCGGTGCGGGATCGTGTTATACTCGAAATATGCGGCGACCGTTCTGTATTCAAGGGGCGTTTTGCTGCCGGTGAGATAATCGAACGCCTCGTCATAGGCGGTTATCGGGGCGTCATCCGAAGCTTCGGCATATTCGAGCTTCGTATTGAGCTCCGTGACGGCGTCATCCGGGATCTCTCCCTTTGAAAGGAAGTATTCCTGCACGTTGCGCATAAGCTCCTCCGCCGCCTCACGGCTGGCGAGAACGGCGACCGTCTCCCCCTGCACCACTATCGCGGTCTTGCGGTAATCGGGAGTGGGCTCGGGAGTCGCCGGAGGTTCGGTGGGCTCGGGAGTGGGCTCCTGAGTGGGCTCGGGAGTGGGCTCATCCGTGGGAGCGGGAGTGCGCTCCGTAAAGGGGAGCGGACGCGGCTCGCCCGCCTGCCTGTTATCCCTCGGTCCCATGAGAAGGAGCGCGCCCGCGGAAGCGCCGGCGAGCAGCAGCACGAAAAGAAGCACGGCGATCCATCTGCGGCTGCGCCTGCGCTTCCCCTCTATTGCTTTTACCGTTTCATTCGCTTCCATTGCGGGGCGGGATTCATTTTGGTTCAAGGTTATTTCAGTTCTGCGGCTTGTAGCTGTCCTTCAAGCCGACGGTGCGGTTGAACACGAGCCTGCCTTCCGCGGAATCGGGATCGGCGGTGAAATAGCCAACGCGCATGAACTGATAGGGCACGCCGGGCACGGCTTCCGCAAGGAAGGGCTCGACAAATCCCTGCTTTATGACGCAGGAATCGGGATCGATGCTTTCGAGAAGGTTATCGGAATCAACGTCGCTGTCCTTAAAGAGCGGCTCGTAAATGCGCATTTCGGCTGGCACGGCGTTTGCGGCGGGGACCCACTGGATGGTGCCCTTGACCTTCCTTGTGCATTCGCCGCTGCGGGATTCGGGATCGTACTCGGCGCGGATGAGCGTTACTCTGCCTTCATCGTCCGTTTCCCAACCGGTGCACTTGATTATGTAGGCGCCCTTCAGACGGACCTCGCCTTCGGGCTTGAGCCTGAAGAACTTTTTGGGCGGCTCGATCATGAAATCCTCACGCTCTATATAGAGCTCGCGGCCAAAGGGAACGGTATGAACGCCCTTGTCTTCCGCTTCGTCAATGGGAAGGTTTTCGATCTCGATATCCTCCGTCCTGCCCTCCTCCCAATTCTCGATAACGAGCTTTACGGGATCGGTGACGGCCATGGCCCTTACCGCATTGACGTTGAGGTTCTCCCTAACGCAATGCTCGAGCATGGCGGAATCCACAATGGAATCGGCCTTTGCAACGCCTGCGCGGGCGAGGAAATCCTTTATGGCGTCGGCGGGATAGCCGCGGCGGCGCATGGCGCAGAGGGTGGGCATGCGGGGATCGTCCCAGCCCTTGACGGCGCCGCTTTCGACCATTGCGCGCAGATAGCGCTTCGAAAGGACGGTGTTGGTGATGTTGAGCCTCGCAAATTCGATCTGACGGGGCTTATGCTCGAATTCGCACTGTTCGACCACCCAGTTGTAGAGGGGGCGGTGCGCCTCGTATTCGAGGGAGCAGAGCGAGTGGGTCACGCCCTCGAGCGCATCCTGTATGGGGTGCGCAAAATCATACATGGGATAGATGCACCACTTATCGCCCGTCTGATGATGGGCGCGGTGCAGTATGCGGTAAAGGGCGGGATCGCGCATGTTGATGTTGGGCGAAGCCATGTCGATCTTGGCGCGAAGGGTCCTTGCGCCGTCGGGGAATTCGCCGTTTTTCATACGCTCGAAAAGATCGAGGTTTTCTTCAACGGAACGATCGCGGTAGGGGCTGTTTATACCCGGCTCGGTCAGAGTGCCGCGGTATTCGCGGATCTGATCCTTATCCAGATCGCAGACGTAAGCGACGCCCTTCTTAATGAGCTTTACCGCAAGCTCATAGCAGGTATCGAAATAATCGCTGCCGAAACAGAGCTTATCCCACTTGAAGCCCATCCACTCTATATCGTGCTTTATGGCCTCAACGAATTCGACGCCCTCCTTTACGGGATTGGTATCGTCAAACCTCAGGTTGCAGGTGCCGCCGAATTTTTCCGCCATGGAAAAATCGACCCACATCGCCTTGACGTGGCCTATGTGTAGATAACCGTTGGGCTCGGGGGGGAAGCGGGTCTTAACGACGGGGTATTTTTCGTAATCCTCCGCGATGTATTCTTCAATGAAGCTGCGAGATACGTTTGTATCTTCCATAGTGGGCCTCCATTACATATTTATTCATTGTAGATTATCTAACAATATGCGCCGTCTGTCAAGTGAAAATTGCGCGATGGACGCAAGCTTTTCTGTGATGTCAATTGATCTGACCCATTTTCTTTAAAAGAAAAACAGCTCTGGAGGCAATGCGGTTTTGAGGGGATCCGGAGACGGAGCTCGGAGGGCGGAGGCGACGGATCCCCTCAAAACCGGCGCGGGCACATCTTCTCCGCAAGGAGCTCCACAGGGCTCTTATCGCCGAGCGTTCTCATCGGCTTGTTGTTGCTCCATTCCAAGTGTTCCTTCAGCTTTCGATTCA
>JAFPXD010000014.1 GCA_017394835.1 Clostridia bacterium
CCACGTGCTTTCATTGTACAATTAACCTGCTTTCTGGATGGTTTTTCTGGTAAATTAATTATACATGAAAGCAGCAAACCGGGCAACCCTTACGGGCTACCCGGTCTTGTTTTTGATGGGGCTTAGTGCAACAGCCCCTTTTTTAAGTCACTCCGTTAACCGTATCACAGCTCCGCTTCGGCGATCTTGGCCTCGGTCTCGGCAAGGACGGCGCGGCGGAGCTCCGTCAGGAATTCGGAAAACTCGCATTTATCCCATGCATAGGTGCGGTTGAGGTCGTATTCATGGGGCTCCCACGTGGAAATATCCGATTCGTTGTGCTGTATCACCGCTTCAAGGCTGTCCATCGCCTTGTAGATGCGCGCTTCGAGAGTCTTCCTTTCCGCCATTTCACGATATAGCTCCGTCATCTCACCTGCGAAGGGCGCGGGCAGCGAGGCCGTCCACGAAAAGAGGAGCTCCTCCTCGCGCGCCTCATCCGCCGCCGTCTTCAAAAACGTGGGAATATCGCCCGTGAACGCCTCGCCGAGGTCGTGTATCAGGCACATCTTCATCACCTTGGCTATATCCGCCTCCGGAAATTCATCCGAAACGAGGTACGCCATGAGCGTTATGCGCCAACTGTGCTCCGCAACGCTCTCGCGCCGCCCGCCGGAGGTCACGCAATGGCGGGGCACGTCCTTCAGCCTTTCGGCAAGGTGCAGTATTTCAAGCAGTTTTTCGGGAGTCATGTTCCCCTCCTATATGGTGATCACGGAAGCGTTCACGTCGCTTCCGTTTATTTCCAGCACGGCGAAGCTCGGCTTTCTGCACGCGCCCCTCGGCCGTTTGGGACTGCCGGGGTTGAGCTTTATCACCCCGCCGTAGGGCGAAAGCTCGGCGGCATGGGTGTGCCCGTAAAGCGCCGCGGCGCAGCCCAATTCCTCCGCGCGGTATGAAAGCTGCATGCCGCCCCACTCCACGTCATACCTGTGCCCGTGGCAGAGAAATATCCTCGCCCGCTCGACCAGCACCACGCGCTCGGAGGCGATGCGCTTCTGCGGCTCGGGAAAAACGTTTTCCTCAAGCTCAACAAAGCCGAAGCTGTCACAGTTGCCGAGCACCGAATAGACGGGCAGCCCCGTCCTTTCGGCAAGGAGTTTTGCATCCGAAACGAAGTCGCCCAGATGGAACCACCCCGCGACCTCACCCGCCTTCGCAATGCAGCGCTCCAGCTCCTCCGTGCCGCCGTGAGTATCCGCAATAACGCCTATCCTCGTCATATCACGAAAGCGCGGCAAGCACGAGCTCCAACGCGTTTTTCCTGTGGCTGACTTGGTTTTTCGCCTCGGCGCTCATCTGGGCGAAGGTCATGCCCGCGGGCTCATACCAAAAGAGCGAATCATAGCCGAAGCCGCCCTCGCCCATCTCCTCACGGGTGATGCGGCCATAGACGCGACCCGTCGCCGCGATCATGGGCTCGCCCTTTATCATGATCGCCATGGCAGTCGCAAAATGCGCGCCGCGGTCTTCATCGGGGACGTTTTTAAGCTCGCGCAGGAGCTTTTCGCGGTTGGCGGCGTCGTCATGCCCCTCCGTCGCGTACCTTGCGGAGCGCACTCCGGGAGCGCCGTTCAGAGCATCGACCAGAAGCCCGGTGTCATCCGCAAGCACCGCGTCGCCGGGCTCGAGAACGCCCTTCGATTCCGCAAGCGCGAATACCTCGCGCGCCTTCTTTTCGGCGTTGCCCTCAAGCGTGGAGGCGTTTTCATCGACCTCGAGCTCGAGCCCCGCTTCGCGCTGACCGAGAACGGTATCGAAGCGCACGCCCAGTATGGCCTTTATCTCCTCTATCTTGTGCCTGTTGTTCGATGCGATTATAAGCTTCATTTTTCTCTTCGCTCCTTTTTTCAAAAAAGGCGGCAGAGCCGCCTTAAAGGTTTCTTATTCCAAATTCGCCTTTTTGTATTCTGCGGCGAGCTTTTCACGCCAATCGCCCACGGGACGGATATAATCGGTGAACAGATGCGTTTCGATGCTCTCATCCTCCCAGCGCATGGCGCCTATCATGCCGCGGTGCTCATAGAGCCAGGTCACGCGGTCGATAACGTAATTGATATGGGAGATGGTATAGACCCTGCGGGGCACGGCGAGCCTTACGAGCTCGAACGGGCAGATGGAATCCTCATGCTTTTCGCTGGAGAGGCCGCGCTCCATGCAGCGGACGCCGCTGACTATGTAGATCGCCGCTGCGAGCGCCGCCGCGCGGAATTCCCTGCGGCCGAGATGCTCGCAGAAGCGGTCGGCGTCAAGATGACAGCCGAGGCCGCCCGCGGGAGTGACCACGGGAACGCCCCTCTTCCTGAACTCTTCGACCATGTACTCTATAAAATCGGGGCCCTGGGAAACAACGTCGGCGTCCATGGTATCGTCAAAGCCGACGCGCATTACCTCGAGCTCCGCGGAGCTCATACCGCCGAACGTGGGGAAGCCCTCATAGCAGGAGACGAGCGCGCGAACGGCAAGGAAATCCTTTTCATCGTTCATGCAGATGCCGCCGCCGCGGGCAAAGCCCAGCTTGCGCCCGCTGAAATAGATGATATCGACGGCGTCGGCCATCTCGCGGATTATCTCGCGGATGGTCATATCGCGGCGCTTTGCATCGCGGGTCTTAATGAAATGGAGGTTATCCATCACAAGGCTCATATCGAGCAGGGTGCGCACGCCGTAACGCTTTGCGATCTCGGAAACGGCGATTATGTTATCCATTGAGATGGGCTGACCGCCGATCAGGTTCGTGCCCGCCTCGATCCTTATCATGGGGACGCGCTCCAAGGGGGTCTCCTTCAGGAATTTTTCGAGCTTTTCAAGATCGTAATCGCCCTTGAAGCCGTCTTCGCCGCCCGTTACCATGCCCTTTTCCTGCAGCATCTCAACAAGATCGCCGCCCAATAGCCTCACCTGGGTCTGGAAGGTGCAGAAATGGAAATTGGTGGGGATGAGATCGCCGGGCTTTACAAACGCCTTTGCCAGCATATGCTCGCACGCCCTGCCCTGATGGACGGGAACGAAGCGCTCCTTGCCCAATATCTCACGGATCTTATCCGCCATGCGGTAATAGCTTTCGCTGCCCGCATAGGCAAAATCCGCAAGGTGGAAAGCGCCCGCCTGCGCGTCGCTCATGGCGTTGAAGCCGGAATCGGTGAGCATGTCGATGAAAACATCCTCGGACTTAAGGTTATATGAACAGTTGCCCGCCTCATCGAGCGCGGCGACGCGATCCTCGACAGGGATGAGCCTGATGGGATGAACGGTGGAAACTCTGTGCATTTCGATGGGCATATAACTGCCGTCTGAAAGCTTTACCTTTGACATTTCAATGCTCCTTTATGGGATTTCATTTTATTATACAGCCTATGCGGCAAATTGGCAATAAAATTCAAATAATATAAGGTTTTTCGGGCCGTTTCACCAGCCGAAGGCATAGCCCATCGCAACTCCCGCCGCGGCTGCGAAGCCTATGAAAACGAGCGGGTGGAGCTTCTTCAGAGGCTTTAGGTTCGTTATGACGAGCATCACCGCAAAGAGCGCGATCTCCGGGAGGAGGAACGCTTCGCCGACCGTCGCGGCGGAAAAGTTGAAGAGCGTCGCCGATATGACCGTCCACGCGGCGGCGGCGATGAGCCCCGCGACCGCGGGACGCAGGGAGCCGAATATCGCCTTAACGTACCTGCTGTTTTTGAATTTTTCAAGCACGCGGCTGACTATGAGTATAACTATGAACGAGGGCGCCACGAGCGAAACGGTCGCCGTGAGAGCCGTGAGCGCTCCCGCAAAGGGGCTGCCGAAAGTGTTGGCTCCCGCCATGAAGCCCGCGTAGGTCGCCATGTTTATCCCGAGCGGGCCGGGCGTCGATTCGGAAAGCGCCACCATGCGGCCTATCATCTCGGAGGTGAGCCAGGGGTATTTATCCGCAAGCTCCGTGAGGAAGGGCAGGGTCGCAAGCCCGCCCCCCGCGGCGAAGAGGCCTATCTTGAAAAATTCGAGTACGAGGGTGAGTATGAGGCTCATTTTCTACCCCCTCTCTCCGCAAAGAAGCACCTTGCCGCGCCCACGAGCGCCGCGCCGATAACTACGAATACGGGCGATATTTTGAAGCCGAGCTTAAGGGTCTGCGGCAGCGCAACGAGCAGGAACGCCAGCACGCAAAGGATATAGCCCGCCGCATCCTTTATCTTCTCGCGGACGAGCTTAATGACCGTATTGAGTATCAGCACGCCGACTGCGACGCGGATCCCGCGCAGGGCATAGCGCACCCACGTGACCTCCGCAAAGTTCGAAAGCAGCGCGGTGAGCAGGGTTATGATCAGGAACGAGGGCAGCACTACTCCCGCGGTGGCGGCGAGGGCGCCCCAAAAGCCCCTCTGCTTTTTGCCTACGAAAGTGGCGGTGTTGACGGCGATAACGCCGGGCGTGCACTGGCCTATCGCAAAATAATCGAGCAGCTCGTCATGCGTGACCCAGCCCGTCTTTTCGACGCATTCGCGCTCCAGCATGGGGAGCATCGCATAGCCGCCGCCGAACGTAAAAGCCCCCACGCGCATGAACGCCGTAAAAAGCTTCCAAATAGGGGTGACGGGCGCGGCTTCAAGCCTTTCTTCGCTCATGCTTCCCTCTCTTTCAGCACCATCAGGTAGCCTTCCATGCCGTCCGAACAGCTTACGCCGAGCTCGCGAACTTTCAGCGCCTCAAGCGCGAACTGCAGTATGTACGCGCCGTAAAGGATAACGTCATGCCGGCGGGTGAGCAGCGGGTGTTCGCGTCTTCTTTCGCCCGTCTTTATGAGCGAGGCTATGAGGATCGCTGTATCCGTTTGGGTAAGGGTGACGGCGTTCACAGCTTCGGCATTGAATTCGGGAAGCCCCGTGCGCAGCGCGGCAAGGGTGGTGATGGTCCCGCCGACGCCCACGAGACGGCCTATATCCATTCGGGGGAGGTCGAATATCCTGCGGAGGTATTCGCGCACCGCTTCGCGCTGGGCATAGGGGCGATCGTCCGGCGAGGAGGCCCCGACGGCCGCTCGAGCAATATCCGAACAGCGCACGCAGCCCGCACGGAACGATACGCCCCGCTCCGCGGTCACTACCTGCATGGAGGCGCCGCCTATATCGAGCATGGCGTCATACCCCGATCCCGCCGCGCCGCAAAAGGCATAGCGCGCTTCCTGTTCGCCCGTCAGTATCTCAACGGGGCAGGCGTATTTTTCCTCAATGAGCGCGGAAAAATCGCGCCCGTTCACAGCGTCGCGGACGGCGCTCGTCGCATAGGCGCGCAAAACAAAGCCGCCCTCCTTCGCCCTTTCCGCAAGCCCGCCTATCACTTCAAGACTGTTCGCCATAGTCTCATCCGCGAGCCTGCCCGTCTCCATAAGGCCGGAGCCCAGGCGGGTAGTGAATATCTCTTTTTGGGGGAGCCGGCCGCATTCCTCCTCCGCATAGCGGATGGAATTGCTGCCTATGTCGATCAGCGCGTATTTATTCACCGTCCATACCGCCGTCTTCGGGCATATCGTCCTCGATCCTTATGTCTTCGGGCAGCTTATAGCCCAGATTGTCACGCGCATACTGCAAAAGCCCTTCGAGGCTCTTCGTGAATTCGAGATCGCTCTGCAGACGCTCCTTCTCGCGCATGAGCTCATTGACGCGGTCCTCAAGCTGACGGGTCTGCTCGTTGAGCTCGCGGAGCTTCGTGCGCTGATAGCGGAGCCTGAACACGATCCCGATGAGGAACGCGAACAGCAGCACGACGGCGATCAAGAGCGCGAGCCTCTTGTAATTGATCTTCTTTGCGGTTTCGCTGGATCCCATAACATCCTCCGTGCGGGCAAATTCTTACATCTATATTATGCACTCTGCAAAGCGGGATTTCAAGTGCAAAAACCAAAGAATATTGGGTTTGAGGGCTCGCCTGAGCCCGAGAGCGCGGGTTTGCTCCCCATACGGGAGCCGTCTTAAGCCGCAAACGGTATATTTTCGTTTTTTTCGGCTTTCGCACTTGACAAAGCGCGGCCCCGTATGTATAATGTAGGACGTTCCCGAAAGGGAGCGTTATTCGCGGGAATAGCTCATTTGGTAGAGCGCCGCCTTGCCAAGGCGGAGGTGGCGGGTTCGAGCCCCGTTTCCCGCTCCAACAAAAAAGCAACCTTGCTTTGCAAGGTTGCTTTTTTGTCGCGGAAAACGGGGATTTTAAACCCACGTTGAGGCTTGCCGAAACGCGGGTTTGAGGTTCAAAGCCGGTTCACAATGTGAATTTCGACCATCCTGTGGATGGTCGAAAAGGCTTTGAACGGGCGGCCTTGCGAGCGAAGCGAAGCAGTCCGCCCCGTGGACTTGCAGGGCAGAGAACTGCAGACTAATACCCGCTCTCTTTTTCGTTGGAGCGGGAAACGGGGGCTGTTTTTCGGTTGCAAATTGCAATTCCGAGCATCCGGTGGATGGTCGGAAAGAAAAACAGCGGGCGGCGGTATGCCGCTTGCGGCATAAGTCCGCCCCGGGTGCAGTATGCCGCTCACAAGTCCCCCGTGGCCTGCCCGGGGCAGCCGAGGCGCGGGTTTGAGGTTCGAGCACGGTCGCAAATTGCGATTCAAAACATCCGGTGGATGTTTTGAAAGGGCGAGAACGGGCGGCCGTATGCCGCTTGCGGCATCAGTCCGCCCCGTGGACTTGCAGGGCAGAGAACTGCAGACTAATACCCGCTCTCTTTTTCGTTGGAGCGGGAAACGGGTCATGCGAGCCCGTCCCTCCATAGGCTGTTGCACTTTCCCTCTCCGCGCGATATAATAACAAAAAACTCAAGGAGGCGCAAACCATGCGCATTGGTCTTGCGGCGTACCGCTGCGAAAACGGAAACACCGAATACAATCTCAAACAGATCGAGCGGGCGCTTGCCGAATCGCGCGGGCAGGTCGATCTCATCTGCTTCGGCGAAGCTTTCGTTCAGGGCTTCGATTCGCTCACCTGGAATTACGGCGTCGATAAGGAAACGGCCATTGACGCCGCTTCCCCCGAATTCCGCCGCCTTTGCGAGCTTTCCTCGGAATACGGCACGGCCATCCTGACGGGCTATATAGAGCGGGCGGAGGACCGCATTTACTCCTCCTGCGCTGTGTTTTGCGAAGGGAAGGCGATCATGAACTACCGCCGCGTCTCCCCCGGCTGGAAGGAGATCGACGTTGCCGACGAGCATTATGCCGAGGGCGATCGGGCTCCCGGTTTCGATCTGAACGGCAGCCATTTCGGGCTTGCGCTCTGCGGCGATCTTTGGGATGAGCCCGAGCTTTTCAAGACCGACGGCGTACTCATCTGGCCCGTTTTCTTAAGCTTTGAGATCGAGGATTGGGACGAGTGGGCGTTTTCCGAATACGCGGAGCACGCCGCTTCCCTCTGCCGCGAGGCATTGGTAATAAACCCCGCCGAAACGGATACGGGCACCCACGGCACGGCGTTCCTGCTGAGCGGCGGCCGCGTCAAGTGCCGTCTGCCCTTCGATAAAGAGGGCGTGCTTATAGTCGAGGCCGAATAAAGCAATACAAAGCAAGGGCCCTTCCCGCCGGGAAGAGCCCTTTTGTTCGTTCGGTTATCTTATCAAGCTTCCGCTCGGGATGTCCTTGAGGGTCGTGAGCGGCACTACGTCCGCGTCTCCGGGGGTGGAGGCGGCAAGGATCATGCCCCGGCTTTCGATCCCGCACATCTTGCGCGGCGCAAGATTGTAAACAACGACCACGGTCTTGCCTATAATATCCTCGGGCTTGACCCAATCCTTTATGCCGGAGAGCACCGTGCGGCGCTCCTCGCCCAGCTCGAGGGTGATGTTGTAGAGGTGCTTGGACTTCTTGACCTCGACGCAGTCTATGACCTTTGCGGCCCTGAGATCCAGCTTTGCGAAATCTTCGTAGGTGATAAGGGGCTTCGATCCGGGAGCCGCCTCATCGGGAGCCGCGGGGGCCTCTGCGGGGGCCGCCTTCGCCTCGGCAGGCGATTCGGGAGCGTTTTTCGCCTCCTCCGCCGCCTTCATAGCCGCGGCCTTCTTCCTCTGCTCCTCTATCATGTTATCGAGGAATTCCATCTCCGCCTTCGCGTCGATGCGGGGGAAGATCGCTTCGCCCTTCGTGAGGACCGTGCCGGGCTTTATTCCGCCGAAGGTCTTTATTGAATCGAAGGTCTTGAGCGCCGCATCCTCAACGCCGAGCTGCATAAACATCTTGGGAGTGGTGTTCGGCATGAAGGGCTCAACCGCGACGGCGATCACGCGCAGCGCCTCCGCAAGGTTATAGAGCACCGTGCCGAGGCGGGGCTTCTTCGCCTCATCCTTCGCAAGGATCCAGGGAGCGGTGACGTCGATATACTTATTGCAGACGCCTATGAGCTTCCATATCTCGGAAAGCGCGATATGGGGGTGGATCTCGTCCATCGCCTTTTCCATGCGCTCCCACAGGGCGGAAGCGGTCTCCGTAACGGGCGCGTCCTCCTCGGGAACGGGAGCGTTGGGCTCGGGCAGGACGCCACCGAAATACTTGCCGACCATGGCGACGGTGCGCGAGAGCAGGTTGCCAAGATCGTTCGCAAGGTCGGAATTGATCCTTGTGATAAGGGTGGCGTTATCGAAATTGCCGTCGTTGCCGAAGGGGAACTCCGAAAGGAGGAAATAGCGGATGGCGTCAACGCCGTAGCGCTCGACGAGCACGAAGGGATCGACCACGTTGCCCTTGGACTTACTCATCTTATCGCCGTCGAAGAGCAGCCAGCCGTGGCCGTAGATCTTTTTGGGGAGGGGCAGCCCCAGCGCCATGAGCATTATGGGCCAAATAATGGTGTGGAACCTTATTATCTCCTTGCCCACGATATGCACGTCCGCGGGCCAGAATTTGCGGTAAAGCTCATCGTTTTCGGTACCGTAGCCTATCGCGGAAAGGTAATTCACGAGCGCATCGACCCAGACGTAGATCACGTGGCGCTCATCAAAGGGCACGGGCACGCCCCACTTGAAGGTGCTCCTCGTGACGCAGAGATCCTCGCAGCCGGGGAGCAGGAAATTGTTGAGCATCTCATTCGCTCTGGAAACGGGCTGTATGAAATCGGGGTTTTCGCGGATGTATTCGATGAGCTTCGGCGCGTACTTCGATACGCGGAGGAAATAGGCCTCCTCCTTGGCAAGCTCGGTCTTCCTGCCGCAGTCGGGGCAGACGCCGCCCGCCTCCTTGAGCTGGGTCTCGGTCCAGAACGCCTCGCACTGGGTGCAGTAATGGCCCTCATACTCGGACTTGTATATATCGCCCTGATCGTAGAGCTGCTTGAACACGCGCTGCACGCATTCCATGTGATGCTTATCGGTGGTGCGGATAAAGCCGTCGTTGGAAATATCCATGAGCTCCCAGAGCTTTTTGAAGCCGCCGGTGATCATATCGGCATATTCCTGGGGGGTCTTGCCCGCCTTCGCGGCGTAGCTTTCTATTTTCTGACCGTGCTCATCCGTTCCGGTCAGGAAAAACACATCATGCCCCGTCATTCGCTTGTAGCGGGCGAGAGCATCGGTATTGACCGTGCAGTAAGTATGCCCGATGTGCGGGTTGGCGCTCGGGTAATAGATGGGGGTCGTGATATAATACTTCTTGTTCATTCTTTACCTGCTTTCCGCGCGGGATGCTTCTCACGCCCCGCGTCAAACCTATATAAAGTCAGTCTATTATACCATATTTTGCACTTTCGTCAATCAAAAAATGAGCGCCGGCAATAAAAAAGCGGAGCCCCGAAGGGCTCCGCACAGGAGCGATGGATCACGCGCCCGCTTTGACATTTGCGCGGTTCGCGCGCAATTCGCTTATGTCAGATGCAGGCGATGCTTGCAATGAGCGCCAGCGCGAGGGCTTCTTCCCCCGCGGAGGGCTCCGGTACATAGACCTTATGGAAGCGGATCATAAAGAATATCGCAACGGCAAGGAACGCGAGACCGGTGAAGAATATGAAGCCGTAGCCCTTGACCTTCTTCTCCATCTTCCTTTTGCGGTACTCCCTGTAGGGGATGTACTTCTGCTGAAGGAAGGGGAGGAAGATATCCTTCACACCGCGCAGACCGTAGGTGAGGCCCGTGAACAGGCCGGTGTTATGCACGAGTATGAGCGCCGAAACGCACACGAGCACTATGCCGGCAATGCTGAACCCATCGCAGAGGAGGCGGTATCTTTCGGCCTCGGTTTTAGCCAATTCATACCAATGCCCCTTCAAATAGATGAGCACCATCGCCGCACCGATCAGTATGCAGACCGCGGTGCCGATCAAATTCTTTATGAGACTGCTTTTACCTTCCCTCAAAAGCCGAACTCCTCTTTATACTTGGCCTCCTCCTCATCATTGCAGAGAACGAAGTGGCCGGGGATGATCTCACGCAGGGTGGGCTGCTGCTTGCTGTAATCGTGCGCGGCGAGGGCGTTGTAGATGATCCTCTTGCGCTGCTTCTCGGCATGGGGGTCGGGAAGCGGGATAGCGGAAAGCAGAGATCTCGTATAGGGATGGACGGGGTGAGCGAAGAGCTCATCGGTCTCGGCGAGCTCGACCATCCTGCCGTAGTACATAACGCCAATACGGTTGGAGAAGTACTTGACGACGGAAAGATCGTGCGCGATGAACAGGATGGTAAGACCCAGCCTCTCACGCAGCTCGTTCAGGAGGTTGATGACCTGCGCCTGAATGGAAACGTCCAGAGCGGAAACAGGCTCGTCGGCGATGAGCAGATCGGGCTGCATAACGACCGCGCGGGCGATACCGATACGCTGACGCTGACCGCCGGAGAACTCATGGGGGTAACGGCCGGCATGCTCGCGGACGAGACCGACGAGCTCCAGCATCTCATACACCTTCTCATCGATGTAATTCTGATCCTTTATGCCGTTGATGACAAGACCTTCTGCAATGATCTCGCGGACGGTCATACGGGGATCGAGCGACGCGATGGGATCCTGGAATATCATCTGGATCTTGGTGATGAGCTTGGTCTTCTTCGCGACGCGGAGTTCGTCCTTATACTTCTTCTGAAGCGTCTTGAGCTCTTCGCCGGTGGCGGCGGCGAGCTTGGGCTCATACTCCGCCTTGGTCCTGGCGATGAGGGTCTTGGCGTACTCCCTGTCGGAATGCTTATGATCGAATTTAGCCGCGGAGATCTTCTTGCGGTTCTCGATCACGAGATCGGAATAGGCCTTCTTCTTCTCGGCAAGCTTCGCTTCAAGCTCCGCCTTGTTCTCGGTCGCCTTGGAAGCTTCTTTGGCAAGCTCGGCGAGCTCCTTGCGGGCTTTCTTGATCTCGATCTTGTAGCCGGTGGTACCGGCGCAGATGCGCTGGCCCTTGAAGTAGATGGAACCGGAGGTGATGTTATAGATCTTGATTATCGAGCGGCCGGTGGTGGTCTTACCGCAGCCGGACTCGCCGACGAGACCGAATACTTCACCCTTCTTGATGTCAAAGCTGACGTCATCGACAGCCTTGGTGGGGCCGAAGTACTGGCACAGATGCTCTACCCGGAGCAGGACTTCATCATTCTGTTCAGGCATTCTGCTCACCTCCCATGCGTTTTGCGTTCATACGAGCGATCCTATCGGTAATGGCTTTGGGCGTATCCACCTTGGGTGCATCGGGATGCAGCAGCCAAGTTGCGGCCCTGTGGGTCTCGGAGATCTGGAAGAAGGGAGGCTGCTCCTCGAAGTCGATCTTGAGCGCGTACTTGTTGCGCGCCGCGAAAGCGTCGCCCTGAGGCGGGTAGATCATGTTGGGAGGAGTGCCGGGGATGGCGTCCAGCTTTTCCTTCGTATCGAGGTCGGGCATGGAGGAGAGCAGCGCCCAGGTGTAGGGATGACGGGGATCGTAGAAGATGTCATCCGCGGTGCCGTACTCAACTATCTTGCCCGCGTACATAACGGCGATATCATCCGCCATATTCGCAACGACGCCGAGGTCGTGGGTGATGAATATGATGGAGAGGTTACGCTCTTCCTTGAGCTTGTTGATGAGCTCGAGGATCTGAGACTGTATCGTAACGTCGAGCGCGGTGGTGGGCTCGTCGCAAATGAGGATCTCGGGGTTGGCGGCAAGAGCGATAGCTATAACTATCCTCTGACGCATACCGCCGGAGAACTCGAACGGATACTGGTTATAACGGAGCCTCGGCTCGTGGATACCGACCTCCTTCATGAGCTTGATGGCCTTTTCCTTCGCCATACCCTTGGTAACGCGGTAAACGACGAGGGAAGCCTCCTCCTTGAAGTGATCGATGAGGTCGCCGGTGCGCTTGTCGAAATCGACGGGCGTATCGATGTAATCCTCATAGTGCTCGCTCAGACGATCGACCACCTGAACGATATTGCCCTTGAGCTGCTCGGGGGGATAGACCACCTTGGGAACGACCTTCCATGTGACGGTCTTGCCGCGGGCGATCATCCTGTCGCGCCTGGCGGACTGGCGGGCGAAACGCTTTTCTTCCTTCGGGTTGCGCTTGATGAAGTAGAAGAGCTTATCGACGCCGTTCGACACGGCGGAACGGAAGGTGTAGGCGGTGGAATCCTTGATGAACTCGAGCTTGTCGATCGTTCCATCGACCTTCTCGGAGATCTCCTTGGCGGCCTTCTTGCCTTCCTTCTTATCGAATTCACCGTTGAAGAACTCCCTTGCCTTCTTGAGCTCGGGCAGGATGGCCTTCTTGTTTTCGAGCGCCTTGTTATAGGAATGCTCGACGCCCTTCTTCGCGGCTTCCATGAAGTCGTTCATGAAGTGCTCGTCGGTGAACTTGCTGGCGACCTCGTTCAGCTCCTCAACGGGCTTGTTGAGATCCGCGCCCTGACAGTAGAGCTTGTAGTAGCCGATGTTGGTGAAATCGGGCTTCTTCTGCTCTACGATCTCATTGAGCAGATCCTCGAGCTTGTTGACGGTCTCAAGAACGGGCTCCATGTTGTTTGCCTTGGGGGAATACGCCGCAACGGCGCCGGAAAGCTCATCCTTCATCTCTTCGATCCTCTGATCGAATTTACCGGTGAGGAAGTGGTTCTTCAGCTTGCCAAGGCGGTTCTTGAAATCACGGAGCTGGGCTTTGACGTCCAGTTTCTGATTCTTACTTGCGAGGAAGAGGAAGTCCTCAACGAGGGAATCCAGATCCTGCGCGTTGGTGGAGGCGATGTTGTAGGCGTTTTCGAGATGGTTGCTTTCGAGCATGAACTTATCGAAGGTCTTTACCATATCGTTGACCTTATCGGCGTTCTTGCCGTTCTCGGACTCGATCATGTTATTCTTGAGCTCGGCAAGGAGGGTCTTGAACTCATCCTTTGCTTCGCGCCTGTTGAGCTTGCTCTTCAGCAGGGTGGCCTCGGTGATCTGCTTACCTATCTTAACGATGGGGTTCAGGGAGGAGAGCGGATCCTGGAATATCATGGCGATCTTATCGCCCCTGATATGGTGGAACTCCTCCTCGGAGATCTTCAAGAGATCCTTACCGTCGAAGAATATCTCGCCGCCTTCGATTATGGTGTTGCCGGCGAGGATGCCCTGGATGGCCTTCGCGGTTACGGATTTACCGGAACCGGATTCGCCGACTATCGCGAGGGTCTTGCCGCGCTCGAGATCGAAGGAGATGTCACGGACGGCCTTCAACGTACCGGCCTGAGTGCGGAATGAGACCTTAAGGTCTTTTACTTCGAGAATCTTATCCATAGTTTAGTCCTCCACGTTACGCAGCGACGGGTTGAATGCATCGCGCAGACCGTTGCCGAACAGGTTGAACGAGATCTCAAGGAGAGAAATGAACAACGCGGGCAGTATCATAAGGTGCGGATAGTTCGTCCAGATAGCGGATGCATCGGCGAGCAAGGTGCCCAGGGAGGTCATATTCGCGGAACCGAGCTTTACGATACCGAGGTAGGAAAGCATGGACTCGTTGAATATAACGCCGGGGATGATGAGCGCCGCGGAGGTGACGATGGTGCCCAGGGAGTTCGGGAAGACGTGCTTCCAGATCAGCCTGGAATCCTTCGCGCCGAGAGTTCTCGCCGCAAGAACGAATTCCTGATGCTTGAAGCGGTAGAACTGAGTCCTGACGCGGTACGCAATGCCTATCCATCCGTTCAGTATGTATGCGAATATCAAGCACGGGATCGCGCCCAATCTCGCAGACAGGTGGATCTGGAACAGGGTCGCGACGATTATGAAGGGAATGCCGCCGAGGATATCGGTGACACGCTCCATGACAAGGTCAACGACGCCGCCGTAATAACCTTCGATCGCGCCGTAGGCTGCGCCGATTATGAAGTTGATGACGGAAACGGAGACCGCGAGCAGCAGGGAGAGCCTCAAACCGCCGGCAAGACGGACCATGAGGTCATAGCCCTGGGAGTCGGTGCCGAAAGCGTAATTGACTTCCTTGTTGTTGTGCTGGTAACGGTACCAGTTGTAATAAAGCACGCGGACCTTGAGCTGAGCGGTGGAATGGTCGCCGCCGCCGGTATACTTCCAGTAAACGGGATTGCCTTCGCCGTCGCGCTCGTAGTTGCCTTCGAGAACGAGATCGTCGCCGTACTGGAGGGTCTTGGCCCTGCCGGTATCCTCGTCAACGGTGACGGGGGCGTTCTTCTTCATCTTGTACCAGTTGTTGGCGTCCTTCGCGTCGCCGTTGTTCCACTCATTATCCTCAATGAGGGGGTACAGGATGTGGATGCCGTGCTCCTGCTCGAACGCCTGGATCTTGGGCAGCTCGCTCTGCTGGATGCTGAGATAGAGGAAGCCCACGTTGAGGTAATTATCTACCTTGGCGTTGTAGTAAGTCTTTTCGTTCTTGTTGGCGTCGGTCTTGGTGAATGTGTTGTTTATCTTGATAACGGGCTGATATTCGCTCTGCATGCCTTCGGCAATGGTGATACCGCCCTTGCCTTCCCAATCCTCTGCCGCGACGCCGAGGGACTGGACCTTTGTGAGACCGATCTCACTGTAATCGCCGTTGGTGCCGCCGTCCGCTATGCCGAGATCGCGCAGCCAGACGATGCGGGGGCTCTTCTTCGCATAGTAAGGATCCATGAAGTTGGCCTTATGCCAGGTGAAGAGGGGCGCTACGATCGAGAAGAGGCAGATAAGGAGTATGATGATCGCAGCCACGACGGAGGCCTTGTTCTTGCGGAACCTCAGCCATGCATCCTTGAGGAAGCCGATGGGCTTATCATCGAATTTTTTATCGGTTAAGCGCTCGTTAATGTTGACGAACTCAAACATTTCGGGCGAGATCTTCTTGTTGTTATCCATATTACTTCTCTCCCATCCTTATGCGGGGATCGATGAAGCCGTACGAAAGGTCGGTAACGATACCTGCAAGAAGTCCAACGAATGTATAGAAGATACAGTCGATCATGAATACATCGTAGTCCAGAAGGTTTATGGACTTGATGTAGAGCTGACCTACGCCGGGGATGGCGAAGATCTGCTCGATAATGATCGAACCGCCGAGAAGATTGATGAGCTCGGAAAGAATGCTGGGCAGAATGGGGACCATTGCGTTCTTCAGAGCGTGCCTGCTCGTTGCCTGGGCACGGGTCAGACCCTTGGTCCTTGCAAGGAGCATGTACTCACTGGTAAGCGATTCGGTAAGCTCCGCACGGACGAAGCGGCAGTAACCCGCTATCGAACCGAAGGAGAGAGCTATGATCGCGGGGATCATACTGGTAAACATCTTCCACGTGAAGTATGAACCGCCCGCATCCGCCAGAGAATAGAGCGTAAGAGGCAGAACGCCCAGCTTAAAGTACAGGAAGTACTGAACGAGGAACGCGTAAACGTAGCTGGGAACGGAGATGAATACCATAACAAGTGTGCTGATCAAATGATCGTCCCACTTGTTTTTGCGTACCGCGGCGTAGATACCGAAGAGGATGCCGAGCGGCACGGAGACTATCATCGAATAGAAGTTGACCATAACGGTGGGCAGCAGACGGCTGGTCAGTACCTTTGCTGCGTCGGCGCGGAATTCGATCTTCCATGAAGTACCGAAATCGCCCTTGGTAAAGATGTTTTTAAGATAGATGCCGTACTGTTCGAGAAGCGGCTTGTTGTAGCCCAGCGCCTCCCAGCGCTGTTTGATCGCCTCCGCCAAATTCTTTTCCACCGGAAGTTCGACGGGAAGAATGCGGATGAGCATGAAGGTTATCGTGACTATCACGAAGAACGTGAAAAGCATCAGCAATAGCCTTTTAAGAACATATTTTCCCACTGATCATCTCTCCTGTCTCCTATTTTTGAAATAGGGAATCGATTTTTCAGCCCGAAGCGAAACGGGCTTTTAAGATGTGATATGTGTTCGATAAAAACGTGTTTTCCGCAGGGGGCTCAAGCCCCCTGCGGATAACTTGGCAAATGTTTAATTAATCAAATGCTTTTTGGCGCTTAATTAATTACTGATAGTTCAGGATGCCGCCCTGGGACGCTACGAACTCGGTCCACTCGGTATCGCTGTAGTTATAGGTCATGAGCTCAAGACCGCCCCAACCGTAAGCGAGGTTGTAATCGGGGGTGATGTACTTGGCCTTGTAAGCAAGCAGCGAGCAGGTGGTGGAGGTAGCAAGAGGAATGCGGTAGTAGAACTCGAGGTAAGCCTTCTCCATCGCGGCGGTGATCTGAAGCTTAACGTCATTGGACTCACCGGCGAACTGACCCGCGCCGATCATGGAACGGGACCAATCCTGCCAGGTCATGGTAACGTCTTCACCGTTTACGTTGATGGTGAAAGTCTCAGTGGAGGGATCCCAGCAGCCGGCCTCATGGATGGAGTACTGCTCGGTGTCGCAGTAAACCTGGAAGTTACGGAAGGGATACAGAGCAGCGCCGCCCCATGCGCCGTAACCGATGGCGTATTCGCCCTTAGCGGTATCGCCGTAACGGTCGTTGATGTTGCCGAGAGCCTCAAGGGTGATGTGGCCGAAGCCGGAGCCTTCAGCAGCGGCGTTGATGTACTTGTTCATCAGCTCGACCTGCTTGTTGTCAGCGGAATCGAGAGCGCCCTTCTTGTAACCGATGCGGATAACGATGTCGCCGCCGGAGTAGATACCATCAGCGGTAAGCTCGTTATAAGCCTGCTTCATGAGTTCCTGAGCAAGGGTGAGGTTGTAGCCGTTGATGGACTTGTAAGCATCCTTCAGAGTGGCATAGGGAGTGCCCTCGCCGTACTGAACGCCGTACAGATCGCAGATGGCCTGCATGGCGGGCTCGGAGGAACGGTAGGAAGAGGTGGGATCGTTGTAGAAGTCGTAGTGATACAGATCGTTCATAAGGCCGAAGCTGGGCTTGAAGCCGGCGGTGGCGGTGACCCACTCATCGCGGTTGATGGCAAAGCTGAAAGCCTTACGGAAGTTGACGTTGGAAAGAACAACGGAGTTGGTGTTGCCCTTGGACTCATCCATGATCTTCAGATCTTCCAGTTTGGTGTGGAAGAAGAAGGACATGGTGTAGGTCTCCTCAGCCTTGTAGAGCTGCTCGGAGGCGGCGTAGTCGGGAAGATCCTCGGGAGTAGGAGCCCACTCGGTGAGCTCGCCCTTGAGGAAGGCCTGCTTCGCAGCGTCGTCGTCCATAACGTCGATGACGATGCGGGTGGTCTGGTACCTCTGAACGCTCTCACCGTTTACCTTGTAGGGGGTCTTGGAGATAAGAGCGCCGTTGGGCTGCTCTTCCCAGCCATACCAGTTGGGGTTCTGGGTGAAGACGATCTGCTTATCCTTCTGGAGGGACTCGAGCTTGTAGGGACCATAGCTCATGGTGTTGCTCATGTCGGTGCCGTAGTTGGTGGTCTTCAGCTCGCCGGTGGTATCGAAGCCCTCGGTGTAGTAGGGCTCATATACCAGCCAGGTGCTGGTGCAGGAGGTGAGGAAGTAGTTGAAGTCGATCTTGTTCTCGCAAACGTAGTTGATGGTGTAATCATCTACCTTGTAGCAGCCGACGGTGGATTCGTAATCAACGTTCATGTTGTCGTTGACCTTCCATGCGGCGCAGTACTGGGCGTAATCAGCAGCATCGAAATAAGCGGCATAACCGGCCCAGATGTCGGCAGCGGAGATCCAATCGCCGTCTTGGCCCTCGGGAACAGACTCATCACGATACTTGGTCTCGTCGGTGATCTCGACCCACTGGGGGCACTCGTTACCGGCCTCATCCTTGCAGCCCTTGAGATTCCAGAAGCCGTGCATATCGATAGCGAGCTTAACGCCGGCGTCGAGAGCAGCCTGGTTGGACTCAAAGCCGAGGGAATCAACGGGTACCCAGTAGCCTTCGGTGCGGGAGTAGTAGTAAGCGTTGCCGCCTGCTACCGCGGACTCACCGGCATAATAGAGGTTGGCACGGTAGTTGAGCATCTCGGGATCGAGCAGATACTTCATGGAGGTGATGTAAGAATCGGCATTGATGGGGGTGCCGTCTTCCCACTTCGCATTGGGATTGAGCTTGATCTCGAATACGTAGCCCTCGGTGATGGTGGCGGGATCCGCATCGCCGATGTTGGCATGGTACTTGGTCAGGTCTTCCTGATGGGTGGCGGTAACATCGTTGATCTCGGTAGCCATCTCATAAACCCACTGATAAACGCCGTCTTCGGTATTCTCAGCCTGCATGGTGCAGAAGGGGCTGGAGAGGTAACTGAGGATCGCATCATCGGCGCTGGTCTCCCAGGTGTGGGGGTTCCAGTTGTTGCCGAGAGAGGTGGAGTAGGTGTTGTAGGTGTAGTCCTGAGGCTCCTCCATGGGAGGCTCAGTGTTTTCAGCGGGCTCGGTGCCCTCGGTCTTGTCGGGAGCCGGAGTGGTATCCGCGGGACCGGGAGTCGGGTTCTTCTTGCAGGCCGCGAACACGGCAAGAGCCATGATAACGACGAGCAGCAAAGCCAGAGCTTTCTTCATTGTGTTTTTTCCTCCTAAATACATATTTGGTTTTGGAAACGCCAAATCATGCGCCCGCAGCCCCTTCCCTACTTCGGAGATGCACAGCACACAATTTTACGCCTGCATTATACCATATAGCGACATAACATGTCAATACGCTGTTTTTTATAATATATTCCTTGTGTGTGAAAAAATTCCGGGTACGAGAGGCATGCGGACCGCGGATGAGGGGAGCCTTCCTTTTTGCCTTCCATGGGGGGAGCCGGCGCTCCCGCATAACCCTTCAGTCAGCCTCGCGCCGCTCGGCTGACAGCTCCCCTTGGCAAGGGGAGCCGGTATGCGCACGCTGCCTCCCCTGTTTCAGGGGAGGCGGCACGAGCGGCGAAGCCGCGAGTGACGAAAGGGTCGGAAAGAAAAAAAGACGGACGAGGGGAAAGCGATCGCCCCGATCCATGCGATTTTGTGCAGTTGCTGTCCCCCTATCGGTCATCTGCCCCCGCATAATCCTTCAGTCAGCCTCGCGCCGCTCGGCTGACAGCTCCCCTTGGCAAGGGGAGCCGGTATTCGCACGCTGCCTCCCCTGTTTCAGGGGAGGTGACGCGAAGCGGCGAAGCCGCGAGTGACGAAAGGGTCGGAAAGAAAAAAAGACGGACGAGGGGAAAGCAATCGCCCCGATCCATGCGATTTTGTGCAGTTGTTGTCCCCTCATCGGTCATCTGCTCCCGCATAACCCTTCAGTCAGCCTCGCGCCGCTCGGCTGACAGCTCCCCTTGGCAAGGGGAGCCGGTATGCGCACTCTGCCTCCTCCCCGCAAGGGGGAGCCGGTATGCGCGGCGCCCTCACGGCCCTTCTGCCCGCCTCCCCTTTTTCCGGGCGCTGCTGTTCGGAATATAAAAAGGCCCCGCATCGAACGCATCCTCACAAGGACGCGCCCTTTTCGGGGCCGCAAATAACGGGGATCCGAGGTTACCGGTCAAAGGCCTTTTCCGTGCAGCCGTGGCCGTGACGGTAGAGCTGGCGGTTATCCATGGACCACTGGCGCTCGGTGAATTTGCCTATTTCGACCGCGCCGAGCGCATCGTACATTTCGAACATGCGGGCGTCCAGCATGTCGATCGTGGAGACGATCTCCGCCTCCGGGAACATGGGGAATTTGGGCGAGCCGAATTCCGGCTGGCCGTGATGGGAGAGCAGTATATGGGATACGAGGGTGGTGAGCTCTTCCGGGAGCTGGAGCTCCGCCGCCGCCTGTTCGACCATCGAAACGCCCATATTGATATGCCCCATGAGCTGGCCGCGGGTGGAATAAGCGGTCGCTATGCCGAGCTCGCTTACTTCAAGCTCCTCCGTCTTGGCAACGTCGTGCAGTATCACGCCCGCATAGACGAGATCGGGCGAAAGCTCGGGATAGAGGGGCTTATAGACCTCCACTATCTTTTTCGCGACCTCGAGCATGGTGCCCGTGTGGAACATGAGGCCGCAGCGCTCCGCGTGGTGGAGCCTCAGCGCGGCGGGATAGACCGCTATGCGCTCATGCCTCGTGCGGAGCAGGTATTGGGTGAGCATTGTGAGATCGGGATCGGAGAAGCCCCCCGCAAAGGCGTATATCTTGGCATACATTTCCTCGCCGTCAACAGGGGAGGTAGCGACTATGGCGCTCATATCCAGCGCATCGGAATCGGTCCTGTGGCGGATGCGGTCTATCTTGAGCTGTTCCGTATCCTTCCATACGTTGATGGTGCCGCGCACCTTTATGACGTCCCCCACCGCATAGCTGCCGTGGGCGGCAAGGCTGTAATCCCAGAGCTTTGCGTTCACCTCTCCGCCCGCATCCGCGAGCACGAGATCGAGGTAATCCGCGCCCTTCACGTTGTTTTTTACCGCGGCGGATTTGACGAGGCAAAAGCCCTCGACCGCGCCCGTCGTTTTGTTTATTACGTTTGAAAGCAGATCCATCCTGCCCATTTCATTTCACCGACGCCCCAACGGGGCTCCTTTCTTGATTTGGCCGCTCCCCCGCCCTTTATCGAACGAGGTATTTTTTCGCCGTCCTCACGTAGAATTCGCCGCTTTCCGCACGGTAGAGCAGGAGCTCTATCGAAAACTGCTTTTCGCCCCCCTGCGAAGCTTCGACTATCGCGAACGTGCGCCCCGCCGGGGACTCTTCGCCCTTGACGGGCTCCGCGGAAAGGAGCTCGTATTCGTATTCCGGCTCATAGAGCTTTATAAAATACGCTCCGTTTTCGGCAAATATCTCCTGATCTTCGCTCTTGCGGGGCGTGTGCAGCAAAGCGCCGAGCTTTCCGATGCCGAGCATGCGCTCAAGCTCCTTTTCCGCCTCCTCAAAGCTTATCTTGCCGTAGCCGGGGATCTCGCTTTCGGCAAGGTGGGAGCGGTATCTGCACGCGAGCAGACGCTCCCCTTCGGAAAGCTTGAAGCCCTTTTCGCAGTCGTAATCGCCGTAACCCGCGAAGGTCTCCGCAAGAATGAGTATCCGGGCCTTTTCTTCATCCTCCTGCGAGGCGGGCTGGGCAGCCGAGGGCTCATCCTTCCCTCCGCGGCACCCCGCGAACACAGCCGCCCCGGCGAGCATCAGCGCCGCGAGCATCAGAGCGGCGATCCTTTTCATTGAAGGCATGGCGCACCTCCCTAACACATTGATCGAATAATTATAACATATCGGCGGGGCCTCTTCAATACGGGAGGCAACAAAAAACGGGCGAAGACCCAAGTCTCCGCCCGCTGAATATCATTTTCGGGTCATCAGGAATCCGGCAGATCTCCGCCTTCGCCCGTTGCGATGCCGCCGTAGCGGCGCCCGTCGGAAGCGCCTCCGGCGACGCCGTCCTTTATATAGACCGCGTTGAAGGCTCCGAAGAACTCACGGGTGGGGAACGCCCTCTTGTAGAAGTCGTTCACGGAAAGAAGGTTATTGGGATCTATGACGGCGGTATCCTCTATGCGGTACTCATAGCCGTTCATATAGAGGCGGGGCCTGTCGCACGCAGCCTGGAGCTCTTCGCCGTTGAAGTAGCGCATGAGGATCTGGGTAACGACCTGGGGGATCCTGTCGCCGCCGGAGGAACCCAGCGCCATCTGGAAGCCGTTGGGCCCGAGGATGAAGGTGGGCATCGCGAAGGAGCGGGGGCGCTGACCGGGAACGCAGTAGTTCCTCGCGCTGGGCTCGTTCGAGGAGGTCTTCATGGTGTTGTTGAGGAAGAAGCCGTCAACATAAACACCGTTGCCGAAGAAATCGGAAAGAGTGTTGGTCATTGAGACCATCATGCCGTTGCCGTCGATAACGGCGATATGCGTGGTGCTTTCATGCTCGTCATCGGGCTCGATGTATTCGGGGCTGCCGTTCCTGACCTTCTCGATAAGGCTGTTGATATGGGCCTCGGTGAGCAGGCCGGCGCCGACGGGATGGAAATCGGGATCGCAGATGTTCTTGCGGCGATCCTTAAGGGTCACGGAAGCGATCGTGGACATTATCTTCGCGTAGCGGACAACGTCCTCCTCATAGGGGTTGAGGGCCACGGCGTCCGCGATGCGGAGCATCTGGATAAGGGTCGTGCCGGAGAAGGGCGCGGGCGCGGAAACAATGGTGTACTCCCTGAAGGCGCCCGATACGGGCTTGCGCTCACGGACGGAGTAATTATCGAAATCCTCCTGAGTCATCTTGTTCGCGGTGGCCGCGATCATATGCTCGGTTATGGCGCCGTGATAGAACACGCTGGAGCCGAAGCGCTGAAGGAGTCTGTAGGTTTCGGCAAGCTCGGTCTGATAGATGACGCTGCCCTCGGTCAGAAGGTCGCTCCCGTTATAGTACTGGGGGCTCGCCTTGCTGGAAAGCTTGGAGCGGGAGGACTGGAGATGCCTCGCGAAGCTCGCGGAGATCTCAAAGCCGCTCTCGGCATATTCGATGGCGGGCTGAAGGAGCCTGCCCCAATCCATGGTGCCGTAATTGCTGCTCGCAGTCTCCATACCCGCAACGAAGCCGGGGATGCCGTTATCGCCGAAAGTCATGGAGGAATGGACGGCGGAATTCGCCGCGTCGCGGTAGTCGTAGAATATGCTCGCGCCGCTGGTGGGATCGTAGATCATCATACCGCCGCCGCCGCCGATGCCGGATGCATAGGGCTCGAGCACGCCGAGCGCGAACGCGACCGCTATCGCCGCATCGACCGCGTTGCCGCCCTCTTCCATTATCCTGAGGCCTATTTCGGAAGCCAGAGGATTGGAGCTGGCGACGGCGCTGGCGCCGCTGGTGATTATGGTGATGGGATCGGTGGGACCTACCGCTTCGGTGGGATTGGCCGTCACAACGATGGGGTTGCCGCTGGCGTCGGGCACGGTGGTGGCCACGGGGGCCTCGGTGTTATTGGCGTCAACGGGCTTATTGTCCTTTTTGAAGAGCTTGGGCAGATACGCTACCGCGCCCAATGCGACCGCGAGCGCGAGCGCAATGCACACGAATACCAAAAGGCCCTTGTTCGACTTGCTGCCGTATCTTTTCTTTTCCATTCAGTTTACCAACCTTATTTTGAGATTAACAGCCTGCCGTTTTCGATCCTGTAATCGGCTTCGCCGATATCGGATACGAGCGTGCGGAGTATGACCGCGGAATCACTGAGCGCGGGAGCCCCGTCCTTAACGGAGAGGGGCACGAGCTCATAGGTGACCTTGCCCGCGGCGTCAAAGACGCAGTTCAGCACGGCGCCGCGCTGCGTCATTGTGTATGCTTCGTTGGCAATGAGATTGCCGAGGCCGTAGAAGATATAGCCTTCGCCGTACTGTTCGGCGGAGAGGACCATCTGGATGCCGGTGCCGATAACTATATCCGCGCCGCTGTCGATAAGGCTGCGGCAGACCTTCTTCATATAGGTGGAGGGCTTGAGCAGATAGTATTCGCCCCAGCTCACCGTTACGGCGATAAAGGCTTCGGGATACTGCTCGCGCAGGGCGGCAACGTCACGGGTGATGTTGTTGTCCTTATCGTTGTAGGTGCGCAGATCGTAGGTGGAATAATCGCGCTGCCTGTCGTCGGAAGTTTCGATACCCATATGAACGACCTGAACGCCGTTGACTTCTGCAAGGGTATAGACCGCGGAGGTGGCTACAACGGAGCTGTCGAGGCCGGAAATGTTCATGCCGTGCAGCTCGAGTGTGCGGGCCGTCTCCAGAGCGCCCTTGGAGCCGTAACGGAACAGATCGCGGTTGCAGATCGTGGCGTCCGTTACGCCGACTTCGGCAAGCGCCTCCGCAAGGCCGACGTTGAAGTACCTGTCGGCAAACTTGATGGCCATGCCGCTCTTGTAGGTTTCAACATAGTCGTCGAGTATGGGGTCGTTGACGGGAACGCTCAGATAATCGGACTTGGAGAATAGCTCCTTCACGCCTTCGAAATATGCGGCGTAACCCTCGGCGTCGATCGTTTTGCCGTCGCCCACGCAGTTGATATTGCCCGTGAAGGTGACCGTGCACACGCCCGTGCCCGCGGCGCCGTTATAGACGGGGGCCTTCTTGCCGAAATGGACGTTCTTGAGCAGCACCACCGCTCCGAGCAGCACCACGGCGATCAGCAGATACCAGAGCGGGGAAAGCGGCTTCCTCCGCCTGATAGAGCGCTGAACGCGCCGTTTTAAGCTGAGTTTTTCATTAGGATCCATTTTACAATCTCCCTCAGACCATTGCGATGAATTCAACGCCGGCATAGACGATAGCGGTGACTACGACGGTACCGATGAGGGTATAGGGAAGGCCCTGCTTGGAAACGGTGCTGGCGATGAGGGCGGCGGTGATGACGCCGATGCTCGTCAGCGCGTCGAGAGCGTTGAAGATGCCGCCCAGGGCGAAGTTCAGCGCTATGCGGAGTATGAGCGCCACGAATACGAACGCGGCGAACTTGCGCTTGCCGTAGAGCATCATGAAGCGAGAAAGGCCGAACTCGACGGCGACGTAAGCGATGAGGCCTATCGCAAGGGTGCTGATGAGCACGCTCGGCTGATTGACCGTCAAAGCAAGGTAGGCGGGAACGACTATGCCGCCCGCGGAGATGCCGGTGAGCTCAGTGAATATAAGGCTCACGAATATGCCGAGGATTATTGATGTGTAAACGTAAGACAGTTCCATATTCGATCAGGCGTCAGCGCCTTCCTCCTTTTCATTTTTGCCGATTTTCATAATGCCCTCGATAAGCTCTTCGCCTATGCCGTGGATATTGCCGATGCCGAATACCACCGCGTGGCCAAGGCGCTTTCTGATCTCTTCCACTACCTTTTCGGGCCTTGCGGAATCGAGGTTCAGATACTCGGCCTTGAACTTGCCCTTATGGTAGGCGTCCGTGATGGGCTTGGTGTTCTTGCCGACGGCCATTACAGTCCTGCAGGGGATATAGGGCATAACGTCCTCCGCCATCTGGCGGGTGCGGTCGCCTCGGTCGCCTCGGCAGTTGGCAAGGACTATGAGGTTGTCCTCCGGGCAGCCGCGGCGCTTGACGTAATCCCATATCTGGAGAGTGGAAACGGGATCGTTCGCGGCAAAGCCGTTTACGAAGAAATCCTCGTTCGCGGGATCGCCGATGGGGTTGACGGTCGCAATGCCGGGATCGGGCGGAGCGGTGAGAATGCCCGCGAGCGCCTCCTCACGGTCGATGCCGAGCGCTTCCGCAAGGGCCAGAGGCACGGCGACGTTGTTGGGGAACACCGCGTAATTGAATTTATCGAGATAGCCTTCGGGGATCTTCGATTCATCCGCAACGAATACCTTGGTGTTGCGCTCCGCCGCGATCTTGGAGAAATACTCCGTATAATCGCTGGAGCCCAATACGAGGATGCCGTTATAGGGGATGGTCACGGTGAAGGCAAGCGCGATCTCATCGAGGGTCGGGCCCATTTCGTCGATATGATCGGGAAGGACGTTGACTATGACGCCTATGGGCGCCTGTATCATCTGCTCCTGATATACCTTCTGGAGCTCGGGCTTGACGGCCATGCACTCGCAGACGAGCGCTTCCGCGCCCATATCCGCCGCGCGGCTTATGACGCCGAGCTGCTCCTTTATGTTGGCGCCTTCGGGCTTACGGTCGATGGGCTCTTCGGGCGCGTTCCAATAGAGCATCCTCGCGGCGCTGCCCGTGGTCTTGCCGACCACCTTCACGCCGTGGTACTTCAGCATGGCGGTGATCATACGGGTGATGGTCGATTTGCCGCGGATACCGTTTACGTTAATGCGCATAGGTATCTTTTTCACCTGCTTGAGGTGCTTCTTCTTTTCAAGTATTCCGAGCACGATGAGAATGACCGCGCATACCGCGAATACTATATAAACAGCTGTAAAGTCCAATAGAGTTCCTCCATTGCATATCAGAATCCCGCAGCCGATCCCCCGCGGGGTACAGACTGCGGATAATACCACTCTCAATCATAGCACAACAGATCGGGAAACGCAATAACAACCTTCGCATTTTGCCGATATTATATTGTTTTTGCCCCATGTTTGCCCTTAAAAAGGCCGTTTTCGCTCTATAATTGTAATAGAGAGTGGAGAAAGTGCCCTAAACGGAGGCCTTCAGGGCATGGAAAAGCCCGCGTTTTCACGCGGGCTCATGGCTTTATTACATATTATTTATCGTTCACGAACCAGACGTATATGTGAGGCGCGCCGTCCGTGCCGCGGCCCATCGAGTAGCCGTAGATCCACTTATACTCCTTGCCCTCTATGAAGGTGTTGGCGGTGGGATAGTGGTTGTGGTACTCGAGCGTGAGCCTGCTGCCGTCGGAGGTCTCGAGGATGACGATATAGAAATCGCCGTGCTGAGCGATCTCAACGGCCTTGCCCTTTATCTCATAGCACTGGCCGGAGGGACGCATGAGCGAATCGTAGGTCATTGCCCACGCGCTCTCGACGTAGGGGCGCCACTCGGGCGCGCGCTGGACATGCATCTGCCTTTCGCCCACAAGGCCGTCCTCGCCCGTGCAGGTGATATTCAGTACGTAATCGCCTATCGCGGGAAGGGAGGCGGTGAACCTGAACGTGCCGTCCTCATCGAGCTCGGGCTCGGAGAGTATGACTTCGGGGTTTTCGCAGGAGACCGCGATCTCGGCGCCCTCGGGTATCATGCCATAGACCTTGACAGTGTCGCCGGGGTCGGTGACGCGCTGGCTGAATTCCTTATCCTCAAGATCCCACGGGAGCCTTATCATGGGCGGCTCGGGGATGGCGACGCTGACCTTGACGCTGTTCCTGTAAATGGTATAGCGGTTATGCTCCGCCCTCACGGGGATCTCATAATCGCCGTTTTCGGTAAACTCCGTTTCGTAAATGAAGCTGCCGTCCTCCTTTAAGGGGATCTCCTCATCGTTTACGAACAGCTTGGTGCCGCGGGTAACGACTCTTCCGGTCACCGCCGCCTTACCGTCGTCGGTGGTTATCTCCTCACGGTCGAGCGTGAGCTCGATGGGCGGGACCTCCAGCGAGATATAGCCCATGCCGGGGATCATTTCAAGCTCGCCCTCTTCGTTTTTGAGGAGTATCCTCGGCTGCGCGTTATACGCGGTGCTGTCGATGGGTTCATCGGGAAGGAGGCTGGTGCCGTTCACGTTGAACACCATGCGGCCGTCCTCGGGAACGGCGTATTCCTGACGGAGCCCGCCGACGGTCTCGTAAACCAATACGCTGCCGGGCTTTGCATAGACGGTGACGTGGTAAAGATCCTTATCGACGGAATCCTGTTTTATTTCGGGAGTCATAAAAGGCGCGTCGAGCGGGATGCCGCCGAAGTAGCGGTCATAGACCTTCTTGCCGAGGAGGCCGATTATGCCGAGCAGCGCTATCGCGGCGATTATACCCGCTACGGTTATCGCGGCCTTCAGACCGCGGCTGCGGGGCTCGTCCTCTTCGTCATCATGATCCTCTTCGGGCTCGGGCAGCCTTTCCTTTTTGGGCTTTTTGCCCGCAGCCTTTTCCTTTTTCGCCCTTTCCTTCCCGGGCTTTCTCTGCTGCAAGGGGACGGCGGCGATATGCGCGGGGGCGGCGGCGTCAAGCTCCTCAAGCGCCTCTATGCCGGGGATATCGTCCTCCCCTATCACCTCGCGCACGGCGGGAGCGCCTATCGGGACCGCCGCGGGCTCGGGAGCGGGCTTCGCGGGGGCCGCGGGCCGTTCGGGAAGGGTGAGGCGGTAGATCGCACCGTTCATTTCGGAAGCGGAGGCATATCTGCCGGCGGGATCGTAGGCCAGCGCCTTGAGCACGGTTTCGGCATAGCGGGGATCGGCGTCAACGGGCGCGGGTATCGCGGAGCCCGCTATTCGGCGGAAGAGCGCGCGTTCACGCTCCGCGGCGGAAACGGGCATTGCGGAAATGGGCTCGAAGGGCGCCCTGCCCCTGTTGGCCGCGGCGTACATCAGAAGACCGACCGAGTAAAGATCGGCGGAAGCGCCCACGCCCTCGCCCTTGAAATATTCGGGAGCCATGTATTCGGCGGATTCGACGCTGCGGGTGAACGCGCCGCTGTCCTCCGCTATGCGGGCGGAGCCGAAATCGCCCAGACGGAAGCGTCCCTCGCCGTCAATGAACACGTTTTCGGGCTTTATGTTCCTGTGCACTATGCCCTTTTCGGCGCAGATCTCCAGCGCGCGGGAAAGATCGAGGCCCATATCTATCGCCTCGTCCCGCCCGAGGGGATCGCGGCTCATCCTGTTTTTAAGGTTCTCGTTGAGCTCCATCAGGATGAACACGTCATAACCGGGCGCGCTTTCACGGCGGCGGGTCTCGGTCTCGTCATAGCCGACGAACTCGCGCATCCCGGCGAAGCGGGAGGCGATCGCAAGCTCGCGGTTGACGTCCAGAAGACGCTCCCTCGCCGCGGAGTCGATGGCTTCATCGCTCATGCCCCTTGCGCGAAGCTCGGCGATGTTTTCATCCGAAAAGAGCGGGATATGCTTTACGCAGGCGTATTTTTTAACGCCGCCTTCAACGCAGGCCACCCTGTAAACGCGGCCGAAGCCGCCGCTGCCCAGATATTCTTCGGCATACCATTTGCCGAAAAGCGGTTCAAACCTTTTGACGGTCTCCATTATTACCTCCTGTTATACTGCCTGTACAGGCAGAGCGTCTTGCTTATCAGTTGATATAGGGATCCTCTTCCCCTCTCTCCTTCGCGTCGCCGACGTAGCGCGCCGCCTGCACGGAGAAGAGCTCGTAGTATTTGCCCTTCATGGCCATGAGCTCCGCATGGCTGCCCTTTTCGACTATCTGCCCATCCTCCATAACGAGTATGGTATCGGCGATGGTCGCACTCGAGAGCCTGTGGGATATGAATATGCTCGTCTTGTTGCGGCGCAGCTCGTTGAAGCGGTTGAAAATATCCTGCTCCGCCATCGGATCGAGCGACGCGGTGGGCTCGTCCAGTATGAGGATATCCGAATCGGAATAGAACGCCCTCGCTATGGCGAGCTTCTGCCACTGGCCTATCGAAAGCTCCGCGCCGTCCGCTTCGAAATAGCGCATGAGCGGGGTATCGTACCCATCCTTCATCTTTTCGATGAACACGTTCGCGCCGCTCCGCTTCGCGGCGTCTATCATCTCCGCCTCGCCCGCTTCGCGCTCGACGTCGCCGAATACGATATTCTCGCCCGCGGTGACGGCGTATTTTCCGAAATCCTGGAATATGATGCCGAACATATCGTAGAGCTCATCAACATCATACTCCCTAATGTCGTGTCCGTCAAGCAGAACCGTGCCGGAGGAAGGATCGTATAATCTTGTGAGCAGCTTTACGAAGGTCGTTTTGCCCGCGCCGTTCAGGCCGACTATGACGACGGTCTCCCCCGCCCCTATCTTGACGTTTATGCCCTTTAACACGTCGTGATCGAGGCCTTGATACCTGAAGCGCACGTCCTTGAATTCGATGGTGTGGCCTACGCCCCTTTCGACGTGACGGGGCTCCGGGAGCGAGGGGACTATCGAGGGCTTTTCATTGAGGAAGGTTATGAGGTTTTCAATAAACAGAGTGCCCTCGTAGATGGAGGCGGTGGAGGCGATGAAGCTCGAAACGCCCGCGCCTATCGCGGTTATGGCGCCCGTGTAGAGCGCGAAGTCGCCCACGGGGAAATCCGCGCGGTAAACGCCCTTTGCAAGGAATATGTAGAGCAGGCAATAGACGGCGCTCGTCAGAAGCGCGGCGCCCAGTCCGTATAAGCATTCCTCTATGCGCAGCTTGCGGAGTCCCCTGTAATACTCGTCGAAAGCGGCCTTGTATTTATCGGTGAAGGTATCCGCAAGATCGAACATCCTGACCTCCTTGACAAGATCCTTGTCTATGAGGGTGGAGGCGTAATAATCCATCTGGCGGCGGTTCTTGGAGCGGAAGAACATATAGTTGACGTTCTTCTTCCTGTAAACGAAATTGACGACCGTCGCGGGGATCGAAACGAGTATTATGAGCCACGGCGACCACCAGCTCACGGCGAAGAGCACCACGATATAGCTCACTATGCTAATGACCGTACTCAATACCGAGAAGGTCGAATTCATTATCTGGATGGGGCGCATGCCCGCCTCGCGGTTGGCGTTTTCCATGCGGGAGTAGAAATCGGGCGAATCGAAGCTCACCATATCCACCTCGCGCGCCTTGCGCATTATCTTCATTTTTACGTGGTTCGTGACCTGCTCGCCCGAAATGGAGGTCACTGCGGAATAGAGCCGCGTCACCGCCTGATTGACGAAGGTATAAATGAACTGCACGACGAGTATCGCGGCTATCGCGGCGAAGGCGATCCTCGCGCCCGTGTACGCTTCGCCCATGGTGTTCATGGCGTAAGCGTCTGCCAGCCGGTTCATGAGCTTGGCCCCTATCAAGGAGCCTACGACGGGCATCACGCCGTTGAACACCGCCATGAATACCATTAGGAAGAGCAGGCTCTTCTTCGTTTCCCACACGAGGCGGAATATGTAGAAAAGCCTCCCGAAGAAGCTCGAAAAGAGCTCCTTTAAGTAGCGTGGCACGTCCTTTATGGATTTGGGCTTCGGGGTGCGGTAGCGGTCGTTGACCGACATATCGTTTATGTTGCGCATGGGAAGAGGTCTCCTGAATATATTTTTCCTTATTGTATAACAAACGCCGCCGTTTTTCAACAGCGGCAAGAGAACTATTTTTGTTTTATTGCGGGAGGCGCACCGTCCGGGAAGGAGAGCCGCTTCCTTATGAACGCTATCCCGAACGGGACCGACGCGAGGAAGGTCATAAGATCGGCCGCGGGCTGCGCCATCTGCACGCCCATGAGCCCTATCGCCCTCGGCAGAAGCAGTATTATGGGGATGAAGAATATCCCCTGCCGGCAGGAGGCGAGCACCGATGCGGAAAGGCTGAACCCAAGGCACTGGGCGAGCTGATTGACGAATGTGGAATACGCCATGAGCGGCATCACCGCGGCGGCGAATCTCAATGCAAGGGAGCCTATCCTGACCACGTCCGCGTCGTTGCGGAAGAAGCGCATTATCGCCGTGGTGTTGAAGCCTATCGCAAGCGCAAAGACGGTCGATACAGCCGTCCCCGCCGCGACGGCGAACCAAAACGCCTTTCTGACTCTTGAAAATATCTTGGCGCCGTAATTGTACCCCGCGACGGGCTGAAAGCCCTGGCCTATGCCTATCATCATGGAGCGGACGAGCATATAGACCTTGTTGGATATGGTGACTGCCGCGACCGCCGCATCCGCCGCGCTCCCGCCCCAATAGGCCGCGCCGTGATTGAGCAGAGCGGAGGCGACGCTTGCCATGCCCTGGCGGCAGATGGTGGGAAAGCCAACGTGCATGAGCTCGAAATAATCGGCGAATTTCCTTGAAACGGATGAAACGCGGAGCTTTATTATGCTCCTGCCCGAGCGGAACAGCGCAAGGAGGATCGTAAGGCTCGTGAGCTGCGAGACGACCGTTGCGAGCGCGGCGCCCGCGATGCCCATATCGAGCTTGAATATGAACAGCGGATCCAGCGCTATATTGACGAGCCCACCCGTGCAGAGGCCTATCATGGAAAGGTTCGCCTCGCCCTCGGCCTTCAAAATATTGTTGAGCACGAATGAGGTGCACATGACGGGCGCGCCGATGAGTATTATGCGGGCGTAATCGCAGGCGTAGGGGAGCATCGTCTCCGTCGCGCCCAGAAGCCGCATGAGGGGCTTTAAGCAGGAAAGCCCCGCGGCGGTCAAAAACAGACCGAGCACTATCGCGCCGAATACCGCGCTCGAGGCAAATTTCTCCGCCTCGTCGTCCTTTTTCGCGCCAAGCTTTCGCGAGACGATCGAGGAGCAGCCCATCGCGATGCCGAAGCCGACCGCCTGAATGACCGCCTGCAGCGCGAAGCAGACGCCGACCGCCGCGGATGCGCTCGTCGATATTTTCGACACGAAATAGGTATCCGCGGTGTTGTAGATTATGGTTATGAGCTGGGAAAGGGTCGTCGGAACGGCGAGCAAAGTGACGAGGCGCGGGATGGGCGTCTCCGTCATTCTTCTATGCTGTTCACTGCTTGTAAGTGACATTATGCGAGCGCGAAAATGAGAGCGACGAGCTTATAGAGCCAGTTCGCCGCGATACCCGCGCAGAGGCCGCCGACGGTATGGGAAAGGATCGCCTTGCCGGTCAGGTATTTGTAACCGAGGCTGTCCATCATTGAAACGTGGGTGGAAAGATAGCCGCTCCAGCACATGCACATTGCGGTGAATACCGCAACGTCGTGCGCGTTGGCAAGGCCCTCCCTCAAAAGGGTGGGGATGAGGCCCATTGCCGCGCCCGCGGAGCCCAGCGCCGTGATGGGCACCGAAACGCCGCCGGAGGTGGCGAACCCGAAGAGGGGGCGGAGTATGAATTCGATCTTATCCGCCGCCTTGGTGAGCAGGCCAACGCCCTCATAAGCCGCGCCGGTATAGCCGCCTTCGGGCATGCCGTTAGTCAGCATCATGACGAGGGTGCAGATTATAACGACGCCGGGGATTATCTCAAGGCCCAGCGTCACGCCGGACTTGCCGCCCTCGAGCAGAGCGTTCATCACGCGCATACCGAGCTTGTTTTCTGCGGCTTCGCGGGGCTTTTTTTCCTCTATCTCGGAGGGATCGACCGCGAGCGAATCCTTGCCGTAGAGCTTTTTGGTAAGGCTCAGCATTATCCTTGTGGAAACGATGCTGCCTATCACCGCGCCGAGGTTGCCGACTATGACAGCGGGCATAAGCGTGCCGCCGGCCGCGCCTTCCTGACCCAGCATGAAGGTGGTGACTATGAGGCCCATGCCGAAGGAGGTGCCTATATTGGTGAGCGCGGGGAGCTGGTAGCGCTTGAAGAAGCTCTTGAAGCCCTTATCCTCCGCAAGGGAGAGTATGGCGGGGTTATCGGAAAGATAGGTAGTGACCACGCCGAGCGCCGCCGCGCCGGGCAGATCGTAAACGGGCTTCATGAGCGGGGATAATATCTTGTTGAGAAGCTTGACCACGCCGAACTCAGTGAACAGTGCGGAAAGGGCGCCCATGAGCACCGCTATCGCCATTATATAGAAGCAGGTGTTGATAAGCAGCTCGAACGCCGTGTTCATAAGCGTGCTGAACATATTGGAAAGCCCCATGGGAACGGCGAAAACAGCAAAAAGCCCGCCGATCACGACGAGACAGATGAGAGCGGAAAGCCACCACGGCATACCCTTCCTGAGATGGGGAAGTCGGAGCCCTTTTTTCATGAGGATACCCCCGTAACAAAAATTCGGGCCGGAGCGTCAGATCGCGACATTTCTCACAGCCAACGCATATGATACTCCAAAGCCTATTGAAAAGAAAGCGAATGTTTGTTATACTTAACATGAGAAATCTTCATGGATAAGGAGGGCGTTGATATGCGTTCGACTTTGAATCCCGCCAAGTATTCGGTGCTGCTCGCAGTGGCGGAAAGGGGGTCGCTGACCGCCGCGGCGGAGAAGCTCGGCTACACGCAGTCGGGCATAAGCCACATAATAGCCGATCTTGAGGCGGAGTGCGGTTTCCCCCTCATATCGCGCGGGAAATCGGGCTCGACCTTAACGCGAGAGGGGGAAAGGCTGATCGAGCCCGTGCGCGGGCTTATTCGCGCCGGGGAGAAACTCGCCTCCGCGATAGACGAGATAAACGGGCTCCGAACGGGAGTCGTGCGGGTGGGGATGTTTTCGAGCGTCGCCGTCCACTGGGCGCCCGCTTTGACGGAGGGCTTTGCGGAGCGCTTCCCCAATATAACGCTGGAGCTGTTCTCCGGTCTTTACGGCGAGATAGAGGAGAAGGTATTATCGGGCGAGCTCGACTGCGGCTTTTTGACAAAGCAGACCAAGCGCGATCTCGCCTTCCGCGAGCTCACGCGGGACAGGCTCCTTGCGGTGCTCCCGGTGGGGCATGAGGCGACCTCGCTCCCCCGTCTGCCCGCCTCTTATATAGAAAAGGAAGCTTTTATAATCCCCGGCGAGGGCACCGGCTACGATATAGGCGGGATATTCCGCTCCTGCCGCGTTTCGCCCCGCGTGAAATACGCGCTTTCGGACGACTACGCCGCCCTTGCGATGGTCGAGCGGGGGCTCGGAATAACCATATTGCCCGAGCTCATCCTGGAGGGCCGCAGCGAAAACGTATGCGTGATGGAGCTCGATCCGCCCTTCCGCCGCACGATAGGCATGGTCTCCCGCCCCGGGCGCGAAAGCTCGCCCGCGGCAAAGGCTTTCATGGAGTTCGCGGAGGAGTTTGTGAAGGGGCTTAAATGAGCCCTGCCGGGGCCGCCCCTCCCCCGCATAGATCATTCGAATATATTTGCATTTTCAGGGAACCCCGCACGCGGCTCGTCCGTTATATTTACGAAAGCATCGGAGGCCGGGCGGAAGAAAACCGGAAGTCCGGCTCCACCCGCTTTTGACGGATACTCCCGTGCGGGAAAGAAAACCTTGACTGCGCGGGTCTATATAGAACCTGACATAAAAAGCGGCGAAGCGTGTTGATTGCGCTTCGCCGCTTTATTTGTTTATGCCTTACGCGTTTTCCTTCATCGCCCTGATCTTTTCGGTGAGCATGGGGATGACCTTATTGAGGTCGCCCACGACTCCGTAATCGGCGACGCTCCAGATGGGGGCCGTCTCATCGCGGTTGACCGCGATTATGAGATCGGACTCCTCCATGCCGGCGAGGTGCTGTATCGCGCCGGAGATGCCGACCGCGATATAGACCTTGGGGCGAACGGTCTTGCCCGTCTGACCGACCTGCAGCTCCTTATCCGCCCAGCCGGCGTCGACCGCCGCGCGGGAAGCGGCAACGCGGCCGCCAAGCACCTCCGCCAGGTCGTAGAGCATTTGGAAATTCTCCTTGGAGCCCATGCCGCGCCCGCCGGAAACGAGTATATCCGCGCTCGAAATATCGGCCGCCTCGTTCATCTTTTTGATGACGTCGAGTATCTCTATGAAGCAGTCGTTCTTCTCTATTTTGATATTGAAGGGAAGCACGCGGGCGCGCCTGCCCTCCTCACGCTCGGCCTTCTGCATGACGCCGGGACGGACGGTAGCCATCTGCGGACGGAAATCGGGGCAGACGATGGTCGCCATCAGGTTGCCGCCGAAGGCGGGACGGGTCATCAGAAGCCTGCCGGTCTCCGCGTCTATCTCGAGCTTGGTGCAGTCGGCGGTGAGGCCGGTATGCACCCTCGCGGATACGCGGGGAGCGAGATCGCGGCCGATAGTGGTCGCCCCGTAAAGGAAGACCTCGGGCTTGAAATACTCGATAGCGCCGTAGATCGCCTGCGCATAGGGCTCGGTGGTGTATTCCGCAAGGGCGGGATCGTCTATCAAAACGACTGTATCCGCGCCGTACTCGCCGAGCTCGTCGGCAAGCTGTGCCACGTTATAGCCGCAGAGCACCGCATAGACGGAGGTGTTCAGGCTCTTCGCAAGCTCCTTCGCCTTGCCGATGAGTTCGAAGCTGACGGGAGCGATGACGCCCTCCACCTGCTGAACAAATACGTAAACGCCTTTATATTCGGAAAATTCTTTCATGCTGCACCTCTTTTATATAACGTGACGCTCAACGAGCTTCGCAAGCAGGTAATCGGCCTCGGCCTCGGCGTCCATTGTAACGACCTCGCCCTTGCCCTTCAACGCCTTGGGGAAGCTTTCCTTGACGCGGGTGGGAGAGCCCTTCAAGCCTATGTTGGAATCGTCAACGGGAACGTCGGGACGGGTCCAGACAGTGACCTGCTTCTCACGGTAAGCCTCGAATATGCCGCCGGGAGTCATGTAGCGGGGGCGGTTGAGCTCGGTCAGCGCGGTGACGAGGCAGGGCATCTTCACACGAACGACCTGATAGCTGTTTTCGAACTGCCTCTTGACTATGAGGCTGTCGCCTACCACGCGGATCTCTTCCGCATAGCTGACGTTCGGAATGCCGAGGTGCTCCGCCATCTGTGGGCCGACCTGCGCGGTATCGCCGTCGATAGCCTGACGGCCGGTGAACACTATATCATAGGGGAGCTTGGAAACCGCCGCGGCGATCGTGGAGGAGGTCGCCCAGGTATCGGCGCCGCCGAATGCGCGGTCGCTTATCAAATAGGCTTCATCCGCGCCCATGGCGAGCGCTTCGCGGAGCACCGCGTCCGCCTGAGCGGGGCCCATCGAAACGACGCGGACGACTGCGCCCAGCTCGTCCTTTATGCGCAGCGCGGCCTCTAATCCCGCCTTATCATCGGGATTCATTATAGAGGGAACGCCCTCACGGATGAGGGTGCCCGTCTTGGGGTCGAGGCGCACCTCGTTGGTGTCGGGGACCTGTTTAACACATACAACTATATTCAGCATACCTTTTTACCTCCTCACGCAAGCAGGCTGCCCGAGATGACCATACGCTGCACCTCGCTGGTGCCCTCGTATATCTCAGTGATCTTCGCGTCGCGCATCATGCGCTCGACCGCGTATTCGCGGGTGTAGCCGTAGCCCCCGTGGAGCTGGACGCATTTGGTCGTGACCTCCATGGCCGTTTCCGCCGCGAAGAGCTTTGCCATAGCGGCCTCAACGGAGAAGCGCTTTTGGGTATCCTTCGCGTAAGCCGCCTTATAAACGAGGAGCTTCGCCGCCTCTACCTTGGCCGCAAGATCCGCAAGGGTGAACTGAGTGTTCTGGAACTGCGCTATGGTGCGCCCGAACTGCTTCCTCTGCTTGACGTACGCGACGGTCGCCTCAAGCGCGCCTTCCGCAATGCCCAGCGCCTGCGCCGCGATTCCTATGCGGCCGCCGTCCAGAGTGCCCATGGCGATGGAGAAGCCCTTGCCCTCCTGACCCAGCATGTTCTCGCGGGGGATGCGGCAGTCGCGGAATATGAGCTCATAGGTGGAGGAGCCGCGGATGCCCATCTTCTTTTCCTTCGTGCCGAAGGTGAAGCCGGGGGTGCCCTTTTCCACTATGAAGGCGGATATGCCCTTGGTGCCCTTCGTGGGATCGGTCATCGCGAATATGATGTAAATATCCGCTTCCTTGCCGTTGGTGATGAATATCTTGGAGCCGTTCAGAACGTACTGCTCGCCCTCCAATACGGCCTTTGTCGCAACGCCCGCGGCGTCGGTGCCGGCGTTCGGCTCGGTCAGCGCGAATGCGCCGAGCTTTTCACCGGAGGCCAGAGGCTTTAGATACTCCTCCTTCTGGGCGGGAGTGCCGTACTTATAGATGGGATCGCAGCAGAGCGAGGTATGCGCGGAAACTATGACGCCCGTGGTGGCGCAGCGCTTCGATATTTCCTCAACACACATGACGTAGGTCAGGCTGTCGCAGCCTTGACCGCCGAACTCGCGGGGTATGGGGATGCCCATGAAGCCGTATCTCTGCAGCTTTTCCACAGTCCCCCTGGGGAACTCCTCCGTTTCATCGACCTCGGAGGCGTAGGGTTTTACCTCGTTTTCCGCAAATTCGGAAAAGAGGGTCCTTGCCATGAGGTGCTCGGAGCTCAGTTTGAAATCCATATATATCCTCCATTCGGTATTATTGACTGTCCTGCCCCCGGGGCGCAGCAAATAAGCGCCCCGAAGCGCATCTTTGATTATATAGCCTTTTTCTTCGTTTTTCAAGGGGAGCGCGGGTATATATTGGGCGGCTCTGTTCGCATCTAATTTGCCTCACAAGATAGAATTGTCACGTTCATCACTTTTCCCGTTGCAAACGCCGCGAAGATATGATAGAATGGGGGCATGAAGCAGCAGTCACAAAAAAAGAGGGTCGGGCGGAGCTGGATGCCCCTCGACAACGCGGCGAAGATCTATCCCCCCGCCATGACGGAGGGCTGGAACGCGCTGTTCCGCGTTTCGGTCACGCTTGACGAGCCCATCGACCGCCAGGTTTTGAAGCGCGCGCTCCTCAAGACCGTGGCGAGGTTCCCCAATTTCGCGATGCGTCTGCGCCGCGGGTTCTTTTGGTATTATCTCGACAGGCTTGACGGAGCTCCCGAGATACAGGACGACGTGCAGAACCCCTGCGCGCGGATGAGGTTCCGCGAAAACGGGGGCTTCGCATTCCGCGTGCGCTGCTATAACAGGCGGATCGCCGTGGAGATATTCCACGCCATCACGGACGGCTCGGGCGGGCTCTCGTTTTTGAAGACGCTCACCGCGGAATACATCTCCATCCGTTACGGCGTGACCGTGCCGAGGAGCGGCGATATACTCGACTGCTCCGTGCCCGCCTCCGAGGAGGAGCTTGCGGACGGCTTCCTGAAGCACGCGGGGCCGAAGGCGGTGCCGGAGACCAAGCGCCGCGCATATCACTTAAACGGCACCAAGGATCCGGATTTTCTGCACGTTACGACGGGCATACTGGACGCCGCCGATATTGCTGCGAGGGCGAAGGCGCTGGGAGTGACCGTAACGGAGTATCTGACCACCGTGCTGCTGTTCGCCGCCGCGGACTGGAAGCACGTGAAGCATGAGCCCCTCCAGCGCAGAAGGCCCGTCAAGGCGACGGTGCCCGTTGACCTTCGCCGTCTTTTCGGCTGCAGGACGCTCCGCAATTTCGCGAACTACGCAAACGTGGGCCTCGATACGCGCCTGGGCGAATACGGCTTCGAGGAGGCCGCGAGGATAATCCACCATCAGCTCAGGCTCGGGGCGGACCCCCACCTGCTCGCCGCCAAGATCGCGAGCAACGTGAATATAGAAAAGAACGTGTTCATGCGCCTTGTGCCCCTCTTCATAAAGGACCCGGTGATGAGCTTGGCATACAGGATAGAGGGCGACCGCCAGTCGACGACCTGCCTCTCGAACCTCGGGCGGGTGACGCTGCCCCCCGAGATGGAGGCGCACGTCAGGCGCTTCGACTTCATGCTGGGCTCGCTCATAGAGAACCCCATCGCCTCCGCCGCGGTGAGCTACAACGGAAAGCTCGTTATCAATTTCACCCGCACCATAAAGGAAAGCTTCCTCGAAAGGGCGTTCTTCACCCGGCTCGTCAAAATGGGCGTTAAGGTATTTATAGAAAGCAACCAAAAAGATCCGGAGGAAATATGAGTTACTGTGTAAACTGCGGCGTTGAGCTTGGCGAAAGCGAAAAGCGCTGCCCGCTCTGCGGGGTGGAGGTAATAAACCCCGCAAAGCCCTATTCCGAAAAAGCCGAGCGGCCCTTCCCCGCCTCCGCCGAAAGCGTGACCCACAGGGGCGTGCGCATCATCACGGCGAAGGTGCTTTCCCTGCTGCTCGTCATACCCGTCCTTTCCGTGCTGATCGCGGACCTTTTGCAGGACGGGAGGCTTTCGTGGTCGCTTTTGCCCGTCGCCGCGATGGGCTTCGTATTCCTCGCGGTGATATTCCCCTGCCTTTTGAAGAAGCCTCCCGTGTGGCTGTTCATACTTCTCGGCACAGTCGAGACCGCCGCGTTCCTTTTCGTCGTATGGGTGCTCGTCGGAGGGGATTGGCTGTGGCTCTTCGCCCTGCCGCTCACCGCGCTGGTCGGAGCCGCCGCGATAGGCTGTTACCTCATATTAAGATCGAAGCGCGCCTCGGTATCGCTCAAGATAATAGTCGTGCTGCTCATACTCATGGTGTTCGTGATAGTTCTGCAAATGCTTATCGAGCTGCATCTTTCGGGGCGCATCCGCCTTTCGTGGTCCATTTACGCCGCGCTCTCCTGCGGGATGGTAAGCCTTGCGGTGCTGATAGTTTCGCGGCTCATAAGGAAGAACGAGAGCATCAGAAAGAAGCTGTTTTTTTAAGGGGCTTGCGCGCGGACGTTCCCCGTGTTATAATACTTCCATCAATAAAGAAAGAGGTACCCCGGCTTGACCATTCGCTGAAGCACATTTGAAGTTTCTCATTCCGAAGCGGAACGCTTCGGAAAACTTTACGTGTTTTGGAAGCGAGGTACCCATGATACAGCTTAACGACATTTCCATTTTCATGACCGTGAGCGGGCGTCGTCTCGTCGGCGGTCTTTCGTTTACCCTGAACCGCGGCGACCGCACCGTTATAATAGGTGAGGAGGGCAACGGCAAATCCACCCTTTTGAAGCTGATTTACGATCCGGAGCTCATAGGCGGCGCCTTTGAATACACGGGCTCCGTCACCCGCGGCGGGCACCGCATAGGTTATTTGAAGCAGGAGCTCGGCGATGGTGAAAACGCCGTCGGCATAAAGGAGTTTTTGTCGCTCCCCGAGGAGGAGAGCTGGCGTGCGGAGGCGCTTGCCGCCGAGCTGGGCCTGGATCCCGCCATCACCCGCGAGACCCGCGCAATGGGCAGTCTCTCGGGCGGCGAGCGAGTGAAGCTCCGCATGGTGAAGCTCCTGCTGGACGAGCCCGATATGCTCCTTCTTGACGAGCCCACGAACGATATTGACATAGAGACCCTCGAATGGCTGGAGGGGTTTATAAACTCCTTCGACGGCGGGGTGCTGTTCGTATCGCACGATGAAACGCTCATCGAAAACACCGCGAAGGCCGTCGTGCATTTGGAGCACGTCCACCATAAGAAGGTTGCGCGCTGCACCTACGCCGCAGTCCCCTACCGCGAATACATCTCCTCGCGCGAGCGGGCCATGGAGCATCAGGCGCAGGTCTCCGCCTTCGAGCACGCCGAGCAGCGCAAAAAGGAGGAGCGCTGGCGCGAGATATACGAGAAGGTCGATCGCGATCAGCGCAATATCTCAAGGGGCGATCCTTCCGGCGGGCGTCTGCTCAAAAAGAAAATGCACGCGGTCATGAGCCAGGGCCGCCGCATAGAAAAGGAGCGCGAGAGCCTCACGGAGGCGCCCGTCACGGAACTGCAGATATTCATAGACCTGCCGCCCGTATCCCTTCCCCAGAGGAAGGAGCTCGTTTCGATGCGGGAGGAAGGCCTCTTTACGGCGGACGGCAGAAGGCTCACCGCCCCGTTCGAGCTCACCGTGACCGCCGCGGAGCACGTCGTAATAACGGGGCGCAACGGCACGGGCAAGACCACTCTGCTCAAAAAGATAGCCGGGAGCCTTGAAAAGAGGAGCGACATACGCCCCTTCTATATGCCGCAGAACTATCTCGATCTGCTCGAGGGCGATATGACGCCCGCGGAATTCCTTGCGCCCTCGGGCGAAAAGGATGCGGTGACGCGCGCGCGGACGTATCTTGGCAGCGTGCGCTTCACGAAGGACGAGCAGGAAAGCCCCGTGGAGCGCCTTTCCGGCGGGCAGAAGGCAAAGCTGATGTTCGTCAAGATGGCGCTCGAAGGCTACAACGTGCTCCTTCTGGATGAGCCCACCCGCAATTTCTCGCCCCTCTCCACCCCTGTCATACGCCGGCTCCTCAAGGAGTTCGGCGGCTGCATCATAGCCGTTTCCCACGACCGAAAGTTCATTAACGAGGTCGCGACAAGGGTGCTGGAGCTTGACGAGAGCGGGCTCCGCGAGCTCAGGCGGGAGTGAACGCCGCCTCCGGACAAAGAAAAAACCGAAGGGTGCGTTCACTTAAGGAGATGCAGGTTTTCGGACGAATGCTCCCTATTTGAAAAACATAATAAGATCCGGGAATACGCGAGGGTATTCCCGGATCTTTGCTTTAATTCGAGCAAATCCGAAAACCGCGAAGCGCCTCAAAAGAGGAGATTTTTGTGCCGTGCAAGGCAAAAAGCGCAGAAAAACTCGAAGAGTTTTTCAAGAATACATTGGAAAGTCTTTCGAGCATTTTTAACGCGGCACGGCGCAAAAAGATACC
>JAFPXD010000015.1 GCA_017394835.1 Clostridia bacterium
AGGACGACAGCGACAAGTCCGGCAAGACCAACGAGGTCACCTTCCACGTTGGCGAATACGTTTCCGTGCTCTCCGGCGGCACCGAGGACGCGCACGTCACGAAATACAAGGTCTCCTACGATAAGAGCGGCAATACCTATACAATCAAGAACATGGCGATCCTCGAGATCGACGTTATAAAGCGCTGGATAGGCATTGGCGTGGACGACGAGGATATGCCCGATTCCGCGTGGGTCGTGCTCATGTGTTCGCCGAAATCCGGCGCGCTCGATAACGCGGCGGACTTAGCAAGTGCCGCGGGGATAGATATTGGCGGCGTGCTCGATTACGAGTTCCCCGTTATAAATCCCGAAGAGGGCGGCAAGGACGCGCTAACGCTCCTGAGCGAGCTGACGATCGGCCTCGATATAAGCATGATCGGCACGCTTGCCGAGAAGATATTCGGCGTCAAGATCCCGGAGCTTGCGGTAGCCAAGGTCGACAAGGACTGCGATTGGACGGCAAACTTCGTAATAAGCAAGTACAACATGGGCGTTCCCATGGATTATAAGGGCGCCGAGCTTTGGAGCGAGGTCATCAGGCAGATAATCAAGTACCTTATCGGGTTCCCGCTTCCCGTTTCCTTCAACCCCTTCGACGGCTATTTCAGCATCCCGACGAAGGCGATCCCCACGATACTGGGCATTGAAAACCCCGAGGACATACTCGATCTTTCCGGCCTTGCGGACGAAGCGCTTGCAAAGGCCAAGACGCTGACCATGGACGATATCCAAAACTTCGGTTGGGATACCTTGGTCGACGATTATCACCTGATGGCAAACGTCATCAACGTCAAGATAGATTGGGAGACCGAGGACGATAACACGCTGCACGGCGCAAAGATCTGGAAGAACGACGACGAGAGCAAGCGCCCCGACTATATCACGATCCACGTTAAGGACGGCGACAGGGAGCTTAACGGTTCGCCGATAATACTCCTCAAATCCGATTTTGCGGGTAAGGACGAATGGGATTGGACGCTGTATCTGCCCGAGGATCCCGACGGGCTGTTGAGCGGCGCGACCTACGTCGTATCCGAGGAATACCCCGAAGGCTTTGAGAACGCGGAGCACTACTCCGCCGAGATCGACGGGCTCGATATCATCAATACATGGAGCGATGATATCCCCGACACCGTTACGATATCCGGACAAAAGATCTGGCAGGACGAGAACGATAAATTCGGTTACCGCCCCGACAGCATCACCGTGCGCCTTTACGCCGACGGCGAGGAGGTCGCCTCCGCTGTGACTAGCGCTGCCGGCGAGTGGAAGTATTTCTTCCCCGCAATGCCCAAGAAAGACGAGGACGGGCATGAGATACTGTACACCGTTGCCGAGGACGAGGTCGATCACTACTCTGCAAGGGTCGATGGGTTTAATATTATCAACGAGTTCACGCTCATCCCCCCGACGATAGAAGCCGCAAGAGCGGAGCTGCGCACACGCCCCGAGGCCGATTCCCGTGCCGATCTCAGGTTTATCTACACGGTGCACTTCAACGATTCTTGCATTGATTACCGCGGAAACACCTACGGTCCCAACGAGAACGCCTATAAGATAGAACGCATCTGGAGCGTGCTTTCGGCAGAAGGACGCTCGGTCACGGTTGAGGGTAAGAATATCTTCGCTATGTACAAGGATGCGGACGGAGGCGAGGATGCCAACTGCTTCACCTTTACGGCTGTGCTCGTCGGCATGAGACCCGAAAACTTCGACGCCGACGTTACTGCCGTACCGTATATGACCTATTCGCTCGATGGAGTGCCGGCGACCGTTAACGGGAACGGTATCACCGACTCCGTAAACGGCGCGCTGAGCAGCGATTAATTCAAGGTGTACTATGACAATTTACAGGAGGAATAACGATATGAAGAAGTATGAAGAGCCGGAACTTGAGATAGTAAGCTTTGAGGTTGAGGACTTCACGAATTTCGGCGAGGATAACGAGATATCGGCAGCCGAGCTCTTCCCAATCAAGCAAACAGATTGGTAACGCACAAGGCAAAAAGAAATCGAGACAGGAGGTGAACTCTTGTCTCGATTTTCTTTACAATAATAAGAGACTTCGCATATTTGATGAGCGAAGCCTCTTTTACTATAGACTTGCAGATAGTTATTTATCTTTCCAATGGTGTTTCCTTATACTCCTGCTTTGCATTCCGTACTATTGAATTGAACAGCTGCAGCTTCTGTTCTGTCGTACAGTCAAGGACGGATATCCCCCTAACTACAGCGTCGGCATGAACTTGTGCTATGCGCTCTTCAAGCTCACGCTTTCCTTCGGGGGTTTTCGGGAGATAAACTATCACGTTGATCTTATTGGCTTTTGAAATATCGATCACCGCCTTCCATATAACCAAGGCTATTGAAGCGGGGTTGTCCGTTATTCCAAACGGACGGCAATAAGAAAACTGCCAATGGCGTGTGCAGATATAAGATCAATTAAGCGTGGTTTATCTCTTTACATATTCGTTACGCTATGTTATGATAACAACGAAGATACTACATTGGGTTTGAAGGAGTGATAAGTTTGAAAAGGAACGAGGACAGCATAGCTGTTTACTCAAGAAAGTCCCGCTTTACGGGCAAGGGGGAGAGTATCGGCAACCAGGTCGAGCTCTGCCGCGAATACGTGAGGGCGAATCTCGGCGAAGAGGCTCTGAACAAAATAGTCGTTTATGAGGACGAGGGCTTCTCGGGCGGCAATCTCAACCGTCCGGCCTTCAAGAAAATGCTTGAGGCGGCGAGGGAGAGAAAGCTTAACAGAATAATCGTTTATCGCCTTGACCGCATCAGCCGCAACATCGGCGATTTTGCAGGGCTCATCGAAGAGCTCGACAAGCTCAATGTGGATTTCATTTCGATTAGAGAACAGTTCGATACGTCGACCCCTATGGGCAGGGCGATGATGTATATCGCTTCCGTTTTCTCCCAGCTCGAGCGCGAGACCATCGCCGAACGAATCCGCGACAACATGCATGAGCTGGCAAAGACAGGCCGCTGGCTCGGGGGCACTACGCCGACCGGCTACACGTCCGAGGCCGTCAAGACCGTAACCGTTGACGGCAAGACGAAGAAGACCTGCAAGCTGAAGCTTCTGCCGGATGAAGCACAGACCGTCCGGCTAATCTTCTCTCTATATTCTGAATACGATTCCCTTGTCAAAACCGAAGCGGAGCTCTTAAAGCGAGGCGTCAAGACCAAGCTCGGCAACAGTTATACGCGCTTCGCGATAAAAGGCATACTTCAAAATCCCGTCTATCTCATAGCCGACGAGGACGCATACGATTTCTTTATTAAACAGGGCTCCGACCTCTTTTCCGACAAGGCAGCATTCGACGGCGTGCACGGCATTCTCGCCTATAACCGCACCGATCAGGAGAAGGGGCGGGCGACCGTCTATCTGCCGACCTCCGAATGGATAGTCTCCGTCGGTCAGCACCCTGGGCTCATTCCGGGGCGTGACTGGATCAGAATACAGGAGGCGCTCGAACGAAACAAATCAAAATCTTACCGGAAACCGAGAAGCAATGTGGCTCTGCTCACGGGGCTCCTTTACTGTACCTGCGGCAGCCGCATGTACCCAAAGATCGGCAGGCAGAACCCCGACGGCAGCTTTAAGTATTGGTACGTCTGTAAAATGAAGGAGCGCAGCCAGCGGGCGGTCTGCAACAACAGGAACGTTAATGGGGAGGCACTCGACACTGCCGTTTCCGAGGAGATAAAGAAGCTCAAGGAAAACGGCGCGGCTTTCATCGATAACCTCGAAAAAAGCAAGAAATACTTTACCGGCAGCCGTGAGGAGTACGAGATAAAGCTTGAGGATATGAGAAAACGCAGGGCGGAGCTGGAAAGGAAATCCACTGCTCTTGCCGATGCTCTTTCCGACGTCGGCGACAGCAGTGCGAAGCCTGCTATATTGAAGCGAATCGAACAATTAAGCTTTGAGGCCGACGAAGTTCAGGCTCGCATCAAAGAACTCGAAAATATAACCGGCGAACATGCTCTTTCGGAGATGGAGTTCGACCTTATGCGGCAGATGCTCGGTGTTTTCAGTTCGAGCTGCGATAATATGACCGTTGATCAGAAGCGCACTGCGATCAGGACGGTCGTCCGAAAGGTCGTCTGGGACGGAAAATATGCCCATCTGATCCTTTTCGGCTCGGATGAAGATGCCGAATTCCCGAAGATCGGGTACTCACATCCTGAAACACACGATGAGCCCGATGAGGAGTATGAAAGCTTTCCCGATCTTGACGGGGAGGACGATCACATGCAGGATACGTTGTGTTTGGGAGAGGATAGCAAACGAGATACTGATGCACCTTCGCTCCGAGCGCAGAAGGGCGGGGGATATTAGCCTCGAAACGCCCATAGGAAAGGACCGCGACGGCAGCGAGCTTACCGTTGCGGATATTCTCGGCACCGATGAGGACGAGGTCTTCGGCGCCGCTTCCGACCGTATTTGGGCCGCCGCTCTGCGCCGCGCGGTCGATAATACCCTTGAAGAAAGGGAACGCGCGGTGATCGTTCTGCGGTACGGTCTGGACGGAGGCGAGCCCCTTCCGCAGAGGGAGACGGCAAGGCTCCTCGGTATCTCCAGAAGCTACGTTTCGAGGATCGAAAAGAAAGCGGTGATAAAGCTCGGGGAGGCGCTTCGCGAGGATGGATAAGCCTTTTGAAAGCACGCTTTTTCGATGCTTTTTAAATGGAACCCAAATATAAAAAGCTCTGCGGCGCCGGATATGCCCTGTTCACAAAATCGTACCTTTTATTCCGCTTTTTTTTTCGTATAAAGTTTAATATACATATTGACTTTTCAAAAATAGGTGGTATCATTATATTGTTAGGTTTTATTCAATAAAACCAAAAATATCAGGAGGAAAGAAACTATGACCAAAAGACTGCTTAGCGTAGCAATCGCGATCCTCATGGTGCTCGCAATAGTACCCATGACCGTGTTCGCGGCCGAAAACGATGCACACAATGCTGTAACGTATTCGGCAGTACCCCAGGTTGAATCCATCACCGATCCTCAGGTCGGCGATACCTTCAGGGTAGCTTACAACGTAAGCGAAGGCTCCGGTATGTGGGGCGGCTTGATCTACGTAAAGTTTGACAACCGCTACATCACCACCAAGTCCTATGACGTAGATGGCGACGGCACTCTTGCCCTTGCGATCAACGATGCGTGGGATGAGGGTGAAGGCACCGACAACCATCTGGTTGTTATGGGCACCCCCGACGTCAACTATCAGGGCGGCACCGGTGAGATCGGTGAAGAGGGCGAGACCTACAGCGTATTCACTTGGTATTCTTCCAGCGAAGACGGCACCGACGGTATCTATTCCGGCGGCACCATCTGCTACGTTACCTATGAGTGGGTCGCTATCCCCGAAGCGGATGTCAACCTCGATTTCCATGTGCTCTGCCCCATCTCCTACTGCAATGAGGGCAACGGCGTTCCTACCGTTTATCATGACAACGTGACCTGCGAGGACGCCAGCATCCCCGTACACATCTCCGGTCCCGTTGAGCGCACGATCGACTTCACGCTCAGCGCTCTTCCCGTTAATGCGGCCAGCGGTGAAACCGCTCCCTCCGTTACTTTCGATAATCCCACTGAGGGCGACTTCGTTTGGATCTATCTGAACGTCAGCACTCCCGAGGGCGGCCAGTGGTCCGGTTTCCACGGCTACATCGATTTCGATGAGGACATCTTCACTGCATCCGCCAACTCTTCCAACACCACCGCGAACTTCCTTCAGAGGCTCATCAGCAACCAGATCGCTGCGGGCGATTACAGCTCTGACGTTCCCGGCGGCACTCCCCAGAAGGACAACACCACCCTTCTCGACGGCAATCATGTTACCAACCTGCTCTATGCCGTCCAGACCTTCGATCCCTATGCTAACGGCTACGGCTTCCCCGGCGTTACTCTGAACGGCAACCTCTGCCGCATCAAGTACACCCTCAACACTGTTCCCACCATGGATCAGCTCCAGCAGGATGACGAAGGTTATTACCTTGAGGTTCCCTTCTATATCTATGAGGGCGACTGCGGTTACTTTGATCCCGATCCCAACCACATCACCCGTTTCACTGAGGAGAACATCCACATCACGAATGTGAAGCTGTACTTCAACATCGCTGAGCAGCCCGCGACTCACACCATCACCTACAACATCAACGGTGAACTGTACACCACTCAGACCTACGAGGTCGGTGCTCCTGTAACCGCTCCCGATTACACCGTACCCACCGGTTACACCTTCTCCGGCTGGAATGTGCCCGAGACCATGCCCAATGAGGACATCACCCTTGATGCGACTCTGACTGCCAACACCTACACCGTGACCTACACCATCAACGGTGGGGAGTACGCCACTCAGACCTACACCTATGGTGAGGCGATCACCGCTCCCGAGTACACCGTACCCGAAGGCTACACCTTCTCCGGTTGGAACGTACCCGAGACCATGCCCGATGAGGACATCACCCTTGATGCGACTCTGACTCCCATCAACTATACTATCACCGTTCAGTACCTCAGGTATTCCGATGCTCTTGAGGATTGGGTAGCTCTCCAGACTGCTCAGACCATCACCATGCCTTACGGTTCTCTCTACGATGTGAACGACATGATCCCCGAGACCATCGGCGAGTATGCTCTCGTTGAGGTTATCGGCGATGTAACCGGTAACGTGACCGGCAACATCACCATCGAGGCTCACTATGCGATCCCCTACGAGCCCGTAGCTCCCACCGTAGCTTCCACCCGCGTTGAGCTCCGTGAGAGGGCGACCGAGGATGCGAAGAAGGATGTCCGCTTCGTATTCACCGTAACCTTCAATGACTCCATCGTCAAGTACAACAACGAGATGGTCGGTCACAATAATTACTTCGAGATCACCGCTATCGGCGCTACCATCACCGTCGGCTCCAAGTCCGTCACCATCCCCGCCAAGAACATTTGGGCTATGTTTGACGATTCCTTCGAGTTCACCGCTGTTGTCTCCGGTATCAGCGAGAAGAACTGGGCCACCACCATGACCGCTGTTCCTTACATGACCTACGTACCCCTTAATGGCGAGGCTGTAACTGTTGACGGCAATGCTATCGAAGCGACCGTTAACAGTCTCCTCGGCGGCGAATAATTCGCTGACCAAGCTGCATAAAGCAGCATAAAAGCAATGTCTGCCCGCATGGGGCCATCCCCATGCGGGCATGGCGATAAGATTCACAGAAAGGAGTTTACAGACATGAAACGTTACATGGATCCCGAAATGGAAGTTGTCAGCTTCGAGATCGAAGACGTCACCAATTTCGGGGGCGGCGAAGGCGGCGAGATCTCCGAGGGCGAGATCTTCGGCAGCTTCAACAGCACCGTTGATTGGTAATCTTCCAAACAAAGTTTAAGCAAAACCGGAAGGCTTCAAGCCTTCCGGTTTTGTTATTGACACGATATGCATAAAAGCACGCAATTCAAATAATGCGGGCATTTTTATTTATGATACGGCTCTCCGTTTATTATCTTGAAAGCCCTGTAAACCTGCTCCAACAGCATTATCCTGAATATCTGATGGGAGAAGGTAAGCTTTGAAAAACTCAACACAAGGTCAGCGCGCCTGCGTATGCCGTCCGTAAGCCCATGCGAGCCTCCTATCACGAACGAAATGCGGCTTTTTCCGCTCAGCATGACGGAAGAAAGGGTGGAAGCAAGCTCCTCGCTCGAAAGCATCTTGCCGCGCGGATCGAGCGCTATAACGCAGTCGCCGCCGAGCTTTTCTTCTATCCGCTTAGCCTCAGTCTCCTTAACGCGCTCTATATCCGCCTCCGAAGGCTGATCCGGCACGCGCTCATCCGCAAGCTCGACTATTTCAAGCTCGCAAAAGCGCGAAAGCCGTTTTTTGAATTCGGCAACGGCATCCGTATAGAAGCGCTCCTTCAGTTTTCCGACGCAAATGATCCTTATCTTCATCAGTCAAGTTTCAATACTCCCAATTCACGGAGAGCGGAGAATACGTTGAGTATAACGAGGAGCCCGATCGTCACCCAAAGTATCGGATCGCGCCAAAGCGATTCCTTATTAACGGGTTCGGGAACGATCTCGCAAGTCGTACCGACAAGCTCGCCGCCTATCGGTTCTTCCGGCGCAAATTTGCCAAGCCCTCGCTTTTTGCAGCTGTAATGAAGCAGCACTATTGCGGGAGTGATGAACAGCGCCGCATAGATCGCGTAAGTAAAGAAAAGATCGAAGCAGCCCGCTCTCGTTGACATGAGCTGTTCAAGCTGCACCGCGGCTTCCGCAGCCGGCCCTTCGGCCGCAGCCGAAGCGTTCCCCTGCAAAGCCGCTATAACGACCGATGAAAGGTTGTTTATAAGATGTATTATCATGGTGAGGAACATGTTGCGGGTAATGAGATAGATGAACGCGAACAGTATCCCCATCCCGAAATAAATAATGAAAGCCGAAGGCGCCGCATGCAAAAGCGCGAACAAAAGCGCGGTAAGCAGCGCCGCACCGATGGGGCTCGTTCTGCGCCAGATCTCAAGAAGCGTTCCTCGCATGAGGTATTCTTCCGTCACGGGCGGAATGAGCGCGAGCGAAATGACCATCAGGAAAGTGTTCATGCCCATTATGGAGGCCGCGGAGGTCGAAGCCGATTTTATTTCTATGCCGAAGAAAACCGTTTCGTTCAGGAAATACAGCGCCTCGTTGAGGAATATGCAGCCGATCCCCGCGACTGCCGCCAGTAAAACATGAGTGAAGCGCGGCGCCCTGATCTTCGGGAAGCGGTGCTTCCTTCTGAATATGAAAGTGGGGATGAAGAAAGCGGGTATCGAAACGAAGAGGGAATTGAAAAGGTACTGCTGTTCTTCCGTTTTCGCGATCGCGGGCAGCAGAACGATCGAAAGCGCCATGAAAAGCGCAAAGCAGATCAGAAACAGCACGGAAGCCTTTTTGTTGATGCTCATAAAATCTCCTTTACAGCTCGAATATGCCCGTCACGCGATCGCGGTGAGCAACGGTCAGGAAAAATTCGTTTTCGGGTATCTGCGCTTCGTTCAGCGCCCCGCGAACGGAGGAATACGCTATCTGTTCGGTGTTGTTTTCACGGCTGAGATGCGCGAGTATGACCCGACGAACGCCCGTCGGATACAGCTTTTTCAAAAACTCGCCCGCGGCGGCGTTGGAAAGATGCCCCTTATCGGAAAGTATGCGCCGCTTCAAAGGGTAGGGGTAGGGGCCGGACCGCAGCATATCGACGTCGTGATTTGCCTCAAGGAACAGCAGATCCGCTCCCGAAGCCGTCTCGCGCAGGGCTTCGTTCACACAGCCCGTATCAGTCATATAAACTATACGCGTCCCCTTACAGCAGAGCGAATACCCAACGGGATCTGCCGCGTCGTGGCTTATGCGGAAGGGCGTGAGATCGAGATCGCCTATGTAGAAATTCTGCCCGTTCACAAAGGTCCTTATGTTGTGCATTGAAATATCGCCTATGAGCGGGCTCATGGCCTTCCAGGTGCCCTCGTTTGCATAGACGGGCAGATCGTACTTGCGCGAAAGTATCCCGATCCCCTTTATGTGATCGGAATGCTCATGCGTAACGACTATCGCATTTATACTTTTAGGATCGATACTCACGGCTTCGAGCGCGGAAACGATCGCCTTGCCGGTCATGCCCGCGTCTATAAGCACGTTCGTTTTGCCTGCGCTCACGACCGAGCAGTTGCCCGAAGAGCCGCTGTAAAGCGGAGAAAAACGCATTTACGACCTCACTTTATAAACATCGCCGCTATGAACCATAACGCCAGCATGTGCAGCGGATAGAATATGTAGAACACAAGGCCAGACTTCCTGCCGAGCTTGTTGTTGTAAAGCAGCATGAGCAGCCCGGCAACGGCCGTAGCCGCCGCGTACAGAACGCCTTTGGAAAGTACGATATCTGTCCCGTGAATGAGCGAGGAGCCGATCCGGAGGAACGATCCGAGGTAGAGACAGACCGAGAACAGCACCACCGCAAGGAGCCTCAGCCAATTTGAGGAGCGCCCCATATAAAGCATGAAGACGAGCATAACGCCCAGCACTCCGTAATCTATGCCGAAAGTCCCGTCAAGCAGGAACGCCGCACCAACCGCCGCTATCGCCCCGAAGGGCTTTTTGTTGTTGACGGAAACGCAGAGCAGCAGCCCGAGGAAGAGCGTTACCATTACGGATAACCCGCCGTAGAGCCCGACTTCCGCCCCGAAAAGACTTATGGTGTAGGTGGGCTCGCTCAGCCCCACCATCAGCGAAAACGGTATCTGCGCGATAACGGCGAATAAGAACATCCTCCAAAGGTACTTCTTGGGGGATTTGGTATGCACTGCGCCCTCTGCGATCCCGAGCGCAAATATGGGGAACGCGAGCCTGCCGATCATCCTGCCGGCGGTATAGAGCCAGGGGTGTACGGCGTTGAGCTGGACCCGGAATACGGACGCCGCATGGTCGATGACCATTGAAACGAGGGCGATTATCTTCAATACGATGGCGGTCATAAAAGGGGTGGTCCTTCCTTTTTTATCGCTGTTATTATAGCATATTCGCCAATGCCTGACAATGCATACTTTGATCCTCCGGGCGGAAAAACAAGGCGAGCCGCAAAGGGACGCGCATAATAAAAGACCGGCTTTTGCAAGCCGGCCTTTTGCATTCGATCATCAGCCTTCGATGAACCAGACGTAGATCTGGGGGACGCCGTCCTCATTAAGGCCCATGGGGCGGCCGAATATCTTTTCGTAGGACTGACCTACGACGAGATCGCCCGCGGAACCGTAATGGTTGTGGTATTCGAGCACGACGGTGTTGCCGTCCGTGAGCTCCATCTTGGCAAGGATGTAATCGCCCTCCTGCAGGATCTCGGTAACGGTACCCTTGATCTGGTAAGCCTGAGTGCTTTCATAAGCGAAGGCGGCATAGTTCATCTGCCAAGCGCCCGCCATGTAGCGGGACCAATCGGGCGCCCTCTGGATATGAACGTCGCGCTCGGAGATCTGACCGCTTTCGGAGGTGCAGGTGAGGTGGATGGTGTAATCGCCGGCATAAGCCATGCGGACGGTCATTGTGAAGGTGCCGTCATCCGCAACGGTGGGGTTGGAAAGCACCGCGTTGCTGGAAGCGCAGCTCGCCTCGAGAGTGGAGCCCGCGGGGACCATGCCGCGGATCTCGATGGTATCAACGCTGTTCTTCACGCGCTGACTGTACTCGGTATCGCCGTATTCCCAGGGAAGCTGCACGAGCGGAGTGGAGGGAGTGGCGGCCTGTACGTCAACGTTGACTGTGCGGCGGTAGATCTGATAGGAGGGGAGCCTGCCTTCGATCTGCAGAGGATACATGCCGGTATCTTCAAACACTATCTCATGAGAGAAGCTTCCGTCGGGGTTGATTGCGATCTGCTCGCCGTTTACGGTAAGCTCGGTAGAGATAAGATCGATATGACCCGCAACGTTCACCTTGCCGTCATCCGAGATGTAGGTATCGGGAAGATCGAGATCGACCTTGATCTCCGGCACCTCGAGCATAACGGTGGGCATATCCTCGATAAGGGTCGTTGTGCCGTCGTCATTCTTTATATAGACGGTGGGCTTTGCCTCGTAAACCGTGCTGTCGATGGGCTCGACGGGCATGAGGCTGCTCTTATGGACCTTGAATACAACGACGTCTTCGGCGGGAACGGTGACTTCGCGCCTGCGGCCGTCGGCGGTTTCGTAGATAAGGGTCTTGCCTTCCTTTGCAAAGACGGTCACGTTGAAGTAATCTTCTTCGGTCTTGTTGGGTTCGACTATGGGAGTCTTGCCCACACCGGAAGGCGTTTTGCCTTCGGAGCACTTCTGGACGCCGTTCTTGATGAGCAGAGCGGCTATCGCGATAAGCATGAGCGCGGCGATGACGGCGGCGATCCTGATAGCGGTGCCCATGCCGTTGTTCCTGCCGCCCTTGGAAGTCTTCGCGGACCTGACGGGCTTTTTGCGGGGCGCCTTATAGGGCTTTTCGTCGTAATCCTCTTCAAAGCCGTCGTCATAATAGTCTTCGGCTTCCTTCTTCTTCTTGTGAAGGAAATTGCTTACGAAGGGAGCGATGGCGGGGGAGTTGTCTTCATCCTCGTCATCCTCTTCGACGGCGGCGGCGCGGCGCTTTTCCTGCGCGGCGCGCTTTGCGGCCTCAAGCTCTTCCAAAGAGGCGCGCTCACGCGCTTCACGCTCGGCTTCGGCACGGAGCCTTTCGGCTTCGCGCTCGGCTGCGGCGGCCCTTATAGCGGCGGCGGCTTCGGCGTCCGCACGCGCCTTCGCGGCGGCTTCCTCGGCGGCCCTTTCACGTTCCGCACGCCTTGCGGCGGCTTCCTCGGCGGCGCGCCTTGCGGCTTCTTCTGCGGCTCTCGTCCTTGCGGCGGAAGCCTCTGCGGCGGCGCGGCGGGCAGCTTCGCGCTGCTGGCGGGCAAGCTCATACTCCGCGGCGAAATCGGCGGGAACGTCATCCTCGCTTACGGTATCCGCGGAGAATTCGGGCTCCGTCCACTTGGGAGCCTTTACAAATCCCCATGTGGGAGCGGAATTATCTCCGCCCCTCTTGGGAAGCTGCTCAGAACAGTTCTGGCAGTATTCAAGATAGTCGGGGTTTTCGAACCCACATCTCGGGCATTTCATGATGATACTCCTTTTGCTTCGTACCAATAGTACGGCATTTTCATACATGGTTATTATAACAGAAAGGACGGCGCATTTCAAGTTTTGCCGTCCCTTTTTTTATGAATAAAATGCAAAATGAGCCTAAATCTTGTGGCTTTTACAACCATTTCGGCTTTTTTACGCGCTGCGCGGGCCGTTTTGCCCGCAGGTCTGCCAAAACGCAATGGCGGCGGAAGCGGCTATGTTGAGCGAATCCATCCCGTTTTCCATGGGTATCATGACGGTGAGATCGCAGGATGAGACCGTTGCGGGGGAAAGCCCCGCCCCTTCCGTGCCGAATACGAGCGCAAGCTTTTCGGCGCCCATTACGCGCTCGTCGTCGAGGCGCAGGGAATCCTTTTCAAGCGCCATCGCCGCCGACAGAAAACCGAACGAGCGCAGCAGACTCAGATCGACCGCGTTTTTTTCGCGTTCGAGGCAGGGGAGCACCGCAAAAGGCACGCGGAACACACCGCCCATGCTCACCCTTGCGGCGCGCCTGTGCAGGGGATCGCAGCAATTTGCGGCGAGCAGCACAGCGTCAATTCCGAGAGCCGCGGCGGAGCGCATGACGGAGCCCACGTTCGCGGGATCGACTATCCCTTCAAGCACGGCGACCCGCCTTGCTCCACGCAAAAGCTCCTCCGCCTTGGGCAGGGGCTTCCTTTCCATGGCGCAGAGCACCCCGCGAGAAAGCCCGAACCCCGTAAGGCGCTTGAGGGTATCGGGCCCGGCGGTCAGTATGGGCGCGTCCGCGAACCTTTCGCCGAAAGCCTCTTCTATGCCGCTTATCCTCTTTTCCTCCGCAAGGAAGGAGACGGGGGAGTACCCCGCTTCGACCGCGGCGGATATCACGTTGAGGCTTTCCGCAATGAAAAGCCCGCAGGGGAAGTCACCGGCGCGCTTCAACTGCGCTTCGGTAAGATGTGAATACGGCAGTGCCGCCGCATTATCAAGATCGTCGATATAAACCGTTTTCATCATGTCCGCCTTTCTTTTGCTATTATAGAGCGCGCGGCTGCCGTTGTCAAACGACCCGTTGACAATCGGAACAGAACGATATATAATTTTACCATCACCGAAGGAGGTACCAAACCATGACAACAGACGTTTATCAGCAGTATTTCAGGGCGGAAGCCAACGTCAACGACGTTCCCCGCAGGGCGGCTGTGGTTAAGCTCACCGCGGATTCCGAATGCGGCATGATCCGCTATACCGTCAGCGTAAACTTCTTCCCCTTCAGGGATGATGAGGATTTCGCCGTTTCCTATGACGCTTATTATGAGTGCGAGATATTCAACGCCAAGGGCCGCAGGTCGAAGAAGCGCGAAAAGGTATTTATGGAGGATCTGCGCGAGGTTGCGAACACTATCGCGGCGGAGCACGGCGGCGTGATCGATTGGGAAGCCCCCATCAGGGACGCGGTGCTTGCATAAACCCAGAACCGTAAGGAGCCGAGTGAAAATCCGGCTCCTTTTTTTCATTGACATAAACTCCGCGCGGGTATAAAATCGAATATGAGAATAAGCCGTAAAAAGCGGCGTTATCGGGGGAAAACAATGAAAGTCAAAGTCAGTCATATCACAAAAATATTCCCGTCGCGAAACAAAAAATCAAAGGAGACGGTCACGGCGCTCGATGATTTTTCATTTGAGATACCCGACGGCAAGCTCGTGGGCCTGCTCGGGCCCTCCGGCTGCGGAAAATCGACAATGCTCAACGTCATAAGCGGCCTTGAAAAGCCGACGAGCGGGCGCGTCTATTTCGGTGAAGACGACGTGACCGACCTGCCTCCCGAGGTGCGCGGAGTCGGCCTCGTGTTCCAGAATTACGCGCTCTATCCGCATATGACGGTGCGCAAAAACATAATGTTCCCGCTTGAAAACCTAAAGGGCGACAAGAAGCTCACCAAGGAGCAGATGCAGGAAAGGGTGGAGCAGGCGGCAAAGCTCGTCCAGATCACGGATTACATGGAGCGCAAGCCCTCGCAGATGTCCGGCGGTCAGCAGCAGCGCGTCGCGATAGCCCGCGCGCTCGTAAAGCTTCCCGGCATACTCCTGCTCGACGAGCCGCTTTCCAACCTCGATGCGCGCCTGCGCCTGCAGACGAGGGAGGAGCTTCGCCGCATCCAGCGCGAAACGGGCATCACAACGGTATTCGTCACCCACGATCAGGAGGAGGCGATGAGCATATCCGATATGATAGTCGTAATGAAGGAAGGAGTGCTCAATCAGGTTGGCAAGCCGCAGGAGATCTACGACGATCCCGTTAATCTTTTCGTTGCGAAGTTCTTGGGCACGCCGCCCATCAACGTATTCCGCGGCAGGCTTGCCGGCGGCAGGCTCATGATAGGCTCCGAGCCCGTACTTGAAGCGAAAGCCGCGCCCGACAGGGAGGTGTGGATAGGCGTCCGCCCCGAAGGCTTCATCCCCGCGGAGGACGGCGAGCTCACCTGCTCCTTTGTAAACGTGGAGGTCATGGGCCGCGATACGACCGTCGTTTCGACCCATCCCGACTGCGAAAACGCAAGCATCCGCTCAATAATCAGCTCCGATCTTAAGGTGGAGCCCAAAAACGGTTCCGTCAAATTCCGGTTGAAGCCGCACAAGGTGCATCTTTTCGACGCCGAAACAGAGGAACGGCTCCGCACAGAGCTCTTGCCCGTCGGGGAGGGGAGGGAGCATGCGTAAGAATTTGAAGGCGTGGCTGTATCTGCTGCCCGCGATACTCTTTCTCGGCTTCTTCATGGTCTATCCGCTCGTCGATGTGCTCGTCTATTCGTTCGAGGAAGGCTATAATTCCGCCTCGCAGACCTTCATGGGCGTGGGCTTGTATAACTATTCCTACGTCCTGCACGATCCCTATTTCCTGCAGGCGGTCAAGAATACGCTCATACTCGTCATAATAACCGTACCCGTTTCCACCGGGCTCGCTCTGCTCATATCGCTGGGGCTGAATTCCATCAAAAAGCTCAAGGAGCTTTACCAGACCGTCTATTTCCTGCCCTACGTCACGAACACGCTTGCGGTCGGCCTCGTGTTCATGATACTGTTCAAGAAGACGCCCTATACCGACGGCATGGTGAACATGCTTATAAAGCTCTTCGGCGGCAGCTCGGTCGATTTTATCGACGGCCCCTATTGGGCAAAGATGTTCGTCCTCTGCTTCTATACGGTGTGGATAGTGCTCCCGTTCAAGATACTCATTCTGACGAGCGCCCTTGCCTCCGTGAATGAGGATTACTACAAGGCCGCCAAGATAGACGGCGCCTCCAAGTGGCGCGTTTTCACAAGGATCACCCTTCCCATGATATCGCCCATGATATTCTATCTGGTGATCACGGGCTTCATAGGCGCGTTCAAGGCGTATTCGGATGCGGTCGCGCTGTTCGGCACAAATCTTAACGCCGCAAAGATGAATACGATAGTCGGCTACGTTTACGATATGCTCTATGGCGACAGCGGCGGGTATCCTTCCTACGCCTCCGCGGCGGCGCTCATACTGTTCGCCATCGTATTCACCATAACCGTGATAAACCTGCTCATATCCAAAAAGCAGGTCAGCGTGTAAGGGGGCAAGCGCATGAAAAAGGAATTCGAAAGGATAGAGCGGGCGGAAAAAAACCGCAGGCTCGCAAAAAACATAATAACCTACACGCTTTTGACGATATGGGCGCTCATAGTGCTCTTCCCGTTCTACTGGATGGTACTCTCCTCCATAAAGAGCTACAGCTCCTATAATTCGGAGTACGTGCCCAAATTCATTGCCGAAGCGCCCACGATCCAAAACTACGTTGAAGCGTTCACCGCGGTGCCGCTTTCGCGGTATTTCACGAACACGCTAATATTCACCGTCATCACGACGGCGCTGATGCTTGTCGTGACAGTGCTTGCCGCGTTTGCGTTCGCAAGGCTCGATTTCAAGGGCAAGAACCTGGTTTTCACGCTGTTTTTGGCGCTCATGATGATCCCTTCGGAGCTCGTCATAATCACGAATTTCCAGACCATTACCAACCTCGGCATGCGCAATACGTTCGCGGGCCTCATACTGCCCTCGGTCACGAGCGTTTTCTACATTTATCTGCTTAAGGAAAACTTCGAGCAGATCCCGGAAGAGCTCTACAAGGCGGCAAAGGTCGATGGCACCTCGGATCTCAAGTACCTTACCAAGGTAATGATCCCCATCTGCCGCCCCACGATAGTCACGATCGTGATTTTGAAGATAATCGAATGCTGGAATTCATACGTCTGGCCGCGGCTCATCACGGACGATAAGGCGTATTACCTCGTTTCCAACGGCATACAGGAGATAAGGGAAAACGGCTTCGGCAGGGAGAACATCCCCGCGATGATGGCGGCGGTCGTGGTGATCTCGGTGCCGCTCATAATACTCTTCCTCGTGTTCAGAAGGAAGATAATGGCGGGCGTTTCGAGAGGAGGCACAAAGGGATGAAAAAGGCTTTGGCGTGTTTTGCGGCGTTGCTGGCCGCCGTGCTTCTTATAGTTCCGCTTGCCGCCTGTCACGGCTCGAAGGGCATGCCCGCATTCACCGTTCCGGAAGGCTTCGATACCTCCCGCGATATTGAGATAACCTTCTGGGCGAAGAACGATACCAATAAGACTCAGGTCGATATTTACAAGAAGGCGATAGCGGATTTCGAATCGTACTACCCCAACGTAAAGGTCAATCTGCGCCTCTATACCGATTATGGCAAGATCTATAACGACGTCATCACAAACATAGCTACGGGCACCACCCCGAACGTCTGCATAACGTACCCCGACCATATAGCTACCTATATCACGGGCGATAACGTGGTGGTCCCCCTTGAAGAGCTCATGGACGATCCCGAATACGGCCTCGGCGGAATGGCTGTCAAATTCGACGCGCCCAAAAAGGATGAGGTCGTACCCAAATATCTTTCCGAATGCGTCGTCGCGGGGAGGCAGTATGCGCTGCCCTTCATGCGCTCGACGGAAGCCTGTTACATAAACCGCGACCTTGTCGAAAAGCTCGGCTATGAGATCCCCGAAGTCCTCACGTGGGATTTCGTGTGGGAGGTCTCCGAAGCCGCCATGAAGAAGGACGCAAACGGCGATTTCGAGGTGAACGGGCAGAAGGTCATGATCCCCTTCATCTATAAATCGACCGACAACATGATGATACAGATGCTCCGCCAGAAGAACGCGGGCTATTCCACGGAGGAGGGGGAGATACTGCTTTTCAACGATACCGCGAAGCAGCTGCTCTATACCGTGGCGGAGCACGTAAAAACGAGGGCGTTCTCCACATTCAAAATAACGAGCTACCCCGGCAATTTCCTGAATGCCGGCCAATGCGTCTTCGCGATAGATTCCACCGCGGGCGCAACCTGGATGGGCTCCGACGCGACCCATCACGATATTGCTTCCGATAAGGTGGTACGCTTTGAAACGGTCGTCCGTCCCATTCCGCAGTTCGATACGGAGCACCCGCAGATGATCTCGCAGGGCCCCTCCGTATGCATTTTCAACAAGCGCGACGGTCAGGAGGTGCTCGCCTCGTGGCTGTTCACGCAGTTCCTGCTCACGAACTCCGTTCAGATAGCGTATTCGAGCACGGAAGGTTACGTCCCCGTGACGCTAAAGGCGCAGGGCTCGTATGAATACACTGAATATCTTTCGCTCGAAGGGGCGGATAACGATCTGCACTATTCCGTAAAAATACAGGCGGCAAAGCTGCTGCTCGAAAACGTCGATAACACATTCATAACCCCCGTTTTCAACGGCTCTGCCTCATTGCGCGACGCGGCGGGCTCGCTCATAGAAAGCACCGCGAAGGCCGTCCGCTATGGGCAGACGGTCGATGAAGCGTTCATGGCGAAGCTCTTTTCCGAAACGACGAGCCTTTACCGTTTGGATGGGGGCAGCATCGGCGGCGCGGTGGGCAAAAAGGATCTCGGCGCCCTTCCCGGAACGGCGAAGCTTCTGCTGATACTGCTTGCGGCGGCATGGGCGGCGATAGGCGCGGCGTTTATTGCAAGACTCGTTAAAAAACGAGGCGGAAAAGAATAAAACGGGAGCTGCTTGAGGCGCCGTTACGCCGAAAATATAAAGTTTTGCGCCCGCGCGGGATATTGATTTACCGTTTTTTTGAAGTATAATAGAAGCATCCGAAAGGAAAACACAAGCAAAACACATGGAGGAAAATGAAATGAAAAAGATCATAGCTATCGTTCTCATCGCCGTCATGGCGCTTGCGGCCTTCACCGCCTGCAAAAAGAATGATAACAAGCCCGCCGAAGACGTTAAGGGCGAAGGCGTTATGACTCACGAGCAGTACGTCGCCGCCGAGATCGGCGCAGAGGTTGTGGTCGAGACCTACGTTCAGGCCAAGCAGAGCTGGTGGGACAACAAGGGCACCTTCTACACCCAGGATAAGGACGGCGCTTACTTCATCTATGAGATGGGCTGCACCGAGGAAGAGTACAACAAGCTCGTTCCCGGTACCAAGATCAAGGTCACCGGTCATAAGGCTCAGTGGCCCGAAAGCACCGGCATCATCGAGATAATCGACGCCAAGTTCGAGATCGAGGAAGGCAATTACGTTGCCGAGGCCTTTGACGCCACCGCGCTCTTCGGCACCGACGATCTTGCGAAGCACATGGCCGAGTATTTCACCGTCAAGTCCGCCGTTATCGAGGCTATGGACGAGGAAGGCGCCGCCTTCTGGTACAACTGGGATAACTCCGGCGAGGATGGCAGCGACCTTTACTTCAAGGTAAAGATCGGCGAGAAGACCTACACCTTCACCGTAGAGAGCTATCTCTGCGACAAGACCACCGAGGTCTATAACGCCGTCAAGAACCTCAAGGTCGGCGATACCGTTGACATTCTGGGCTTCCTGTATTGGTATGAGGGCGTCAACCCCCACGTGACCGGAATCACCGTTAAGTGATTTGAAACTACAAAAATCGCGCCCCTTGCGGGGCGCAATTTTTTTATACTTCAAAACATACTTATAGCTTGGAGAATCTCCTTGCCCCGAACCCCGCGTTCACGCGGTGCAGTATTACGGAGCAGATAAGCTCGATCCCAAGTATCACGGTAATGGCGGGGATTATTCCTATCGCCCTGTGTGCAAGGAACCCTATCACCGCCAGCAGCAGCGTCGCGCCCCAGCCGAAGAGCATCGTAAACAATACGGGCAGATCCTGTTTGATGGGAACGGATTCGTTGGTCCAATCGAAATTGGGCTTCAATACGTTCATCAAAAGGCCGAATTCCGCGATGAGCCAAATGAACAAAAGCGCGGCGGCAACGGTCAGCACAGACTGCCGGAAGGGCAGCTTAAGCGCGATGCAGATAGCCGAAGAGGCGGCCGCAACGGGTATTATGGCAAGAAGCATGTGCAGATTGAGCTTTGCCATAAGCACCGATTTGGGATCGACGGGCATGGACTGCACCAGCCAAAGGTTTTTGCCCTCGAGCGAGACGGAGGGGGCGGTTATGAGCACCGTCGAGGCGATCAGGAGCACCGCCGTAAGCGTAAGCAGGGGAGCAATATCGGGGAAGCCGAAGCGCTCCAGCAGCATGCCCATAAAGTTCCTTATGGCCTCGCCCTTTATCAGTATTGCGACGGCGGCGACGATCAGCATGAGAAGCCCCATGCCGCAGTTCAGAATGTAGGTGGGGCTTGCCCCGAACCTTGCAAGCTCCTTTCTGAGGAGCGCGGTCGATACGGCCTTCTGCCCGGAACGCCTCTCACGATAGACGGCCTTTCTGGCGGCAGTCTTAACGGTGAGCAGACGTATAAGCGTTGCGGAAAGTATGGCGGCGGTGATCGCAAACAGTATCACCGTGAAAAGCGTGAATATGAGCGCGCCCTGCGGCTTGCCGGAGGCGCCGAGCCCCAACTGCCAGATGGGCCAGCCCCAACCGCGCAGTCCCTTCTCGATGGCGTCGCTGCGGTCGATTATGGCCGTTATAAGCTTGTTCATCTTGAAATACAGGAAATAGTATCCACCGACGAACAGGAGCGAGAATACAACGCTTGCCAATGATTTGTTGCGTATCCTGCTCGTGGCCAAAGCGACGAGCCACCCGAGGAAGCAGGTCAGCACCGTTACGAGCAGCGCTATGACGAACAGGAGCAGTATAGAAAGGCAGAGCCAATCGAAGCGGAACCCCGCGAAAGAGCCATAGACGATAATAATGGGGATCCACACCACGGCGCAGAATATGAAGTTGAACAGATAGACGGTGAACATCCTCGCTATAAGGATGTTTCGGGGCTCTATGGGCATGGAGAGCAGGAATTCGTTATCCTTCGCGTTGTAAAGGATGGCGTGCGTCATGAAAACGCTTCCTATAACGCCGACCGCTATCGTAAACAGACCCTCAATGGCAAAGAAGAAGACGTCCTTCCCAAGCGGGATCAAAGCGGAAGCAAGCGCAGTCGCCGTGCCGCCGAACATCATTCCCATTGAAAGGAAAACGAAAACCATCAGCAGCACTATTCCGATCACCGCGCCCTTGGAGCGGGACTTGCCGGTCTTCCTGTTTCTGAAATAGAGGTTGCCGAGCTGAGCCAGTTCCTTTTTTATAAGCGCTTTTAACATAACGCCCTCCGATCACTCCACAAGCTCGAGGAATACCGATTCGAGCGATTCGTTGCCCTTGACTTCCTCCATGGTGCCCGCAGTCTGGAGCTTGCCTTCCTTGATAATAGCGACCTTATCGCAGAGCTTTTCAGCCACCTCAAGCACGTGGGTGGAAAAGAATATGGCGCCGCCCTCATTGCATTTTTCGCGCATCATGCCCTTCAGTATGTGCGAAGCCTTCGGGTCGAGCCCGACGAAAGGCTCATCCATTATGATGAGCTTCGGATCGTGGATCCAGGCGGAGATTATGGCGAGCTTCTGCTTCATGCCGTGGGAATACGCGGAAATGGGCTGAGCAAGATCGCCCGTCAGCTCGAACAGATCGGCGAACTTCTTTATGCGCGCCGTACGGGTATCGGAGTCTATATCGTAGATATCCGAAACAAAGTTTAAGAATTTAATGCCCGTCATGTATTCGTAAAGGGCGGGATCGTCGGGGATGTAGGCGAGGATCCGCTTGCAAGCGGTGGGCTTTTCCGCAATGGACATTCCGTTTATAAGGATCTCGCCCTCGTCAAAGGCAAGAATGCCAGTCGCGCTTTTGAGCGTGGTGGTCTTGCCCGCACCGTTATGACCTATGAAACCGTAGATCTCGCCGGGCTTGATGTGCAGGGAAAGATCGTCAACGGCGACTTTTTCGCCGAAGCGTTTTGTCAGATGACTGATATTGAGCATGGTAATTGCCTCCTTTTGCTTAGGAATATTATATCCTAGGCGGCATATCATTTCAACCGCCCGCATGTAAGGTTTGTGTAAAAAAAGCCGCCCGAACGGATCGGACGGCGTGATGGATCGGTTTTCAGCGAACGAGCTTTTCCGCCAGTATTGAAACGAAGGGCAGATGCGTTTCGTTCCCGAGCAGATTGATAACGCCTATGAAAATCATGATGGCGTGCACTACCCACGCAAGCGCGTGATGGCAGAAGAAAGTCAGCGCGCCGAGAATAAAGGCCGCCGCCCAGCCGAGGACGGCTTCCCACATGAAGACGCGGTTTTCCCTGTTCATACCGCGGTCAAGAATGAGCGCGAGCACAGCGACGATGGGGAGAATGAAGCAGACGCCGTAAGCGACGTTGTTTTTCATACCGAAGATCTTATGATTGTCCTGCATGACGGATACCCCTTTGTATAATATAGTATAATTATAATACCACTAAGCGCACATAAAAGCAATGGGAAAAATAAGGAAAAAAGAAAAAATATGCGGGGGCGTAATCGGATGCGCCCCCGCGGTTTTATTACTTCGATCAGGCAAAGCTGATGCTCTCCTCTTCGGGACCGTCCATATAACGGACCGTCACGGTCCTGCCCGTCACCTCGACTCCCGTCACCTTTGCGCCGCGAAGGCTCATAACGTCCTTGTAGGCGGCAAGCGCGGAGCCGTCGTATTCTCCTATGTTGTCGGAGGTGAGCAGCACCCCGCCGAAAAGCGCGTTTATCTTTGCGAGCTTAAGCTTTTGAGCGGGGGAGAGGCGGATGTTCTTTTCACGCAGGAAGAACACGTCCGGATCGGAAAGGTAGGCTCTGCCGTTCAGCTCGCGGCGGAAAACGGTGTTGCCCATGGCCTGCCTTGTGGAGACCCTTTCGCGGTGAAGCATGCGCATCCATGGCTTGTCGTCCCAATCGAGCGAAACGTCGCAGCTCACCCTGCAGTATTCAACGAGCCCGAATGCGGGCATCACGGGGACGCCGCAGCCCAATATCGGATGACTGCCGCAGATCTCGCGCAGGAGCTTCATCGCCCTTATCATACGGCCGGCTCTCGTCTCCGTTTCGGAGCCGAAGGGCGCCGCGCCGTAAAGGAAATCGAGCTTCACAAGATCGAAGCCCCACTCGTCGAAAACGCGGGAAAAGACCCTCCGTATGTAGTCGATAACTTCGGGATTATCAATATCGAGCGAATAGAACCCGCCCCAATTCGAGCCCAAAAGCCAGGGTTCTCCGTTGTGCAGATACAGCCAGTCGGGGTGCTCGGCAATAAGCTTCGAGCCCTTCTGCGCAACGAACGGCGCGAGCCAAAGCCCCGCCTTGTAGCCGTTCGAGTGGATGGCCTCCGCAGAGGCGCGCATGCCGTTCGGGAATTTTGCGGAGTCGCATTCGAGCCAATCCCCCACGAAGGGCTCCCAGCCGTCGTCTATCTGGAAGAGCTCGCCCCCGCGCATGACCTTCGCGCAGCCGGTAAGATCTTCCGTTATGGTGGAGTCGGAAATATCCTGATAGCGGTTGTACCAGCTCGAATAGCCGGAAATGGGCTCCGTCGTTATGGGCTTTATGCCCATCGCGTCGAACCATGCGTCGAATACCTCGTCCTCGGAGCCTTCGGCGATGAACAGGCTGAACACTTCAAAGCGGCCCTCGACCTCAAGCTCTTCGCAGTCGCGGCGGATGGTCAGAAGCTGCCCCTTGTATGAGTATTCGAAGAGGGTGTAGCCGTTGGTTTCATCGAGCGAGCCTATAAGAAGGAACCTTGAGCCCTCCCTGAAATAGCAGTAGGAAACGCCGTGTACTACGCCGCGCTTAAAGGGGTAATCGACGAAATGATAATCGCCGTAACGGTCGAGCGAGAATGCGTGCTTTATTGCATTGGGTATCCCGTGCATGCCGCGGATACGGCTGCGGGAGGAATACTCCGGGCAATAGGTCCACGTCTGATAGCCGTTCATGAACACCCGCGCGGAGGCGGTATCCTTTATGCGGAGCAGCGCGCTCGCGGTGATTACGCTCCCCTTTTCAACGGTGGGTGCAATGCGGACCATAGCCTTTCTGAAGGAGCCTTCGCCCTCTTCCCAAGCAATGGGGATCTGCTGCTCATAAGCCGAGCCTTCGCCGTCGTTCCCAAGGAGAAGGGTGTATTTGATCCCGTTCGAAACGTTCATTTAAGCCTCCGTTTGTGAGTATTATTCTCTGCCGCGCGCGGCAAGCTTAACGACCTCATAGCCGCCGTCATAGACGCGGGCATTTTTGAGCTCAACTATGCGCGCACACATTTGCTTCAATATCTGTTTGTCGGAAACGAGGGTGGAGATCATGTCGCAGAGCGCGGGAGCCGTCTCGCATTCATAGGTAGCGTCGCCCATCTCGCGCGAATAGACGGCGCCGTAAACCTCATGCCCGCCTATATGGCGCATCAGGAGCTTGGGCACAGGGTAGAACGCGAGCTCGGAGGGCTTCGTCACGAGCACGTCCGCCTTGCGCATAAGAAGGTTGGTGGAATAGACCGCCTCGAAAATGTCGTTATGACAGAATGCGTAAACGCCCTTGGAAACGCCGTCCAGCGTCTCCGCCCAAGCCTTAAGCCCCGCGTAATCGTTGAAGAAGGTGCGGGTGTTTTCGCAAAGCTCGGGGACCTGCTTCTTGAACACGTCCCACATATCGAGATGATCGCCGAAGTTGATCATGAGCTGAGCCTTGCCCTCCTTGACGAGCCCGTACAGGTACTTCGCCATAGCAAGGTAGAGGTCTCCGCCCGCACCTGCTCCGCCGACCGTCATAAGGAACCTTACGGGAGCGCCGCTTTCGAGCCTTTCAACGCGCTTTGCGCAGTCGTATTCGATATTTGAAACGAGCTCATGGTCTATATAGTGACCTACCCTGACGAGATCATCGTCGGGCATGGGCTTGAGCTTTTCCTTCGCCATGCCGTTCAGCTTTTTGTAGCCGAGATATGCGAAGGGCGTCTGCACGGCGTGAATGCTCCCCTCTGCCAGATGCAGGCCCATGGGCCAGTTATCGGGGATGGCGTTCACAACGTGGGTGAGCCCCGCGTGCACCGCGCCCTGGCTGGGCCAGACGTGGGTGCCGACGTAGGGGATATCCTTGGGCAGATCGCAAAACAGCGGAACGAGCAGCTCCGAATTCTTCTGATCCGCGGCGTTGTAGGTGATCTTACGGAAGCCTTCGGAATTCAAGGGCTCCCACACGAGCTTGTTGAAGAGACCTATCTTCTGCGAAAGCTTGGAGCCCATTGAATACAGCTCGTTCTGGCTTCTTATCATTTTGGAGCCCGTCGCGTCGAATGAGGCGAGGTCGAACCAAAGCGGCGTATAGCCCAGGTGCTTCGCGCAGGAGGCTATCGCCATAGCTATGCGGTAATGGCCGAAGCCCATGCGGATATTGCCCACCACGAGCGGGTTTTCGGGCAGCTTCAGCGGCTCGTCCGAATGGACGAGGTTCTGTATCCCGAGCTCGGGTATCTGCTCTATGGGCTCGAGGCCGAGGTGATAGACCTTGCCCGTATCATCGCCGAACTTCTTTATAAACTTTGCCTTGCTTTTTTCGGCCTTGCGGATGGTCTTTTCATCCATCCTGTTGCCGAATATAACGCTTGTTCTGTCCATTGTCAGATCATTTGCCCGAAAAGGGCGGCCTTTCTCGGCATTATTTGCCGGTTTTTTTGAAAATGCCGCCCCGCCCGGCGGTATGGCGGTTTACCCGTGCCGCAGGCGGGGCTTGGGGCTTTTATTCGGGAAGGTTTTCCTTCGCGTGCTCTTCTTCGATGGTCTTCATGACCTTCTTCTCATTGTAGAGGGCGAGTATGACGGCGCCCAATACGCAGAACACGACCGCGACTATCGCGATTATGCGGAGCCCGATGGGGGAGGCGGTCAGGTCGTTGGATTTAAGATCCTGCGCCGCGCCGATAACGGCGAGGGAGGTGAAGACGAGCATGGCGACGGACTGGCCGAGCTTCATCGCGAAGGTGCGCGCCGCGAAGAACATGCCCTCGCGCTTTTCACCCGTGCGGATGGCGTCCTCTTCGGCGACGTCGGCGACTATGGACTGAGGGATGATGCCGAGCAGCGCCATCGGGAAGGCAGCGATAACGACTATCAGCACGCCTGGAATGATGCCCGTAAAGCCGGGAATGACGTTGATGAGCGCGGTCACGACGTAAGCAAGCGCAAGGCCGAGAAAGCCCGCGATGACGAGCTTCTTCTTGCCGAACTTGCGGACGAGACCGGATACGACGGGATAGAAGCAGGCGGAGAGTACGGTCATGCCGCCGAGGAAGTACATGGTGAAGCTCTCATCAAGCTTCATTGATACCTTTACAAAGAAGGGAAGACCCGTCTGGAAGAGCGTAAGAGCTATGAAATAGGCTATATCGGAGGCCGAGAATTTAAGGAATTCCTTGTTCTTGAAGGTCTTGGCCAAGCTCTTGAAGGTGTTGGTATCGGAAGGAACGGCGTCAACGAAATCCTTTTCGTTGAGCTTGAACGCGGGAATGAGCATGCAGATCATCGCAATCACCGCAAGCACTATGAAGCAGATGCGGTAGCTCCAGGGGAAATCGATCCCGAAGCCGCGCAGCACGCCTGCCAGAACGAAGGGCAGATACGCTATCATGGTACCGAAGAAGAACGTAAGCGAAATGGCGGTGGAGATGTACATGCGATCCTCCTGCGTCTTGCCGAACTCGGAGATCAGCGCGTTGTAGGGGGTGCAGTACATGGTCATAAAGAGATAGAAGAGAATGAGCGCCGCGAGCACCCAGATAATGTTCACCCAGCTAATAGAGGCGGGGTTGGGCTGGGGCGCGAAGAAAACGAGAACGGCAATTACCGCGAACGGGATGGCGGCCCGCTTCATGAACGGAATGCGGCGGCCCTTGGGATTGCTGCTCCTGTCGGAAAGCGACGCGATGAGCGGATCGGTCACGGCGTCGAATATACGGCAGATGAAGCTGATAAGACCGAGTATCGTGAGTATTCCGAGTATGATGAGTCCGGAAGGCAGATAGGTGGGGGCGCCTGCCTTGATGTCGTTAGTCGTAGGAAGGTAGAAGGTCACGAGCCACGCGGTGATTATGCCGCTCAAAATGGACCAGCCCAACTGACCGACCGCAAAGATGCGCATTTCTTTCTTGGTGAGACGTCTTGTTTTCATGATTTCCTCCTTATTTTATATCAAAATAAAGTATTTCGGGTTCAATATGGGGAGCGGTGAGCTTGAGCCTCGCGATGCCGGCTTTCCCGATCGTTTTGATGAACGTGCCGCACATTCCGCCTTCCGCGGTCACGACGGAAGGCCCGACAAGTTCCGCTTCGCCCGTGAGCTCCAGCGTGACGGGGATCTGCGCATAGGGCGCCGTCTGCCCGAATTCATCCGCGATGCGTATGCGGATCAGCGACATGTCGTAGGTATCGCCCTCGCGCAGGCCGATGCGTGAAGCCTTGACCTCGAAATGAAGCTTTGCCGAGGGCTGCTTTATAACGCTTGCGACCTCGCGCCCGTCCTTCTTTGCGGCGAACCGCCATGAGGGCACTTCGGAGCCCCAGTTGCCTATGTATTTGCCGTAAAGGCGGTAGCCCTCCTCATAGGTCATTCCGTGGAAGAGCAGGCAGCGCGCCATGTAAAGCTTATATTTCAGCGGCAGCCCGTCCATCCCGTAACGCCCCGCGGCGTTAAGGCTCTCACGGATCAGCCTCTCCTTCGTGCCGCTCATGTTTTCATGCTTTGATAAGCTTTCGCCCACAAGATCGTCTATCCTTATGGGGGGATGGGGAAGACCGGACTTTTCGGGGCGGAAGCTCGTCAGGTATTCGCCGTTCTTGTAAAGCTCCACCTCGTCGGCATTGGTAAAGGCGTAAATGTCGCCCAATATGCTGGCTGGATGATCGCCGATCTCCATCGAGGAGCCTATCTCCAGCACGGGGGTCTCTTCCCCCTGCGAGGCATAGACCGCCGCCGCCTGCTTGGGATTGCGGAAGGAGTCCATAACGCCGTGATAGCAGATCCTGTCGCCCGAGCCGAATTGCTTGTGGGTCGCGTAATCAAACATGCACCAGCCGAAACAGCCCGCGTGCTCGCCGGAAGAATACGCCGCCTCAAGCACCTTTGCGTGGCGGAGGGCGTGTTCCTGCCTTCTTTCGCAGTTGTCGAAGGATTTTGTGGGGAACATATGCCCGTTATGCTCCGAAACGAGGAGCGCCTTGCCCATATCGGGGGTAACGTCCTTCTTGCGGAGAACGCCCCGGCCCTTTCCGCCGTATGAGAAATCGTTGTAGGCGTAAACGTCCTCCAAAAGGCTGCTCTTTTTAATGAAGCGGACTCCGCTCGTCGCCCGGGTGGGATCGAGGGAGCGACACAGCTCGTTCGTCCTGCGGTAAAGATCGTCGTCGTCACGGCTTTCGTTTATTCGGACGCCCCAGAGGATCACAGAGGGGTGGTTCCTGTATTGGAGCACCATCTCGCGCACGTTTTCAATGGTGCGCAGCTTCCATTCCTCGCCGCCTATATGCTGCCAGCCGGGGATCTCCGTAAACACGAGGAGCCCCAATTCGTCGCACGCGTCGATGAAGTATTGGCTCTGGGGGTAGTGGCTCGTCCTCACGGCGCTGCAGCAGAGCTCCCGCTTCAATATCCGCGCGTCCTCATACTGCAGCGAGGCGGGTGCGGCGTAGCCTATATAGGGCCAGCACTGATGGCGGTCGAGCCCGCGCATGAAGTATTTTTCGCCGTTCAGATAAAGCCCGTCCGCCTTGAATTCGGCCGTGCGGAAGCCTATGCGTATTTCCTTTTCGTCGGCGAGCGCGCAGTCCGCGCCATAAAGCTCGACGCGCAGAGTGTAAAGCTTGGGGCACTCGGGCGACCACGGAACGATGTTTTCTATCAGAGCTTCGTATTCCGCTTCGTTCCCGCTGTGCTCATGCAGTATTCGCTCGCCGTCGCAAAGCTCATACCGCAAAGAAGAAAAATCACCGCCCGCATCAACGTTCACCTTCAAGTGACCGTCATGGTAAGCGGCGGCAAAAACGTCCTCTATAACGCTCGATCCCTTTATTTCGAGCCATGCTTCGCGGTAAAGCCCGCCGTAGCCCAGATAATCCATCACGTTGCCGAAGGGCGGCACGTCGGTGCGTTCGTTCGTATCGAGCTTTACGGCGATGCTGTTTCTTCCGCGGCGGAGAAGGGAAGTGATCTCGACCCGGTACGCGGTATAGCCGCAGAAATGGGAGCCGGCGTTCACGCCGTTGACGTAAAGAGTCATCACGTGCGCCGCACCGTCAAAGCGGATAAAATACCTCTTCGTTTCGTCCTCTATATCGACCGTCCTGCGGTAGCCGAAAACGCCGCAGTATTCCTCGGGATCGGAACAGTGAAGCGGAAGCTCGCACACATTATGAGGAAGACGGACGCTTTCCACAGACTGAGGCGTGGGTTGGCCCCGCAAGAAGCTTTCGCCCGGATCGCGGACGAATTCCCAATCGTTGCATAAGCTGATCATTTCGAAGCCCCCTCGAAGGGATATTTTCATTATTATACAATTCTTTAAGACGCTTTGTCAACAAGAATAAAGCGCCCCCCGCAAGGGCCTTGAGCGCGGCGCTGCGCCCTTCGGGAAATATCATAAAATTTTCACAAAATAAACCGAAAAAGGGGTTAAAAAAACGGAAGATCTGTGTTAAAATACAATTGAAGGAATATGGGCGCGCGCCTTGAATAAACTTGGAGATTACGATTATGAAGAGAATCTATGCGCTGATACTTGCATTGCTCACCGTGTTCGGAATGGCTTCGGCACATGCGATGAACGCGGGGGAGGATACCTCCGAAAACACGGGCGGAGGAGTCCCGACACGCCTTACAATGACCTATTATCCGACCTCCTATTATTCCGGGAGCGTCTATTACAGCAATCTTCGCGAGCTGCAGATAACCGGCAACCAGCGGCTCGATATAATCAACGTCGCCCTTTCGCAGGTGGGTTATCATGAGGGCAACAAGGTCGGCCAGCTTGACGGATCCAATCAGAATGGGAACCAGAACTATACCGAATACGGCTATTGGTTCGGCAAGCAGGTCGTAGGGCAGGACAGCGGCTTCTACTATGAGTGGTGCGCGATATTCACCGCCTGGTGTGCAAGGCAGTCCCGGGTGCCCGTCAACGTGATAAACAATGCTTCCTATGCGCACGCGGGCTCAAATCCCTACTATTTCAACACCGTTACCTATCATGCAAGGGGTACCTATACCCCGAAATCCGGCGATCTCATATTCTACGATTGGGCTTATAACGACAAGAAGTGGGATCACGTCGGCATAGTGCTTTATGTTTACGGCGGCAAGCTTTACGCCGTTGAGGGGAACGCTTCCGAGCAGGTGCTCATCCGCGAGATCTCCGCATACGATAACGAGATCCAGGGCTTCGGAGTTCCCAAATACACGAGCGCCAACGCGAACGCCATAGATCCCTCGAGCTATCCCGTCCCCACGAGGACGCTGGAATACGGCGATACCGGGAACGACGTTTCATGGCTCCAGGCTTCGCTGCTGCGCCTCGGATTCCCCTGCCCGATAGACGGCCGCTTCGGCGCCAACACTCAGCGGCAGGTAAAGGCGCTCCAGAAATACCTCGGCATGAGCCAGACCGGCATAGTCGGCCCCAACACCAGGGAAGCGATAAAGACGCGCATCCCCAACGGGCATCTCCAGTTCACCGATCCTTCCTATTATCCTTTCCCCACCAAGACGCTTCAGCGCGGCAGCCGCGGCATGGAGGTCAAGTGGGTGCAGGCGGCGCTCAAAAAGATGGGCGCTTCCATAGTGATAGACGGTGATTTCGGCCCCGCTACCGAAACGAAGGTCAAGTGGGCGCAGGGAAAGCTCGGCATCAGCCAGACGGGCGTTGTGGATGCCAACACCGCCAAAAAGATGAGAACGGCGATAGGCGGCTCCTCCGGCGGCGGCTCCGGCTCCGGCGGCGGCTCCGGCTCCGGCGGCGGCTCCGGCTCCACGCCTTCGATACCCTATCCCGTCCCCACGAGGAACCTTAAATACGGCATGTCCGGCGATGACGTAAAATGGCTCCAGACGGTGCTCCGCAGGTACGGGTGCAGCGTATCGGCGACGGGCTATTTCGGCGAAGTGACCCTCTCTTGCGTAAAGCGATTCCAGAGGGATCGCGGCCTCACACAGGACGGCATAGTCGGCCCCGCAACAAGGGGCAAGCTCATCGCCTTCCTCAACGGCTCCGGTTCGGGCTCCGGTTCGGGCTCCACGCCCTCCATACCTTACCCCGTTCCCACAAGGACTCTTAAGGTGGGCTGCACGGGCGATGACGTAAAGTGGCTCCAGGCCGCGCTTAAACAGCTTGGCTTCACTATCACCGTTGACGGCATATTCGGCAACGGCACTAAGGGCACCGTCATTCAGTTCCAGCGGTATAACGGCCTCGCGCAGGACGGCATAGTCGGCCCCGCAACGAGGACTGCGCTCAAAAACGCGGTGCATTAAAGCAAGAACAGGTATCACGCGGCGGCGGGGCTTTTCCCGCCGTCGTTAATAGTTTGTAAACAAATTTTTATATTTCCCCAAAGGGCTGCCAAGCTTCGCTCGAACAGTTCCGCGAGCTCTGGGGCATAGCCGATGAAGGCGCTTTCGGCCCCATTGCGAAGGAAACGCTGCTTGCCGCTCTTTCGGAGCAGGGGTCCATCCCGGTCGATCCCTATATCTATCCCTTCCCCGAGAGGACGCTTTCAAACGGTTCGATGGGGAATGACGTCCGCTGGGTGCAGGCGGCGCTGAAAAGACTCGGCATGGACGTGAACATTACCGGTACCTACGGATATTACACGCAGAAGCGCATGGCATATATCCAGCGCTGTTACGGGATGGACGGCAGCGGAATATGCGACGAAGCCTCAAGAGATCTCCTTTTGAGGCTGTGTATCGTTAAGTGAATGCGCCCACGGGGCGGCCTTTTGCATCCCGCCTGAAAGCGCGCCTCTTGACAAAGCGGCGGTGATTTGATACCATACCATTGCCGAAAAAGGAAAGTCAAAGCTTGACTTTGCCGAAGACGGCGCGTCGGTTTTGCCAACTCAAAACCTTCGAATATCATAAGAAAGGCTGACTTTGCGCCGCAAAGTCATGGGTCATAAACATGGATAAAAACAAGCTCAAACGCTGGCTTCCGATACTGCTTGTGATACTGCTCATAGGCGCGTATTTTATAATCAAGAATTTAAAAAAGAACGAGGAGATCCCCGATCTGCCCGTCGCTTCCGATTTGCCTACCGATCAGGCGGCGTACATTTCCGACGCGCCCCTTCCCGTCGTTACGGAAACCGGCGCCGCGGGGGAAACCTCGCCTGCGGAGCCCACTCCCGCGCCCACTGCGGAGCCAACCGCGGAGCCCACTCCCGCGCCCACGAAATGCCCCGTTTCAGAGGATGGGCAGTATGATAAGAAGGATGAAGTGGCCCTCTATATCCATCTTTACGGGCATCTTCCTTCCAACTATATCACCAAGAAGCAGGCTCAGGCGCTCGGCTGGACGGGCGGCGGGCTCGAAAATTATGCTCCCGGGTGCTCCATCGGCGGCGACAGGTACGGCAATTACGAAGGTCTGCTCCCCCAAAAGAAAGGCAGGACCTATACCGAATGCGATATAGGCACTAAGGGCAGGAATTCAAGGGGTGCAAAGCGCATAGTGTTCTCAAACGACGGTCTCATCTACTATACCGACGATCATTATGAGACATTTACGCTCATCTACGGGGAGGAGTGAGAAAATGAGAAAGCTTGAAGTAGATGCAAGGCTTTTCACTTCAAAGCAGGAGCTTCATTCCGCCATGCGCGCGGCGCTGGGGCAGGAGAACTATTGGGGCAGCAATCTCGATGCGCTCTACGATTGCTTGACGAGCGTGTGCGAGCCCACCCGTCTTATAATAATGCACTGGACGGCGGCGATGCTCAAGCTCGGGCCCTATGCCGATGGGCTTTGGCATGTGCTCGACGACGCCTCGGAAGCGAACCCCGCGATTGAAATAACGCTTGAATAATACGAAAAAACAAGGGCTTCGGTCGGTATGCCCGATAGTCGTAAGGCTGTTATTGCGGTAATTGCCGATAATGAAACGGGCTATGCCGCGACCAACGGGAGCGTCGCAAAACCTTTTGGGTTTTGCTAATCGGGTCAGCGCGACCGCGCCACATGAAGCGTTAAAAA
>JAFPXD010000016.1 GCA_017394835.1 Clostridia bacterium
CGTTTTGTGCACTCACTTTCGTTTGTGCTGTTCATTCTCACTATACGGTTTTCAAGGTACTCTTGCGACGTCGCTTCTTGCGAAGCTCCTTACGCTTCAAGGATCGCAGGCGATCCTTGTGCTCATCACTTTCTTGCGTTTTCCTCGCTCGTTCGTGACAGCTTGTGTATAATAGCACTTTCGCCACCCTTTGTCAACACTTTTTTTCAAACTTTTTTATCCTCTTTTTTCGCGCTCCCCCACCCTCCGTTTTCCCTTTTATCCATTGACTTTTTACCGTTTCCGCCGACCCTCTTTTGAAATATTTGTTCTAATTATATTTAAAAGTATATTGAGAAAAAATTTTTGCCTCTTGTGGTCGGGTCATTCGGCGGCTACAACATATTGTTGCCGTCTCAGAAGCCCTCAAAATGCCGTCTCTCAAAACCCGCTTTCCGTCTCAAAAAAAGCTTGCTTTAGCACGGCGCTCATGTATAATATAGTTATGGATAAAATGGATCAGTTTAAGCTTCCCGCGGCGGTGAACGGCATAAGGGCCGCCTTCCCCGGCGCGGAAATACGCGAAAAGGACCCGACTCAGCTTGGGCCGCTCGTGCTCGCATACATCGGCGACACGGTCTTCGATCTTTACGTGCGCACGAAGCTCGTTTTGACCACCGATCTCAACGCGCACGGGCTGCACATGTTGGCCGCAAAGCGCGTCTGCGCGGCGGCGCAGGCGGAAAGCTTTCACAGGATAGAGGCGGAGCTTGACGAGGACGAGCTTGCGGTATTCCGCCGCGGGCGCAACAGCCACATAGGCACCGTCCCCAAGAACGCCTCCATAGGCGATTACCGTGCGGCGACGGGGCTCGAGGCGGTCATAGGCTGGCTTTATCTTAAAGGAAGGGACGAGCGTCTCGCCCATCTCATGAACATCATATTGAACGACGAAGAACATTAAAACGGAGGCAGTTATGGCATACAACAGGAGAAACGACAGCGAAGGCCGCGTGATAGGCTTCAAGGACGGAATGCCCGTCTATAAGCGCGGGGGCAACAAGCCCGCCGCCCCCAAGAAGGAACACGGCGACCGCAAGCCCAGGTATAACGACCGCGACCGCGACGGCAAATATGACGGCTCCGACGATTACTCCGGCAAGCGTCCCTATAATAATAGGAAGAGCGAGCCCCGCGAGGGCGGTTTCCGCAGGGATGAAGGCTTCCGCAGAGGCTCCGCGGAGGGCAGGCCCGATAAGCGTTTCGACGACGAGCGCGAGGGCGGTTTCCGCCGCGACGAAGGCTTCCGCGAGCGCCCCGGCTTCCGCGAGGGTGTGCGCGGCGACCGCACGGGCAATTACAGCCGTCCCGAAAGAACGGGCGGCCGCCCCTTAGGCCCCCGCGGCGATCAGGGCTTCGGCAAGCCCCGCTGGAACAAGAGCGATCTCCGTCCTCCCCGCGAGAGGACCCGTTATGAGAATTTAAAGCCCCTTCCCGCCGACATTCCCCCCGTGCGGGAAAACGCCGATCCCGCCGAGCTGCCCAATATAATAATGGGAAGGAACCCCGTCAAGGAGGCCATCAAGTCCGGCCGCTCCATCGACCGCATACTCGTCACCAAGGAGCACGACGGCTCCCTGAACGAGATACTCGATCTTGCGCACGAGGCGAAGCTCGTCGTTCGCGACGTTGACAGGCAGAAGCTCGACGAGATCTGCATGCCCTTCGGTCACAACGGCCGCCCGGGCAACCATCAGGGCATAATCGCCTATATCCCCGGCGTGGAATACTGCGAGCTTTCCGACATACTCCGCTATGCCGAGGAGCGCGGCGAAGCGCCCTTCGTGATACTGCTCGACGGCATCGAGGATCCCCACAATCTGGGCTCCATTATAAGGAGCGCGGAATGCGCGGGCGTGCACGGCGTGGTGATCACAAAGCGCCGCTCCGCCTCCGTCACCGCCGCCGTCGTAAAGACAGCCGCGGGTGCGACCGAGCATATGCGCATAGCGAAGGTCGTCAATCTGCCCGTCGCCATGGAGCGCCTCAAGGAGGCCGGGCTCTGGATCGCAGGCGCGGATATGGACGGCGAGCCCATGTATAAGGCGGACCTTACGGGCCCGTTCGCGCTGGTAATAGGCGCGGAGGGCGCGGGAGTTTCCCATCTTGTAAAGGAAAAATGCGATTTCACGGTCTCCGTCCCGCTCAAGGGCGAGATCGGCTCGCTGAACGCCTCCGTTGCAGCGGCCGTCATAATGTTTGAAAAGGTGCGTCAGGAGACCGTATGACCGATTTCACCACCCCCGAATACGGCGTCATGGAGGACGAGCAGCTTGCCGTCCTCGCCAAAGCGGGCGACGCCACCGCCTCGGACGAGCTCTACCACAGGTATAAGAACATCGTCCGCGGCAAGGCGCGGCCGTATTTCCTCGTTGGAGCCGATAGGGACGATCTTATTCAGGAGGGCATGATAGGGCTTTTCAAGGCGATACGCGATTTTTCGGACGAGAAGAACAGCTCCTTCCGCCCCTTCGCGGAGATCTGCATAACGCGCCAGATACTGACCGCCATAAAGCAAGCCACCCGCAACAAGCACAAGCCGCTGAACAGCTACGATTCCCTCTATGAAAGCGTGTATGACGACGGCTCCGAAAAGCAGCTCATGGACATGATAGAGTCCCGCACCGCGCTCGATCCGGAGGAGCTTTACATAAAGCAGGAGCTTCACGAATCGCTTATGCAGACGGTGGAAAAGAGCCTCACCGAATACGAGCGCGCCGTGCTGGATGGGTTTTTGGACGGCAGGAGCTATTCCGAGATCGCAGCCGAGCTCGGCCACAGCACCAAATCCGTCGATAACGCCCTTCAGAGGATAAGGAAGAAGCTCGAAAAGGAGCTCGCGCCTTAAACCCGCGGGAGCGTGAGCACGTTTTGAAGGTCCGGCAGATGGCCGCCGCTCTTTTTCACAACTAATATATAAAAAAAGTCCTTGCAATCATCGGACTTTCGCGTTATAATACTACCCGTTCCGGGGCATTAGCACAGTTGGTAGCGCGCAACGTTCGCAATGTTGAGGTCAGGGGTTCGAATCCCCTATGCTCCACCAAAGCGGAATCAGACGAACTATTACTTCTGGACCACCGGGTTCGCAGTAAAGGTCAATATCTGAGGACGCAAAAGTTTAGCCACCTCCTGGGGAGGCACTTCGTAAGGAAGTTGCCTCCCCTCGGGCTTTTGTAATCAGCCAGAATGATTGAATTGCAGGAATCAATCTTATTTGGAGGATTACATCATGGAAAAGTACATTTACGACGAGAAGAACGGGCTTTGATGCTGGCTGAGATCAACAACAATATCCCCGTGTTCTACAGCGCCATCAACGTTGGCGCCAACAAGAAAGTGGAAGGCTTTGTAATGGATTCCAACGGCTACCATAATCTGGATCAGGTTAAGGTTGCCCAGTAATTGACGGGTGGCGAGCTATCCGACCTCCGGATAGCTCGCTTTTCTGCTCAAAATTGTGTATAAAAAGGAAGAAAAAAATATGAGACTTGCAAATTTGACCTGGCCGAAGGCACAGGAGTATTTTGAAAAGAACGACATGGTGCTCATCTCCATCGGCAGCATTGAGTGCCACGGCCGCCATATGCCGCTTGGAACCGATACCCTGATTCCGGA
>JAFPXD010000017.1 GCA_017394835.1 Clostridia bacterium
CCACGTGCTTTCATTGTACAATTAACCTGCTTTCTGGATGGTTTTTCTGGTAAATTAATTATACATGAAAGCAGCAAACCGGGCAACCCTTACGGGCTACCCGGTCTTGTTTTTGATGGGGCTTAGTGCAACAGCCCCTTATTCTTATAAAGCTCATGCCTTCACTATCACCGCGTCGCGGTAAGCGGGCACGGTATCGGTGGAATCGGGGGTGAAGCAGAAATCGACGTCCTTTTGGAAGCCCAAGCCTATGAGGCGCTTCACGTGGAACACGGAATTCAAGTCGAACGAGCCTTCCCGCCAGTTGTGATAGAGGTTTTCGCAGATGAGCGCCATATCGGTGAGCTCGCCTTCGCGCACGTCGGAATAGCGGCGCACCGCGTCGATTATCGCGCCCGCCGTGATGAGATCGTCCGCCGAGGGCTGCCCGTCCGTGCCGGAGCATACGATAAGGATGGAATTCCCCTCCGCCGCGGCCTTTTTCGCCGCCGCCTCACGGTTTATCATGGAGCCCAGCAGCACCATATCCGCACTCTTGACGGAATGCAGCGCGCCCGTGCCGTTCGTTGTGGAAACTATTACCGTCTTGCCGCGGACGATCCTCCCGAGGTAATCCTCCGGGGAGTTGCCCAAATCGAAGCCGTTTATTTTGACGCCGCCGCGCTCGCCGCCCAGCACGCACTCGCGCGCGCCCAGACGCGAGGCCAACGCCACCGCGTCGCCCGCATCGACCGTCGGCACGACCTTTATCGCACCGCCGTTCAGCGCGCAGATTATGGAGCTCGTTGCGCGGAGCACGTCAACGACTATTACGGTCGTATCCTGAAGCTGCGCGTCGAGCTGTTTGCCGAATACCGGAAGAACGTCGATCCTCATGATCCCCTCCGAAACTGTTTGATATTAAATTAAATTATATCACACATCTATATCAAATGCAAATCCCGAGGGGAAGCCCGAAGCCGGGGAGGCGCCTGCCCAAGCGCCCGGAGCGAACGCCGCCCGCGCGGGAGGTCAAGACCGCGCCGCGCTTACCCGCCCCAGGGGAGCTTTGCGAGCAGCAGTCCCGCCGCCGTCCCGACCGCCCCCGCGATCAGCGCCGCGGGGATCGCGTGGCGGGTCTTAGTCACCCCGACCGCGCCGAAATAGACGGCGGTCGTGTAAAAGACGGTCTCCGTCGAGCCGACTATTATCGAAGCCGCCATGCCCACCGGGCTGTCCGGGCCGCAGGTCTCCAGCGTTTCACGGAGCAGACCAAGCGCCGCGCTGCCGGAAAACGGGCGCAGGATGATAAGCGGCATGAGCTCCGACTCCATGCCGAGGGCGCCCGTCACGGGGGAAAGCGCACGGCAAAGCGCCTCCATGAGCCCCGAGGCGCGCATCACCTCGATGCCCGTCATCATTGCGCAAAGCGGGGGCAGGATCCCCAAAAGCTCGGGCAGGGCCTCCTTTGCGCCTTCAATAAAAGCCTTATAAACGTTGACTTTTTTGAAGAGAGCATACACCATGAGCGCCGCAATGCCGCAGGGGATCGCAAGCTCCGCCGCCCTCATCGCACGACCCTTGCAAGCAGCCTGCAGGAAACGACCGCTGCCGCCGCGGATGCGATCGAGGCAATGAAAGTGGGTATGGCGACGCTGTATGGCGCGGCGGAGCCGCAGGCCGTACGGATAGCAATGACCGCGGTGGGAAGCAGCTCCACTGCGGAAGCGTTCAGCGCTATGAACATCGCCATGTTGTCGGTCGCCCTGCCCGTACCGTCGGAAAGCTCCCGCATGGCGGCCACTCCGAAGGGGGTCGCCGCGTTGCCGAGGCCGAAGAAATTAGCCGCAAGATTGAGCGTCACGGGCCCCGCCGCCCGTTCCGCGCCGGGCATAAGGCGGGAAAGGGGCTTTTCCATTGACCGCGCAAGCTTTTTAACAAGCCCCGCGCGCTCCGCGATCTTCATTATCCCCATCCAAAAAATATAAGCTCCGGCAAGGGAAAAAATGAGCTCGACCGCCTTTGCGCAGCCTGCGGTCATTGCGCCCAAAGCACCCGCGCCGTCCCCCGAGATCACGAACGCCGCCGCGCCTGCCGCGATCATGAGCACAAACACAAAATTCATCATGCGAAAGCTTATGCAGAACAGAGCGCAATAATGCGAATATGCACGGACGGCTCTGCTTGTAATTATAATCTCCTTTTATTACAGTCTTGCGTATTCTTTCCGGGAAAGCCCCGCTCTTATCCTTCGCACTTACGCTTCACCCGTATCATTCACGCTTGCCCATTGCCGCAAAAGTCGTCTTTTTTCACAAATATATGCGAGTGCTTGTTTTCAGCGGGTTTTCCACATGCCGATTATGGAAAACGTGGAAAACTCGCGCAGCGGGCGTTTGAAAACAACAAAAACCCCGCTTTTGCGGGGCTTTATATTGCCGATATTCGGTTTATTCCCGGGGTTTTAATTCCTGCGCTCTGCGGTACGCGTCGCTGCGGGGAATATCAAGCACCAGCGCCGCCTGCTTTGCCGCGTCCTTAACGCGCATACCGCCGGCCATAAGGCGAGTCAGCATTTCATCCAAGCTTTCCGCCTGCACGGGGGAAGCGTCTTCCGTCTCGCCCGAAAGCACTATTACGCATTCGCCCTTGGGCGGCTCGCCGGCATAGCGCTCCGCAAGGGAGGATAACGTCCCGCGGACGGCCTCCTCATGTATTTTGGTTATCTCGCGCACGACCGCCGCACGCCTGTCGCCGAGCACAGTGAGCAGTTCGCTGAGCGTCGCGCCCACGCGATAGGGGCTTTCGTAGATCACCGCCGTCGCACGGATGCGCTTCAGCTCCGCAATGAGCTCCGCGCGCTCGCCGTTCTCACGGGGAAGGAAGCCCGCAAAATAGATGCGCTTCGTGGGCAGACCGCTCAATATCGCCGCAGTCAGGCTCGCAGATGCGCCTGGGAGCACCTCGAACGGCACTCCGCGCTCTATGCACACGCGCACGAGCCTTTCTCCGGGATCGGAGATACAGGGCATGCCCGCATCCGATATATATGCCACGGTCATTCCGTCAAGCACCATGTCCGCCGCGCGCTGCGCCGCCGCTTCCTCGTTATGCTGGTGACAGCTTTCAAGGCGCTTCCTTATACCGAGCCGCGAGAGCATCGCGCCCGAATTGCGGGTATCCTCGCAGAAGATGACCTCCGCCTGCGAGAGCGCGTCAAGCACGCGCTGCGTAACGTCGCCCATGTTCCCGATGGGCGTTGCGCAGAGAAACAGCTTGCCGGGGGCTGCCGGCTGATCGTCGATCATGGTTTCGGTAATATTCATATCCTGTGGTAGATGCGATCGATCTCCTGCGTAAAGGAGCCATCCGCGTTCATTATTGTAAGCGCGGGTTCTATCCTGAGGCCCGACGCCGCGCCCTTCTTCGCCTCGATCAGCGCGAGGTAGGGGGCCTTTTCCGCCCTTGACGCGACCAAACGCAGCCGCTTGGGTTCGAGCTTTTCATCCGTCAGCGCGCAGAACGCCTCCGCGAGCCTTGAGGCGGGGCAGCACATGAAAAGCTTCCCGCCGAATTTCAGCAGCTTCGACGACGCCCCGGCAACGTCTTCAAGCGTACACTCTGTTTCATGCGTCGCCGTTCCTTCAAAGCCCGGCTCGCCCTTTTGCGAGACCGCGCCGCTGCGCGTGCTGTGGTAGGGGGGATTGCAGACGGCGGAATCGAAAACGCCTCGCCCCAATGATTCGGAAAGGCTGCGCATATCGCCCTCTACGACCTCGATCTCCTGACCGTTCAGCTTCGCGGAGCGCCTTGCAAGACTGCACCCCATGGGGCGGAGCTCCACGGCGGTGAGGCGCGCTCCGAGGCGGCCTTCAAGCAGTATCGCAATCACGCCGCAGCCTGCGCCGAGATCCACTATGCGGTCGCCCGCTCCGCCGGTCACGAACGAGGCGAGCAGCACCGAGTCCGTGCCGAAGCGGAACCCCGTATCGCTTTGGATTATGCGAAGCCCCTTATACTGCAGATCCTCTATGCGCTCGCCGGGGTAGAGTTCTATCATTCTTCGCCGCCCATTATGGTCTCATAGACCGTCTGAAGGCCCTCGTCGGTATAGTATTCGATTATTATTTTGCCCTTATGCTCGTCGCCCTGTATCTCAACGCGCGTCCCGAGCTTTTCACGCAGGCGGCTCCTTGCCGCGGCAAGATCGTTGGAAAGCTTGCGGCGCCTGCGGGGCCTGTTGTGCAGCTCCGCAAGGGTGAGCACCTTACGCACCTGTTCCTCGGTCTCACGCACGGACCAGCCCGCTTCCGCGCACTTGCCCGCCATACGCTCTATCAGCACTTCGTCCTCAAGGGAGGAGAGCACCCTCGCGTGACCGGGCTGTATGCGCCCCTCGCGAAGGAGCTCCTGCACCTTTTCGGGGAGCTGAAGGAGCCTTACCGAATTCGCGATCGCGGGCCTGCTCTTGGAAAGGCGCTTCGCGACCTCCTCCTGAGTGAGGTCGTGCTCTTGCATAAGGAAGCGGATCGCTGCCGCCTCTTCGATGGGGTTGAGGTTTTCGCGCTGGATGTTCTCGATCAGAGCGACCTCCATTACCTCGCGCGCGTCCATATCGCGCACTATAACGGGGACCTCCGCCATGCCGGCGATGATCGCCCCGCGGAAGCGGCGCTCGCCCGCAATTATAATGTAGCGCCCCGCGTTTTTGCGCACTATGAGGGGCTGCACTATTCCGTGCTGGCGGATGGATTCCGCAAGCTCGTTAAGCCTTTCCTCATTGAAGCTCTTGCGCGGCTGACCGGGATCGTTATCGATAAGCTCTACGCTCACGCTCTTTACCGCATCGTTTTCCTGCGGTTCCATATCGCCGAAGAACGCGTCAAGGCCGCGCCCCAGGCCCTTTTGCTTTTTAGTTGTTGCCATCTCTCGCCAGCAGCTCCTTTGCCAGATTTTCATAAGCCTTTGCTCCCGTGCTCTTGGGATCGTAGAGCGAAATGGGAAGCCCGAAGCTCGGCGCCTCGCCAAGACGCACCGATCTCGGTATCACGGTCTCATAGACCTTGTTCTTAAAGAATTTTTTGACCTCTCCGACCACCATGGGGGAAAGGTTCGTGCGCGCGTCATACATGGTCATAACGACGCCCTCTACGTCAAGCTCGTCGTTCAGGTGCTGACGCACGAGCTTCACCGTGTTCATGAGCTGAGCCAGCCCCTCGAGCGCATAATACTCGCACTGGATGGGCACAAGGAGCGTATCCGCGGCGGTAAGCGCATTGAGCGTCAGAAGCCCCAGCGAAGGGGGACAGTCGATCATAATATAGTCGTACCTGCTTTTGATGGGCTTGAGCGCCGCGCGAAGCTTGCGCTCCCTCGCCATCATGGGAACGAGTTCGACCTCCGCACCCGCAAGCTCTATGCGGGAGGGAAGCACGTCAAGGGTCTCTATACGGGTATGGCGTATGGCCTTTTCCGCCTCGACCTCGTTTATGATCACGTCGTAAATGCTGAATTCGCCTTCGGCCTTGTCAACGCCCGCGCCGCTCGTCGCGTTGCCCTGCGGATCTATATCAACAAGGAGCACCTTCTTGCCCTGATGTGCGGTGCATGCCGCGAGATTGACGGCGGTCGTCGTTTTGCCTACGCCGCCTTTTTGGTTCGCTACCGCGATTATTTTGGTCATATTATCTGCCTTTCTTGTTAACGCTAAGCGGTATCCCTTTTATGCTGTGCAGCCGGGATATTCCTTCCCTTTCCTTATTATAACTCATACGACCCCGCCTTTGCAACGGTTTATTTAACGGTTCCCACATGTTTCACGAGAAACACTGCTCCTTTTCTCAAATTGTTTCACGTGAAACAGCAGTTCAGGCCGCAAAAAAAGTTTCACGTGAAACAGCAGCACAATTTGTTTCACGTGAAACATCTGTAAAAGGAGATAACCTGCCCGTCGGGGATCCGGGGCCTTTTGTGGAAGCGCGCCTATGCGCCCTCACTCGGCTTTTTACATTCCGCCGCGTACGCCTCCTTATACGAGCCCACTCTTATCACTATCTCCGCCGCGCCGCCGCGCTCGCTTTGCTTTATCGAAACGGGCAGGCCGCATTCCCGGAGCTGTTCGCAGGCGGTGGAAACGGTGTTCATAAAAACCTTGTAGTCCTTGAATATCCGTATCATGCGGGGGTGCAGGCGCTGGGTCTTCGGCTTCAGGCGGGATTCGACGTATCGCTCCGCATCCTTTACCGAAAGCCCCTTCGCGGCGATCACCGCCGCCGCCTCCTCGCGCTCCTCGTCATCCGACAGACGCAGCAGAGTCCGTGCGTGCCTTTCCGAGAGCCCAACCGCGGCGATGAGCCTCCGCGTCTGCGGTTCGAGCTTTAACAGCCTCATCTTGTTTGCGATGAAGCTTTGACTCTTTCCGAGCCGTTCGGCAAGCTGCTCCTGTGTGAGGCCGAGCCTTTCCAGCAGCGCCGCATAGCATTCCGCCTCCTCAAAATAATGCAGATCCCTCCTCTGGAGGTTTTCGGTTATCGCCATTATGGCGGATTCTTCGCTGTTCGCGCCGGTATCGACGAGGCAGCGCACAGTCCTTTGACCAAGGCTCATCATCGCGCGCAGGCGGCGCTCTCCCGCTATGAGTTCATAGCCCGCCGCCGTCCGCCGCACAAGCAGCGGCTGGATAAGGCCCACCTGCTTTATCGATTCAGCAAGCTCCGCGATCGAAGCCTCGTCAAAGCTCCTGCGCGGCTGATCGGGGTTCGGCGCGATCGCCTCAACGGGGAGCTCGCGAAGTATGAGCTCGCGTTCGCGCAGTTCGTTTCTTCTATAAAAAAGGGACATATCCTCCTCCTCGGGCGGGGCTCGCGGCCCCTATAATATGCCCTTTGACGCCGGAAGATATTTCCCTGCAAATGATCCATATGAAGTTCTTTTGCGACAAAGCTTTTACAGCGGCGTTTTCTGCGCTGTGCCCGCCTTGCGCGGGAATTTGGTGGGAGTCGGAGAGACCTTCCTTGCGAGAACGATGGTCCTTGCGCCCCATTCGGCTTCGAGATCGACGCATTCCGCGCGGCAGCCGAGCGTCCTCAGCGCCTTGCCGCAGACTTCAAGCTCCTCCCTTGCGGAAGCGCCCTTATACATGAGCGACGCGCCCCCGACCTTTACGAACGGCGTGGTGAGCTCAAGCAGCACGTTCATGGGAGCGACTGCGCGTGAGGTCGCTGCGTCGAAGGCTTCACGGAGCCCCGGCTGCCTTGCGGCGTCCTCGGCCCTCGCGTGGATGCAGACGGCCTCTATGCCGAGAGAGCGGGTCAGCTCCTCAAGGAATTTCACGCGCTTGCCAAGCGAATCGACAAGCACGAGCTCTATATCGGGGCGCACTATCTTGAGCGGCACTCCGGGAAAGCCCGCGCCCGTTCCCACGTCAACCACGCGCGCGCCTTGCGGCAGGAGCTTTGCCCCGAGCACACTGTCCGCAAAATGCTTGGCGGCGACCTCGGAGGGCTCTGTGATACGGGTAAGGTTTATGCGGGAGTTCCAATCTAACAGTTTATTGTAATACTCCGTAAATTTCCATATTTGCTCCGCGTCGAGCTCCGGCATGGCGCTCAAAAGCAGCTCCTCCGTCATGGGTGCGCGGCAGGAAGCCTCGGAATCGGGAACGCCGGCGGGCGTTCCGTTCCTTTCCTCTTTTACGTGTGGATTTTCCGTAATATCCGTCATTTGTTTTCCTCCGTTCGGGCCTTCAAATAAACCGTCAGCACCGCAATATCGGCGGGGCTCACGCCCGAAATTCGGGACGCTGCGCCCAGGTCGCGCGGGCGGATGGCGGAAAGCTTCTGCCGCGCCTCCGTGCGAAGATTGCCTATCGCCATGAAATCAACGTCCTTCGGGATCGGCGCTGCCTCCATTGCGTGAAGCTTTGCAAGCTCCGCCTCCTGGCGGCGTATGTACCCTCCGTAAAGCGCCTCGGCCTCGACCTCGCGTATGGCGTCCGCGCCTATCGCGGGCAGATCGAAAAGGGCCATGAGATCGGTATAGCCAATGCCGCTGCGCTTCAAAAGCGATTCGAGCCGAACGCCCGTCCTCACCTGGGTACTGCCCTTTTCGCGGAGCAGCGCATTGAGCGCTTCCGAGGGGGGCGCCCAGCCTTCGAGTGCCTGTTTTGCCAATGAAATGCTCTCTTTTTTGCGCATGAGCCTATCGTACCTCTCGGGGGAGATAAGCCCCGTGCGGCGCGCTTTTTCGGTAAGGCGCAGGTCCGCGTTATCCTGCCGAAGCATCATTCGGTATTCTGCGCGGCAGGTCATCATGCGGTAGGGCTCGTTGGTGCCCTTAAGGGTGAGATCGTCGCACAGCACGCCCAGATACGCCTCGCCGCGGCCTATCACAAGGGGTTCCTCGCCCTTCACGTAAAGCGCGGCGTTGATCCCGGCGTAAACGCCCTGCGCGGCAGCCTCCTCATAGCCGGAGGTGCCGTTTATCTGCCCCGCGAAGAACAGCCCGCGCACCCTGCGGCTTTGCAGCGCCGGATCGAGCTCCATGGGGTCTATGCAGTCGTACTCTATCGCGTACCCGTAGCGCATCACGCGGCAGTGCTCGAGCCCCTCTATCGTGCGGAGCATCGCATCCTGCACGTCCCGCGGGAGGCTCGTCGAAAGCCCCTGAACGTACATCTCGTCCGTTGAAAGCCCCTCGGGCTCTATGAAGAGCTGGTGGCGGTCCTTATCCGCAAATCTTATTATCTTATCCTCTATGGAGGGGCAGTAGCGCGTGCCCGTTGCGTGGATGGCGCCCGAAAACATGGGCGACCTGTTTATGTTTTCCCGTATGACGGCGTGCGTGCGGGCATTCGTGTAGGTGAGATAGCAGGGCTCCTGACTGCGCGAAATATCCCCGTTCATAAAGGAAAAATTGGGCGGGGGGACGTCGCCCGGCTGTATCGCCATGCGGTCAAGATCGAGAGAAGAACGCGAAACGCGCGGTGGAGTGCCCGTTTTGAATCGGCGCAGCTCGAACCCCAGCTCCTTCAGCGAAGACGAGAGCAGCGTGGCCGAGGCGAGCCCCGAAGGCCCCCTGTCGCGGTGAAATTCGCCCGTGTGGACGCGGCTGTTCAAATAAACGCCGGAGCAGACGACCGCCGCTCTTGCGCCGTAACACGCCCCGAGCGCCGTGCGGACGCCGCAGACGGAGCCGTTTTCGGTCAGTATTTCGGCGCACTCATCCTGCATGAGGTCAAGAAGCGCCTCGTTTTCGAGGGCGCGCTTCATGCGCTCATGATAGCGGCGCTTGTCTATCTGGGCGCGGAGCGACTGCACGGCGGGCCCCTTGCCCGTGTTCAGCATTCGCATCTGGATGAAGCAATCGTCACCTGCAAGGCCCATTTCGCCGCCCAAGGCGTCCACCTCGCAGACGAGATGCCCCTTGGAGGTCCCTCCCAGCGAAGGATTGCACGCCATGAGCGCAACGGAATCGAGATCCATGCAGAGGACGAGCGTTTTCAGGCCCATGCGCGCGGAAGCAAGCCCCGCTTCCACGCCCGCGTGACCCGCGCCTATTACGGCAACATCATAGCTTTTATCGAATACCGTTCCCGGCATACAGTTTCCTCCGGCAGGGGAGAAACCCCTTATTTTCCTATACAGAAGCCCGCAAATATCGAATCGACAAGCTCCTCGCCCGCGTCCCTTCCGAGTATCGCGGCAAGGCGCTCCATCGCCTCCGTAAGCTCCTCGAAGGCGGCGTCGGGAAGCCCCGGCAGCGCCTCCTCCGCACGGCTCAGTGCACGCGCGGCGGCGCTCAGCTCGCTCACGTGGCGGGGATCGGTCACGGTGCTTTCGCTCTCTGTGGGAGCGACGGCAGAAGCGATCCTCTCGCGAAGCAGGTTCAGCCCTTCGCCCGTGAGCGCGCTCACGCAGACGGCGTCAATCCCCAGAACGCGGCCCCCGCCATCGGGCCTGACGACTGTGGGCAGATCGCATTTTGTAACAACGGCAAGGGTTTTTTTGCGGTTTTCCTCCACCGCGAGGCGGCGCACGCGCTCATCCTCGGCGTTTATCTCCCGCGAGCCGTCTATCACGAGCAGCACCAGATCCGCGCCTTCCGTTTCGCCCACGGAGCGTTCTATCCCAAGGCGCTCTATCTCATCCTCCGTATCGCGGATGCCCGCGGTATCGACGAACACCACCGGCAGGCCCATAACGGAGGCGGATTCTTCCACCGTGTCCCGCGTGGTGCCGGGGATGGGGGTGACTATGGCGCGTTCGCGCAGAATGAGCGCGTTCATCAATGAGCTCTTTCCCACGTTCGGGCTGCCTATCATCGCTATCCTCGCGCCCGTCCTGAGTATGCGGGACTTCAAGCCGCCTTCCGCAAGCTTTTCGGCGTCGGCCCTTATTGCCCGTATCGAAGCGGCCTCTTCCGCTTCATCCCATTCGATCTCGCCCGTTTCATCCTCCATATAGGCGGCAAGACGGGCGGAAACGGCCTTCACCCGCTCATAAAGGGAAGCGATCACCGCGGAAAGCCGCCCCTCGAGCTGGCGTGCGGCCGCACGGCGGGACATTTCCGCGGAGGAGGATATCAGATCCATTACCGCTTCGGCTTGGGCAAGATCCATTTTTCCGTTGAGATACGCCCTTTTTGTGAATTCACCGGGCTCTGCGGGGGAGGCGGCGCCCCCCTCTTCCAACAGCTCGGCGACCCTCCTTGCGACGGCGTAGGAGCCGTGGAACGAAAGCTCCGCAACGTCCTCGCCCGTGTAGGAGCGGGGCGCCTTGAAATAAACGGCGCAGCAGGTATCGACTGTTTCGCCCGCGCCGTCAACTATGCGGCCGAAGCTCACGCGCCTGTCCTCAAGGGAGCCCTTGAATATGCTCCCCGCGGCTTCGAGAGCGCGGCTCCCGCTTATTCGCAAAACTGTAATTGCACCGCCCACGGGGGTGGACAGTGCAAATACGGTCGGTCTATCGATTATCATTTTATTCCTCGGCGGGCTCGGTGTTTTCGTTCCTGCCGCCCGCGGCGATCTCGCTGTACATTTCCTTGGATATTACGCCCTTCTTTGCGGCCTCGACGAGCCTTTCGTACTCCTCGCGGCTGATCACGCCGTCATCCGCACCCTCATCGGCGGGACGGCGGGGCGCCCTGCGCTCACGGTCCATGGGGCGGCGCTCACGGTCGTTCCTGCGGGGCTTGCCGCCCTTGCGGAATTCCACCTTGCCGCGGAGCTTTCGGGGCGTGATGACCACGCGGCGATTGGGCTCCTCGCCTTCGGAATGGGTGGTGACGTCGGGGTTGTTCTGCAGAGTGGAGTGGAGCACGCGCCTCTCGTAGGGGTTCATGGGCTCCAGCGCGCGGGGACGGCCGGTGGCGCGGACCTGCGCCGCGACCTTCTTCGCGAGCTTCTTCAGCGTCTCCTCGCGCTTTTCACGGTATTCCTCGGTATTGAGGGTGATGCGCTTATAGCCCTCCGTCTTGCGGTTGCGGTTGACGGCAAGGCCGGTCAGATACTGCATGGCGTCAAGGGTCTCGCCCCTGTGGCCTATGAGCATACCCATCATTTCGGAATCGATGCGGAGCCTGAGGCAATCGTCATCCTGCGCGGCAAGCACACGGCCGGCAGCGCCCATGTGCTCTATCAAGCCCTGAACGAACTGAGCCGCGGGCTCGTTTTCGGCGGCCTCGAGGGTATAGACGAGCTCCTTCGCGGGCTCGGCGGGCGCCTCCGCGGGAACGAAGGGCTCGGCGGCCTGCTCGGCAGGCTCTTCGGGAGCGGGAAGGGGCTTCTCGGCCTTTTCGGGCTTCTTCTCCTCCTGCTTCTTTTCGGGCTTCTTCTCCTGCTTTTCGGGCCTGTTCTCGGGCTTCTTTTCCTGCTTCTCGGGCTTCTTTTCCTGCTTCTCGGGCTTCTTTTCCTGCTTTTCGGCGGGCTTTTCGGGCTTCTTCGCTTCCTGCTTCTTCGCTTCGGCCTTCTTTTCGGGCCTTTCTTCGCGGCGGTCGGGCCTCTCGCGGCGGTCGGGCCTCTCGCGGCGGTCGTTCCTTTCACGGCGGTCGCGGCGCTCGTCCTTCAAATAATCGGGCATCTCAAAATCGTCCGCGGGGCGCTGGGTGAGCATAACTATGGCGGGCTTTGCGCCTATGCCCAGTATGCCCTTCGTTTCGTGCTGGATTATCTCAATGGTCACCTCGTCGATGGAAATGCCCATCTCGCGGATACCCTTGAATATCGCTTCATCGACCGACTTTCCCGTTGCGCGGAAAGTCTTGAGTTCGTTTTCCATTATGCAACCTCTTTCTTGGCTTTCTTATCAAATATTGCGTTGATCACGAGGGTGGATATGAGCTGGAACGCACCGGAGATCGTCCAATAGAACGCGAACGCGGTGGTGGAGCTCATACAGATGAGGATACTGATGACGGGCATTATGTACATCATGGTATTCATCGACTTCGCCTGCTGGGACTGGCCCTCCTTCTTCTGACGCTTCATGGTCACAAGCGTGGAAAGAAGCTGCATGGCCGCCGCGAGGAAGGGCAGTATCATAAGGCCGTTCGCGGGGGTCTTGCCGTCCTTCGAGAGCGCGTTGGGATAGCGCTCCATTATGGCGGCATAGATATCGGAGCCGGTGGCGGTGGATTTGGAGCCGCTCATTTCGCCGTTTTCATCGGAGGTCTGAACGCTCGTATCAACGCCTATCATCTTTTTTGCGATCTCCGGGGAGATCTCATCGGGCAGGAGCAGCATGCCGGATCTGTCGGTCGCGCACATGGTGCAGCTGTTGCAGCCGGAGGTGTTGCCCGCGTTGCCCCACTCGCCCGCCGCAAGGCCGGATTCGCTGAGGGTCTGCCATATCTTCTGACCGGAAACGAATTCGCCCGCCGCGTTGGTATAGCCCTTCTGCAAAAGGGGCATGTTGGCGAGGGTCACGGAGCTTAAAAGCGACATATTGCGCGGCTTGGTTATGACCGTGCCGTCAAAGCGGAGGATAAACGCCTCCGCGTCGATAAAGCAGTCGGGCTGCCAGATATTGTGTACCCACAGGAACTTGAAGTTCTTGAAGGTATCCATCGCCATATCCTCCGCCGCGGTGCGCTCCGCGGTGCCCTCTTCATAGTTCTGGGATACGACGGTCTCATACATCAGGGTGATAGTCTCCTCATTGCCCCAGCAGCGGAACGCGGCAAAGAAGCAGAAGAAGAGGGGAAGGGTCAGGAGCATCGGCAGACAGCTCGTGAGAGTGTTCACGCCGTTCTCCTTCATGAGCTTGGACTGCTCAAGACGGAGCTTCTGCGGATCGTTCTGATAACGCTTCTGAAGCTCGTCGATCTTGGGCTGGATCTTTGCCATTTTGATCTGTGTCCTGCGGTTGGAAATATCGGGAAGGATCTGTATAAGACGCAGGAGCACGGTGGAGATGATGATAGTCCACAGATAGCTGTTATGCGTGAGCCCGTAAAGGAACTGCATCATCGCATAGAACCAGCGCGTGAGAAAAAAAGTCATCGGTCAAGTCCTTTCGTTCGTTTGGGTCTCGGGAGAGGGGGCGCGGCGCTTGAGGAACCTTTCCGGAACGGGATCGTACCCGCCCTTTGAAAAGGGATTACAGCGCAAAAGGCGCCAAAGGGCAAGCAAGCTTCCCTTAAAGGCGCCGTGTTTTTCCAAGGCTTGGATGGCATATTCGGAGCATGACGGGTCATACCTGCAGCATGGAGCTCTGTCAGGCCTTAACTGTCTGTAACAGCGGATGAGATATATTAGAAAGCGTTTTATTGCGTTTCCGACCATTTCTTTCGCCCGCGAAAAACCCGCGGACGGCGGAGCCAAGCTCCCGATACAGTCTGATATCTGCCCGTAACGATGGAACGGCAGCTCCCGCCCCGAAAAGGGGCCGGGCGAAAAAGGAGCCCGCTCCCGACGCCCGCCCGCATGAGCCCATGCGGACGCTTTGCCTTTCAGCCGATCAAGCCCGCCTTATCAAGGAGGCGGCGCACATTGTTTTCCAGATCCCGATAGGTCACTTCCGCAATTGGGGAACGCGCTACAAATATGAGGCGGCAGCCGGGAACCATCTCCGGCAAGAGAGGAGTTACAGCCTCTCTCAATCTGCGTTTCACCTTGTTGCGGACGACTGCGCCGCCTATCCTTTTGCCCACGGCAAAGCCGATCTTAACGCCTTCCGCGGGCCCCTTCAGATAGATCAAAACCATTGTGCGGCAGGCGACGCTCTTGCCCGCCTTATACACACGTCGGAACTCCTTGTTCCGTTTTAAGGAATAGCAGCGCTTCATTTCAGTCCTCGGGGGGCGGCCCCCCATCGATACCGCGCGGCGGATCGGCCGCGCTTTTCCCGCAAAAGTACATGAACCACGGCTTAAATTATAAGAAGCAGCCGTGGTTCACCTGTTGATATGCACTTTAAGCGGAAAGCTTCTTCCTGCCCTTTGCGCGCCTGCGGGCAAGGACGTTCCTGCCGTTGGCGGTGGACATACGCTGACGGAAACCGTGAACCTTCTTCCTCTGCCTGACTTTGGGCTGGTATGTCATCTTCATGGATGTACACCTCTTTCCTTTTTCTTATTGGTTCAAGGGGGAGACGGCCTGCTCCGGCCGACTTGACCCCACATTGTCACAGATACCTATTATATCGGAGAAACCCCTTATTTGTCAAGCAAAAATTTCGGCTTTTTTGCTTGAAATGCGGTATATTTTGGGTTATTTCGCCGTTTTGAACCGCAGGCTTATCTCCGTTCCCTCGCCGACCTTGCTCTCGACGGCGATCTCCGCGCCGTACTTTTCGGCTATGTGTTTCACTATCGCAAGGCCGAGCCCCGTCCCGCCGGACTGTTTGGAGCGGGATTTATCCACGCGATAGAACCGCTCGAATATGTGGGGGATGTGCTCCTCCGGGATGCCTATGCCCGTATCCCGGACGGATACCAGCCCCTCCTTTACCTTCACGAACACCGTTCCGCCTTCGCGGTTGTAGCGGATCGCGTTATCGACGAGGTTATAGACGAGCTCCGAAAGCAGGCCGGGCGAGCCCTCTATCACAAAGCTTTCAAGCTCCTGCTCTATCGTGACGCCGTGCTCTTCCGCAGAACGCGCAAGCACGTCGCAGCATTCCTCCGCCGTCTCCGCCATATCGACGGGCTCCTTTTCGTTTTCCGCGCCCTCGTCAAGGCTCGAAAGCCTTATGATGTCGCTTATAAGCGAGAGCAGGCGCTTCGATTCCTTCCTTATGCGCCCCGCAAAATCGGGAATATCCTTTTCCGGCGCCATGCCCGCCTCTATCATCTCCGCGTAGCCGGAGATAGAGGTCAGCGGCGTTTTCAGCTCATGGCTCACGTTCGAGGCGAACTCGCGGCGGAGCTTCTGCATGGTGAGCTGCTCGCCCATATCCAGCAGGAGGAGCATGGTGCCGACTATCTGCCCGTTGAAAATGACGGGATCGACCAGCACGCGCAGCGTTGTGCCGCCGCTCGTGTATTCGGTCAGGCTGCTCTCGCCCTTTTCGGCAAGCTCGATCGCCCGAAGCAGCTCCGCGTCCTTTATCGCGTCCGTCTTATACATGCCTATCGCCTCTGCGGGCAGGCCGAGATAGCCCCTCGCATCATCGCTCACCTTATAGACGCGCGAATTGCCGTCCAGCACGAGCACGCCGCCCGTCACCGAATCGATCATGGCGGCGTAATCTGCGCCGTGATAATCCTTTTCGGCATTCATCAGCGCGGAAATGAAAGCATAAATGCCGCCCGCGCCTATGAGGATCGCCGCGCCTATCACAATGAAGGGGATGTACTTGGGCAGCGGCGCAGTCACCGCGATCACGGAGACGGCGGCGACCAGCGCGCAGACTATTATGAACACTATTATCGCCAGCGAGCGGAACCGTTTGGACATTCTTCCTCCTCAATCGAGACGGTAGCCGACGTTCCTGACCGTCACTATCTTCCTGCCGCTTTCGCCGAGCTTGCGGCGCAGCGTCTTTATGTGCATATCCACGGTGCGCGTTTCACCCGCAAAATCATAGCCCCAAACGGTGTTTATGAGCTTTTCGCGGCTCTGCACTATGCCCTTGCTTTCCATAAGCGCGCAGAGCAGCTCGTATTCCTTGAAGGTGAGCTCCGTGAGCACGCCGTCAACGGTCACGGTATGCTTGTCGCAGTCGATCACTATGCCGTCCGAAATGAGCTTGTCATGCTCGTCCTCACGGGGGGCGGAGCGGCGGAGCAGCGCCTTCACTCGGGAAACGAGCTCCATAACGCCGAAGGGCTTGGTGACGTAATCATCCGCGCCCTGATCGAGGCCGCGCACCTTGTCTATCTCGCTCGTTTTGGCCGTCACCATTATCACGGGCACATCCGCGGTCTCGGGATCGGCGCGCAGGCGGGAAAGTATCGCAAGGCCGTCCTCGCCGGGCAGCATTATATCCAGCAGCACGAGGCGGGGCGCGGCGGCGGGAAGCTTTTCGAAGAATTCCGCGCCGGAAGCGCAGGCCGTCACCTCATACCCGCTGGAAGTCAGCGCGTAGCTTTCCATTTCGCGAATATCGAGATCGTCCTCAACTATGTAGATCATTTATATTTCTCCTTTGGGGCCGTTTTTTCAATTATATCCCATGCGCGGATAATTGTAAAAGGGTAATGAGTAAAATATGGGTAAAATCGCGGAAGGATACGGGGCGCGGCGGCCCCCCGCGCCCGCAGGGATCATTCCCCGAAGAAGCCTATCCCCTGCCCGAGTCCGCCCGTCAGCATGCGGTTATCGACAACAAGGAACGCGCCGTCGTTCATGCGGAGCTTATAGAGCGAGACGGGGCCTCCTCCGCCGCGGCCCGTGGGCACGAGCTCCCACGAGAGGCAGTCGGAATAGAGATAAGTCCTTTCGGGCTTTGGGAATACGCGGAATGAGAAGCGGTCCTCATAGAGGGTGACGCGGGTCGAAAATATCTTCAGCCCCTCGAAAACGAAGAAGACCGCGCCCGCCAATGCGGCGGCGGCAAGGGCAAAGCCCACGACCGTCTGCTCCGTGCTCCTTCCCCGGGTGGAGAGCGCGGCGAGCGCGCCCAAGCCCAGGCAGACGACCGCAAATACCATCATTGCGATGAAGCCCGCTTTTCTGCCCTCGCGGTAAAGTGTTTTGGGTGTTTGTTCCATATTGCCTCCAAGGATGTGCTGCGGCTCCCCATCCCGCCGCCTTTTATCAAAGGGCAAGCCTTTCGGCTTGCCCTTCAATGACGCTGTATTCGATTACTTCACCTGATCGCGGACAGCCTGCTTGCCAAGCTCGATGGCCTGCTCATTCAGGGGAATGAGGTGGGCCTTCTTCTCGCCCAGCTTGTAAAGCAGCGCGTCAAGAACGCTCTTGGAATCGACGGCCTTGGTCGCCTCGAGGTAAGCGCCGAGCATTGCCATGTTGCCTACCTTGGGGTTGTTCAGGGAATCGGCGATCTCGTTGCAGGGAACGTAGTAAACGTCGATATCGGTGCGGGTGGCCTTCTTGTCGATTATGGAGCTGTTGATGAAGAGCTTGCCGCCGGGGAGCACGTTCGCCTCGAACTTGTCGAGGGAGGGACGGTTCATGGCGATAACGCAGTTAGCCATATTGATGCAGGGGGAGGCAACGGGCTCGTCGGATACGACGACGGAGCAGTTTGCGGTGCCGCCGCGCATTTCGGGACCGTAGGAGGGGAGCCAAGAAACGTTCTTGCCCTCATACATGCCGGCGTATGCGAGGAGCTGGCCGATGAGCAGGACGCCCTGGCCGCCGAAGCCTGCGAAAATGTTAGTCCAAAGCATATTCAGTCCTCCTTATTCGTTGGTGATGTCCTTCTTGACGCCAAGGGGATAGTAGGGGATCATATCGGACTTGATCCAATCCATCGCCTCGGACGGGCTCTTGCCCCAGTTGGTCGGGCAGGAGGAGAGGACCTCAACAAGGGCGAAGCCCTTCCTGTCGATCTGGCACTGGAACGCCTTCTTGATGGCGGCCTTTGCCTTCCTGATGTTGGGGGTGGAATCGACGGAAACGCGCTCAACGTAAGCGGCGCCCTCGATGGTGGCGATCATTTCCGCTATACGGATGGGCTTGCCGCAGTGCTCGGGATCACGGCCGTAGGGGCTGGTGGTGGTCTTCTGACCTACGAGGGTGGTGGGAGCCATCTGGCCGCCGGTCATGCCGTAAATGGCGTTGTTGATGAATATGGTGGTGATCTTCTCACCGCGGTGAGCGGCGTGAACGATCTCTGCCGCGCCGATGGAGGCCAGGTCGCCGTCGCCCTGATAGGTGAAGACGATGTTGTTGGGGTTGACGCGCTTGCAGCCGGTAGCGGCGGCGGGAGCGCGGCCGTGAGCGGCCTCAACGCAGTCGATGTTGAAATACTTGTAACCGAAGACGGCGCAGCCGACGGGAACGAAGCCGATGGTGCGATCCTGAATGCCGAGCTCTTCGATGACCTCAGCTACGAGACGGTGAACGATACCGTGGCCGCAGCCGGGGCAGTAGTGCATGATGGTATCCGTAAGAACGGGAGTTTTCTTAAATACAGTATTCATTGCTTTACGCCTCCCTCGTCTTGAGAATGTATTCGGCGATCTCCTCCGCGGTGGGAGTGTAGCTGCCAGGCTTGCCATAGAAATCGGTGGGCTTGGTGCCGTTGATCGCAAGGCGTACATCCTCGTGCATCTGACCGGCGGAGATCTCGACCGTCAGCTCGCGCTTGACGGAATCCTGCGCCATGACTTCCTGAAGCTCCTTCTCGGGGAAGGGCCAAATGGTGATGGGACGGACAAGACCGACCTTTACGCCCTTCTCCTCGCAGAGAGCGATCGCGCTCTTGCAGATACGGGCGACGGTGCCGTAAGCGCAGACGATGACCTCGGCGCCACAGGTCCTATACTTCTCGACCATGACTTCCTTCTCCTGGATCTGCTTATAGCGGGCCTGGAGACGGTCGTTCATTTCCTGGAGCTCATCTACCTCGATGTAGAGGGAGTTGACGATCGCGCGCTTGCGGTCGCCCTTGGGATCGTAACCGGTGACGGCCCAGGGCTTTTCGGGAAGCTCGCGCTTCTCATGCTCGTGGAACTCGACGGGCTCCATCATCTGACCGATGATACCGTCGGCAAGGAGCATGACGGGGGTGCGGTAGATATCCGCAAGGTCGAACGCGTTGTGCATGAGATCGACCGCTTCCTGGACGGAGGAGGGAGCAAGCACGATGAGGTGATAATCACCGTGGCCGCCGCCCTTGGTAGCCTGGAAGTAATCGCCCTGGGAGGGCTGGATGGAGCCCAGACCGGGGCCGCCGCGCATCATGTTGCAGACAACGCAGGGCAGCTCGGCGCCCGCGATGTAGCTGATGCCTTCCTGCTTGAGCGAAACTCCCGGGGAGGAGGAGCTCGTCATAACGCGAGCGCCCGCAGCCGCGGCGCCATAGACCATGTTGATGGCCGCGACTTCGCTTTCAGCCTGGAGGAAGCAGCCGCCTTCGACCTTGGGCAGACGGGCGGACATGTACTCGGGGATGTCGTTCTGAGGAGTGATGGGGTAGCCGAAGAAGAAACGGCAGCCGGCCTGGATGGCGGATTCCGCAATGGCTTCGCAGCCCTTCATAAGTTTCTTTGCCATAGCTCGTTCCTCCTTACTCTTTCTCAACGGTGATGACCGCATCGGGGCAGGTCCACGCGCAGCTCGCGCAGGCTATGCAGGCTTCCTGATCGATGCACTCGGCGGGGTGATAGCCCTTCTCGTTGAGCTTGGTCTTCGAGAGCTGCATGATCTTTTTGGGACAAGCTCTTACGCACAGCCCGCAGCCCTTGCAGCGGTTCTCGTCAATGGTTACTTTGGATACCATAAGCTTTTATGACCTCCTTGATTTTGGGCTCCTTGCGCCAATCGCGAACAGGCGCAGAAACACCCTTATTACTCCTCAATTATAGCACTCTTGACATTAAGGGGGAAGGAATTTGGAAAATATATTGCTTTCCTCAAAGGCGGAGCCTTCGTCCCCGCGTTATAATATATTTGTCCTCGGCTCCCCCGCGGGGGGAATATTGCCGATCAAAAGCTGTCTTAATAGATGAGGACCTCAAATAAAAGGGAAGGAGCCTGCCGATGAGCGATGAAAAACTGATCGCCATGTTCTGCTCTGAGGATGAGCGGGCGATAATCGAGACCGAGCGGAAATACGGCAGACTGCTTTACGGTATCGCCCGGAACATAGTGGGCGCGCAGGACGCGGAGGAGATAGTGAACGACTCCCTCCTTGCCGCGTGGAAAAGCATACCCGAAGCGCGGCCGGCGTCGCTGCTCGGCTACCTCGGCAGCATAGTGAGGCGAAAGGCGCTGAACCTTCACAAAAAGCAGACGGCATTGAAAAGGGGCTCCTTCAAGCTCGAACCGCTTGAGGAACTGAACGACTGCATCCCATCCCCGTCCAACGTGGAGGAAAGCCTCGGCGCAAAGGAGCTTGCACGGCTGATAGACGGTTGGCTCGATACGCTCGATCTGCAGGACAGGGCGCTCTTTATCAAAAGATACTGGGAGCACCGCCCGGTTAAGGAGCTCGCAAAGGAGCTGGGCGTTTCGCCGGGAAGAGCCGCGAAACGGCTTTATATGCTGAGGAACCGCCTCCGTGAATATTTGGATAAGGAAGGTTATTGATATGGAAAGCAAGGAATTGATATTCGACGCGGTGAGCGCCCTGAGCGCCCGCCATATAGAAGAAGCCGCGGGCTATGAGCTCAAAAAGGAGGGGCGCCCCCTGCCCCGCCGCATGGCCTATGCCGCGGCCGCGTGCCTTGCGCTCTTTGCGGCGGCGTTCGGCGTATCCCGTATAATAAGGCCCGCGGAAAACGAGCCCAACGGGGCGGTCGCCGCCCTGCCGTCCGCAACAACGGCCGAGACCGCCGCACCGACGGAGGCGCCGAGGATCGTATTCGGTGAGGAAGTATCTATTTCGGAAACAATGATACCCGGCGAGGGGGATGTCCTAATATCACTGAAACTAAAAGAAGCGCTTGAGGATGAATCAAACGAGGGGTGTTTGTTTTATGTCTGTCTGTCTTATTATGGCTTAGGAAATTATTACAAAGTCGATGAGGAGTGGAGGGGATCTTGGAGAGAATTTTATACGCCGTTGATAGAGCAGTTTTTCAGCGAGTACAACGAGTGGCAGGAAACGCATGAAGTAACATGCGAGGAAGCGCACCGTATTGCTATGGCCGATTATGAAGAACTGCTTTACCCTATGATGTGGATAACGGGCAAAGACCTGACGGAAAAACTGAATATGGATCGTGAAGAAGTCCTAATGGAAAGCTTTGCCGATATTTGGAAAGAAACAAAACCTGCCGAAGTGTGGGAAGAATTCATTGAAACAAAAAGACGGATGGATGATCGTTGGAAAAACGATAAGAGACCGGATGTTTGGGAGTTTCAGGATCAAGCTATGCATAAAGAATACAACCGACTTGTCTCGCTGGGCTTTCCCATTGAGACAGATGAAAACGGAGCTTGGCGCTGCTTGGTTACAAAGGAACAAATCGAAGCCTTCCCCGCTGACCCAAACGGGGGATATCTGTTTAAGTTTCCGCGTGCTTCCGGAGAAATAGAAAACGCATAAACAAGATCCCCGGGGCCGCTGCAGTGCGTCGCCCCGGGTATCGTTGTTTTATAATAAAAATATGCGCCGGATGGATCGCTTTTGCGACAATCTACAACAGTGTATTCGAACTATGAGATTATTCAATTTACTCCTGAGCAAACAGGAACATATACTATAAAAATAATAAACAACACAACAGGAAGTACACTAGAGGAAATAGTAGGTATAGCGGTGTGCAACTTTGCGGTGTAAGGGTTGCTTTGGTGCTGTCATTGACAGCAAAGGAGACCGCCTGATAATCAGCCCCCCTTATTGCCCCCGCTGCGTCGGCGCGTTTAGCCGCGGCGGGGGCTTTTTGCGCGGCAGCGGGGTTTTGTGCTCCCGTTGTTTTTTCTTGCATACCTTCCCGCGGCATGGTATAATCGAAAAAAACGAGGTGCTGTATGAAAAAGATTCTCTCATTGATCATAGCCGCGGTGCTTTTGTTTACCTGCTCCGCGGCGCCCGCCCGTTCCAATATCGAAAGGAAGGATCCCGCCGCCTGTGATGAGCCGCTTGAGCTCGTCCCCTCCTCCATGACGCTGCCCCTGTTCAGCGTGAGCTCGGGCGAGAAGCTGCGCGTGCGCTTTTACGGCGAGCTCGTTCCCGGCTCCGAATTCACATGGGCTTCCTCCGATACGAACGTTGTGCGGGTCGATGCAAACGGCGGCCTTACCGCCGTCGCGCCCGGCACGGCCGTCGTGAGCGCCCTTTATGAGGACGGCGAATACGGCGAAGCGCAGATAACCGTAGTTGAAAACGAAGGCTTTACCACCGTCGCCCAGCTCGATCCCATCGACATGGCGCTTCCCTTCTATTCGGAGGAGGTCGGCATAGGGCCCCTCTGCGGCGGGCAGCCCGTCATTTTGAAGCGCTTTATCCACAACCCCGGCTGCGGGAACGATCCTCAGCCCGATCCCGGCGAATACATAACCACCGAGGGCTGGACCTATTCCTACGCCGTCATTTACAGGATCCGCATGCACTACGGGCAGAGCGTGAGGTTCGCCGCCTCCGTCTCGACCGCAGACGGGATGCACGCTTCGAACGCCTATATCTGCATCTACGATCAGTTTTTCGGACTCTGGGCTTACAGCGGCGGCAGCGCGGGCGATCCATACGGGCAGGTGACGCTCGATTCCTATGAGGATTCGTATTTCTACCTCGTCATAACCCCCGTTTCCCATACCGACGACGCAGGCAGCGGTTACATCACCCTCTATGCCTACGACCTGACTCAGCCCTATGCCCAGGGAGACGTCAACACCGATCATTACGTCACCGCCGCGGATGCGCTCACCGTAATGCGCTTCGTGCTGGATCTTATCGACCTTGAGGACTCCGCCCTTCCCCTTGCGGATATGAACGGCGATAATGAGATCTCGACCGAGGACGCCCTGCTCATACTGAGGGCCGCCATGGGCGCGGCGTGATCCGCATCGGTATTACCTTTCCCATTTTTTAGAACAAATGTGGAAAATCGGGGCCTTTACCTGTGGAAAAGTAGGAAAACCGGATCGTTAAACGCCCGAAAAAACACCGACGGCGCGGCAAAAAGCTGCCGCGCCGTCTTTTTTGTTATTTCGGGTTTTCCACACGGGGCGCCCTTTTATTGCCTCTTCAGATCGCGAAATTGCCGTTCTCGAACACCTTTATCTTCCTGCCGTCGCGGGTAGTGCCGACTATCTCGAGGTCGCGCGTGCCCACCATGAAATCGACGTGGGTATTGCTCTCGACGTTTATCCCGGCGGCCTTGAGCTCCTCGACCTCCTTATCGTCGCCGCCCTTTATGCAGGCGGGGTAAGCCTCGCCGAAGGCGAAGTGGCAGGCGGCGTTCTCATCGAACAGGGTGTTGTAGAAGAGTATGCCGCTGTTGGAGATGGGCGAATCGTAGGGCACGAGCGCGATCTCGCCGAGATAATGGGAGCCTTCGTCAAGCTCGACCTCGGCGCGGAGCGTCTCCTCGCCGCGATCGGCGTGGATCTCAACGATCCTGCCCTCCCTGAAGGTGAAGCGGATGCCGTCTATCACGTTGCCGTTCAGCACGAGGGGCTTTGCGGCGACGAGAGTGCCTTCAACGCCGGTGCGCAGGGGAGCGGAGAATACCTCCTCCGTGGGCATGTTGGCGACGAACTTTACGCCCTTGCAGTAATCGCCTCCCGCAAGCCACATATGGTTTTCGGGCATTTTGACGGTAAGATCGGTGCCGATGGAATTTTTATAATGCAGCTCGGCAAAATCGTATTCCGTCATGCGCTTGGCGAAGCCCTCTATGCGGTCGCAGTGGGCGCGCCATTCGGCAACGGCGTCCCCGTCCTCCGTGATGCGGACGGCCTTGAATATCTCCTCCCACAGGCGCTCCATGGCGTCATCCTCGGAAAGCTCGGGGAATACCTTTTTCGCCCAGCTCGCGATGGGCACGGAAACCACGCACCAGGGGATGCCGTTGGACATCTGTATCCGCATGAAATCCTTGAGGTCGCGCCCTGCCGCCATGTTCGCGCGGCGGAGCCTGTCGGGATCGACGCCCCTCATGTTCTCGGGATCGGAGGCGGCGACAGAGATAATGCCAACGCCCTCCTTCGCAAGCTCCATGCGCTTCATTACCTCCCAGGGGTGGACGGAATCGAATACCGAATCGTCCGCCTTGAGGCCGCGCTGCCTCGCGCAGTAATCGTCGCGCCAGTTCAAATGCACTTCCTTCGCGCCCGCGTCATAGGCCGCGGTGACGAGCATCCTCGCAAAATCGGCGCGATCGACGGGGCAGTTTATCATTATGGGCTGCCCCTTCTGCACGTTTATGCCTACCTCCACCACGAGGCGGGCGTACTGCCAAAGCATTTTTGCGTTCATATCAAGAATCCCTTTCCTGTTTTATTTGATTATCATGCTGAGCTTGCCGATATTGCTTCGGGAGCTTATCATCATGAAATTGTTTGCAAAGAGCAGATCGGTCGCGCCGACCTCCTTTGCGAGCTCTATCACGTTCCCCTTATAATAGCGGTAATCTATCTCATAGATCTTGCTGTAATGATCGGCAAGGAACGCCATCATCGCGTTGCCGAAGCTCTCCTTGACTATTATGAGCACGGAACCGTCGGTAACGTTCGGGTTTTCGAACACGGTAAGCGGGTTATCCGCCCCCGCGAAGGTGTTGTATTTGGCTATGGCGCTGTATTTCGTAACGTCCGTTACTATGGGCCACCTTGCCGTAGTGCCGTCCAAATAATGGACTGTCATGGTCACGCCCCCGCAAACGGGCTCGTAGGCCAGCACCGTCTCCTCGGGCAGGAGCTCGGGATCCATGCCGCTGTCCTTATAGAGGGTGCCGAGGAAGCCCTCGAAGGCCCTCTCCTCATGCGCTTCGAGAGGGTAGGGAGCAATGCCCTTCGCATCGCAGAAGCAGGTGTAGGCATAGTAAGCGCCGCGCGCGGTCCAGTGATGATCGGTGCGGAAATAGATGAACTCATCCCTGTGATGCATGAGACGGTCGTATGAGGAAACGGTCGTGACCGTATCGGGCACGTAGGAATAGGTCTTTTCTATGCAGGCGCCGAGATCGACGTAATACGAGATCTTCTGGCGCATATCGTCGGGCATCATGACTCCGTAAGCGGTGGGGATTATGAGGTCATAAACCTTCGTGATCCCCTTAAGCGCCTCCGCCGCATCGCCTATGAGCTTGGCGTAGGTCTGCGCCTCATCCTCAAGATAGACGCAGATCTCATAGGCGCGGTCATCCACGCGCATGACGTTCACGCCCGAGTAGGTGTGGAATTCGCCGCTGACGCTTTGGATGGGCGGGATCTGTGCGGGCTCGGTGGGCTCCGCCTCGGTGGGGGAGGGCGTTTCATGCGCTTCCTCTGTGGGCACGGCGGTGGGCTCGGCGGTGGGAGCCGCTGTCACGGCCGCGCCGGGATCGGGAATATCGACCTCATAGGGCGCGGAGGGGCCGCTCTTTTTGCAGCCGCAGGCAAAGAGCCCTGTAATGAGCGCCAGCGCAAAAGCCAAGTATTTTATTGAGTTTTTTACCGCGTTTCCATTCATTTTACTTATTTGAGGATCGCAGACGCCGCGGCGGTATCATCCGTCACGCAGGCGATGAGGTACTGCCCGCGCTCGATTATAATGGCGTTGTTGAGCTTCGCGGCCTCTTCGGGGCTGTAAAGCTCCGCCTCGCGCGTGCGGGAGGAAAGGTACTCGTCAAGCGCGGCGCGGGCTTCGGCCATTTTGGTCTCATCCGCAAGCTTGAACATTATAGCGCAATCCGCAAGCTTGCCGCTGGCGGTGAAGAGCTTGACCTCGGTGCCTTCGGGGAGCTCGCCGAACATATACTCGGCATATTCGGAAGCATCCTCGAGCTCGCCGGCGTACTTGACTTCGGCAAGGAGCTTTTCGAACGCGGCCGCGCCGTCGAATTCGGCGGGCGTTTCGGGCTTTTTGGAGCAGGCCGCGAACACAGCCGCGAACGCAAGGATCATAACGATGCAAAGGATCTTTTTGAACATATCGGACCTCCGAAAAGGATTTTTCTTATACGGCAATTTTAGCATTTTTTCACAGCCGTGTAAATAGGGCAGGGGGAGTATATAACAAAACGCGGGGCGGGAGCAGGCGAGCGCCACTGAAAAAGGAGCTCCGTTTGGGAGCTCCTTCACAGCATTCTTTGATTACCTGCCGATGGTGGCGACCATGACGGCCTTGATGGTGTGCATGCGGTTCTCGGCCTCGTCAAAGACCTTGCTCATGGAGGAACGGAATACCTCGTCGGAGACTTCCTGCTCCTTCAGGCCGTACTTCTCGTAAATGTCGCGGCCGACGCTGGTCTCGAGATCGTGGAAGCTGGGCAGGCAGTGGAGGAAGATGACGTCGGGGTTGTGGGTCATCTTCATCATGTCCATGGTCACGCGGTACGGCTCGAGCAGCTTGATGCGCTCTTCGAACTGAGCCTCTTCGCCCATGGATACCCAAACGTCGGTATAGATGGCGTCCGCGCCGTCAACGTCCTCGATCTTATCGGAGAACTCGATCTTCGCGCCGGTCTGCTCCGCGAGCTCGCGCATTTCGGAAACGAGACCTTCCTCGGGCCAGAGGCACTTGGGCGCGATGCCGACGAAGTGCATGCCGAGCTTGGCGGAGATGATCATGAGGGAGTTGCCCATGTTGTTGCGGGCGTCGCCAACGTAAACGAGCTTGACCTTGTTGACGGGCTTCGCGATGTTCTCACGGATAGTGAGAAGGTCTGCAAGCACCTGGGTGGGGTGATACATATCGGTAAGACCGTTCCATACGGGAACGCCGGCGTACTTGGCGAGCAGCTCTACGGTCTCCTGCTTGAAGCCGCGGAACTCGATGCCGTCATAGAAGCGGCCGAGGACCTTCGCGGTATCCTCCATGGATTCCTTCTTGCCCATCTGGGAGTTGGAGAGGAAGGTGACGCAAGCGCCCTCGTCGTAAGCGGCGACTTCGAAAGCGCAGCGGGTACGGGTGGAGGTCTTCTCGAACAGAAGGACAACGTTCTTGCCGGCAAGCAAATCGCCGCGGATACCGGCGCGCTTCTTCGCCTTGAGGTCGGCGGCAAGGTTGAGCAGGTACATGATCTCTTCGGGGGTGAAATCCTTGAGGGTCAAGAGGTGACGTCCTTTAAGATTAACGGGCATGGTAATATCTCCTTTTTTCGTTATAGAGTTTACAGGGGAATTATAACAGAATACCCGCTTAAAATAAAGCGGGTAACGGTTTTTTTATGCAATATACTTTTTAGGCGCTCATTCCACACCGTAATAGATCTTGACCGCCCTGCGTACATTTTCGAAAAAGTTGTGCGCTTCGTCGAAATAAATGTCGGAGGGGTAGGGGGCGTTTATATCCTCCTCAAAAAGCCTCGCAAGATACCCGATATCATACGGAGGCTCCTCCGGGACCTCGACCCCCAGCCCCATGAGCGCCGTCCTCAATTCCTCATCGGTCATTTCGGAAAGGAGGGGCCTTTCCCCGCCGTCGCTCCTTACGAAGTACCCGTACATATAAGCGTCGTACTCGTGCTCGCCCGCTTCCTCGATAAATTCTCCCTCGTGACTCACGGTTATCTCTACGATCAGCGCCTGTCCGTTCGCTTCTATAACGCCGGGAAGCTCCTCGATTTTTATGCCGTCCGCGAGTCTTTCCCTCGTGACCGCGTCATAGACCCTTATTCCGGTCACGACGCTGTCGGCGTACAGAGCGGTCTCACAGCCGCGGCTGACGCAGGGGAATTTACGCGCTTCGCCGAGTATCCCTTGGAAGAACGCCATGCCGTCCGCATGGAGCATACCGCCCTCGTTATCGCCCTCGGCGGGGACGTAGGTCGTGCCGTATGCGAATTCCATGTAGGGAAGCACCGTTTCGCCGCCGTCAACGAGCCAGAAATACTGACCCGCCGCGGGCGGATCCGGCACGGTGGAGGGAAGATCGGCCGTTTCCCCTACGAGCGCGAATGCATAGCCGGCTTCCTCGTTATCCTGTAAAAGGATCACGTCGATAACGGGATCAAGCTCTATATGCTCCCGCGCGTATTCGAGCGCCTCCTCAAAGGAGGAAAACCGGTACTCCGTCACGCAGCCCTGATCGAGATACACGAGCGCCTCCTTGAGCCTGCAGCTATCGTAAGCGTTGGGATAAACGGGCTCTATGCGGGCTTCCGCTCCGACCTTAATGAGCTCTTCCATTATCCCGTTCTCCTCCGCGTGAAGCAAAAGCTCGAACATTGAGCCCTTGTGACTGTGAATATCAAACCGGACCCCGTCGCATAAAACAGAAAGCTCCGTGTACGTTCCGGGGCATACCGTGGGTTCCGGGGCTTCGCTCTGCGTTTCGGCTCCGCTCTGCGTTTCGGCTGCGGTCTCCGGGGAAGGGGGCGTCTGCGGCTTTACGCAGGCCGCAAGGCTGAGCGCGATCACCGCCGATATGATCATAGCCAATACTTTTTTCATTCAGATCACCTTTCCTTTTGCAATTTCTTCTATTATATAAGACAGAAAATAACGGCAAAAATTGCGGCTCCTTTCAAATATATAATTAAGGACGTAAGTTTAAAGGCCCCTTTTTCCATAATATATCAAGCTTTTTTCGCCTTTTGCGCGGCGCCCGTCCTTGTGAATATGAACACTATGAACGCGCCTATCGAGAGCGCCATTTCATAGGCCTTCATCTGCACCACCCAATCCCAACGATCGTAGATCGCGTCAAACACTATGAGCGAGGAGCGGTTCGGCCCCAGATAGAACATATTGACGCTCGCCTCGGGAAGCAGCATAGGTATGAGTATGTTGAGAAAGAGCGCGATATAGCAGCAGACTATGAAGCAGACGAACCCGCGGAAAAAATCGCGGAAGGTGTATCCGCCCCTGCCCGAGACCGCGATCATAAGCCCAATGAACACGAGCAGCATGTGCCATATCAGCGAATGGAAGGTCGGCAGTATATGGGACATCAGTATGCCGGAGGGGTTCACGAAGGCGGAAAACCCGCTCATGAGCGTGTAGGTCATCATGAAGGTGAGCATCGCCTTCCTCACGACGCTTTCCTTTTTAAGATAGGAGGCGATGGGCGCCATATAGATGGGAAGACTGCAGAGCTGGAAGGGGAAAAGATACGCCGTTTCAGTCAGGCTGCAGTTGTGCATCGCGAAATAGTAGAAGGATATCTTGATCACCTCCATCCCGCAGAGCACGAAGCCCACAGTGCGCAATACCCTGTTAAAGGTCTTGTCGGAGCTTTTCCTCAAAAGCACGGCTCCGATTATCGCCGCGGCTAAGCCGACTGCGAAGAACGTTATGTGGAGAGCGCCCCAAGCCTGCGGCGCTTCGGCAAATTTGCCCGCGAGGGCAGTGAAGAGATTTATAAGAAATTCTTTCATAACAGTCTCCTTTTTTCAGATCCGAATAATTATAACATTATATGCCCGATATCGCAATAAGAGGTTAGAGAGCGGCAGACCAACAAAAAAGACACCCCCGAAGGGTGCACTTCGTAAGGAAGTTCCTCCTTCCCTTTGAAAGCAGGTGTACCGGCGTCAATGATAGGTTACACTCAGGGCAGTGAGGAGGGAGCCCCATCTCGCTGTCAAGGGAAGGGTGGAGATTTTCGAACTCTTGAGAAAATACTACCCGACCTTGACAGCGGTGCACGCGGTATAATTATCCA
>JAFPXD010000018.1 GCA_017394835.1 Clostridia bacterium
GCCGACGCCGACGCCGACGCCTACATCTACGCCGAGTCCCACGCCGACTCCTACTCCGATGCCAACGCCTACTCCGACGCCTACTCCGACGCCGACGCCTACGCCGACTCCCACGCCGACGCCTACACCTACGCCTACACCGACTCCGACGCCGACTCCCACGCCGACTCCTACTCCGACGCCGACGCCGACGCCGACTCCTACACCCACGCCTACTCCGACGCCGACGCCTACGCCGACTCCCACACCTACGCCCACGCCTACACCCACGCCGACTCCTACGCCCACACCTACGCCGACTCCCATGACGGCGCCTGAGTTCATAGAGCTGAATGAAGTCAGAAACTATAACCCGGGCATTGACGATGAATACGCGGACCAGTTCTATTTCTACTTCAATCTGGAACTGAACGACGTCGATACTTCCAAACCGGTCACGGCAAAGCTCCAATACGCCGATATAGGCAGCGAAGACTGGGAGGATTGCCCGATGCTCGGCGAAAGCGTACTCACAGCCGAGTTCGATGGTGATGACACGTATTGGTCGTGCGAGGATCTTATGTTCGATATATATACTCTCGAGTATAAGCAAGTGATCGGACTGATGAAGCAGGCGAGGATACTCGTCGAATTCACATACCTTGACGGCAGCGAGGATTCCGTCTCATCCACCGAGCTCGACAGCCTCTTCGTTTACACGGGAGAGTACGTTCATGTTGAGTACTCGAGCTATGAGAACGGTGTGATCTCCTGTACCTTCATGGTGGATACCGGCCTGGTGCTCGATCTCACGAAGCTCGAGATGACACAGCTCACGCTGACGAGATACAGCAGCAAAAAAACCTATGATATGCAGGATATCATAAACGACGCCGATATTTCCGAATTCTCGGATGACGGCACGTTTACGGTGACCTATACCCCGACTGAGCCGCTCGATCCCAATGATACCAACTTCGTTACCGTCGCCTTCAATTATATCGACCATAACGATTTCATCAGTTGGCACTCCGCGGGGTTTGCGTATCTGGACGTTCCCGTTACCTTCACTGCGCCCACGCTGGAAAGCACGAGCGTAATACAGGATGAAGATGGGTTCAGCTATGTTCCTATCACAGTTACGGTCGCAGACGGAACGGTTTACGGCGACCTCACGGCGACGCTTGAATATTGGAACGGCAGCGGATATGAGCTGTTTGAGGAAGACAGCGGCGATCTGACGGTCAATTCCATTTCGTTGAGCCGATCCGACGGAACAGTTTCATGGGTGACGGGACCCTCCGGCGGCGACTGCCTCATAGCTGAGCTTTCAGATCCCAACGGTTTCGGCTTCTTCCGCGTCGCTTTGCAGTACATCGACGACACGGGCCATACACAGTTCATCTACAGCGAACCCTTCGTCGTTTACAGGGGGACCTATGTTGTGCCCGTCGAAGAGGAGAGTATAGAAGTGGGCGATGGCTTCTTCTACGCTACCTACAGGATAGATACCGAAGTCGTCGATCCCGAGAAGGTGGAGACGGTTGAATTTACCGCAACTTCCATCGGCGGAGCGAATATCCTGACAGAACTTGAGTGGTTCCGGATCGATACCGATACCGGCGAGGTAAGCGTACTCGGTCAGATCGACTATTACGGGGCCGGTACCGATGAATATTTCATTGCGGCCGTCAAGCTGCTTTATACGGATACCGAAGCAGGACCTGCCGCCGTTGAATGGGAAGCCGAATCGAGCGTTGAGATCGTGATCGAATACGGCTTCAACAACGGTATCCCGCCCGAGGTCTTAAACGCAGACGTCATAAACCTCGATTCGATGTTCTACGTGACGTTCTCGCTTATCATGAACGATGCGGAGGATGTCACGGCAAGGCTTTACCGCGCCGAGGGTATAGACAGCTATGATTACAACCTTTGCGATGAGAGCTTTGGTACGGCAGAGCTCTATCACTCCATCGTATCCGATCCGTCCGAATATTGGAACACCTCGCCGGGCGACGTTTGCCTCACGTGCGACGCGACCCTTGAATACGGCGTTCCGGGGCTGTTCTGCTGGTTCTATATCGAATTCGAATGCACGATGCCCGACGGTTCCGTAGAGTACGTTTACAGCGACGACGTTCCTGCCTACATCGGATCGTTCTTCGTAGAACCAACGGAGTATGCGACAGCATATTATGCTCCCGACTCGCAGGAATTAAGTACCTATTGGGCGATAATTCCCGACCTTGCGCCCGATCTTTCAAAAGTAAGCGCCCAATCCGTGGTTATCGTGCCCAATTCGGATACTGTCTCCGAAATAGAGCTGCCGATAAGCTGCGTATCGTTTGATACGTTCGAATGGGAAAGCTATTACGTGGCCAACGTATTTGCCGAGGGGGTGAGCCTCGATGGCTCTTCCGAATGGATGCTGGAGCTGACCCTTTCCTATAACGGGGAACGCTTCACATGGACTTCGACGCAAACGATGCAAGTCGCTGTGACAACCAAAGCGATACCAATTATTAATCTGATCCAATACATTCCCCAATGGGGCCCGCAGGAGGTTTATCATGAAAAAGAAAAGTAACGCCAAGACCTATATCGGGATCGTTATAGCGGCGATCCTGGTGCTTCTGCTCGCAAATCCGAAATGGCTTCCCATTTCGGAGAACCTTAAAAACGCGGTAAGCGAGATGGAAACGACCCATTTGCTCATAAAGGGGGATACGCATGCCACCATCGCTCAGATAATCACTCTGGTACTGGCTCTGGCGATAGTCTGGCTCATCTATCAGGTGCTTAAACTGATCCTTAATCTCATCGGCAAGAGGGGCGGCAGGCTCCAGAGCGTTACGAGTCTTATTTCCGGTTTGCTCAAATACGTCGCTGTCATTGCCGCGATCGTCTGGGGTCTCAGCATATTGGGCATCAACACAACGGCGGTATTGGCCGGCGTCGGCATCGTCGGATTGATACTTGGCTTCGGCGCGCAGAGCCTTATAGAGGATATCATCACCGGTGCGTTCATAATATTCGAGAACCAGTACAGCGTTGGCGATATAATAATCCTTGATGATTTCCGCGGAATTGTACGCAGCATCGGCGTGCGCACTACTGTCATTGAGGATGCGGGCGGAAACTTGAAGGTCGTCAACAACTCCGATATCCGCAATTTCCAAAACCGCTCCCGCAACAATTCCGTTGCGCTCGTCGTGGTAAGCGTCGCATACAGCACAGATCTTAAAAAGCTTGAGGCGATGCTCGATGAATCCCTGCCCGCTCTCAAACAGGAGCATCCCGAACTGTATCTCAAAACGCCCCGTTATCTGGGCGTGGATAATCTCGGGGAAAGCGGTATCGATCTCAAATTCGCCGCCGACGTCACCGAGGAGAACATATTCAACGGTCAGCGCATGCTTGCCAGGGATCTGAAGATACTCTTCGACGAGAAGGGCGTGGAGATCCCGTTCCCGCAGGTCGTGGTGCATAAAGCGGAAGAGTAACATATGATCTTCGTTAGAGCACTGTGACAGAATACGATTGAAAAAGGCATCCGAAGGCATCCGAAAGGATTCCTTTTCATGGTCTTCGGGGCATATAAGTACACCATTCCGTTTTCGGAAAAGACCGCCGGGTTTCATACCAACCCAACTGCGACGCAACCGTGACACAACTGTGGCTTTATTTGCAACATTGCTCGATTTTCTTGACAGGCCGCTCGCTTTATGCTAATCTTCATCCGTATAAATAGGCAATTAACAGCGCCGAAAGACACGGTTTCAAGCGGGCGCTCGATAAGGAAAGGAATTCAGAATGATCATCATAAAGAAAACGGCCGCCGCAATGCTTGCTTTATTGCTCGCGCTCATGAGCTTGAGCGGCGCAGTCACGGCCGAAAACGCATTTCAAGAGGACTCGGCCGCTTCGAGCACCAATACTTTCACGTTTTCAAACAGCGGTATCACCGCTTCCGTCGAGGATGAGGAAAGCTATTCGATCGACGGCACGACTCTTAAGATAAAAGCGAGCGGTACTTATACATTGACGGGAAGCTGCTCCAACGGCAGAATTACTGTCAAGAAGGGAACGACGGGCGTTACGCTCGTACTGAACGATCTCGATCTCAAGAGCGCGGATTCCGCTCCGATACTGTGTAATAAGGGCAGCGAGGTCAACATCCAGACCGCATCGGGTACGGTGAACAAGCTTACCGATACTTCTATCAACAACGACGATGCACACCCCGAAAACACCAATGCGGAAAACGCCGTTATAAAGGCCAAGGACGGCTGTAGGCTTACTTTATCCGGCAGCGGCACGCTGATCGTTACGGCGAACGGCAAGAACGGCATAAAAGGCGGTATGGATCTTGCGGCGGACGGCGATACACCCGCTTCAAGCGCAAGCCTTACCATAAAGCAGCTTACGCTCAACGTCACCGCCAACGTAAACGACGCTATAAAGAGCGAACAGCTTTTGAGCATACAATCCGGTAAGATCACCGTCTCCGCCGCGGGCAATGCCATAAGATGCGACCGGACGCTGAATATTGGTCAATCGGGAAACGGCCCGACTCTGACGATCTCCTCGTCTTCTGTGGGCCTCAGCAGCGCAGTTATGAACATCGCAGGAGGAAATATCTCCATCAATTCTACGAGCGACGGAATAAAATGCGCAAACAGCGAGCTGGGCGATTACCCGTATGCCTGCAATATCAAGGGCGGTACCATCACCGTCAATTCCACTGACGGCGACGGGATCGACTCGAACGGCACGCTTTCATTTGCGGGCGGCAGCGTGACCGTCTTCTCATCCGAAAAAGAGACGGATTCTCCCCTCGAAAGCGTTAAGGGCATAACTCTTCAAAGCGGAACGCTCTTCGGGATGGGGTCCGCGGGCATGGTGGAAAACCCGTCATCGGCTAAGCAGGTATATGTGACCTTCGGAAAAGCGACGGATGGCGGAAGCGAATTGAACATACCAAAAGGCAGCACGGTTAAGCTTGCCAACGCATCGGGCGGCACACTGTTTACGACGACCGCTCCGCGGAAAGCCGGCTATATCATTTTCAGCTCGCCGAACCTTTCGGAAGGCATGAAGGTCAAGCTTTATATAAACGGCTCGGAGATCGCAACGGCAACTGCGGGGTATGACGCAGGCGATCATCCCGGAGTTCCCGGAACGCCCGAACCCACATCAGCGCCTACTGCGGCTCCCACTTTGACGCCGACCGCCGCTCCCACCGCGGCTCCGACGAACAAGCCAACCTCAACTCCCGCGCCTTCAAATACTCCCGCTCCTACGACGGGCGTCAAAACACCAGAGCCTACCTCTGCAAGTTCCACGGTTCCGGTCACGCCGACCGCAACCGCCGCCGCACCCGATAAAACGGAAGCTCACAGCACCGAAACGATAACGGAAACAGCGCCCACACCCGAAGCAACCGCGGCAACCGATGCGCCGGAGATCACCAATACTCCCGAAACCGACGTAACGAACGGACCCGAGGATACCGATTCGCCGGAAGATACCGCGGCTCCCGACGATACCGAAGCTCCCATTGCCGATGAAACGGAAGGGCCCGAAGATACGGCGGCGCCCGCAGATACTTCCACGCCCGTGAATACCGATGCTCCCGATGAAGGCGAGAAGGAAAATACACGCTCCAAAGGCTTCATTACAGCCCTCATTGCAGGCGGCGCGGCAGTGCTCGCCGGAGCAGGCGCGGCAGTCGGGATCATTATATCCCGAAAAAAGAAGAATGCAGCTCGCTGATAAGAAAGCCGTCGTATAGCAGGAGAATTCAATGACATGGCGCTGACACATATTTGTACCGACGCAATGCGTTTTAGTTCTAAAGCGTATGTTAAAATATATACAGCGAAACGAAAAAGAAATGGAGAATGTAAATTGAAAACAAGGGTTTTTAATATCATTACCGTATTCTTACTCAGCACGTTGTTTGTGTTTGGGCTTGCCGGATGCGGCAAAAACGCGCAGGGTACTAACGTTATAACTATTTCGTCCGCATCAACAACTGTGGAAGCCCCCGTTACGGCGGTGGATTCAATAACCGCGGCGGAGGCGACGGAAGAGTTCAGCATTACCACTCTTGACGGCGCTTTCACGCAGAACGGCTCAAAATACACCGTTACCAAGGGCGGCGTCTATACCTTGAGCGGCGCTCTGAACGGGCAGATAATAGTCGCCGCAAGCAAGGAAGACGTTGTTGAGCTTGAGCTCAACGGCGTTACAATTACCTGCTCCGAGGATTCGCCGATCAGGATACTCTCGGCTGATAAAGTCGAGATCTCTGCCAAGAACCATACCGAAAACATAATCCGTGACACGCGCGAAAAGAGGGTCGATGATGATTCTGATCTGGGTTCAGGCGCGATAACCGCCAAAACCGATATTAAATTGAAAGGCGCGGGCGTCCTCGTGGTAGAGGGTGGGTTCAACAACGGCATACACACGTCAAAGGATGTAACCATCCAGAAGCTCGCTCTCAAGGTCACAGCCGTCAATAACGCCATAAGGGGCGCAGATTCCGTAACGATCGAAAGCGGTATCGTTGTAGCCGTTTCATCCGAGGGCGACGGTATCAAGACAAAGAGCACCGATCTTTCGAAGTCCGGCACGCCGCGCGGAGACATTACGCTGCTTGGCGGTACTCTCGAGATATGGGCTGCAGGCGACGGCATCCAGGCGTCTCATGACTTTATAATGAAATCGGGCGAAGGGCTCGTTCCCGAAGTCACGATCTACACCGGCGCATACAGCAGCTATACTGCCGATACCGCCGCAACCGAATCCTATATGGGCGTAAAGACCGAAAATGCCATTGACATTTCCGCCGGCATGATAATCATATCGAGTTATGACGACGGGCTCCATGCCAACAGCGGGACCGCTTTCCAAAGCGGCGGCACAGGCATAGGCGACGTAAGCATTTCCGGCGGAACCGTCATTACAACCGTTTTTTCTCCCGAAGGGAAGACCGGCGGCGGCAAGACGGGCCGCAGCGATAACGGCGGCTGGGAAGGGCAGAAAGCCGTTTCCGGCGCGGACGGAATTCATGCGAACGGCACGCTCACTATCTCCGGCGGGAGCGTCAATATTGACAGCGCTTACGAGGGGCTCGAAGCGAACGTCATCGAGATTTCCGATGGAATCACGATAATCAGAGCCATGGATGACGGCGTGAACGCCTGCAAGGGCGCTCAAACTCCTCTTGTTAAAGTCACGGGAGGCGTATTCGATGTGACCGTCTCGCCTGACGGCGATCTTGACGGCATAGATTCCAACGGCGGTTACGTTCAGAACGGCGGCCTTGTAATAACCCGCGGACCCAATAATATGATGGCCGGCGCGATAGACGCCGAAAGCACTATCGAAGTAAGCGGCGGAACGCTGCTTGCGTTGGGATACGGAAGGATAGAGGTTTCCGGAAGCGTAAAGCAGTTCGAGCTCTCGCTCCATTCGCAGGGCGAACACAATTTGACCGTCGGCGATACGACCTACGTATTTACCAATGCCTACGACTACGCGCAGACGCTGTGCGTGAGCGATGCGCAGGTGAATGGAAAGTAAAAGAATATTCGCATCATAAAGGGCGCCCAAGCGGCGCCTTTTATGTTTGTGTGAAAGCCAAAGCGCGTTGCATTTGAATACTCATATCGAATATGATATAATCATTTTAGGAAGTGTTTATCGGTGATGCGGAAAACGAGACAGAAGTCAAGGTAAAAGATGCGGAGGAATTGCTTTCTCTTGAGGAATCGGGGTATCTGACAATACGCGGCGAATCGGAAATAATAGGCGTCCCCATAATGATAACTTTCTATAACCAGTTGGACCTTGTAAGGGTGACGGTCATTCCCACAACGGCCGAGTTTGAAGAAACCGATTATACGCGGTTCAACCTTTCCATGTGTCAGTACATGGATTCCGCTGAATTGGCGATGTATATGTGAGCCTCTTACGCGGCGTTATTGTTTATCAGACCATATTGTGGTATAATCTCATACGGGATCCTTTATCAACGTGTTCAACAGGAGGAAAAGGAATAATGGAATGCAAGACCTTACAGTGCATTAAAAGGATAAAGCCATATGCAATAATCATAGGCTTTGCGTATGCGCTGTCACAGCACGGCATCTATCTTATGGGGCACTGGTTGGCTTCGCTGTTCGGCTTTACGCCCTTCCTGCCCAAGATACCTCTTGACGATATGATACCCATCGTATCGATCTTCATAATCCCGTATATCTGGTCTTACCTTTATTGGGCAATGGGACCGATGGTCGTTTCAACGTGTGAAAAACAGCATTTCAAGGACTATATGGCCGCCTGTGTGATCTCATGTTTAGTGGGGATGCTGTGCCTCGCTTTCTTCCCGACCTATATGGACAGGGAATTGGAGGGGCTCTATGCAGTCGTGGAAAACCCGACCTTCTGGGATAAGCTGCGCCAGTTCTGGTATTCGCTTGACGGCTCCAGGATGGCATACAATCTGCTTCCGAGCTTCCACTGCATAAACAGCACGCTCTGCTATTTGGGCGTTATGGGCCGCAAGGAGATCCCTCTGTGGTTCAGGATCTATTCGCTCATAACCACGCTGCTCATTTTCGCCTCCACCTGTTACGTAAAACAGCATTACGTGCTTGACGTTGTGACGGGAGCGGCGCTCGCGGGGATCGTGTTCTTCCTCTGCAAACAGTTCCACTGGGGAAGAATATGGACGCCCGTTGAAAAACTTTTTTCCAAAAGGAAGGCAAAGGAAGCGGAGAACGCTGCAGCTTCTTTTTCGGAATAAAACGATATTATCAGCAAATAAAAAACAGCACCCGATCGGGTGCTGCTTAATTTATACTGTTATAAACGATCAGTCCTTCAGATACGCTTCAAGATACTGTCTGCAGCCCTCGGAAGGATCCATCCCGCAGCCGGTGTTCTCTATCATATGGCGGATGATCTGCGAAGGGATAACAAGATTATCCGTCTTGAGTTCCTTTTTGTGGACGAGCGCCATGTTCTCGACCACCTTTGACATATCCGCGCCGCTGTAAGCTTTTCGGCAAAGCTCGGCGTCCTTTTTCCTTTGCGCTTTGCAGACGCCGTCATGCCCCAATTTGAGAAGCGCGGCAATGCCGTAAGTAAGCGGCATGATCGCAACAAGAGATATCCATATCGGAATACGGGTGGCAAAGCCGTAAAAGTCATTCCAGCCGCCGTGCTCTTCGCCTATGAAGACCACCATAACAAGATAGACCGCCGCATAAATGAATACGGGTATGAGCGCAAGGAACGATTCGCGAAATCTGATGAGATGGCTCTTTATGAAGAAGCAGAAGGTAATTATCGAAAGGACGGGGCAGACGCCGTGAAGGAAGAAGCGCGAGCCCGTGAATATCAGCACGAACCCCTTAAAGGGTGCCAGAATGCAGAGCGATACAAGGAAAGTGAGCGAGACCGCCGTAACGGAAATATGCATGAGGACCACCACCCAGTCGGGCAAGTGATAATACCCCGTACGAAGACCGTCGATCGTATAAGGGATACAGAGCAGCATAGTGAGCCCCGCCAAAATGTTTGAATCAACTGTGAACATGCAGAAAGTGCGTATGCCCATATGATCGAAGTTTTCATCGAATATCGTAGTAAGATTCATCGTTACGCCCACACAGACGCATACCGAAACCACCGAAGCTGCAATAAGAGCCAGCAAGCATTGAAACCGATTACTCCGTATAACGGGATCCTTCATAGCCTTTGATTCCTTTCAAAAGAATTGCATGGGGAATTCTGTCGAACATAAAATACCATAAACGACGTGATAAAGCAACATTTTTTGCAGCAACGAGGGAATTTGTTCGAGAATTCCACTTCAGATAGAGCATCTTCAACTTTGCGGTTATTTACCTATTGGTAAAGCCGCGTTATAATCATACTGCGGCCGACAAAAGAAACAGAGGTAAATAGAAATGGATAATCTCAAAATAGGCAACTATATTCAAAACCTGAGAAAAGCTCAAAAGCTTACTCAGAAGGAACTTGCGGATAAGCTCAACATCTCCTTCCAGGCGGTGTCCAAGTGGGAGACGGGCGAATCCCTTCCCGATACGGGAATACTTCTCGATCTGTGCGAGATACTGAACACCTCCGTCGATAAGCTCTTGAACGGGGGAGCGATAGTCGCTCGCGACCGCAGAATGATGCGCGTTGCGAACGTTGTAGAAGGCTTTGAGCACCTTGAAGCCGTGGGCAAATGCTTCGGCGAAAACTGCACCTTCTTCACGGGCATGATCGAAGGTATCAACACCAAGATGAACATCGACATTCTCGAGTATCTGCGCGATCCCAACACAAGGCGTTTCATGTACGTTGAGGTTATCATTCAGTGGATACTTGACGGAAAAACCGTCGATCTCGACGAGGTAGAGGATCTTTTCCACGATCAGCGCATGGTCGATATGGTAAAACGCTATCTTGATAAGACGGACGGAACGGAACAACAGTGAGGATCCTTTCATGCATGATCGAATAAAACTGCGGCCCCGATTTTTATCGGGGCCATTTTTTGAACGGATCCTGTGTCAAACGTCAATATAGCTTTCGCTTCCGGAATGAGAGTGATTCTTTATAACAAACAGCGCGGCAAGGCCTTCGAGTATGAGCGAAGCTCCTTTGACGCGGATAAGCGCGATTCCTTCGCCAAGCGGCTTTATAAGTATGACGGCCGCAAACGCAAGCGCCATGATCGCAAACGTCACGGTCACGTAAAATAAAGCGTTTCGCTCGGAACGGAGCTTATACGCTTGCAGATTAAGAAGAATGCTGCTGTAAATGAGCGTGATGGACATTACGACCTGCACTACGACGATAAAGGTTGAAGGGCTGACTATCATTTCTATGCCGAGCGCAAAAGACAGGAGCCCTGCAAAAAGGCTCATCGGATGCGCCGCGCCGAATTTCCTCAAAAAATCTATCGTGAGGATAAGACCAATCACAACAAGTATTATACCTATTATGACGCCTATGCATTTCTTTGCCGCCGAGGGCCATAAAAGCATCACGATCCCGAAAAGGAGAAGCATCGCTCCTTCGAAATAATGACTTGCCATTATGTTTTTTATTCTGGATTCCATATGCCCGCCTCCATTCCACTTAATTATAATCCATGTTCAAAAAATGTCAACGATTCGCTGTGCTTTGTATAAAAATGTCGATTGCAAAGAATGAGAAAACGTTGTATAATGAAAAAAATATACAGCGGAGGATCGATTATGTTTGATAACAGGTTTTTCAATGAAATACACGGTAATTTCGGGTTTGGATGCATGCGCCTGCCCATGCTCGGCGAAGAAGTGGATATTGAGCAGACAAAGCAAATGGTCGATAAGTTCATTGCCGAAGGGTTTAATTATTTTGATACAGCGCACGGCTATATCGGGGGCAAGTCCGAACTTGCCCTTAAGGAGTGCCTTACAAGCCGTTACCCTCGCGAAAGCTATCTCTTGACAAACAAGCTTACCGCCCCTTACTTCGAGAAGGAAGAGGATATCAGGCCCTTTTTCATGAGCCAGCTTGAAGCATGCGGAGTTGATCACTTCGATTTCTATTTGATGCATGCGCAGAGCTCACGGAACTTTCCTCATTTCAAGGAGTGCCGCGCTTATGAGACTGCGTTCGCATTAAAGGAAGAAGGTTATATCCGGCATGTGGGGCTTTCGTTCCACGATACGCCCGAAACGCTCGATATGATACTTAACGAGTATCCGCAGGTCGAGGCAGTCCAGCTTCAATTCAATTATGCCGATTATGAGGACAGATCCGTTCAAAGCAAAGCTTGTTACGACGTATGCGTGAAGCACGGTAAACCCATTATCGTAATGGAGCCCGTAAAGGGCGGCAGCCTCGTTAAGCTGCCCGGTAAGTCGGGCGAGATAATCGAAGCCTTCCGAAAACTACACGGCGTTAATAACAGCAATGCTTCGTATGCCGTGCGTTTTGCCGCGAGCTTTGAAAACGTGTTCATGGTGCTCTCCGGTATGAGCAATATGGAGCAGATGGAGGATAACACGACCACCATGCGCGATTTTAAGCCTCTTGACAAAGAAGAATTCGATATGATCTTTAAGGTGCGTGAAGCTATCGAATCCATGAAGCTTATAAAATGCACTGGCTGCCGTTATTGCGTGACCGATAACGAATGCCCGGCGAACATCCCGATACCACGCATATTCGAATGCTGTAATTCCAAGCTTGCCTTCGAAAGTCCCGGCGCCGCTCATATGTACGGATTTGTTACGAGAGAGAAGGGAAAAGCCTCGGACTGCCTTAAGTGCGGCATGTGCGAAAGCATTTGTCCTCAGCACCTTCCGATAAGATCGTATCTTGAGCTTGCGGTAAAGGAATTCGAAGAATGAAACAAGCGGCAGATACGGCGGCGCTCAAACGCCGCCTTTTCATTGATAATAATTTATCGCAAATTAATAAATTGTTGTTGACAGAATGGGTCTAACAAGTGTATAATACAATCAGCAAACAAAAGGAGGAGCATATATGGAGATCGATCCCATCATGCTTGATAATAATACGGAGGGGCAGGGGATGGAGCGCGAAAGCAAGTTCTATATGGCGTTTGCGTTCATCACCCTCATCGCAGCATATATCACGGTATGCCTTATACCCGTCGGCAATAACGCGCTCGGCTATCTTGTTTTAAGCGCGGTTTTTTATGCCGCAACATTGGCCGTCTGTCTTATAACGGGCGGCAAACTGAACAGAGGAGCCGTGATCGCCCTTATCTTCGGCATGGCGTTTTCAGTTCATGCTTTCATACACGGCTCTTCGGGGTTTGATATTTACCCGCTGTTCATATTGAGCGCTCTTGCTTACGGTTACTTTGTTGTATCGCTTTTCGGGAACAACAGCGGAGTTCTTTCCGGGAGGTTCCTTCTCGACGTTTGGAAATGCGTTGCGTTCATGTTCATATCCTTTGGCAACTTTTTTTCAGATATTTTTAAGCCCAAAGGCGCGAAAAAGCATGGGCGCACTATCCTTATGGCGGTCTGCGGTATAGTCGCCGCTTGCATTTTGCTCGTTATCGTGGCAAGCCTGCTTTCCTATGATGAGCATTTTGTTAAGATGCTTCCCGATCTCGATATTGAAAGCATAGGCGAAATATTCAAAAAGCTCATAATCTGTGTTCCTTTGGCCGCGCTTATTTACAGCGTGTTCGCTTCTTCGCGTGCGCATAAGATGAGTTGTTTTTCCACTGAGGACGCCGCCGAGCGCTCCGCCCGCAAGATGAAGGTCATTCCCTATCTTATCGTTCTGCTGCCCGCAGCGGCGCTCCTGGCGCTTTACGTGATGTTCTTCATTTCCCAATGGGGATATTACATGAGCGCTTTCGGCCACACTCTGCCGGAAGGCTATTCCGCCGCCGAATACGCGCGTGAGGGCTTCTTTCAGCTTTGCGCTGTGGCGGGCATAAACGCGGCTTTGATAGTTCTGCTCGGATGCTTTATAAAGAACGAAGGCAGGGGTACTTCCCTTGCCGTCAGGATCGCGCAGATAGTGCTGGCGGGAGCGACTCTCATACTTATCGCGACCGCTGTTTCCAAAATGCTCCTATACATCGATATGTACGATCTCACCCGCGACAGGCTGTGTGCGACGCTCATTCTGATATTCATGGGGCTGGCCTTCGTGTTCGTTATCCTTTCCGCATTCATTAAAAGGATGAAGGCTCTGCCTTTCATATTGGCAGCGGGGCTCATTATGCTTCTCGCATTCTCTTTCATAAACACCGACAGGCTGATCGCAAAGTATAACGTCGATTCCTATCTTTCCGGCAAGCATCAAAAGATAGATACGGCTTATCTTGCTGAAGACTTGGGAGCCAGCGGTATAATTGAGCTTAAGCGTTTAAGTATAGAATGCGGGGATGAAACCATCCGCATTGAGGCTGAAAAACAATTAAAGGATGCAGCGAAAGCGGAGCGCAATTCTTCAAGGCCTTGGTACGCATACGATATCCCCTACATAAAGGCCAAGGAGATAATAAAGGAGTATCTACCCGCAAACCCCAAAACAAATTGATAAAAAAGTATTGAAATCTTTATTGGTTTCTGTTATGATATACAAAATCCCCAAAGGAGGTTTTGAATATGAGTCTGTTTGATATCATCAATAAAGTCAAGAAGGAAGTCGAAAAGCTCGCTTCCGAGGTTATCAATGGTGATAAACCCGCCGAAAATCCCGAGGAAACGAAGCCCTGCGAAAGCTCCTGCGCTCAGCCCCAGAAGGAAGAATGGGGCGAGGGAGATACCTGGTACGATCACATTCCCGCTGAGGAGTGCCAGTATAATTCGGGTACCACCTATCTTGAGTATTTTGAGAAGATATTCCGTGAGGATTTCCCCGAGTATGATATTACGAGGGAGGATGCGGAGCCCTTCCGCAGATACGTCTATACCTTCGCCAAGGAGGGTGCGGTCAAGCTCGTAGTCGAGCTCATGTCCGAAAGGAGCTCCGTCCGCAAGACCCGCAACGAATGCCTCAAGAGCGGCATTCCATATCTGCGCTTCTATTTCGATCACAGCGGCTGGTGGAACACCCGCTCCTACGTGAAGGATAGGATCCGCGCCGCACTCTGATCTCCCTCAAACGACCACGTTAAAAAACAGAAAGAGAACGCACAGCGCCTGCGGCAGGTCAGGCGCGGATCACGTTGAGCTTCGCAGGCAGCCCATCCGCGTACGGCCCGGTACATTCAGGAACTTCCTGAATTTAAAGATTTCTCTTTCTGTTTTTTATTATACCCATTATGGCGTCACTGCTCGATCTTGCCGCGTCAAAACAGATATGGCAGAGGTTTTATGAATACAAGACCTCGCTTATGTGCACCGTCCGCACGGCAAAAGAACTTAAAAGCTTTATAGATGAGGAACGCTATCTCCCGATACTCGAAAAAATAGCGGCGGGGGAGAGCTTGCCATTGCCAAAACGCAGCGTCATATCTAAAATGGGCTCCAAAAAGAAAAGGATCGTCTATACCTATCCCGATGACTTCAATACTGTGCTTAAGCTCATCACTTATCTGTTGCTTCGAAAATACGATGGGATATTCTCAAAGGGGCTATATTCATTCCGCCCCGGTCTTGCAGCTAAAGACGCGGTGATGATGCTGAAGCGCGATCCGGACTTGGGCCGATACTATTCATACAAGGTCGATATAAGCAATTACTTCAATTCAATCGATATACCGCGCTTTCTGCCTATGCTGCGCGATACGCTCGAGGATGACGCCGAGCTGTATTCTTTCCTTGCCGCCCTGCTTTCCGAACCCAAGGCGCTTGACGGGGGCAATCCCATAGAGGAACAGAAGGGAATAATGGCGGGCACGCCCGTGGCGTCTTTTTACGCAAATCTTTATCTTAAAGATCTGGACAGGCATTTTTCCGAATCGGGTGTTCTTTACGCAAGATATTCGGATGATATTATAGTATTTGCCGAAACGGAGGAGGAGACGGCATATCACGCCTCATTCATCCGCTCATATTTGAATGAGAAGGGGCTTGCGGTAAACCCGGCTAAAGAGCAGTTCTCATCACCCGAAGAGGGGGCTGTTTTCCTCGGCTTCATGCTCAAAGGAGATACGGTGGATATTGCTCCCGCATCCGTCAAAAAGCTCAAACAAAAGATGCGGAGAAAAGCGCGCGCTTTGCAAAGATGGCATAAACGAAACGGAGTGCCCCCCGAAAAGGCCGCGCTTGCATTCGTGCGGGTATTCAACCGTAAGCTTTTCGAAAACCCTTCGGATAACGAATTAACTTGGACCTACTGGTTCTTTCCCGTTATCAACACCGCTAAAAGCCTGCATGAGATCGATCTTTATGCGCAGGAATGCATACGCTCCCTTGCCGCTGATTCTCACACAAAATCCCGCTTCAATTTCAGGTATGAGGATATGAAAAAGCTCGGATACAGGAGCCTTGTTCACGCCTATTATGATTACAGCGAAGATGAGCGCGCCCGCAGATCCAAGAAGAGGGCAGGGGAGACGGGATCGGAATAAAACCAAATGCTGACCCACAATATATTTATAAAAGGGGTTGATTTTTCGGTTTGCCCGTCGTATAATAAACAGCGTTGAAAAGATATTCCTCCTTAGCTCAGTCGGTAGAGCATGCGGCTGTTAACCGCAGTGTCGTTGGTTCGAGTCCAACAGGGGGAGCCATCAAAGAAACCTCTTTTGTCTATCAAGGCAAAAGAGGTTTCTTGTTGACATTAACGGAGAAATCGCGTGTAATCGTATCAACAAGTGCTTGTTTGCGGAGGTCATTGTATGGAGTTCAGAAAAATCTTTGATACCATTCCCGATCAGTTCGACAAATACAGGCCGAGATACAGTCTGGAATTATTTGATTATTTGATCGAATACTCAAAGCTCGGCACGGAAAAGACCGTTCTTGAAATCGGTCCCGGAACCGGTCAGGCAACGGATCCGATCCTCGGAACGGGATGCGATTATAACGCCATCGAACTCGGTGAGCACCTGTGTGCAAAGATGGTGGAAAAATACGGCCGGTTTTCCAATTTCCATATTGTGAATGATGATTTTATCACCCACGATTTCGGAGAACAGCGATTTGATCTGATCTATTCTGCAGCGACAATTCAATGGATCCCGGAGGACGTCGCTTTCTCAAAAACGTTTTCGCTGCTGAAACCGGGCGGAGTTTTGGCGATGATGCTGACAAAAGCGGATTATAAGACCCCGAACGAGGAGCTGTATAAGCAGATACAAAAGCTGTATGACCGGTATTTCAAGCCGGATATCCCTTATACCCATGGCCGTTTCAAATATGATAACGCTCCGAACTACGGCTTCGTTGATTTTACGAAGCATGAGTTCCGCGGGAGACGGGAAATGGATGCGGACGAATACGTTTCCTTCTGCGGCACGCATTGCGATCATATTGTGATACCGGAACCTTATAAGACGCCGTTCTTTGAAGGGCTCAGAAACACGGTTGCCGAAAACGGCGGCAAAGTTGTGTTTGAAGATACCTATGTCCTGTATCTGACAAAGAAGCCGCCGAAAGCATAATACAGACAATAGAAATGTCTTTTACGCGCTCTTTCTATGCCTTGGTGTTCTTTTGCGCGTTCTTTCACAGAAAATGCACTTGCGAAAGCAAGTGCTTTCTTTTTTCGATTTGTTCCGATCCAACAGTTAACGATAAGCCTGTCTGCCAAGCTTAAGGGCAAATATCACATTCAGTGCTTCCTGTGCGGAATGCGGCAAGTTATATGGGAATATCTTGTAACGGTCCTTCGATTGTGCTATACTTTTTTACCGGAGGTAATTATGATCACGCTTCTTTCAAAAATTTTTATAAAAAACCGCACCGATTATTCCGATCCCAAGGTGCGTGAAACCTACGGCTCGCTTTGCGGGGGCGTGGGGATATTCCTTAATATCATTCTTTTTGCGGCAAAACTTATTGCCGGAGTGCTTGCGGCTTCGGTATCCGTAACCGCGGACGCCTTCAACAACTTATCCGACGCCGGCAGTTCTATCGTCACAATGATCGGCTTCAAGCTTGCAGGCAAGAAGCCCGATCCCGATCATCCCTACGGGCATGGCAGGCTCGAATACGTTTCGGGCCTTATCGTTTCGATGATCATAATCGTTATGGGCTTCGAGCTCATGCTATCCTCCGTCAAGAAGATAATACATCCCGAAGCCGCGGAATTCAGCATCATAGCCATTTGCATCCTGATAGGTTCGATCATCGTAAAGGGCTATATGTTCTTCTATAACAGCCGTATTTCAAAGAAAATAGATTCTGTTGCGATGAAGGCGACGGCGCTCGATTCTCTCACGGACTGCATTGCGACTTTTGCTGCGCTCGTATCGATAATCGCCGGCAAGCTTTGGGGCTGGAAGATCGACGGTTGGTGCGGAGCCGTCGTATCGCTGTTCGTGCTCTATTCGGGCTTCAACTCAGCCAAAGAAACGATCAGTCCCCTTCTCGGCCAGCCTCCTACGGAGGAGCTCGTTAAAGGGATAGAGGAGACCGTCACCGCGCATGACGAGGTGCTCGGCATCCACGACCTTATGGTGCACGATTACGGCCCCGGCAGGATGGTAATGAGCCTTCATGCCGAAGTGCCCGCAAGCGGCAACGTGCTTGAGCTCCACGACGTTATAGACAATATCGAGCGTGAGCTGAAGGAAAAGTATTCTTGTGAAGCAGTCGTTCATATGGATCCCATTGAAAACGACGATGAGCGCACAACGGAGCTGAAGGCAGTCTCACAGAAGATTTTGAACGAAATCGACCCCGCGATAAAAATGCACGATTTCAGGATAGTTGCAGGGCCTACTCATACGAATATCATATTCGATGCGGTCGTGCCGTTCGGATACAGGCTGACCGATTCCGAGCTTCGCAGCGCCATTTCCGAAGGCATAAAAGAAAAGTGCGGCGATACTTATTTCGCGGTCGTAAATATAGACAAGGCTTACGCATAAAAGGAAATAAAAATATGGGGCTGTTGCAAATGCAAGAAAATTGCAGGCAACAGCCTCTTTCTTTACGCCCTTTCCGAGTTTGTCTTTGAAAGCGATCTTGAACCATTCGGAAAGCAGCGGTTTTTATCGGGTTGGAATTGTTTTTGGGTACGCTTA
>JAFPXD010000019.1 GCA_017394835.1 Clostridia bacterium
AACGTACAGAGCGACCTCGTCGTCACCGCTCAGTACACCATCAACACCTACACCGTAACCTTCAAGGATTGGGACGGCACCGTTCTTAAGACCCAGACCGTCAACTACGGCGGCGCCGCGACCGCTCCCGCGAACCCCACCCGCGTAGGTTACACCTTCACCGGCTGGGACGTTGCGTTCAACAACGTCACCTCCAACCTCGTAGTTACCGCCCAGTATCAGATCAACACCTACACCGTAACCTTCAAGGATTGGGACGGCACCGTGCTGAAGACCCAGACCGTCAACTACGGCGGCGCTGCCACCGCTCCCGCGGATCCCACCCGCGAAGGCTACACCTTCATCGGCTGGGACGTTGCGTTCAACAACGTTACCTCCAACCTCATCGTTACCGCTCAGTATGAGCAGAACGCTCCCTCCCAGTATCTGAAGGGCGACGTCAACTGCGACGGTATCGTCGATTCCGCCGACATCACCCTTGCGGCGGCATACGCGATGTCCGCGGCCAGCGTTACCGCTCAGGGCATTGCCAACGGCGACATGAACGGCGACGGCGTATTGACCGCTGCCGACCTCTCCGCTCTGTACAGCTACATCCAGGGCTAAAGAAATAAGGGCTTTCGCCCTTGAGTGACAAAAGGCGGCTCCGCGAAAGCGGAGCCGCTTGTTTTTGTAAGAAATGTGCCGCGCCTGCGTTCCTTCCCCTATGAGGGGAGAAGGCTTTTGGTAGTGCGCTCCCGAGCAATGCGCCGCGCAAGCGTAGGCTTCCCTTGGGGGAAGCTCTGCGCGGCACAGCCGCTATGTGATGAGGGAAAAACCGTAGTCCTAACTTGCTTGGTAAGGTCACTTGCTTTTCCCCTCATCCGTCAGTTCTCCCGTTGGTCGAACTGCCACCTTCCCCGCATTGCGGCTTCGCCGCGGGGGAAGGCTTTTGGTCGGCCGCATCCGATGAAGCAATGCGCCGCGCAAGCGTTCCTTCCCCTATGAGGGGAAGGTGGCGCGGAGCGCCGGATGAGGTGGTGGATGTTAACGATCGCCCCCCTCATCCGTCAGTTCTCCCGTTGGTCGAACTGCCACCTTCCCCGCATTGCGGCTTCGCCGCGGGGGAAGGCTTTTGGTCAGCCGCATCCGATGAAGCAATGCGCCGCGCCTGTGTTCCTTCCCCTATGAGGGGAAGGTGGCGCGAAGCGCCGGATGAGGTGGTGGATGTTGACGATCGCCCCCTCATCCGTCTTTTCTCCCTTCGGTCGAAAAGCCATCCGCTGCAGCACAGCCGCATCGGCGCTCGGCGGAAAAAGCCAAGCCGTTTGGCTTTTTCTTACGCTTCGCGCCCCCGAGGGAAGGCTTTTGGTCGGCCGCATGCAAAAAAGCAATGCTCCGCGGAGCGTTGGCTTCCCTTGGGGGAAGCTGTCACGCTGCGGTACAGCCGCAAGTGACTGATGAGGGAAAACCCGTGATACTAACTTGCTTGGTAAGGTCACCTTCTTTCCCCTCATCCGTCGTCTTCGCCTACGGCTCAGCCGCCGCCCGCTGCGGCTCAGCCGCCCGCCCGCTGCGGTACAGCCGCATCGACGCTCGGCTGAAAAAGCCAAGCCGTTTGGCTTTTTTCTTACGCCTCGCGCCCCCGAGGGAAGGCTTTTGGTCGGCCGCATCCGATGAAGCAATGCGCCGCGCAAGCGTAGGCTTCCCTTGGGGGAAGCTGTCACGCAGCGGTACAGCCGCATCGGCGCTCGGCGGAAAAAGCCAAGCCGTTTGGCTTTTTCTTACGCTTCGCGCCCCACCGGGGGGAAGGCTTTTGGTTGGTCGCTTCCCAAACGGGAAGGCTCTTGGTATGCCGCTTTTGTTCCGTAATCGCCGTATTGATCCATATTCTTCCCTCCCGCCCGAAAAAGAACCGCTTCCGTCAAAAAAATATAAAAAAACACTACCCTTGCGGCTTTGGATATGATATAATAGGCTATCAGGTGTATTTATACACTAAATCTTTCAGGAGGAAAAACACATGACCAAGAAACTCTTAAGCCTCATTGTCGTTGCCTTCATGGTTATCGCCCTGCTTCCCGTGGGCGCTATGGCCGAGAGCGCGGCTAAGAACACCACCCGCTCCGCCAATCTTCCCACCAGAGACGATCTCGAAGTTGACGGTTCCATACTGCTCGAGGACTTTGAGGGCAATTCCCTCAACGGCTCTTGGTACTCCGTCAACGCCGATGGCAACACCGCTACCTTTGGCGAAGGCGATGATGCGATCGACTTCTCCGAATGGATATGGATCGGTGTACAAAGCTGGGCTCACAGCGGCAGCAATGAGTGGGCTTCCTTCTCCTATTACAACGACGGCACCAATTCGGCTTCCTTCGATCAGGATAACTGGCTGTTCGTCGAGGTCGCTATTCCTGCCGACGCTCAGGACGTTTACCTCAGCTGCTATGCAATGTGCCTCTATGACTCTCCCTATGCTGATGACTTCGGCATCTATGCGGTTGAAACGGCGGACGCTACCACCGATATTTCCGTTTGGGACGTCCTCGTTCCCATGGCGGACGCTAACACCACCTACACTCAGTACACCGCTTCTCTCGACGCCTATGCCGGCAAGACCATTTACGTCCTCTTCCGTCATACCGGTAATGACGACGGTGCTCTCTTCCTTGACGACGTCAACATCGGTATCGCAGGCAATCCTCCCGCTCCCACTCCCGAGCCCACTCCCGAACCCAACCTCGGCGATCTGGTTCAGGGCTACTACTTCGAAACCCGCGATGAGGTCAGCGCCTGGAACTTCGTCGATCAGGACGGCGACGGCTTCACCTGGATGTGGAATGCTGACTATCCCTTCGACGGTCTCAGCGAGGGCGTAGCTTATGAGGGCGAAGGCATCATCATCTCCGAATCCTACTCCAACGATGAGAACTACACCGGCACCAAGTACGCTCCCCTTACTCCGGATAACTGGGCAATCTCTCCCGCAGTTACCCTTCCTTCCGACACCGCCTACGTCTCCTTCTATGCCACCACCTTCGGCAACTACGGTTATGAGCATATAGCGGCCTATGTCGGCACCACCGCCGATCCCGCGAACATGACCGAGGTCCTCGCTGAGACTGCGGTCACCAACTGCACTACCAGCAATACCAATTACGGCAAGTACATAATCGACCTCGCCGCTTATGCGGGTCAGACGGTCTATGTTGCGATCCGTCACTTCAACTGCACCGACGTCTTCATTGTCGGCGTCGATCAGGTCGAGTTCTGGGGCACCGGCACCGCAGCTCCCGCTACCCACACCGTCACCTTCGTTGACGGCCTCACCAACGAGGTCATCTCCACCGTTGAGGTCGAGGACGGCGCCGACGCAACCGCTCCCGCCGCTCCCGAGCATGAGGGCTACACCTTCGCGGGTTGGGAAGGCAGCTACACCAACGTCACCGATGACGTTACCGTAACCGCTACCTATACCGTAAACTCCTACAACCTCATCATCCTCTACCTTGATGAGAACGGCAACAGGATGACCTCCTCCGCGGTTTATTCCATCCCCTACGGCACCGCTTACAGCTATCCCAGCCCCGAGTTCCCCCACTACACCGCGGATACTCCCGTTGTTGAGGGCACCATGGGCGCCGAGAACGCTACCGTGATCGTTACCTACGTTATCGACAAGTACACCGTTACCTTCGTCGATTGGAACGGCACGGTGCTTTCCGAGCAGACCGTTCCTTACAACGGCTCCGCCACCGCTCCCGCGGATCCCGAGCGCGAAGGCTACACCTTCACCGGTTGGGACGTTGACTTCACCAACGTTACCTCCAACCTCGTCGTTACCGCTCAGTATGAGCAGAACGCTCCCTCCCAGTATCTGAAGGGCGACGTCAACTGCGACGGCATCGTCGATTCCGCCGACATCACCCTGGCGGCGGCATACGCGATGTCCGCGGCCAGCGTTTCCGCTCAGGGCGTTGCCAACGGCGACATGAACGGCGACGGCGTATTGACCGCTGCCGACCTCTCCGCTCTGTACAGCTACATCCAGGGCTAAAGAAATAAGGGCTTTCGCCCTTGAATGACAACAAGCGGCTCCGCATTTCGCGGAGCCGCTTGTTTTTATAAGGAATGCGCCGCGCCTGTGTTCCTTCCCCTATGAGGGGAAGGTGGCGCGGAGCGCCGGATGAGGTGGTGGATGTTGACGATCCCCCTTCCTCCGTCATCCAATCTTCTTTACAGGAACCGAACGGTTCCCGCTCACATCTCCTCCAGCCTCTTGAGTCTTTCGCAGAGCCTGCGCATTATGCGCTTTTCAAGGCGGGAGATATAGCTTTGGGAGATCCCCATCATGTCGGCGACCTGCTTCTGGGTCAGGCATCTGCCGCCGTTCAGGCCGAAGCGCAGCTCGATTATCCGCCGCTCGCGCTCGTCCAGCTCCGATACCGCCTCCATCAAAAGGCGGCGGTCGGTCTCCTCCTCCATCCCGCGGGAAACGAGATCGTCCTCCGTGCCCAACACGTCCGAAAGAAGCAGCTCGTTCCCATCCTGATCGACGTTCAGCGGCTCGTCAAGCGAGACCTCCGCGCGGAGGCGGTTCGCCTTGCGAAGATACATCAGTATCTCGTTCTCTATACAGCGGCTGGCGTACGTGGCAAGCTTTATACCCCTCTCCGAGCTGAACGAGCCCACCGCCTTTATGAGCCCTATCGCGCCTATTGAGATGAGGTCCTCCAAATTCAGCCCCGTGTTTTCGAACTTTTTTGCGATATAGACCACGAGCCGCAGATTGTGCTCTATGAGCTTGGTCTTCGCCTCCTCGCTGCCCCGCTCCATCTCCGCCACGGTGCGCGCCTCCTCCTCCCTTTCGAGAGGCGGCGGGAGCGAGCCGTCCGTCCCCAGATAGTTCAGGCTTCCGCCGCAGGCCCTTTCGTAAAGCCTCAGCAGTATTTTCATCAACAGATCCATGGATCTTCCCCTTCCTGTGCCTTATATTCGGCGCAAGCTCCGGGGGGATCAGCGCCCCCGCTTCAAGCTCGTCCGCCGCAAACGCTATCACGCAATCCGTTTCCTCTCCGTTCACGAAAGCTTTTTCGGGACGGAGCCCCTTAAAACACGCGCGCCCCGCCGCCGTGCGCACGGGCACCGCAAGCCGCGCCGCCCCTTCGAGCTCGGGGCAGAATACCACCGCCGCGGGCAGTCCCGTAAGGGGCTCCGTCAGCGAATTGCCCGTATCCACCATGCCGCGGAACACGAAGCGCCTTCCTTTATAAATGAACGCCAGTTCCGCCGTTTGGTCAGGCGCGCCGCGCAGCCGCAGCCCCCTTGCCGCCCGCGGAAGGAGCGAAGCCGCCGCCGCGCCGATGAGCCCCGCACGGAGGCCTATCCCGCCTATGAGCGCGCCGTTATTCATGCTCCCGCCGGTCAGGAACACCGCCGCGGCCGCGCATCCGCCGACGGCAAACGTTGCCGCGAGCACCGCTCCCGCCGCCCTGAGCCGCAGTCCCAAGCCCCTGCCGGGGATCGCCAAGGAGACGAGCGCGAGCTGGAGCGCCCTTGCGGGGAGGCTCCTGAAAAACGGAGCGCCGTAAGCCGAAACGCAAGCGGCGGCCGCGGCGGCCGCAGATACCGCGAGCAGCCTCCAAACGGGCGGCCTTCTTCGCATAAGCGCCGCCGCCAGCGACGCGGTTATGAAGTCCATAAGCAGATCATCCGTAAAGAAGAGCTCTATATACATATCGGCCTCCCGCTTCCGGTCTTAAACGATGATACTCTTTTCCGGCGGGTTTCCCTGTCGCTCCGGGGGCGCGAAACGGGGACAAAACGCGCGGCGGGGCGCGATTTTACACAATCTTTACACAGCATTTACCTTGAATATATTGAACGGAAAAGGCGGTTACGGTAAAATAAGCGTGTAAATAAGGCAGGTCACTGCCAAGAAAGGAGTTTTCGCTATGGATCCTTTGTTCCTCGCCGCAGGATTCTTTTCCGAATGGGCGTCCACCTGGGCTTCCAATATCGGCGGTATAATACTCGTCGTGATAGGCATGATACTTATAGTGGTCGAAATGCTCATCCCCGGCTTCGGCGCGGCGGGCATCTCCGGCGGTATAGCGCTTATTGCGGGTCTTGCCATAGGCTCGAGCAGCGTGCCGGCAGCGATGTTTTCACTGCTTATCATAGTCGTTCTGCTCGCAGTCATGGCGATCCTCGTATTCCGCTCGGCATTGAGGGGCAAGCTTTCCCGCTCGCCCGTGGTGCTCAATACCACCATCAACGCCGGCTCGACCGACAGGAACGATGAGCAAATGCGCCACCTTATCGGCAAGCACGGCACGACCGTTACCGCGCTTCGCCCCAGCGGCATCGCGATGATAGACGGCATCCGCGTCGATGTTTCATCGGAAGCCGAGTTCATCGATAAGGATGCGGAGATCGAAGTCGTCAGCACCGACGGCATGAAGGTGCTCGTCAAGCGCGCATGAAATACTGCCGCCGCTGCCACATCCTTTATTCAAGCGCCGCCGCGGCCTGTCCCAAATGCGGGATAGCCGCACCCGAAAAGCAGGAGGAGGCCGCCCCCGCGGATAAAGCCCGCGTACGCCGCGACTGGGTAATGATAATCGTGGGCGTGCCGCTCCTGATAGGAGCCGTTTACCTCATTATTTCGCTTATAAAAGCACTGGGCTGAAGCCCGCAGGCTTTTGCAAAACCATTTTGAACAAAAGGACGAAAGGAGTAACCTCATGTTCAACGCTCTTCCCTTAATCACGATGCTCTCTGCGGAACCGAACGTCGGCCTGATAGCCGCGATCGTCATCGGCGTGATACTCTTCCTCATACTGTTCTTCTCGTTCATCCCCCTCGGGCTGTGGATCTCCGCCGCCGCTTCGGGCGTGCGCGTCGGGCTCTTCACCCTCGTCGGTATGAAGATCAGGAAGGTCCGTCCCGCAAGGATAATCAACCCCCTCATAAAGGCCACCAAGGCGGGTCTTTCCCTCTCCATCAACAAGATGGAAGCTCACTACCTGGCGGGCGGTAACGTTGACCGCGTTGCCAACGCCCTTATCGCCGCTCAGCGCGCCGGCATCCCCCTCGATTTCGAGAAGGCCTGCGCCATCGACCTTGCCGGCCGTGACGTTCTTACCGCCGTGCAGATGAGCGTTAACCCCCGCGTTATAGAGACCCCCGTCATCGCCGCCATCGCGAAGGACGGTATCGAGCTCCGCGCAAAGGCGAAGGTCACCGTCCGCGCCAATATCGACCGTCTCGTCGGCGGCGCCGGTGAGGAGACCATCATCGCCCGTGTAGGCGAGGGCATAGTCACCACCATCGGTTCTTCCCTCTCCCATAAGGACGTTCTCGAAAACCCCGATCTTATCTCCCAGACCGTTCTCGGCAAGGGTCTTGACGCGGGCACCGCGTTCGAGATCCTCTCCATTGATATTGCGGACGTTGACGTTGGCGTGAACGTAGGCGCTAAGCTCCAGACCGACCAGGCCGAGGCCGACAAGCGCATCGCTCAGGCGAAGGCCGAGGAGCGCAGGGCTATGGCTATCGCTCAGGAGCAGGAGAACAAGGCGGAAGTCCAGGGCATGCGCGCCCGCGTTATCGAAGCGGAGGCGGAGGTCCCCAAGGCCATGGCGGAGGCGTTCCGCAACGGCAACCTCGGCATTATGGATTACTACCGCATGAAGAACATGATGGCGGATACCGATATGCGCGAAGCCATCGGCAAGACCACCACCACCGAGGAGAACTGACAATGAGACCGGTCCCCGCCCTCTGTTAAAAGGGCGGGGGCGTAAAGGAGGCGCCCTATGCAGGGATTCCCGATATTACTATTCATTGCGATCGTGATAATCAGCACGGTGATCAAGGCCAAGGAGCAGCAGAAAAAGCAGCAGCAGGCCGCGCAGAGGCAGAAGCAGCAGGCTTTCCCGCCCGTGCACTCCGCTCCCGCGCCCGCTTCCGCTTCCGCTCCCGCGCCCGCTTCTCCCGCTCCCCGTCCCGTCCCTCAGGAGACCGAAGCCCAGCGCCGCGCCCGTCAGGAGGAGCTTAAGCGCAGGCTTGAGGAAAACCGCCGGCGCCGCGAGCAGGAGCAGCAGCGCGCCGATCAGCAGCGCGCCGATCAGCAGCGCGCCGAGGAGCAGCGCAGCCGCCTTGAAAAGCGCCCGATGGTGACCACCATCCAGACCGCCCGCACCGAAAAGCCCGTCATCGCCCATGAGGACGACGACTGCGGCGGCGGCAGCATCCACGACGGCTACCATGAGGGAGTTACGCAGTTCCCTAACGGCAGGCCCGCCGCCGTCGCGGGAAGGCTCGGCAACCGCCTTGCCGACGAGGACGAGCGCATAGAGCGCGAGCGCGTCTCCGCCGAAAACGCAAGGCGCGTCATGAAGCGCATTTCGAAGCTCCCCCCCCTGGCTCAGGGCATGATCTATTCCGAGATACTCGGCAAGCCCAAGAGCGAGATCGCGTAAAGTACAAAGCCTACTTGATAGAGGCGGATTATTCCGCCTCTATTCAGGTCATTATTTGCTTGCTATAGATACTTAACCCCATTAATCTATCTCCGTTTATTCTTTCTTTCTGTATTGTTTTGAGTGGCTTTGATATCATGCATCACAGCCTGTATTTATCGAATCAAAGTATATCTAGAGGAGGTATCTTTATGGAAACGCTTATAAATTTTCTTGTACCTATCTCCGAATTTTTATCAGAAAATATTATATTCGGTGTTGTTGTTGATATTATCATTGCCTTTATCGGTGTTATTGTCAGTTATATTGTCGGTTTTTTCAATAATAACAGCAAGAATAAAAACGAGAACGAGAACGAGAACGAGAACGCTGTTCATCGTTATAGAGGTCCAATTGTTTTATTCATAGTTCTGCTTGTTATCCTGTTTGTAAATGTCTTCATTCAAACGCCTCACTACTCCTCTCCCGTGTTCAAATCTGCGGTGGAAAGCAAATATGGCAAGTTGAAGCTTACTGAAATTAAACGAATGACCTCCCTCGATCTCAGTTACGGCAATGACAACAAAAATAAACTCGATAATATAAGTGATATTACTATGTTTTCCGGTTTGACCTCTCTCAATCTTGCCAACAATAATATCTCAGATATCGGCTGCTTGTCATCACTTCCCTTGTTGACCGAACTGAACATTCGTCAGAATCATACCCTCAGCGACATAAGCGTTGTTGCTTATTTGCATAATCTGACAAGGTTTACTGCTTACAGCTGCAATATTCAGGACATAACACCCCTTAGCAATTGTCCCCTTCTTGAACATGTTTCCCTTGGGAATAACGAAATAACAGATGTTTCTCCTTTGTTTGGTTTGGTTAAGTTAAACGAGATAAAGATCCATAATCTTGATATCCCGAATTATCAGAAGGACACGCTCAAAGCTCTGTTCCCAAATGCAGTATTTGAATGGTGATAAATAGGCTTTTAATAAGCATGCTCAGTTGTGTTTATTGCAACAACGGCCCCGGTCTTTTGATCTGAGCCGTTTTTCTAATTAAGCTGGTTCGTTTGCCGCTTCATGCTCAATCTATATTTCGCTTTTGTTTTCCGTTCCGCTCCCCCTCCGCACTTGAAATCCGGGGCATAATATGGTATTATATAGAGTGCGGAAGTATTTTGACGGAGGCGTTTGAATGAGCGTTTTGATCGAGCTTTTGAAGAGTATTCTGCTGGGCCTCGTGCAGGGGCTCGGCGAGTTTTTGCCCATTTCATCATCGGGGCACCTCATGCTCACGCAGAGGATACTGGGCGTTTCGGAGGGCGGCCACCTTATGACGGTGCTGCTCCACGCGGCGACCCTTGCGGCGGTGCTCATTGTCTATCGCGAGCAGGTGTGGGCGCTCATCAAAAAGCCCTTCCAGTGGAAGACGCTTTGGCTCATAGTCGCCACGGTCGTGACCGTTGTAGTCTGGGTAGGCATTAAAAAGGCGTTCAACATCACCGAAGAGGTCGAATCGAAAATGCTCGGCTTCTGCTTCATACTGACCTCCCTGCTGCTCATAGGCGCGGAATTTGCAAAGGGGCTCGTCCGCCGCACCCGCACGGCGGATGATATGAAATGGTATCACGCGGCGGCGATAGGCGCCCTTCAGGGCATAGCGGTTCTGCCCGGCGTTTCGAGGTCGGGCGCCACGATCACCGGCGCGCTCGCCTGCGGAGTCAAGAAAAAATCCGCGGCGGAATTCTCTTTCCTGCTCTCCATCCCGGCGATCTTGGGTGGGCTGGTGCTCGAGCTTCCGGATCTTGTGAAGAACGGCACGGGCGATTTTTCGTGGTACGGGGTGCTCGCCGCGATGCTCGTCGCGGGCGTTTCGGGCTATTTCGCCGTGCGCTTCATGCTCAGGCTCATCACAAAGAAGCACTTCGGCGGCTTCATAATCTACACCTTCGTGCTGGGCGTTTTCGTGATACTCAACGAATTCGTGCTGCATCTGTTCTGATCATCCGCAGGAGGAAAAATGTACCCTACCAACGCAACCAAAAAAGCGGCGAAGCCCTTCGATCCCTACTGCAAAAAGTTCGTGCCGAGGCATGACATACCCACCCTGCTGCTCATTGCGGCCGTCTGTTTCCTGCACTGCTGCGTGCTTTCGTATTTCTACGTGCCGAACCACTTTCTTTCCGGCGGCGTGACGGGTCTTTCCCTGCTCTTCAACTACCTTTGGGGCGTGCCCAAATGGATGGTGCTGCTTGGGCTTAATCTGCCCATCGCGATCTACGGCGTGACCCAGAGGAGCCTGAAATTCACCCTCTTTTCGCTGTTTGCGACGGTCTGCTATTCCTTCATGTTCGAGTTTCCCGTAATGGAAAGGATCTCCGCCGCTTCCGAGCTCACCGAAAACCCCCTGCTTGCCGCGATAGTCGGCTCCGCAATAATAGGCATCACCTGCGCGCTCGTCGTTAAGCGCGGCGCGTCGCTCGGCGGCATTGACGTAATAACCGTGGTGCTCTCCCGGAAATACTCGATCCCCGCGGGTTCCTTCAACATAGTTTTCAACATAGTCATAATGAGCTTCCTCATCCCCTCCTACGGGATAGAGGTCGCGCTTATGAGCATGGTGGCGATGTTCGTCACCAACACCGCATACAATTTCGCGCTGCGCGGAGTGAACCACAATATGACGGTGTTCATAATCAGCGAGCAGTGGGATGAGATCGCGCCCCAGGTCATGCAGGAGATGCGGCGCGGCGTGACCTACATAAACGCCGAGGGCGCCTACACGGGGCAGCCCCGCAGGCTGGTTTACTGCATAGTGAAGACCACCGAGCTCGCAAAGCTCAAAAGGATAGTGAAGGAGCGCGACCCCAAGGCGCTTTTCTCCATAATCGAAACGCAGGAAGTCGTTGGACGCGGCTTCGGCGCAATAAACTGAAAATCATTTTATAAGGAGATATACCCATGAACAGCTTAGTCGATTCCATAATCGAACGCGACCGCGATAAGCTCATCGCATCGCTTCAGGAAAGCATCCGCATCCCCAGCACCGAGGGCACTCCCGAGGAGGGCGCTCCCTTCGGAAAGCAGGTAAAAAGGGCGCTTGATCACGCGCTCGATACGGCGGAGAAGCTCGGCCTCAGGGCCGAAAATCACGAGGGTTACGTCGGCTGCGTCGAATTGGGCGAGGGCGAAGAGATGCTCGGCGTCATCTGCCATCTCGACGTGGTGCCCGAAGGCACCGGCTGGAAGCATCCCCCCTACGGCGCGGTCATAGACGACGGCGTTATGTACGGCCGCGGCACGCTGGACGACAAGGGCCCCGCCTTTGCCGCGATCTACGCGCTCGCCGCCATAAAGGAAGCGGGCATACCCTTAAAGCGCCGCATCCGCGTCATACTCGGCACCAATGAGGAGACCGGCTGGGGCTGCATGGATTATTACCGCGCGCATCTCGAGGCGCCGACCCTGGGCTTCACTCCCGACGGCGAATACCCCGTAGTCAATTCCGAAAAGGGCATACTCCACACCACCTTCACCCATCATTTCGCAAGCAAAATAAAGATAAAGGCCGGCACCCGCCCGAACGTCGTCCCCGGCCGCACGGAAGCCTTCGTCCCCGTTGAAGAGCTTTTCGTAAAGGCCGCGATAGATTCCTGCGGGCTCGATGATTTCACCTTCGAGACCGAAGCCGTAAAGGGCGGCACAAACCTCACCGTGATAGGCCTCGACGCGCACGCCTCCATGCCCGAAGCGGGCAAGAACAGCCTTCAGGCGGCGTTCACAGTGCTCGATAAGCTGGGCCTTCCCGGCGAGGACGGCGAGCTCGTCGCCCGCATCCACGCGGCGTTCGGAATGGGGCTCCACGGCGAGAGCATGGGCCTTGACGTGACCGACGCTTCCGGCAGGCTCACCCTCAACCCCGGCGTGATCTACTGGAACGAGGACGGCATAGCGTACCTCAAGATAGACGTTCGTCACCCCATTTCCCTTTCCGCCGAGGACGTGAAGGCCGCCGAAACGAACGCGCTCGGCATGCCCATCACCCATATCCATCAGCAGGACGGGCTCTACGTTCCCGCCGACAGCGAGCTCGTTTCGAAGCTCCTCACCGTCTATGCGGAGCGCTCCGGCCACAGGCTGCCCCCGCTTGCGATAGGCGGCGGCACATATGCGAGGGCGTTCAAAAACGTCGTCGCCTTCGGCTGCGAGATCCCCGGGCACCCCTCCCCCGTGCACATGCCCAACGAGATGATCTCGATCGAGGATCTCATGTTCAACGCGCACATGATCGCGGACGCCATGCTCGCGCTCGCGGAATAAAGCTTTTATAAATCTTTTCGCAAATCTTTCAAAGGAGGAACGAGGGCTTTGGAAAACGAAGTTAAAGCTCCCGCCGGGGCCGTCTGTGCAGAGAGCGGCGAAGAACGCATCCCCGCCGTCCGCATGGAGGGCATCTCGAAGCGCTTCGGGCACAAAACCGCCAATGAAAACGTTTCGCTCGAGATCTATCACGGCGAGATACTCTCCCTTCTGGGCGAGAACGGCAGCGGCAAGACGACCCTTATGAATATGCTCTCGGGCATCTATTTCCCGGATGCGGGCTCCGTCTATGTTGACGGGAAGCTCGTGCACATAAGGTCTCCCAAGGATGCTTTCGATCTGCACATAGGCATGATCCATCAGCATTTCAAGCTGGTCGATCTGCTCACCGCCGCGGAAAACGTGATACTCGGCATGAAGGGCAAGCGCCTGCTGGATCTTAAATCGGTGCGCCGCCGCATTACCGAGATATGCGAAAGGTACGGCTTTGAGGTCGATCCCGATAAGAAGGTCTATGATATGTCCGTATCGGAAAAGCAGACCCTTGAGATAATCAAGGTGCTTTACCGCGGAGCGGATATCCTCATATTGGACGAGCCCACCGCCGTGCTTACCCCGCAGGAAACGCGCAGGCTGTTCGGAGTCATGCGCAACATGAAGCAGGACGGCAAATCCATAGTCATAATCACCCATAAGCTGCACGAGGTAATGGAGATCTCCGACCGCGTGGCGGTGCTCCGCAAGGGCGAATACATAGGCTCCCTCCTGACGAAGGATACCGATCCGCAGCAGCTCACCGATATGATGGTCGGCCACAGGGTCAGCCTCAACATAGAAAGGCCCGAGCCCGAAAACCTTCGCAAATGCCTTGAGGTCGAGCATCTGACCGTTATAGATTCCGAAGGCGTGACCAAGCTGAACGACGTTTCGTTCACAGCCAACGGCGGCGAGATACTGGGCATTGCGGGAGTCGCGGGGAGCGGCCAGAAGGAGCTGCTCGAGGTGATCGCCGGCCTGCAGAACGCGCAGAACGGCTCCTCCGTGATATACACAGATATGGAGGGCCGGACCTCCTCGCTCCTCGGGCTTACGCCCATGGAGATAAAGAAGCTCGGCGTTGCGCTCGCGTTCGTTCCCGAGGACAGGCTCGGCATGGGCCTCGTGGGGGATCTTGATATAACCGACAATATGCTCATCCGCACCTATATGGAAGGGCACGGCATGTTCGTCGATTTCAAAAAGCCCCGCCATCTTGCGGAAGAGATAGTCCGCGAGCTCCAGGTAGTGACCCCCGGCATAGACACCCCGATAAGGAAGCTTTCCGGCGGCAACGTGCAGAAGGTTTTGGTCGGGCGCGAGATCTCCGGACACCCCTCCCTGCTTATGAGCGCCTACGCGGTGCGCGGCCTCGATATAAACACCTCCTTCATGATCTACCGCCTTATGAACGAGCAGAAAAAGCGCGGCGCGGCGGTCATATTCGTGGGCGAGGATCTTGACGTGCTGCTCGAGCTCTGCGACAGGATAATGGTACTCTGCGCAGGGCAGGTCAGCGGCATAGTGGATGGGCGCACCGCCACGAAGGAGCAGGTCGGTCTTATGATGACGAGCCTCGGCGCGGGCGCCGCCGGCGCGGAGGAAAAGGAGGGCGCAAAATGATACATATCTCCAAACGGGTCGATTTTGAAATATTCCGCGGCAAGGCCGCATGGCTCAACCGCTACGTCGGCTGGGCGGTAAGGCTCATCGCGGTGCTGCTCTCGCTCATCGTGAGCGGCATACTCATCTACTCCATAACCAAAATGAACCCCGTAAGGGTCTATGCCACCATGGTGAAGGGCGCTTTCGGCTCCACCCGCAAGATATGGGCCTGGCTGCGCGACCTCGTGCTGCTGCTGCTCATAGCGGTGGGTCTCGCCCCCGCGTTCAAGATGCGGTTCTGGAACATAGGCGCGGAAGGTCAGGTGCTGGCGGGCGGCATTGCGACCGCGGCCTGCATGATCTATCTGGGCAGCGCGAACATCCCCACCCCGCTCTTCCTCATACTCATGGCGGCGGCCTCGATGCTCGCCGGCGCGGTCTGGGGCGTTATCCCCGCCATATTCAAGGCGAAGTGGAACACCAACGAAACGCTTTTCACGCTGATGATGAACTATATCGCCATCCAGCTCACCTCCTTCTTCATCCCCCGCTGGGAGCACCCCAAGGGCTCCAACACAGTCGGCATAATCAACGCGGGTACTCAGGCGGGCTGGTTCCCCAAGATCGCGGGCTCCCAGTATCTGCTTAACGTCATAATAGTCGCAGTGATAACCGTTGCGATGTATTTCTACCTCTGCCGCTCCAAGCACGGCTATGAGATCGCCGTAGTGGGTCAGAGCGAAAACACCGCGCGCTATGCCGCGATGAACGTGAAGAAGGTCATAGTCCGCACCATGACCCTTTCCGGCGCGATATGCGGACTCGGCGGGTTTTTGGCCGTCGCGGGGGCGGATCACACCATATCCACCACCACCGCGGGCGGGCGCGGGTTCATTGCGATAATAGTCGCATGGCTCGCAAAATTCAACACGCTCACAATGATTTTGATCTCCGCTCTGCTCGTTTTCCTGCAGAAGGGCGCCGTCGCGATAGCCTCCGAATTCAGTCTTTCAAACGACGTTTCGGACATCATAACGGGCATAATCCTCTTCTTCATACTGGGAAGCGAATTCTTCATCAACTATAAGATAGGCTTTTCCAAAAGCAGCGGGAAGGAGGCGTGATCCATGAACCAGACCCTTGCACAGATCATCTCTCTCATAACCACGGCCGTTTCGTTCGGCACGGTAATAATGTACGGCAGCCTCGGCGAGATACTGACCGAAAAATCCGGCCAGCTCAACCTCGGCGTGCCCGGCATAATGTATCTGGGCGGCATCGGCGGCCTAATAGGCGCGTTCCTGTATGAAACGCACACCGCCGCGCCCGTTCCCGGGGTCGGCCTCATCATCGCTCTGGCCTGCACCGTTGCGGCCTCGGTGCTGGGCGGGCTCATATACGCCTTCCTCACCATATCCTTGAGGGCCAATCAGAACGTTACCGGTCTGACCCTTACCATATTCGGAAGCGGCGTCGCAAATTTCTTCGGCGGGAGCCTTTCAAAGCTCGCGGGCGGCGTTGGCCAGATCTCCGTTGCATCGACCTCCTCCGCGTTCCGCGCGACCCAGCATCTGACCGATAAGCTCGGCTGGTTCGACAGCATCTTCTTAAGCTACGGCTTCATGGTCTATCTGGCGCTCATAATAGCGGTGGTAATGAGCATATTCGTAAACCGCACGAGGCGCGGCCTCAACCTGCGCGCCGTGGGCGAAAACCCCGCCACCTCCGACGCGGCGGGCATCAACGTCACCCTTTACAAATACCTCGCGACCTGCGTGGGCGCGGCGGTATCGGGCCTCGGCGGGCTTTACTACGTTATGGATTACATAAAGGGCACCTGGGCGAACGACGGCAACATAGAAGCCGTGGGCTGGCTTGCCGTGGCGCTCGTAATATTCGCAACGTGGAAGCCCTTGAGATCCATCTGGGGCGCATACCTCTTCGGCGCGCTCTACTGGCTTTACAACTTCATACCGGGGCTTTCCCGTTCCTCGCAGGAGCTGTTCAAGATGCTGCCCTATATAGTCACCATACTGGTGCTCATCACGGTCTCCCTGCGCCGCAAGAAGGAGGATCAGCCCCCGTCCTCGCTGGGACTCTCTTATTTCCGGGAAGACAGGTAGCAGCGTATAACAAAAATCACCTTGACGCAAGTCAAGGTGATTTTTATATAACGGCTTTATCGGATCATACGAGCGTATCCATGAGCTCCATCGAATACCTCATTATGCTGAGGGCGTCCTCGGCGTCGGCATATCCGTTCCCGTTTATATCGGCGGCGAACAAGCCCCGGGCCTCAAGGGTCATGAGCTCCATGCTCGCGCGGAGGGTGAGCAGAGCGTCCGTCGCTTCCACAACGCCGTTGAGATCCGCGTCTCCCACGAGCAGGTATTCCGCAAATACGTTCATATCCTGGGTCACGTTGGAAATATCCCTGTCCCAACCGTAGAAGCGGTAACAGCCGGCGTCGTTGTTCACGACCGCGGGCACTTCGGGCGCCTGCGCCGCGCCGCCGTGGGGAGCGAGCACCGCGTCAACAAATCTGCCCGTAATATCGAAGAATTTGACCGTATGCAGGTTCTGGTTCACGGCGTTCATATAGACCTTGCCGGGAACGGTATTCACCTGCTCATAGGGCACGTAATAGGTATTGCCGGGAGCTATCGTGGAGCCTTCAACATAATAGTAGTTATCGAGCACTATTATGGGGATGTTGATGAACCTGCCGCCGTTATCGCTGCCCGCTGCGCTCATGGGAGGCAGCGCCTTAACGCGGAATTTGACCCTTATAACGGGGCCACCCATCTGCAGGCCCCAATAGCTGAAGGAGTTGAGGCCGAGCAGCACGCGGATATACATATTGTTGGGCTCGCCCACGGGAACGTTGCCCGTCGCGCCCTGATAGCTCTTGTTGGTGTTGACGGTTATCTGATCGGAATACGCCGTGCCTTCAGACCAGGTATCGCTTATCATCGAGGAGAGCCCGCCCGACCACGTGGAGGAAACGGCAACGGGAGTCAGATATTCCTCGGGATAATCGACGAGCCATGCTCCGCTGAACATTCCGGAACCTTCGGAAATGCTGAAGGTCCAATAGAAGGTTTCGCCGACGGCAAGGGAAGCGGCGTTTACGGTCTCGCCCGTGTATGTGACGGCGGGGATAGTGCGGGGCTCTTCCGCAGAGGCAAAGCCGCAGAGTGAAAGCGCCATAATGACCGCAAGTGCCAAAGCAGTAAGCTTTTTCATGATAATGTTTCCTTTCATGGAGTATTTCATATATATTATCATAAACTCCCCGTGCGAAAAAGCCTTTTGCAAACACTGACACAATATATTATCCCGCGCTCCCCTGCGTTCTCTTTTTTTCGTGTTCCCGCTTGACAATGTTCGTGATTTGACGTAAAATGTATGTGTGATATTATTGTCACAAATAGGCGGTGCCGCACATGAAGGTACTACCAAATTACATTCATTTTTTTGGAGGAAAAACATGAAGAAGTTTCTGGCGATCGCGCTCTGCGCACTGATGGTGCTCGCTCTTGCCGCCTGCACCAGACCCGACAAGCCCAATGAGGGCGGCGATACCTTCAAGAACGAGCCGCACGACGTCGCTTCCCTTAAGATCGGCGTTATCCTCGTCGGCGATGAGAACGAGGGTTACACCTATGCCCATATCGAGGGCTTCAAGGCCGCTATGAAGGAGCTCGGCATCCAGGATAACCAGGTCATCTGGAAGTACGTCATTCACGAGAACGCCGAGTGCTATGACACCGCCTGCCAGCTCGTTGACGACGGCTGCAACATCATCTTCTCCAACAGCTACGGCCATCAGTCCTACATGGTACAGGCTGCCCAGGAGCATCCCACCGTTGTATTCGTTCCCGCCACCGGCGATACCGCGAACGTCTGCAAGCTTGCGAACGTCATCAACATATTCCCCTATACCTATGAATCCCGCTACGTTTCCGGCGTCGTTGCCGGCATGAAGCTCAAGGAGCTCATGGATGCGGGCGCCGTTACCGATCCTTACATCGGCTACGTGGGCGCTTACCCCTACGCGGAGGTCGTTTCCGGCTACACCGCCTTCTTCCTCGGCATCCGCTCCATAGTCCCCGAAGCTCACATGGACGTTATGTACACCTCCTCCTGGTTCGATCTCAATAAGGAGAACGAGACCGCGAAGGCCCTCATGGCGCGCGGCTGCGTCATAATCGGTCAGCACGCCGATTCCACCGGCGCTCCCTCCGCCGTTCAGGCTGCCGTTGACGAGGGCAAGGTCGCTTACTCCGTCGGCTACAACGTGGATATGCTCAAGGTCGCTCCCACCGCGGCGCTGACCTCCGCTCAGAACAACTGGTCCGTCCTCTACACCAAGGTCCTCAAGGCCTTTATCGAGGGCACAGAGATCGCTCACGATTACACCGCCGGCTACAATGAGAACGGCGTCATGATCTCCGAGCTCGGCTCCTCCTGCGCTCCCGGCACCGCCGAAAAGGTCGAGGAAGTCATCGCGGGCATCAAGGCGGGCACTCTGCACGTATTCGATACCTCCACCTTCACCGTAAACGGCGAGAAGCTCGAATCCCATGAGTTCGATTTCTCCACCATGAACGCCGATTATTCCGCCGTCCAGTATCCCGGCGAGAAGATCAACGTCATCACCGACGGTTACTTCCATGAGTCCGTTTACCGTTCCGCTCCCTACTTCGATCTGAAGATCGACGGCATCACGGAGCTCACCGATACCAACAACTGATTTTAACCGCATTCCGGCGGGAGGCCATGCCTCCCGCCGTTTTTTTATCCCAAAAAACAAAAAGCTATTGCATTTTCTTCTGAAATTGGGTAAAATAAAATGCTGGGATATCATCTTGCGCTATACCCTTTTTTGGGTGTGCGCGTGTTATCCCCGAAAATAAGGACATCCGCGCGGCATTTCATCGCGCTTTGAACGATCATAGCAAGAAAGGAAGCCCCCTTTGCCCGGGGGCACGGTACCTGATATGAACCTTTCACTCGAAGTAAAGAAATTTATGAATAACGAACACATGGGCGAGTACGTGAACGTAGTACTTCCTTCCGAGCTGCCCGTCGAAAGATCGGAGGTTAGGGAGCACAACCGCAACAAATCCGCCGCCCATTCGGCAAGGAGCCTTGCCGAGACCAAGGCGCGCACCGCCGCAAAGGCCGCGGAGCGTGTTGAAGGCACTATGAAGCTCCGCTCCCTCAAGGAGGAGGAGCTTGAAGAGGCGAAGGCTGTTTTGGATGAGATCCTTGCCCAGCAGAAGCAGATGCAGCCCGAGCTCGATGAAAAGAAGGAAGCCTTTGAGGATCTTGCCTTCGAATACGATGAAAAGACGGGTATTTTCAACGCCATGCGCGAAGCCTTCGAAAAGGCGGAGTCCGCTTACAACGCCGCTTCCGAGGCGGAGCGCAAGGCCAACCTCGCATTGAACGAGCGCCGCGTGGAGCTTTCCGGAGCGGAAGCTTCCCTCACCTCCGCCAAGGAGGACGGGCTCCGTCACGAAGGCCGCCTTTCCACCTCCAGGAGCGAGGCTGCGGAAGCGAAGGTCCTTTACGATAACGCCAAGGCGGAAGCCGCCGAGGCCGCCCGTCTCGAATCCGAGATGAACGAGCATTATCTCGAGCTTTCCGAAACCACCGCACAGCTCCTTGCCATTCAGAAAAAGGAAGCGAAGCGCTATTCCGACGCGCAGAAAAACTTAAACAATGCCTCCAAGGAATACAATAAGGCCGCTTCGGAGCATTCCTTCGTTGTTGAGGCGCTCACCGCCGCCGAAAACCTCGTTAAGGAATCGCAGAAGGCCGATAAGGACGCGCTGCGCGCAAAGGCGGTTTCGCTCCGCGCAAAGCTCGCTGCCGCCGCTTCCCGCATGGAATATGCCGAAGAGGCCCGCAATGACGCGGAGGAGGCTCTTGAAACCGCCGCGGACGCAATGGGTAAGGCTGATATAAACTACAACAAGGTCAATGAGATGATGGCTTCCTGCAAGGCGGAGCTTGACGAACTGCGCGCAAAGTCCGCCGCGGCTCAGGCAAAGGCCGCCGAGGCGGAGGCGCGTTATACCTCCGTCAGCACCGGTTTTGAGAGGGCTCAGAGCGACGTTGAATCCACCGCCCGCGGCATGAGGGAGCTTGAAACGGCATTGACCGAAAGCAAGAAGGCCCTTCTCAACGCCGAGACGGAGTTGAAGATAAGGCATGAGGAAATGCTCGCCTCACGCGAGGAGATGGATCATGCCCGCGAAATAATGGAAGAGAAGCGCGCCGCAATGCAGAAGGTCGAAAAGAACTATAACGCGAAGAAGGCCGCTTACGATAATATAAACAGCTCCTTCCAGATGGCTGAGCGCGACCGCAGGACCCAGAACAACATAGTCGAGCGCCTTTCAATAGAATTGAAGCAGCTCGAAAACCAGCTTGAAGACGATATTGCTACAAGGGACGCCGCTTCCGCCGAGGCGGAGGAGAGCTCCGCGGAAGCCGAGCGCAGGCGTCTTTCGGTCCATTCCATAAACGCCAAGAACGAAACGGCAAGGATCCACTACATCCAGCAGGGCAAGGGCGAGGATATTATCCTCATCCACTCCGTCGGCCAGTCGCTCTACACTTACCGTGAGCTTGTGAACCGCTTGAGCGGCAAATTCCGCGTGACCGCGCTGGATCTCGTAGGCTCCGGCTATTCGGAGAGGCCCTTCTACTTTAATTATACCCTTGACGAGATGGCGGATTTCATCGCCCGCTTCATGGATGCGCTCGAAATAGGATCCGCTCACCTCTTCGGCTTCTCGATGGGCGCGGGCTACGTTATAGATTTTGCCAAGCGCTACCCCGATAGGGTCGGCAAGATCGTGCTCCTTTCCCCGGGCGGGATCACTCCCGAAATGCCCTCCTCCATCCGCTCCGTCGATAACCGTCTTTTCGGCGGCATAGCGGCGAGGATGATAAATTATAAGGCCGTCAACAAGATGCTTTCCGAATGTTTCTTCGATCTTACAAATCATACGACCGATCTCGTTGACGAATATTTCAAGCCCATCGCTTCCACCGAGGCAAAGCGCGTGATACGCACCTGCGTCGCCAATTACGATGATGAAGAGGTGATCCGCTCCCTGCGAGACGTTGCGGCGGAAGCTCTCCTTCTCTGGGGCAATGAGGATAAGTGGCATCCTACCGAGATGGCGAACCTTTTCCAGGCGGTGATGCCCAACGTCAAATACACGCTGGTACGCAACGCGGGCCATCTTGCGCATGAGGAAAAGGCGGACAGGATCGCGCAGCTCATCAAGATGTTCATTCCCTGCGGATACAACGAGGACGATAGGGATTGAAGTTAAAAAGGGAGCGTTTTTGGGGTGAGTTTTCCATATTTTCCATATGAATTAGTATGATATGGAAAATGAAAACACGGAAAATACTGAAAATGTGGAAAACAACGGCATTTTCAACAGTGTTTTCCATCAGCTCCCCACATGCGGAAATCGAGCGCGCATTAGGGAAAAAACGGGTTTTCAACATTTTCCCCATCCCCTAATACTGCTCCTGCTGTAAATATAAGTAAAAGAGAAGATAAAAAACCGAGTATCCAAGGAGGCCGAAAAATGAAATTCTGCGTAAACTTGAACGAGCTGACGGAAGCTATCGCCGTCGTAACGAAGGCGCTTTCCCCGAACGTCGAAAACAATATCCTAAAGGGCATCTATTTCAGCTCCTACGGCAACGAGCTTTTTCTGAAATGCTCCGATTCGGCAGTCCAGATAGAAACGTTGATCCCCGCGCTTATAGAGGATGAAGGCGCCGCGGTGCTTCCCGGCCGCCTCACCGCCGATCTTATAAGGAAGCTCAAGGGTGAAAAGGTCGATTTCGAGCTCGATCCTTCCTCCAACACCATGAAGGTGGCTTCAAAGAAGGGGAATTTCTCTCTCCAGTATTTCGACGCGGGCCTCTATCCCCAGATGGACGATCTTGCCGGGGACGTTTCATTCAAGATGAAGCAGGGCGTTTTCCGTTCCATGATAAAGCAGACCGTTTTCTGCTGCGCCTCCGACGACGAGGGCAAGGCGATACTCCGCGGCGTTTTCATGGAGTTCACCGATGAAGGGATGCTCAATCTTGTTGCGCTCGACGGCTTCCGTTTGGCAAAGCGCACCGAAAAGGTGAGCGTTAAGGGCAACGCCCGCAACGCCGTAGTTCCCGCAAGGGCGATGCAGTACATAGCCAATACTTTGACCGACGGCGAAGACGAGGTGACAGTCACCCTTTCCCAGACCCATATCACTGTCAATATGGGCTCGACGAGGATAAAGGCAAGGCTCATAAAGGGCGAATACATCAATTATAATAATATCCTCTCCAAAAAATCGACCAGCCGCGTTACCGCGATAAGGAGCGAGCTCGTCGATTCGCTGGAGATCGCCTCCCTCTTTTCCCGCGATACTCAGAACAACCTCGTAAAATTCGATTTCGAGGGCAATAAGATGAATATCAGCGCAAGGAGCGAAAGCGGCTCCATACGCGAATCCGCGGAGATCAGCATCACCGGCACTCCTATCGAGATAGCGTTCAACTCGAAGTACATGCTCGATATAATAAAGGCGATAGAGGATGAATCCGTGGCGCTGAGCTTCAATACGAGCGTGACCCCCTGCGTGGTGGAGCCCGTTCAGGGAAGCAGCTTCTATTACCTCGTGCTGCCCGTAAGGCTCATGAGGAGCTGATAAAACGGCATCAAAGGAGCGGGAGCAAAAAAAAGCTCCCGCTCCGTTTTTTTATAAAAAGGGCGATAAAGTCCGGATCGACTCAACATATTGATTTGATCAAAGTAAAGGCAACAATATGTTGTGAGAGGAGCATACTTCAAAAACCCTATATAAGAAAAGGAAAAACGGTGCAATATATTTTGTTTTGCGCTGAAAAACCGATTGACAGCGGGGAAAGTTTGTATTAAAATATTATAGCCCTTGACAGGGGCTTTATTTGGCTTGTATCAATTCCATTGTTCGGCTGAATAAGCGGAAGGCCGCAATACTTCACGGTCGCTTGAACCGCAATCTTTAAGGAGGATAAAACCATGCGCGTAAAGATCACACTTGCCTGCACCGAATGCAAGCAGAGGAACTACAATACGTTCAAGAACAAGAAGAACGATCCCGATCGTCTCGAGTTCAACAAGTATTGCCGTTTCTGCCGTAAGCACACCCTTCACAGGGAAGCCAAGTAAAAGAGGAAACAACTATGGCTAATAAGGAAGTTGCAAAAGCAAAGACCGGCTTTTTCACTAAGGTCGGCAACTTTTTCAAGGGCATCGGCAAATACTTTAAGGAAGTCTTCGCGGAAGTGAAGCAGCTCACTTGGCCCACCAAGAAGGAGCTCATCAATTACTGCCTTGCGGTAATCGCTTTCTGCGCGCTGATGGCGATCATAATCGGTCTGCTCGACCTCGCCTTCGGCTCCTTCTTCCAGTTCCTTGCCAACCTTGGTAAATAAGGTCAAAAGGCTATGACAGATGAGGTAAAGAACAAACTCGATAAGGCGGTCATGCTCAGCGAAAATCCCGATGAGCAGAACGTGAACGAGGATAGGACCCATTACGATGACGAAACGCCCACCGAGCCCCGCTGGTACGTCGTTCATACCTATTCCGGTTATGAGAATAAGGTAAAGGAGGATCTCGAAAAGACTATCGAGAACCGTAACCTTCAGAACCTTATCCTTGAGGTAAAATACCCCACGGAAACGGTATCCGAAATGCCCGAGGGAGCGAAGAAGCCCAAGGTCTATCAGAGAAAGGTCTATCCCGGTTACGTTATGGTCAAAATGATCATGACTGACAGCACCTGGTACATCGTCAGGAACACAAGGGGCGTTACGAGCTTTGTCGGCTCCGGCAATAAGCCCATCCCCCTGACCGATGAGGAGGTCACCGCCATGGGCGTTGAGCGCATGACCTTGAAGCTCGACGTCGAAGTGGGCGAAAACGTCCGCATAGTAAACGGCCCGTTCGCCAACTTTATCGGCACTGTCACCGATATCAACACAGAAACGCAGAAGGTCAAGCTGCTCGTTTCGCTCTTCGGTAAAGAAACTCCCATGGAGCTCGACTTTATCGACATTCAAAAGCTTTAATAACACTGTATGGTTTCCCCTCACGGGGTCTCTATAGTGGGAGGAACGGAAGGTAAAACTTCTATACTCCGCAAGTACCACATTTTTTTAGGAGGAAATTACAATGGCAAAGAAGATCACAGGCTTTGTCAAGCTGCAGATCCCCGCAGGTAAAGCTACCCCTGCACCGCCCGTCGGCCCCGCTCTCGGCCAGCACGGTTTGAACATCATGGGCTTCTGTAAGGAGTTCAACGAGCGCACTGCCAAGCAGGCGGGCCTCATCATCCCCGTAGTCATCACCGTCTATCAGGATCGCTCCTTCACCTTCATCACCAAGACTCCGCCCGCATCCGTCCTTATCAAGAAGGCCTGCGGTATCGAGTCCGGCTCCGGCGTCCCCAACAAGACCAAGGTCGCCAACATCACCAAGGCTCAGATCCGCGAGATCGCCGAGATGAAGATGCCCGATCTTAACGCCGCTTCCATCGAGACTGCGTGCAGCATGATCGCCGGCACCGCTCGCTCCATGGGCGTTGTAGTCGTAGACTGAGAGGTAGAAGAATATGAAGCACGGTAAGAAGTATAATGACAGCATTCAGTCCATCGATCGCGCGAAGCTCTATGATCCCGCCGAGGGTATAGAGGCTGTGCTTGCCACCGCGAAGGCCAAGTTCGACGAGACCATCGAGGCTCACATCCGTCTGGGTGTTGACTCCCGTCACGCCGATCAGCAGGTCCGTGGCGCGGTCGTTCTCCCCCACGGTACCGGCCGCGTTGTACGCGTTCTGGTATTCGCGAAGGGCGATAAGGCCCGCGAGGCTCAGGAAGCCGGCGCCGATTTCGTAGGCGACGAGGAAATGGTAAAGAAGATCCAGACCGAAAACTGGTTTGGATTTGACGTCTGCGTCGCGACTCCCGATATGATGGGCGTCGTCGGCCGCATCGGTCGTGTACTCGGCCCCAAGGGCTTGATGCCTAACCCCAAGAGCGGCACCGTTACCATGGACGTGGCGAAGGCCATCGCCGATATCAAAGCCGGTAAGGTCGAGTATCGTGTCGATAAGACCAACATCTGCCACTGCCCCATCGGCAAGGCCAGCTTCGGCAAGGATAAGCTCGTTGAGAACCTCAACACCCTCATGGACGCCATCATAAAGGCGAAGCCCGCTGCGGCGAAGGGCACCTACATCAAGTCCCTCGTTCTCTCCAGCACCATGGGCCCCGGCGTCCGTTTCAACGGCACCAGGTTCGGCAACTGATAAACCGATAAGACGTGAAAGGCACTTCCTTCGGGCAGCTCTTCATAAGGAAGCTGCTTGAGGCGCCGATCACCGGCTCAAAAGAGAATCGGCGTGACCATTGCGGTCACGCCGATTTTGTCTCTCGGATCGTGTGGGGCAAAATCCGATGCTCGTTATAACTGTGGACAATAGGAGGTCTATTCGACAAACCGGAATTTAAGCGTACACCAGTTCAAATTCCTCACATACAACTTTTTTGTTTTCATCAAATGTCTGGTGTAATTCCGCAAGCTCACGGGTCAGAAAGTCTATGTGAACCTTTCTCCAGTATTCTAAGGATCTGTCTCCTTCG
>JAFPXD010000020.1 GCA_017394835.1 Clostridia bacterium
CGAAGGAGACAGATCCTTAGAATACTGGAGAAAGGTTCACATAGACTTTCTGACCCGTGAGCTTGCGGAATTACACCAGACATTTGATGAAAACAAAAAAGTTGTATGTGAGGAATTTGAACTGGTGTACGCTTAAATTCCCGTTTGCAGAGCCGCCGCGCGGCTCTTTTTTCCCTTTCCGCGCACCGCGGGGCAGTTGAATCGGGACCGCGGGTGTGGTAAACTTATCCCGATAAATCGAAATTAAACGAGGCAACGTATGATATATGAATTAAAAGACTTTTCCAAGGTAAAGCGCATGTTTGAATTCTGGTACGGGTTCGACGCTGTCGATGCAACGATCAGAGTCTTTGTGACCGACCCGGTCGCGCCGCGTTCCGCGTTGGCGTACTCTTCATATGACGGCATATATTTTGGCGGAGAACCGGACAGAGAACTTGTCGAATACGGGGAGCTCGGCGACGATATTGTGATCCCGCTGAATGAAGAGTGGGAAAAGCTGATCCGGGAATGCTTCCCGGAAGCCGAGCCGACTACCCGCTACGCGATCCATCGGTGTAAGGAGTTCGACCGGGAAAAGCTTAAATCTTTTGTTGACGCTCTGCCTGAGGGCTGCGAGATCAGACGCATCGACGGCGAGATCTACGATCTTATTTCCGATGACGACGATCTTGAGGATCTCATAGGCGAGTTCGAGACGAAAGAAGCGTTTCTGGAGAAAGGACGCGGGTTTGCCGTGCTGAAAGACGGTAAGGTGGTTTCCGGCGCATCGTCCTGCTACTGCTACCCCTACGGCATCGAGGTCGAGATCGGCACCGTAGAAACGGAACGCCGCAAAGGGCTCGCTGCCGCCGTGGGAGCAAAACTGATCCTTTCCTGCCTCGAGGACGGACTGGAACCGGTCTGGGACGCGTCGAACCTGAGTTCGTTGCGTCTCGCGGAAAAGCTGGGGTATCGGTTCGACCGCGAATACGTGTACTACTGGATAAACGAGGCGCAGCGTCTCATGCTCAAAAAACCCGATAAGAACCGGTGGCCTGATTACTGCGGCGAATATGAAGAGCTGTGTGAAGCATTCATGCTCAAGAAGGTCTGGATGCAGGACGGCGATCTTTTTGGACTCGCACGCAACGACCCGGAGGAAGATTATTTTGAGTTCAAGCTGCTGCCGATCGGTGAGAATACCTTCGGCAGAGCAAACGGCAACGTGAAGATCACGTTCGGCGACAACTGCCTCGTGATCGACGGCGTCACCTGCAAAAAGCTGTAAGCAGCACGCAGACGAATTCCCGCTTATCGGGACGGACGGAGAAACAAACAAATCGATGTTTATGGAGGCAATTATGGATAAAAGATCGATCATGGTGGACTACATCCGGGAGGCCTATGAAAAGGGTGCTTTTACCGGAACATGGATATATGCTGAGAAAGGCGAGATCGTGTCGAAGGGGGCCGTCGGGTTTCGTGACCCGGAGAATACGCAGCCTATGCGGGAGGACAGCATTTTTGATATCGCATCGATCAGCAAGCAGTTTACCGCAGCCGGGATCATGCTTCTGCGGCGCAGAGGGCTGTTGAGCCTTGATGACGAGATCACAAAGTATTTCCCGAAAATCCCGTATCAGGGCATAACGATCAGGCATCTTCTCACTCACACAAGCGGTTTTTCCGACTATGACGACGAGATTGAAAGGATCTTCGAGGAGGAAGGCGTGATCCCGGACAACGGCGTGATCCTCCGCATCCTTACGGAATGCAGGCCCGAGCTTTCATATCCGACGGGAGAAGGATTCGAGTATACCGATACCGGCTATCAACTGCTTGCTGAGATCGTGGAAAAGGTCTCGGGTGTGCCCTTTGAGGAGTTTTTGAAAAAGAATGTATTCGAGCCCGCGGGACTGGACTCTACATGCGTGTATCACCGCAGGAAGGACAAGCTCTCGATCGACAATCTTGCTGTTGGACTTGTGTTTGAAAACGGAGAACTCATCCTTCCCGAGGATTCAAAGGCAAGGGGTTATATTCTTTCCCACGATGGAATGAACGGCAATATGGCAGTCTATTCCAATATCATTGATCTTTTCAAATGGGATCAGGTGCTGCGGGAAGGAAGTCTTCTGACTCAGGAGGAGCAGGAGCTGATGGTTACTCCCGCGACCCTCAACGACGGGGAGCCTGCCCGGGAAGAGGGAGATGAGGACGATTATGGCTTCGGTTGGGTGCTCCTCCACGATGAGAAGCTGGGACGCATCGCCTGTCACAGTGGATCTGTGCCCGGATATACAACGTGGTTTGCACGCTATCTTGACGCAAGTGCCGTGCTCGTGCAGCTCTGCTGCCGGGAGTACACAGATGTCAGAGCATACCTTGCCTTTGACTCCGGCATGGAGGCCATTGTCCGTGGGCTGGAGCCGGAACCGATCCGATCGATCGAGGAAATCACAATCCAAAATCCGGATAAGTCCGGCTGGGAAGCCTTATGCGGAAAATACGATCATCCGGAAGACAGTGATTTCTTCGTGGATGAGGTTTGCATGAAAAACGGCGAGCTTTATGCGAGGACGATCGACGGCGGCGACGAAATGGTATTCCGCCTCTATCCCATCGACGAAAACAAGTTTGGCCGTAAAGCCGGCATGCTGGAGCTGACCTTCGGCGACAGCTGCCTTATATACGACGATCTCACCTGCAAAAAGCTGTAAGCGACAATTCGACAAATTCCGGTTTGTCGAATAGACCTCCTATTGTCCACAGTTATAACGAGCATCGGATTTTGCCCCACACGATCCGAGAGACAAGATCGGCGTGACCGCACAGGTCACGCCGATCCTGCATCCTTTTGAGCCGGTGATCACCGCCTCAAGCAGCTTCCTTATGAAGAGCTGCTTGAGGGGCGTTTTTTTATACACGCGACAGAAAAAATATTGCAATTTTCGCGTTCTCCATATATAATAAAAAAGTGATAATATAACTTCTGGCTTAAAGGAGGGCAAGCTATGGAGCAACAAGCGGCAGGGGCATACCCCTACGTTATCGAGATGCTGCATATCACCAAGGAATTTCCGGGGATAAAGGCTAACGATGACATAACACTGCAGCTCAAGAGGGGCGAGATACACGCGCTTTTAGGCGAAAACGGCGCGGGCAAGTCCACCCTTATGAGCGTGCTTTTCGGTCTGTATCAGCCGGAGAAGGGCGAGATAAAGAAGGACGGCAAGGTGGTCGAGATCAGGGATCCCAACGACGCCACCGCCCTCAACATCGGCATGGTGCATCAGCACTTCAAGCTCATTGAGGTGTTCACCGTTCTTGACAACATAATACTGGGCGCGGAGGATACCAAGCTCGGCTTCCTCCAAAAGAAGGAAGCAAGGAAGAAGGTCAAAGCCCTCTCCGAGAAATACGGCCTGCGCATCGATATGGACGCCAAGGTCGAGGATATCACCGTCGGCATGCAGCAGCGCGTCGAGATACTGAAGATGCTCTACCGCGATAACGAGATCCTCATTTTCGACGAGCCCACCGCGGTCTTGACCCCGCAGGAGATCGAAGAGCTCATGCAGATAATGCGCAATCTCAAGGCGGAGGGCAAGAGCATACTCTTCATTTCCCATAAGCTCAACGAGATCATGGAGGTATCCGACAGGGTCACCGTTCTGCGCAAGGGCAAATACATAGGCACCGTGGAGACCAAGGACACCAACAAGGAGGAGCTTTCCCGCATGATGGTCGGCCGTCCCGTTCAGCTCGTAGTCGAGAAGGACGAGGCGCATCCCAAGGAATCCGTGCTGGAGATAAAGGGACTTTCAGTCGCCTCCAAGCTCCATAAGAACGACGCGGTAAAGAACGTTTCGCTCACCGTGCACGCGGGCGAGATCGTCTGTATCGCCGGTATCGACGGCAACGGCCAGACGGAGTTCGTCCACGCGCTGACGGGCCTTGAAAAGGCCTCCGCGGGCAGCATAACCCTCTGCGGCAAGGATATCACAAAGGCCTCCATAAGGAAGCGCTCCCTCACCGGCATGAGCCATATCCCCGAGGACAGGCATAAGCACGGCATGGTGCTCGATTTCACGCTCGAGCAGAACATGGTGCTGCAGAGGTATTTCGAGCCCGAGTTCCAGGATCACGGCTTCATCAAGTTCGGCGCCATACGCGAATACACCGACGGCCTTATCGAAAAGTTCGACATCCGGAGCGGCCAGGGCCCCGTGACCAAGGCGCGCTCCATGTCCGGCGGCAACCAGCAGAAGGCGATCGTCGCGCGTGAGCTCGACCGCAACATGCCCCTTGTCGTCGCCGTTCAGCCCACCCGCGGCCTCGACGTCGGCGCTATCGAATACATCCACTCCCAGCTCGTCAAGCAGCGCGACGAGGGCAAGGCGGTGCTGCTCGTATCGCTCGAGCTGGAGGAGGTCATGAACCTCTCCGACCGCATACTCGTCATGTATGAGGGCGAGATAGTCGGCGAGCTCGATCCCAAGACCACTACTACCTCCGAGCTCGGTCTCTACATGGCCGGCGCGAAGAGACAGGATAAGGAGGGCAAGGCCGAATGAAACTCCGCAAATTCTTAAATAAGGACGGAACGAAATCCGTTCTCTCGACTCTCATTTCGATACTGATCGGCCTTCTCGTCGGCGCGATACTGATACTCATTGTCGGTCTCGTCGACAGCAAGCTCGGCCTCAAGGAGGCGTGGAAGGGCATTCGCCTCATATTCCTGGGCCTCTTCTCAAAGGGTCAGCAGGCGGGGCGGTTGGTATTCGGCTTCAACTCCACCAACATCGGCGACATGCTGTTCCGAGCCGTGCCCATAATCATGACCGGTCTTTCCGTGTCGCTCGCGTATAAGACGGGCCTCTTCAACATCGGCGCCTCCGGTCAGTACCTGGCCGGCACCACCGCGACGCTCTTCATAGCTCTGAAGATGAACACCGCGGTCGTCGCTCCGTGGATCGTCTGGATACTCGCCTTCTTCGGCGGCATCCTTGCCGGCGCGCTCTGGGGCGCGATACCGGGCATATTGAAGGCCTTCCTCAACATCAACGAGGTCCTGGCCTGCATAATGACCAACTGGCTCGCAGCGAACATCGTCACATGGATGTTCGAGGGCTCGGGCCTCCAGTGCACCGAGGGCACCAAGACCCAGGTCATCTGGAAGACGAGCCATAACGGCGTAGCCACCGCCAAGATGGGGCTCGATAAGCTCTTCCCGGGGTCGCAGCAGATCGACGGCGGCATAATCGTCGCGATACTGATCGCGATACTCGTTTACATACTCCTGACAAAGACGACGCTCGGCTTCGAGCTCAAGGCCTGCGGCTCCAACCGCCACGCCGCGAGGTACGCGGGCATCAGGGATAAGCGCTCCATCGTCCTCTCCATGGCGCTGGCGGGCGCTCTTGCAGGCGCCGGCGCCGCGCTCTACTGGCTTTCCGGCACCACGGAGTTCCACTGGCAGACATACCTCTCGCTCCCGAGCGAGGGCTTTACCGGCATAGCCGTCGCGCTCTTGGGCTCCTGTAACCCGATCGGCAACATATTCACAGGCATGTTCATGTCGACGCTGAACGTTGCCGGATCGAAGCTGTCGTTCTTTACGGAGTATAACGAATACATCACGGACGTCATCATCGCCGTGATCGTTTACCTCTCCGCGTTCAGCCTCCTCATCAAGATGTGGCTCACCAAGCGCTTCAAGAAGTCCGAGGACAGGCGCATTCCCGACGTCGTCTATACATCCAACAACAGGCCGGGGGACGAGCCCGCACCTGCTCATGAAAATAAGGGAAAGGAGGGCAGTGACAAATGAGTTACCTTATCCAGCAAACTCTGATCTATGCCATCCCCTTGATGATAGTCGCGCTGGCCGGCGTGTTCGCCGAGCGAAGCGGCATCATCAACCTGGCGCTCGAGGGCATCATGATATTCGGCGCGTTCATCGGCGTGCTGTTCGTGCATCTCTGCCAGAAGTACGGTGTGTTCGAGCTGCTGCCCAATTACGGCAACTGGGGCTCCATGCAGCTGTTTGAGATACTCGGCATGCTGATCTCCGCCGCGCTCGGCTCCGCGTTCGCGCTGCTCCTGGGCTTCGCGGCCATAAACCTCAGGGCCGATCAGACCATCAGCGGCACCTCGCTCAACATGCTCGCCCCCGCGATCGTGCTCTTCTTCGTCCGCATCATCGCCAATCAGGAGGAGCTCAGGCTCTTTAAGGGCGACGCGGCGCAGTGGTTCATGATCAAAAAGGGCATGCTCGGCCTCGGTGAGAAGGACGGCTTCTTTGTCAACACCTTCCTCAACAAGGTCTATCTCGCCACCTACATCTGCATAATACTCTTCGTCGTATGCTCGATCATCCTCTATAAGACGAGGTTCGGCTTGAGGCTCCGCTCCTGCGGTGAGAATCCTCAGGCGGCGGATTCGCTGGGCATCAAAGTGCGCAGGATGCGCTACTCCGGCGTCGTGATCTCCGGCGCTCTGGCCGGCATGGGCGGCTTCGTCTATGCGCTGACGACCTCCAACTGCATGTCGAACGGCGACGTCGCGGGCTTCGGCTTCCTCGCTCTTGCCGTTATGATATTCGGTAACTGGAAGCCGTTGAACATCGCGGGCGCAGCGCTGCTGTTCGGTCTGTTCAAGTGCCTCGCCGCGGGCTACAGCTCCATCGACATCAACGGCGACGGAGTCAAGCTCCTGTTCGAGCTTTCGAAGCATCCGGCGTGGGGCAAGGTATTGAACCCCAATTTCTACCGCATGCTCCCGTACCTCATCTCCCTGCTCGTGCTCGCCTTCACCAGTAAGAAGTCCCGCGCGCCCAAGGCGGAGGGCATACCTTACGATAAGGGCATGAGGTAAACACCGCGCATAATGAAGAGCTTCCCCGGAAGGGTGCGTTCACTTAAGGAGATGCAGGTTTTCGGACGAATGCTCCGTATTTGAATAACAAAATAAGATCCGGGAATACGCGAGGGTATTCCCGGATCTTTGCTTTAATTCGAGCAGATCCGAAAACCGCGAAGCGCCTCAAAAGAGGAGATTTTTGTGCCGTGCAAGGCAAAAAGCGCAGGAATACTTGAAAAGTCTTTCGAGCATTTTTAACGCGGCACGGCGCAAAAAGATACCTTTTGAGGCTGTATATCCTTAAGTGAATGCGCCCAAAAGGAAGCTCTTTTGCTTTGCCGCTCCTGCGCGAAGGGCAGCTTATAACGGAGCGGCTTCAGGCGATCCTGCGCTTACGCAGGTGAGCCGTTTGACCGTGCCTCCCCTTGTTATGGGGA
>JAFPXD010000021.1 GCA_017394835.1 Clostridia bacterium
GGTGGGGTTCGCGGGAGCGGTCGCGGCGCCGCCGTAGTTGACGGTCTGGGTCTTAAGAACGGTGCCGTCCCAATCCTTGAAGGTTACGGTGTAGGTGTTGATGGTGTACTGAGCGGTGACGACGAGGTCGCTCTGTACGTTATTGAAGGCAACGTCCCAACCGGTGAAGGTGTAGCCAACACGGGTGGGATTCGCGGGAGCGGTCGCAGCCTGGCCCTGCTCGACTTCCTGAGTCTTCAATACGGTGCCGTCCCAATCCTTGAAGGTTACGGTGTAGGTGGGAGTGGAGACAACGGGATCCGTGGTGTAGTAGGTGGTGCCGAGCTCGGTCTCAACATACAGGTTGATGGGATTGCTGTTCTCGCTCTTGGAGGTGGTGTACCTCGCATAACCGACGGAGTCATTGCCGTCGGAATAGGAGAGCCAATAATAGCCTTCGCTGTCGACCTGGTTGTTGAGCTCATAATCGGACTCATAGAGCCAGTAGATGATGCCGCTGGTAGCGGGATAGAGGACCTCACCGGAGTTGAGAGCCATATACTTGTTAATAGCCGCGTTGTAGAAGGAGAATCCGCTTGTGGCGTTGCCGGCAGCCTTCCAAACGACCTTGGGCAGATTGGCGGCGGTGGCAGTAACGGTGTTATCGGTGTTGTTCAGTGTTACGGTAACAGGAGAGAGGTACTTGCTGCTCGTAACAACGGTGTTGCCGACGGCCTTACCGGTCGTGCCGGAGATGGTGTTCTGAGCAACGATGATGTAGTTCAGACCATCCTCGATGTGGTCGGTGAGCTGATAGACGACTTCGCCGCCGCCGCCCTCAAGACGATTATAGAGAGCATACAGGGTGGCGTTGCCGTTTACGGTGTAGGAAGCGCCGGGAGCGTAATAGGTGGGCTTATTGGTGGTCTCGGCAAGAGTGTTGCCCAGCCAGCCGATGAAGGTCCAGCCATCGGGATTGACGGCGGCGGTGGAGGGCAGGGTGATGGAATCGCCGGTGTAGGCGGTCTGAGTGCCCTGGGTGGTGCCGCTGGCAATGAAGGTGACGGTGTTCTGAGTCTTAGCCGCGAAGTTGATGCGGATGGTGCAGTCGGAGGAGGGAGTTACGGTGAAGGTGTTGCCGTTCTGAACGACGGTGGCGGTACCGCTCGTTACGGTGTAGCCCGCGGCATAATAGCCGGTCTTGGGGGAAGCGGTGATGGTGGTGCCGCTAAGGGAAACGGTACCGTAGCTGGTGTTGTTGGAAACAGCGGTGATGGTGTAGCTGGTGCCGAAGAGCTCCCAGTCGCAGTTAACGGTCTGAGTGCCGTCGGGATTGCTGGGGAACGCGTCAACGGCGGACATGACGATGGGCCACGCTGCGCCGGAGGAGGAGGAATAAGCGGGATCCCAATTGCCGTGGGTGCTCTTCATGGTGGCGATGGCTTCCTTGACGGTCTTGCCGTTCTTCATCTGAGTCCAGAAGGTCTCCTCGTACTCATAGTCGCCGTCGAAGGAGACGGACTGGGAGTAGCCGTAAACGCCGCCCGCGCCCGCAGCAAGCAGAGCAGTACCGGTGGTGCCCTTGCCGGCCTTCTTCATACCTTCGCAGATAGCCATCCAGACAAAGCAGTTGGAGAGGGTGCCGGAGATATGGTTCTGGATATAGCGGCCGTCGATGAATGCGGCGGAACCGGAGGAGACCGCCCAACCGTTGTTATAGTCGGTGGAGGTGATGCCGGTGTTGGTGGTCAGGCACAGATAGGAGGAGGTGCCGGACTGAACGCCGTGGGAGTCATAAATAACAACGCCCTTGTTGGTGTAGTTCTGAGCGATGGCGGGGCCGGTCGCAGAGGTGCCGGAGAGCATCGTGCGGGTACCGCCGGTAGCGTTGGCGATGGAGGTCGCCTCATTCTTGTACTGATTGGTGAAAGAAGAGTCCTGACCGTAGTAGGGACCTACGAGCAGTACGTCTACAGCCTGAGCAGAACCGCAGCTGCTGCCCTTTTCGCCGGACTCGATAACCTCGAGAAGTTTCTCGTCAACGTTCTGGGGGGGGACCGTGTTCCTCGCGCGATAGTAATAAACGCAGTGCATACCGTTTACGGTGAACGCAAACTGCTCATCCTTTTCCCATACGAGGCTGCCCTTATCAACAAGGGGATTGTTCAGCGCTGCCTGATAAGCGGCGGCTGCGACCTCGGCGGGAGTCGCTTTCATTTCTTTCATTTCAGCCTCTACGGCCTCAATGGGCTTCCATGCATCGTCGAGCTTTGCAAGCTCTTTAGCCTCATGAGCCATATAGGCTACCTGACCCGCAAGAGAAGCCACGGGGAGTACCGCGATGATCATCAAAGCGGCGATGAAGCATGCTATAAGCTTCTTGGTTTTGGACATTTGTTTTTCCTCCATTTTTGATTTATGGAACTCGGCATACCGCCGCATTCGCATTCGAGATATTATATCAATCTCCGCGCTCGATTTCAACACTTTTTTAATATATAATAGAGAAAAAATGTTTATTTTCAGCGGCAATCCACCGCAAACGCCCCGCATCCGTTTTTTCCAATAGAACATTGGATTTTTTGAATGATTTATCATGGTTTTCAACATCAGTCTTCCGTTCTTGAAAACGATGTGATATAATATCGAAAACGAGGTAAAAGACCCCGTTTCAAGCAAGATAATATATCCCGAAAGGAGCTCAAAATGGACCCTGTCTCCCCCATTCTTTTCACCACGGAACGGCTTTACACGAGGGAGTTCACCTCAAATGACGCCGAAGCCGTGTATCGCTACGCCTCGAGCATCGAGAACTCGGGCTTTCTTCCCTTCTGTCCGGAATCACGCGAGGACGTCGGGCACTTCATCGAAAGGCGGCTTGCGGATCAGATCGCGGAGAAGCGGCGCTGCTGGGACGTTGCGATCTGTCTGAAGGAGACCGACGAGTTCATAGGCTCTGTTTCGCTCGCCCTGCGTGAAAACGGGGATCAGGCCGAGATCGGCTGGATACTCGACATGCGTTACTGGCATAACGGCTACGCGGTCGAGGCCGCGCGGGGGATGCTCCGCTTCGGGTTTTTGGGGCTTGAGCTGCACCGCATATTCGCCCGCTGCGATGATAAGAACAAGGCTTCCTACTCCGTCATGGAAAGGCTCGGCATGAGGCGCGAGGCGCATTTTATTAAGGACGAATACACCCGCGTGAACGGGCGGCACTCATGGCGGAGCCATTTCATCTACGCCATGCTGCAGAAGGAATACCTTCTCTCCCTGCCGGATGGTTACGTTTCCCCGACGGGTGAAAACGCGGGATTGTAACTCTCTGCGGAATGATGTATAATAAAGTTTGATACTGCCCACGGAGGTAATTGAATTGAAAAACACCTTATTGAAGATAACCGCGCTTGCCGCAGCCGTTATGATGGCGGCGGCTTCCTTCGGCTGCAAAAACGATAAGGAAGCGAACAGGCCCGATCCGACGAACGTCCCCATAGTGACCGCAAACCCGGAGGCGAACATCACCGCGGGGCCCACGGCCACACCCTTCGAGCCCACTTCCGCGCCCGATTATACGGACGTTCCCGTTGTTACGGAAAACCCGGAGGCGAACATCACCGCAGGGCCCACGGCAACTCCCTTCGAGCCCACCCCCGCGCCCGTGTGGACGAACGTGCCCATCGTGACCGCCGATCCTTCCTCAAACGTTACCGCGGGGCCTACGGCGACTCCCTTCGAGCCCACTCCCGCGCCCGTGTGGACGAACGTGCCCATCGTGACCGCCGATCCTTCCGCGAACGTGACCGCGGGGCCTACGGCCACGCCCTACGCGCCTCAGCCCACGCCCGCGCCCACTAACGTTCCCGTCGTGACGGCGGCGCCCACCGCGCAGATCACCGCGGGGCCCACCCCCACGCCCGTGCCCACGCCCACTCCCACGAACGTCCCGATAGTGACGGCAAACCCCACCGCACAGGTGACAGCGGGGCCTACGGCCACGCCCGCTCCCGCGCCCACTCCGCGCCCCTCGCAGGGCGTGCCGCCCGCGCCCACTCCCGAAGCGCCCAACGGCCTTTCCATCGTCTATACGGGCGAGACGGTCGATTGCACCGGCCTTAAGGTCGGCGATACCTTCTTCTGGACGGTCGATCTTTCCAACGTCGGGAGCTGTCTCATAACGGGCATGCTGCTCATCGATTATCCCGAAGAATACCTTGAGCCCGTTGCCGAAGCCTTCAACCCCAACTGGTCGGGCGGCCTCAAGTACCTCATAGAGCAGAGCTGGGATGACGAGGAAGCGACTTCCGATAATTACGATCTCTACTACAATGCCGTGTATGAGGGCGCGACAGGCCCGAATCCTTACGGATATGCGGGCAATATGTACTCCATACTGCTCATCCAGGATTCCTCCGTTTCGCCCGGCTCCGTATATCCCTACGGCGGGATCCAGGCCGCGGGGCATATCGCAAGGCTCAAGTTCCGTGTAAAGGCGCTCCCCGGCGATCCCGCCCTTTACACCGACGCGGGCGGCAGGTTCCTCCCCATCCAGATAGGCGTCCTTGCAAGCTACGGCTGGCTGAACGGTCAGACCGTCACCCACGGCTCTATCACGGCAAACCACGGCAAGCTCTATTTCGGTCATTGACAGAGCCCGCCGTTCGGTATATAATTGAATGGAACAAGTTTGCGGTCATCGCAAAATATAAACGGAGGTATCATTATGAATAAGAAATGGGTTTGTCCCGTATGCGGCTACGTTCACGTTGGCCCCACTCCGCCCGAGTTCTGCCCCCAGTGCAAGGTCCCCGGCTCCAAGTTCCGCGAGCAGGTCGAAGAGATGAGCTGGGCCGCCGAGCACGTAGTAGGCGTTGCGCAGGGCGTCCGTGAGGATATCCTGAACGATCTCAGAGCCAATTTCCAGGGCGAGTGCAGCGAGGTAGGCATGTATCTTGCCATGGCGCGCGTCGCCATGCGCGAGGGCTATCCCGAGATCGGTCTCTACTGGGAGAAGGCCGCTTGGGAAGAGGCGGAGCACGCCGCCAAGTTCGCAGAGCTCTTGGGCGAGGTCGTTACCGACAGCACCAAGAAGAACCTTCAGATGCGCGTTGACGCCGAAAACGGCGCGACCGCCGGCAAGACCGACCTTGCAAAGAGGGCGAAGGAGCTGGGTCTTGACGCCATCCACGACACCGTTCACGAAATGGCCCGCGACGAGGCAAGGCACGGCAAGGCGCTGAAGGGCCTCTTAGACAGGTATTTCAAATAATTCGACAAACTGCGAAGCGCTGTGAAAACGGCGCTTCCGTTTTTTCTTCGGCGAAGGAATATCCCGCGCCGAAGGGCGGCAACAAAACTATTTTTCGGAGGTATTATCATGATCTGGAAACTTCTTATCGAACTCGTTATCGGCGGTCTCTGCGGCTTTGCGGCAAATAAGCTCATGGGCGGCGACAGCGGCAGCATTCTGAAGAACGTTATTCTGGGCCTCGTCGGCGGTCTCGTCGGCGGGTTCCTCGGCAACCTCATAGGGCTTGGCGGCGGCTGGATCACCGGCATACTGCTCTCGATCGGCGGCGCGTGTTTGGTCGTGTGGCTTGTGAGAAAGTTTTTGAAGTAAAGCGCTTCAGTTACAGTATCTGCGGTTCGCTGCTGCGGGCGGCCCGGCTCGGCATGGGCGGTCCTCATCGATGTGAACGCAAAAAAGCGCCCTGTGCGGGGCGCTTTTTCATTAGCTGTGTTTACGCTTGGGGTTCGGGAACGATATTGAGCTGGACTACGCCTATGACGGTCTCGCCGTCGGTGAATATGACGTTATACAGCCCCGCGCCGGATGCGGATGCGGAGTTGACGTAAGCACTCAGGTATTTGCCGTTCGCTTCGGGATCGGGCGCTGCGGGCCCGCCGAACACGGGGTAATCGAGCCCCTCATGGATGGCGGCAAGCTCCGCGTCCTTCGCCTTTGCAAGATCCAAAGCGGGATCGTTGGGGAGAACGTAGGCGTTTATATTCCCCTCGACGTCGCCGTAAACCTCGAACCATTCGTTCAGGAAGAACTCACTGCAGAGGCCTTCGGTCTTAAAGCCTGCGGCGAGGAGCTCCTCGACGGAGGGGTATTCATGATGGCCGCTGCCCGAGGCAATGACGAGGCCGTTTATCTTCGCCTTCCCCTCGTTCACGGGCTGGAGCACGCCGAGCCTGCTGCCGTCCAGCACGAGGTCGATATTGGCGCCGGCGTTTTCGGTCTTTTCGGCTCCGCCTTCGTTATTGCCGGAGCCCTGCTGATCCCCGCCCGAGGGGGGAGGAGTCGTTTCCGTGCCGCTCTGGGGCTTTGAGCACGCGGCGAACGCGAGCGCCATAAGAGCGGCGAGCATAAAAACAAGTATCCTTTTCATATTATCCTCCATGTAAAGTCGTCGTCCCGCGCATGTGCGGGATCGTTAACAATATATCACAAAGCGCGCTGTATTGCAAGCACGGATCGGGATCGCGGCTCCCGCATAAAGCCGCGGGAGACCTCACAGCTCCCTTTTGCTCCTCTTTTTCATCCGATCCCACACCTTGTGGAGATTGTTGTAGAAATCCTCCGAGTCCTCGTACTTGTTGAGCTTCTTATCGAGCAGCGGCAGAAGCAGCCTTTGGAGCTTGTAATCAAAGTAGCCGTGCGCCATTTGATAGAATGTTTCAAAATCATAGATGCCGCGGTTTATGCCCACGCAGAAATGCTCTATCCTTGCAAGGGAATTGTTGAGCTCCGCATAGCCCACGCTGTCCGCTGTCTCGACGGCGTCGATCACGGTCCGCTGTTCCTTCCAATCGTTGAGCCTGCCGAAAACCTCCACCTGCAGCGCCTTATAGGCTTCAAGAGTCTCTATGCGCTTCCTCCTGCGGGAATCCCTGAAATAGGTGAACACGCCGAATATCCCCGTCACGACGCCTACCGCTGCCGCGATCACACCGAGCAATGCCGTTATTCCTTCCATTTTAGCCTCCTTAAGCCTTTTTCCGGCATATACCGACGGGCTTCTTCAATAATCTATCATATCGGGAAGGGAGTTTCAAGCCCTATTGCGCGCCGGGGAAGGCTCCCGGGCAAATACTTTTCGGGCGTTTATGAGGCCGGCTCCGTTTTTCCCTTCCAAACCACGGCGGGCTATGATATAATGAAAGCATGAAGCCTATCCGTCTCGGATCTTAATAGGGGGATCACCGCATGGAAGAAAACAAGAAACGGCCTTTGTTCCGTCCCAAGCTCTTCACGGCGCTCAAAAGCTATTCGGGCAGCAAGCTTATAAACGATATAGTCGCGGGCGTGATAGTCGCGATAATCGCTCTGCCGCTCTCAATAGCGCTCGCTATTGCCTCCGGCGTATCGCCCGAGCAGGGTCTATACACCGCGATAGCCGCGGGGTTCGTGATCGCGCTCTTCGGCGGCAGCAGCGTCAACATTTCGGGCCCCACCGCCGCGTTTGCGACCATAGTCGCGGGCATAGTTGCGACGCACGGGCTTTCGGGCCTCATAATCGCAACGCTTATGGCGGGCGTGATACTCATACTCATGGGAGTGCTGCGCTTCGGCTCGCTCATTAAATACATACCCATGACCATCACCGTGGGCTTTACCGCGGGCATCGCCGTCACGATCGCGATAGGTCAGCTCAAGGATCTTCTGGGCCTCACCTACCCCGCGGGGACGGTCGCGATAGAGACGGTCGATAAGGTGAAAGCGCTGATAAAGTCCATTTCCACGGTGAACCCACACGCGGTAATAGTGGGGCTCATCGGCCTTGCGATACTCATACTCTGGCCCATGCTCGGAAAGCTGCCCGGAAAGCTCGGCAGGATACTCTCGAAGATACCCGCCTCCATAATCGCGGTTATAGTCGGCGTGCTGCTCGTCAGGTTCACGGGGCTCAAGGTCAATACGATAGGCACCCTCTATCCCGATCTGCCCTCCGGCTTCCCCGCGCCCGCCTTCCCCAAATTCAGCTTTGACACGATGCGCGCCGTGGCGCCCTCGGCTTTCACCATCGCGATACTCGCCGCCATCGAATCGCTGCTTTCCTGCGTCGTTTCGGACGGCATGATAGGCGACAGGCATAATTCCAACACGGAGCTCATCGCGCTCGGCATAGGCAACATCGCCTCCGGCATATTCGGCGGCATCCCCGCCACCGGCGCCATCGCAAGGACGGCGGCAAACGTCAAAAACGGCGGCCGCACCCCCGTCGCGGGGATGACTCACGCCGTCGTGCTGCTGCTGTTCCTGCTCGTGCTCATGCCGCTTGCCAAGCTCATCCCCATGCCCGTTATCGCCGCGATACTGATAATGGTCGCATACAACATGAGCGAATGGAGGCAGTTCATAAGGATATTCCGCACCGCGCCCAAGAGCGACGACCTCGTGCTGATCGTAACGTTCGTGCTGACGGTGGTGTTCGACCTCGTCGTGGCGATAGGCGTGGGGCTCGTGCTTGCGGCCATCCTCTTTATGAAGCGGATGAGCGAGGTAAGCTACGTCCGCCGCTGGAAGGATACCCCCGACGCCAGCAAGCAGATCCCCAAGGGCACCCTCGTTTACGAATTCAACGGCCCCATGTTCTTTGCGGGGGCGGATAAGATACTTGACGTCGCCACCGAAAAGGATACCCGCACCATGATACTGAGGATGGGCGGAGTGCTTTCGATAGACGCGACGGCGGCAAAGAACCTTGACTACATACTCGCCTCCTGCCGCGAAAGGGACGTGCGCCTCATCCTTTCGCACGTTCACGAGCAGCCCATGCGCGTGCTCAAAAAGGCGGGCTTCTGCGAAAGGCTCGGCGAAGAGAATATCGCAGAAAACATCGACGCAGCGATAGAGCTCGCGGTACACGAAAGCCGCACCTGAGCCGAATATGTTAATGGAAAGGGAAGGGTTTATGTCTAATGGTCATAAGGCAGTATTTGTAAGCCATACCCAAACAATCTGATTGCAAAGCAAAAAGCTCTTTGCATTGGTTTTTAGCCATTGCAAGAGCTTTTTTGTTGTATTCTCGGGGATATGTCTCGCAGGAGCGATCCTAATTTGTTGCGTGATCGCAGTTCCGCGCCTCTCGCGGCGCGGTCGCGCTGACCCGCGCGGCTCCCGTTGGTCGCTGCATAGCTCGATTCATTATGGGCAATTACCGCAAAAACAGCCTTATGACTATCAAGCATACCCCTTCCCTTTCGTTGTTTTATCCTATTGTTCTATTGTTTTTTGGAGCCGTCTCTGTCGGGAAGCATTGCCACCATGATCCATCCTGCGACGCCGAAAAAGAAACAGTACCAAAACCATCTTTTTTCCGGATGACCTTTTATCGCCACTATCCTGTCCATTTCATTCGCGATGATAGCCGAACAAACTATCACGATCATCAAAATGCCGAAGAACAGTCATTTGGCACTTTCCAGAAGCTTTATGATGTTTTCAAAGTCGATCCCCATTATGTTACCTACTTATTAGCTGCGATCGTTTCAGCAGTTTACTGTATTAAAATGTCGCACCTCTGCGGCGTCAAAATTGTATGTCTGCTGAACAATTATTTTTTTAATCAACCAAAGTCATTCACATATTGACAAAAAACCCTTTAACAACGTATAATAAATACAATCCGCTCGTGTGAGCAATAAATGGAGGGAAAAATGGAAACTAACAACTACAAGCTCAAGCCGTTCCCCGGCCTTCTGAAGCTGATCCTGCTGTCGATCGTCACGCTCGGCATCTACGCCATCGTTATTTACAGCCGCGCGTCGGAAAGCATCAACACAGTCGCTTCTCCTCATGACGGTAAGAAAACGATGCACTACTGTCTGCTTGTTTTCCTGATCGCACCTATCACTCTCTGCATAGGCGCACTGGTATGGCAGCACAGGATCTCCAACCGTATAGGCAGCGAGCTCACCAGGAGAGGTCTCGGCTACGAATTCAGCGCCAAGACGTTCTGGCTCTGGGGCGTCCTCGGCGCTTTCATAATTGTCGGACCGTTCATCTACACCCATAGGTTCCTTAAGTCCATGAATCTGCTCGTTGACGATTACAACGCAAAGGGCAACTGATAGGGTATCCTTGAAGGGAGGCGTAAGCCTCCTTTTTCTTTTTGCACGAGCGCGGCATACTGAACAAAGTCCATCCTTTTGTCTGCATCCATCCCTTTCCCACCGCTCCCGGCACCGCTCCCGGCTCCTTCAAAAAAACCTGTACTTTTTCACAGCTTTGCTGTATAATGCTATTTGGTACGATTTATTTTTCCGGGAAGGTCTTTTATGAAACGGGTATTGGGCTGCATCCGCAGGGCGGATGAGCGTTACGGCATGATACACGACGGGGACAGGATATGCGTCGGCGTGAGCGGCGGGAAGGACAGCCTCCTGCTCCTTTACGGGCTTTCGCTTTACCGCATGTTCTCCAAGAAAAAATATGAGGTAATGGGCGTCATGCTCGATCTCGGGCTCGTGGAGCAGGATCATACCGCTCTCCTCGAATGGGCCGACAGGATGCACGTGCGGCTCGATATAATCAATACCGACATAGGCGACGTGGTCTTCAATATCCGTAAGGAGAAAAACCCCTGCGCGCTCTGCGCCAAGTTCAGGCGCGGCGCTCTGAACGACGCCGCGAAGGAGCGCGGCTGCAACCTCATCGCCCTGGGGCATAACCGCGAGGACGTTCTTGAGACCTTCCTCCTCTCCCTCTTCTATGAATCGAGGCTCAACACCTTCGCTCCCATCACCTTTATGGACAGGGCGGAGGTAACCGTCATACGCCCCCTCGTGTTCTTCCCCGAAAAGGAGGCGATCTCGGCGGCGCGGCGGCTGGAGCTTCCCGTACAGAAGGCGAACTGCCCCGTTGCGGGCTACACCAAGCGCGAGGATATGAAGAACCTTATAAAGCAGTTCCGAGCCATAGTGCCCGATCCCGAGATGCGGCTCATGAAGGCCATTGCGGATACGCATAAATACGGCATGTGGGACAGGATGAAGCTCCCTCCCGACGGGCGCATTGGCGACCCTGCGGCGGAGCGTGAAATACAGGATACAGAGGAATGAAAAATGGACGAAAACAATAACGGCAAAGAACTTTTCGATACTGTGACCTTGAGCGCGGAGGAGGTCCGCCGCATGGCGGAGACCGCGGGCGACGATAAGGAGCTCATAATATTCGGCGAGGGCGACGGCGCGCTTTCAAAGGGCGGCGTCACCTATCAGAAGCCCCGCTCCTGGCCCGTGATACTCGCGGCGCTTTTGGGCGCGCTGCTCGGCGTGCTCATCACCGTGGCGGCCATCGGGATCGCTTTCGGCGGGTTCTCCAACATAACCAAGGTCAAGGATATGGGCAAGTATGACAGCTCCGTGATCTCGGAGCTCCTTCAGCGCATAGACGCCTACCATTTCGGCGAAACGCCCTCCTCCGAGGAGCTTCTCGAGGAGGCCTCCCATGCGCTCGTTGACGCAATGAAGGATCCTTACGCCTCATACTTCACCAAGAAGGAATATGAAGCCTACACCTCCAGCTTCAACGGCAATTACTACGGCGTAGGCATAATAGTGCAGAACCCCGACGGCACGAGCGCGCTCGTAAAGCGCGTTTACGAAGGCTCGTTTGCCGAGACCGCGGGCATCCGCAAAAACGACCTCATTATCGCCGTGGACGGCAAGGACGTTAAGTCCGTTACGGGGAACGAGCTCGTTGAGCTCATCACGGGCGAAGAGGGCACGACCGTCGATATTACCGTCCTTCGGGAAGGCGCGGAGCAGACCTTCACCGTAACGAGGGGCGAGATCTACGTAAAGCGCGTCGATCATTTCGTGCTCGAAAACGGGGTGGGCTACCTCTACCTCACCTCCTTCTCCGGCAATGCGAAGGATGAATTCAAGGCGGCTCTTGAAGATTTCAAGGCGCAGGGCGTCAAAAAGCTCGTGGTCGATCTGCGCGACGATCCCGGCGGCTCGCTGTGGACGGTCATAGACATCTGCGATATGCTCCTGCCCGAGTGCGTTATCTGCTCCATGCAGGGCAATACCACCAAAAAGACGGAATACTACCGCTCCGATAAGGATATGTACGATTTCGAGCTTGCGGTGCTCGTCAACGAATATTCCGCCTCCGCAAGCGAGATATTCGCGGGCGCCATTCAGGATAACGGGCGCGGCAAGATAGTCGGCACCCGCACCTACGGCAAGGGCGTCGTGCAATCGACCTTCACTCTGGAAGGCGATAACGGCTACTTAAAGCTCACGACCGACGCCTACTTCACCCCCAACGGCACGAACCTCGGCGGAACGGGCATCACCCCGGATATAGAGGCCGAGCTTCCCGAGGAGCTCCGCCAGTATGAGATCTACGAGCTCTATACGGAGCATTTGAATGAGGACGCCCAGCTTGCCGCCGCGCTCGAGGCGCTGGGAGAATAATCGAAGACCCCCGTATTTACGGGTAAAATTTCAGCTTTGCGATCCCGTACCGCCCCCCTTGACGCGCGGTACGGGCATTGCCGCGTACAAAAAACACAAGCGGGGTAACAATGAGTATTTCAACCGTTACGGAGCTGCTTCACGGCAGTTCGGAATTCATAAGGCTCGAAAAGGCGCTTTCTCACGGGGAGGGCCCCGTTTCGGTGTTCGGGCTCGGCGAAGCGCACCGCATCCATGCGGCGGCGGCGCTGTTTTCAAGCGGGTCCAAGTCGCTGCTTTACGTCGCGCCCACCGCGCTTGCCGCTTCGAAGGCGTACGAGGAGCTGCTGCATTACGTTCCCTCCGCGCAGCTCTTCCCCGCAAGAGAGCTCCCTCTTGCCGTAAGGAGCTTCACCGAAAGCCCCGCGATAAGGGCGCAGAGGCTTGCCTGTATGCTGAGGCTCATTTCCGGCGCGCCGACCATAACCGTCGTCTCCGTTGAGGCGCTCATGCAGCGCACCGCCCCTCCGGAGCTCATCGCCGCCTCCATCCATACCGTGAGGGCGGGCGTCGTGATAGAGCCCGAGGCGCTTTTGAAGAAGTTTATCGAAGCGGGCTACGTCCGCGAGGACATCTGCGAAGGCCCGGGGCAGGTGACGCTTCGCGGCGGCTATATCGACATATACCCGATCACTTTCAAAAACCCGATAAGGATAGAGTTTTTCGATAACGAGATCGACACCGTGCGCGAATTCGATCCCATCACCCAGCGCACCACGGAAAACCTCGCCTCCGCCGGCATCCCGCCGGCTTCGGAGCTGCCGCTCGACAGGAGCCTTCGCCGCCTTGGCATGGAAGCGCTGCGCGGCCGCCCCTCCTTTTCCGAAGAATACGAAACGCTTGCCGCGGGCGGGACTCCCGAAAACGCGCTTATGCTGCTGCCCCTTTTCATAAGGGAGGAGCACAGCCTTATGGAATACCTGCCGAAGGATACCGAAGTATTGATCGACGAGCCCTCACGCGTGGAAGAAAGCGGCAAGCTTGCCTATTCGACCTTCCTCGAAGGGCTCTCCTCCGTCGTGAAGGAGGGAGCCGCGCACGAGCTGCAGGCGGGGCTTATGCATTCCGCAATGGAGACCATAGAGGCCCTCGGCACGCCCAATTCGGCGCTCGTTTTCTCGCTCACAAGGAGCTACGGCCTCATCCGCACGAAGGGGCTCTTCCGCTTTGAAACGCGCCCCGCGCCGCGCTATATGGGCAGGGGCGAGCTTTTGCGCGACGATATACTGAGCTGGCGGCAGAAGGGGTATTCCGTGCTGCTTTACGCGGGCAAGCACATGGAAAGGCTCAAGGATTCGCTTGAGGATATGGGCGTTTCCCTGCCCGCGGTGCAGGGTCTGGAGCGCGCGCCGCTCCCCCGCGAGGCGCTTATAATAGGCGAAACGCTCCCGAAGGGCTTTGAATACACCGAGCTTAAGCTTGCCGTCGTAACGGAATACGAGATATACGGCACCGAACAGCGCGTTGAGCGCACCCCCGGCAAAAAGCGGAAGGCAATGGCCTTTTCGGAGCTCGAGGTGGGCGATCTCGTCGTTCACGAGGCTTACGGCATAGGCCGCTTCACGGGGGTGAAGACGCTCACCGTCGATAAGAAGACGCGCGATTACATTGAGCTCAACTACCTTGCGGGCGACAAGCTCTATATCCCCACGGATCAGCTCGACAGGGTCCAGAAATACATCGGCGGCGATGAATCGAAGGCAAAGCTTTCAAGGCTGGGCTCCGGCGAATGGCAGAAGACCGTTCAGCGCACGCGTGAAAGCGTCAAAAAGCTGGCTTTCGACCTTGTTGCGCTCTATGGCGAAAGGAACCGCCGCAAGGGTTATGCGTTCGCCCCCGATACCCCCTGGCAGGCAAAGCTCGAGGGGAGCTTCCCCCACACGGAGACCGCCGATCAGTTAACGAGCATAGCGGAAATAAAGGCGGATATGGAGTCCGAAAGGATAATGGATAGGCTGCTCTGCGGGGACGTGGGCTACGGCAAGACGGAGGTCGCTCTGCGCGCCGCATTCAAATGCGCCATGGAGGGCAAGCAGTGCGCGGTGCTGGTCCCCACCACCATTCTGGCCCAGCAGCATTTCAACACCTTCTCCGCGCGGTTTGCGGGCTTCCCCATAAGGGTGGAGCTGCTTTCGCGCTTCCGCACGGCAAAGGAGCAGGAGCAGGTCCGCGAGGGGCTTAAAAAGGGCGACGTTGACGTTGTGATAGGCACCCACAGCCTGCTTGCCAAGTCCGTCCGCTTCCGCGATCTGGGGCTGCTCATAATCGACGAGGAGCAGCGCTTCGGCGTGAACCACAAGGAGCAGATAAAGGAGATGAAGAAGTCAGTCGACGTGCTGACCCTTTCCGCAACTCCCATCCCCCGCACGCTCCACATGAGCCTTTCCGGCATCCGCGACATGAGCGTTATCGAGACCCCTCCCGAGGCGCGCTATCCCGTGCAGACTTTCGTCACCGAATACAGCGAGCCGCTCATCCGCGAGGCGATCCTGAAGGAGATCGGCCGCGGCGGGCAGGTGTATTTCCTTTACAATTCCGTAAAGACGATGGAGCTCTTTGCCGAAAAGCTCACCGAGCTCGTACCCGAGGCGCGGCTTGCCTTCGCGCACGGGCAAATGTCCGAACGCAGGCTCGAAAACACCATGATGGATTTCCTGCAGGGGAAATACGACGTGCTCCTCTGCTCCACCATAATAGAAAACGGGCTCGATATTTCAAACGTCAACACAATAATCATTTACGACGCGGATACGCTCGGCCTTGCGCAGCTCTATCAGCTCCGCGGCAGAGTCGGGCGCGGCGCGAGGCTCGGCTACGCCTATCTGACCTACCGCAAAAACAAGGTCTTGAACGAGGTCGCCGACAAGCGCCTTTCCGCCATAAAGGAATTCACCCAGTTCGGGGCGGGCTTTAAGATCGCAATGCGCGATCTTGAGATCCGCGGCGCGGGCGATATTCTGGGCGCGGAGCAGTCGGGGCACATGGCGGAGGTCGGTTACGAGCTTTACTGCAAGCTCATAGATTCCGCCGTGCACGAAGCGAAGGGCGAGCCCCTGCTTCCGGAGCGCGTCGCCGTCATGGAGATTCCTCTGGATGCGCACATCCCGCCCAAGTACATCCCGCGCGAGCAGGGGCGCATATCCATGTATAAGCGCATCGCCGCAATAAGCGATATTGACTCCCTGCGCGATGTGCAGGATGAGCTCATCGACCGCTACGGCGATATTCCCAAGCCCGTGCAGACGCTGCTCGATATTTCGCTTCTGAAATCCGAAGCGGAGAGCATAGGCCTCACCTCCGTCACGGTCAAGCAGGAGGAGGCGAGCCTTGTGTTCGATCCCGAAGCGCAGATCTCGCCCGAAAGGTTCTTCGATACGGTGAGGACGCTTGCGGGCGCGCAGGTGATGACGAAGGCCGTCAAATCCGGCGGGCGCGAAAAAAACGCCACGGTATTGAGGATCAGGCTGCGCAAAAAGAGCCCGGAGGATATGTTCACCGTGGCGAGGGACGCCGTTCAGGCGCTCAAAAAATGTGTTGAAAATTGACTTTTTCAAAAAGGCGGGAGGTAAACCCGATATGAACGAAAAACTCATAAAAGCCGTTAAGGCAGATCTCGTCCCCTCCCTGGGCGTTACCGAGCCCGGAGCCATCGCCTACGCCGCCGCGTGCGCGGCAAGGGCTTTGGGCGGCGAAATAAGCGCCGTGACGGTCGGGCTCAATTCGTGCATCTACAAAAACTCATTCACCTGCGCCGTGCCCGGAACGGACGGCATGGGCTGCGCGCTGGCGGCGGCGCTCGGCGCAGTTATGGGCGATCCCGAAAAAAAGCTCATGGCGACCGAGGGCGCGAACGCCTGCGGCGTGCAAAAAGCAAAGCTGCTCGTTGAGCGCGGGCTTGCCAAGGCGGAGCTTGAAGCCGTATCGCCGGAGGTATTCATCCGCGCGGCGGTCACCGGCGAAAACGGCTCTGCATGCGCCGTCGTGCGCGGGCGCCACGACCGTCTCGTTTCGCTCACGGTGAACGGGAAGGAGCTTGTTCCCGAACGCGCCCCGCAGGATGAAGCGGAAGAGGAGTTTTCCGTCTCCTCCGCGTCCTTCGGCGAGATCCTGGACTGCGTCGAAACGGCGGAGGGCATAGGCTTTACCGAGGAAGCGGTCAAAATGGATCTGGCGCTCTTTGAGGAAGGGCGCAGGAGCGGGCTGATTCCGCTGACCCTGGCGCGGCACGGCTCCGGCCGGCCCTCCTCCGTAAAGGACCGCGCCGATCTTATCACCGCCGGCGCGATAGAAGCGCGCGTGCGCGGAGCCGCCGCCCCCGCAATGGCGATAACCGGCAGCGGCAGCCACGGGATACTCTGCACACTGCCCGTTCATGAAACGGCGGCGTATTACGGCATAAGCGGCGCGGAGCGCCAAAGGGCGCTGCTGCTTTCGATGCTCGTGACGAAATACATAAAGGAGCTTTCGGGGCTGCTTTCCACCGCCTGCGGGTGCGTGCTTGCGGGCGGCACGGGCGCGGCGCTGGGCATTGCTTACCTCATGGCAAAAAAGGGCGTCGGAACCGGAAGGCCCGCCTCAAGGGAGGAGCTTGAAAGGATACTCTTCGATACGCTTGATTCCATGGCTGCTTCCGTTACGGGCATGATCTGCCACGGCGGGAACACGGGCTGTTCATTAAAGGCGGCGGTCGGAGTCGATATGGCGTTCGCCGCGGCGGAAATGGCGGTGAGAGGCGCGGGAGCCGAAAGCGAGCACGGCATACTCGGCGATACCCCCGAGGAGACCATGCGCAATATGGGCGCCGTCGCCCGTGGAATGCTCCCCGCCGAAAACACGATACTCGAAATAATGCGCCGCAAATCCGAAAAAGGCTCGGTGTGATCCGGTTTATTGCTTTTTGCGCGGCGCTGTAGTATAATAGCATCACAAGGATATCGGAGGCAGAGCTTTGAACGAGAGACTGATAAACATATTGCTGGAATCCTTTCCCAAAATATTCCTTCAGGGCATTCTGATCACGATACCGCTGACCCTTGTTTCGTTCGCGCTCGCGCTTGTTATCGCCATGATCTGCGCCATGATACAGGTCGCAAACGTAAAATGGCTCAAGCCCTTCGTGCGCTTCTATATCTGGATAGTGCGCGGCACGCCGCTGCTCGTCCAGCTCTATCTGATCTATTTCGGTCTTCCGGATCTCGGGATAGTGCTCCCCGCCCTCCCCTGCGCGGTGATGGTTTTCGCATTGAACGAGGGCGCATACTGCGCGGAGACCATGCGCGCGGCGATAGAATCCGTCCCGCAGGGTCAGCTTGAGGCGGGCTACTGCGTTGGCATGAGCTATATGCAGATAATGCGCCGCATAGTGCTCCCGCAGGCGTTCCGCACGGCGTTCCCGCCCCTTTCCAATTCGCTCATAAGCATGGTGAAGGATACCTCCCTTGCCGCGAACATAACGGTAATGGAGATGTTCATGCAGGCGCAGCGCATTGCGGGGCGCACCTACGAGCATCTTGCGCTCTATGCCGAGACCGCGCTTATATACCTCATTTTCTGCACAGTCTTCACAAAGCTTCAGCGCATGGGCGAAAAGAAGCTGAATACGCTTTCGGGAGGGAGCTCCATCCGTGCTTGAAGTAAAGGGCTTAAAAAAAACTTTTGACAATAACGAGGTATTGAAGGGCGTCGATCTGAGGCTCGGCAAGGGCGACGTATTGGCCGTGCTGGGGCCCTCCGGCTCGGGCAAAACGACAATGCTCCGCTGCCTCAATTTCCTTGAAAGGGCGGACGAGGGCGCTCTCACGTTCCTCGGAGCGGAGCACGATATGCCCTCTATGAAGCCCAAGCAGATCGCCGAATACCGCCGCCATACGGCATTCGTGTTCCAGAGCTTCAACCTTTTCCTCAACAAGACGGCCATACAGAACGTGACGGAGGGACTTACGGTCGCCCGCCGCATGCCAAAGGCCGAAGCGCGCGAGCGTGCCGAAAGGGCGCTCATAGAAGTCGGGCTCGAGGGCAAATTCGATTCCCGCCCCAACGAATTATCGGGCGGCCAGCAGCAGAGGGTCGCCATAGCGCGCGCCATCGCCGCCGATCCGGACGTGATATTCTTCGACGAGCCCACCTCGGCATTGGATCCCGAGCTCATAGGCGGAGTGCTGGACGTTATCCGCTCCCTTGCGGAAGAGGGGCGCACCATGATAGTCGTAACGCACGAGATAAGCTTTGCAAGGAACGCGGCCTCCCGCGTGATGTTCATGGATGGGGGCAGAGTCCTTGCAGACGAAAGCGCGCACGAGTTCTTCGAGGAGCAGAAGCTCCCGAGAATACAAGCATTTTTGAATAAAATTGAAAGGGAGATATAAACATGAAACGAACTATCGCCATCCTTTTGCTCATCTGCCTCGCCGTCTGCGGTCTCGCGGGCTGCGCCAAGAAGACAGAGGGCGACCTGTTATCCTCCATCCGCGCGAAGGGCAAGCTCACCATCGCCATGGAGGGCACCTGGGCGCCCTGGACCTATCATGATGAGAGCAACGCTCTTGTCGGCTTCGACGTTGAGGTGGGCCGCTATATCGCGAACTACATAGGCGTCGAGGCGGAATTCATAGAGGGCGAATGGGACGGACTCTTCGCCGGCATGGATTCCAACCGTTACGACCTCGTCATAAACGGCGTTGACGTGACCCCCGAGCGCGAGGAGAAATACGATTTCTCCACCCCCTACGCCTATATCCGCACCGTCCTCATCGTGAGGAGCGACAATGAGGATATAAAGGATTTCGCCGATCTTAACGGCAAGACCACCGCCAACTCCATCGGAAGCACCTATATGGAGCTTGCCGAGAAATACGGCGCGAAGGTCGAGGGCGTCGATTCCCTTGCCGAAACGATGCAGATGGTCATCTCCGGCCGCGTAGATGCGACCCTCAACGCGGAGGTATCCGTTGCCGATTACCTGAAGGAGCACCCCGAAGCGGAGATCAAGCAGGTCGCCGCGACTGCGGAAGCCAACAACGTCGCCATCCCCATGCGGAAGGGCGAGGACACCGCCTCGCTCCGCAAGCTCGTGGATGAAGCCATCGCCAAAATGCGCGAGGACGGCACCCTTTCCGAGCTTTCCATGAAGTATTTCGGAGTGGATATCACCAAGTAAAAAAGGGCATATAAAAACGGCGAAGCTCGGCTCCGCCGTTTTTTTCGTCTCATCAGCCGTCCTTCGCCGTTTTCTGCACGCCCCAGATCCCTATGAGTATCAGTATGCAGCAGACGAGCCCGAGCCATGTTATGGGCTCATGCAGGAACACGACCCCGGCGAATACCGATACCGCGGTGGTGAGGTTCGAGAACACTACCTCCTTCGCGACGGGCATATAGGTTATCGCATACGAGGACATGAAATAGCAGACTACCGAGCAGCACGCCCCGAGGAAGAGCACGCAGAGCAGATATTCCGTGTTTTTGAAGGGGGCGAAATAGGCGGAAACGCTCCCGCGGCAGGCGATCGCGGCGCAGACCGTGAACACGCACGCGCCCACGTCCATCATCATGTAGGTGCGCTCGAAGGGGGTGAACTGCTTTGAAATGCTCCTTGAAAGCAGAGTGTAGCCCGCGGCGCCTATTACCGCGACTATGAGCGCGATAACGCCTATCAGCTTGACCGTGCCCGCGCTGCCGCCCATAAGCCCCAGACCTATCACGCCGGCGACCGATATCACGCTGAACGCCACCTGTCCCGCGGTGGGCTTTTCATGCAGTATGGGCATTGCGGCGAACATGCAGAAGACGGGTATCATGGCGATCATGACGCCGGAAAAGACCGTCCCCGAATAGAGTATGCCGTACTGCTCCCCGAAGAAATAGATGACGGGCTCCATGAGGCCAAGCGCCACGAGGGGCAGTATGCGCTTGCCCTTCAGGCTCAGCTTGGCAAACCCCGCGAGGGTCATGAGGCTCATCAGGGTGAAGGCAATCAGGAATCTGTGCGAGAGCAGCACGAAAACGTTCGCCGCGGAGAGCGCATGGCTCGAAGCCATGAAGCTGAAGCCCCACAGCACGTGGCAGAGTGTAGTGGCGAGGACCGCCTTTATCGCTTGCTTTTTTTCCATACTCCAAGAGTATAACGCCGTTTAAGGACAAAAGCAAGAAATACATATTCAGGTTTTTTCCGCGGTCCCCGTAATACTTTTTCACTTTGCGCAGACGAGACAGGCAACGAGCGCCGTCAGCCCCATCACGAGCACCACAAGGAGCCACTGCGGAGCCAAAAACAGGAGCGCGGCAATGAGCGCCGCCACCCCTGCGATGAGCGCCGCCCGCGCCAACGAAGCGCGGCCCGTCCTTCTGCGCCTTATCCCGCATTTTCTTCCGCAAAAGTCTATGCCGAACAGCATACCTTCCTCCGTCGCCTTTTTTGTCAAAATATGCGCCCCCTGTGCGTTCATATTCCGTACGTTCAAAAAATATTTAATCTTTTTTTGTTTTTGGTATTGAACGGAACCGTCTCGAATGATAAAATAGTATGAATGGTTATCGGCTCCGCCGATCCGCTACATTAATTGAACGGAGAATCATCATGGGTCTGTTTGAATTCAACGACGTTGGTATCGATCTGGGTACCTCCAGCGTTCTTGTATATGTTCAGAACAAGGGCATCGTGCTTCGCGAGCCCTCCGTCGTTGCCGTAGAAAAGATCACCGGGCACATCTATGCCGTCGGTGAAGAGGCGCGCCGCATGCTCGGCCGCACCCCCGGCAACATCATCGCCATCCGCCCCCTGCGCGACGGCGTTATCTCCAATTTCGACATCACCGAAAGGCTCCTGCGCCACTTCCTCAAGAAGGTCGTGGGGACCAAGATATTCTTCAAGCCCCGCGTGGTCGTATGCGTGCCCTCCGGCGTTACCGAGGTCGAAAAGCGCTCCGTTATCGACGCCACCGAGGAAGCCGGCGCGCGCCATACCTACCTCATTGAGGAACCCATCGCGGCCGCCATCGGCGCGGGCATAGATATTTCCCAGCCCCGAGGCAACATGGTCGTCGATATCGGCGGCGGTACTACCGACGTTGCGATAATCTCCCTCGGCGGTTCCGTGCTTTCGGAATCCATAAAGGTCGCGGGCGATAAATTCGATGAGGCGATAGTCCGCTACATGCGCAAGAAGCACAATCTCCTGATCGGCGAGCGCACGGCCGAGGATATGAAGATCCGCATCGGCTCCGCTTACCCCCGCAAGGAGCAGCTTTATATCGACGTAAAGGGCAGAAACCTCATCTCCGGTCTGCCTCAGGCGATCACCATCGGCTCCAATGAAATGATAGACGCGCTTGAGGAGCCCCTTCAGAACATTCTCGAAACCGTCCGCAACCTCTTCGAAAAGACTCCCCCCGAGCTCGCGAGCGATATTGCGGAAAACGGCATCTGCCTGACGGGCGGCGGCGCGCTGCTCTACGGCATGGACAAGTTCGTTGCCGAGCATACCAAGGTCCCCTGCTACGTTGCGGAAGATCCCATCTCCTGCGTTGCGATAGGCACGGGCAAGGTGCTTGACAATATCGAAAAGTATTCCATCAGCGCCATCTACGACTATAAGCGCGGAGATTATTTTGAAGCGTAAACCGTTAAAAAATCGTAACGGTGTTACGATTTTAGGTTTACGCCCACTCAGCTGTGCTGAGTGGGTACCTCTTGGCGAAGCCGCTGATCGTAACGGTGTTACGATTTTAGGTTTACGCCCACTCAGCTGTGCTGAGTGGGTACCTCTTGGCGAAGCCGCTGATCGTAACGGTATTACGATTTTAGGTTTACGCCTTGTCAGTTGTGCTGACAAGGTATCGATCGGCTATCCCCGATCGGATCGCATTATTGTTAGCTGTCGCTTCGCGTCACACGTGAAGCCTTTAGCATAAAAAGTTTCATAAGTTTTCAATTTAATCGGCAGGTGCTTCGAGGTTTATTCTCTGTACCTGCTTTTGGTTAGAAAAACAACGGGAGGTCATTATGAAGGACTATTCTTCCCTGCAGAACGGCAGTGACATAAGGGGCGTCGCGCTTTCGGTCGAAGGCGGCAAGCCCGTAAATCTGACCCTTGAGGCCGCGCGCGATATAGGCGCGGCGTTCGGCGTGTGGCTCCGCGAAAGCTGCTCCGAAGCCTCCCCCTCCGTCGCCATAGGGCGCGATTCCAGGATCACGGGCGAGGCCATATCTGCCGCCATTGCGGAGGGGCTTTCCCTTGCGGGCGTTTCCGCTCACACAGCGGGGCTTGCCTCCACGCCCGCCATGTTCATGTGCTGCGCCGAAGGCGAATTCGACGGCGGCATTATGGTAACGGCAAGCCACCTTCCCTATGAGCGCAACGGCGCAAAATTCTTCACAAAAAAATCGGGTCTCGAAAAGGCCGATATAAAGCGCATACTTCAGCTTGCGGGCGAAGGCTCGGAAGCGCTTTGCGCCGGGCTCTCCCCCGCTCCCGTTTCCCGCTGCGACGTCATGACCCCCTATACGGCGGGGCTTCGCGGCAGGATACTCGCCGCGCTCGGTCTTCCCGAAGGCGCAAAGCCCTTCGAGGGGATGAAGATAATAGTTGACGCCGGCAACGGCGCCGGCGGCTTCTTTGCGGAGCGGGTGCTTGAGCCGCTCGGCGCGGATACCGCGGGCAGCCTCTATCTTGAACCCGACGGGCTCTTTCCCAACCATCAGCCCAATCCCGAAAACGCGGAAGCGATGGCCTGCATCACGAAAGCCGTGATCGAAACGGGCGCGGATATGGGCATAATATTCGATACGGACGTTGACAGGGCGGGCGCGGTGCTCCCCGACGGGCGGGGCGGCGCGGCGGCGCTCGACCGCAACCGTCTCATCGCCATGATGACGGCGATACTCCGCAGGCAGTACGGCCCCATCACGGTCGTTACGGATTCCATAACCTCTACCGGGCTCGCGGAATTCATCGCCTCGCTCGGATGCAGGCATCACCGCTTCAAGCGCGGCTACCGCAACGTAATAAACGAGGCGCAGAGGCTTTCGACGCTCGGCGAAAAGGCTATATTCGCAATGGAAACGAGCGGGCACGGCGCGCTTGCGGAAAACTATTATCTGGACGACGGCGCATACATAACGGTAAAGCTGCTTGCCGCGCTTGTCGAGGCAAAGCGCGAGGAAAGGCCCCTTCTCCGCCTCATAGAGGCCCTGCGCGAGCCCGCGGAGGGCTTCGAAGCGAGGCTCCCCGTGCTGGCCGCGGACTTCGCCCCCTATACCGAGGCGGTCTTGAAGGGCGTTGAGGAACGCTTCGCCGCGCTCGAGGGCTTCTCCATAGTGCCCGAAAACTATGAGGGCGTAAGGGTGAACGCGGATGAAAGCCACGGAAACGGCTGGTTTTTGATAAGGCGCAGTCTGCACGATCCTCTCATGCCGACGAACGTCGAAAGCGATTCCGTTGGCGGCGCGGCCGTTATCGCCGCTGCGCTTGCCGAATGCCTTGCCGCATTCCCCGAGCTTGACATAACCACACTCCTCGAAAGGACAAAATGATCTCTATTTCGGAAAACACAGATTACCTGCTCAAAGCGGTCTCCGCCGCTCTGGAGGAGCGTGACGCGCCCCTCCCCGGGCCCGGAGTCGATTTCAAGTCGCTCTATGAGTTCGCGGATGAACAGCGCCTTGCCGCGGCTGCCTATCACGGGCTTTACAGGCTCGGGCTCGATTACAAGGATATGGAGCCCTTCAAAAAGGCTCACCGCCAGTCCGTTGTACAGTCCCTTATGGCGGACAGGGAATTTGCGCGCATCTCACGCGCGTTTGAGGAGCGCGGGCTCGATCATTGCCCCTTAAAGGGGTTCTGGACCCGCGAGCTCTACCCCGACCGCACCATGCGCAAGATGAGCGATATAGATATCCTCATCCGCAGAGAGGATACCGAGGCGTTCCACGCCGTTCTTTTGGAGCTCGGCTATGAATGCACGCGCTATCTTGCCAACGATGAGGACGTATATGAATGCAAGGGCATGACCGTGGAGATCCACCGCAAGTTGGACGATCACGGCCTTGAAAACGCCGAATACTACGCAGACCCGTGGCGCTTTGCGGAGCGCGTCTCCGGCAGGCTCTTCAAGCTCCGGCGCGAGGATGCTTATCTCTTCACACTTGCCCACACGATGAAGCATTTTATGTACTCCGGCATAGGTCTGCGCCCGCTTGCGGATATCCTCCTGTTTATGAGGAAGGCCGATCTCAACAGGGCCTACGTTGAGGCGGAGGCGAAAAAGATGGGCATTTCGGATTTCATGCACGCCATGGAAAGGACCGCGCTTGCGGCCTTCGGCGGCGCCGAAAGGGACGAGGCCTCCCTTGAGATAATAAGCTTCATGGCAAGCAGCGGCATAAAGGGCACCAAGGAAAATTTCAGCGCGGCGACCTATCTTCGCAGCCGTTCCAAGCTGGGTTACTACCTCCGCGTGGTATTCCCCGATATGGAGACCATGAAGGTGCGCGATCCCATTCTCGTTAAGGCGCCCGTGCTCCTGCCCTTCATGTACGTGCGGCGCTGGTTCCAGCTCCTTTTCACGAACCGCGAGAGCATGCACAAGGGGCTCGATCAGATAAAGCACGCCAATCCGGAGGAGGCGGAAAGGCTCCGCCGCATCCACAAGCTTGCGGGGATAAAGAAATGAGGATATTCGATACTCACGCGCACTATGCGAACGAACGCTTTGACGGGGACCGTGAGGAGCTTATCGAAAGCAGGCTCCCCGCCGCGGGAGTGGAGCTCATCTGCGAAGTCGGCTGCGACCTTCGCGATATTTCGGCCACGCTCGCGCTCATCGAAAAATACCCGCATATAATAGGCGCCGTCGGCATGCACCCGCACACCGCGGAGCATATGACGGAAGCCATGGCGGAAGAGCTCGTCCGTATTGCGGGAAACAAAAAGATCGCCGCGATAGGCGAGATCGGGCTCGATTATTATTACGACTTTTCCCCGCGCGAGGTGCAGAGGCTTTGGTTCGACCGTCAGCTCTCCATAGCGGAGCAGGTGAAGCTGCCCGTCGTGCTTCACATAAGGGACGCAATGGGCGACTGCATGGATATCCTCCGCGCGCACAGGGCCGGGCTTATAGAAAACGGCGGCGTGATGCACTGCTATTCCGGCAGCGCGGAAACGGCGAAGGAATGCCTGGATCTGGGGCTCATGATAGGCTTCGGCGGCTCGCTGACGTTCAAAAACAACCGCAGAGGCGTCGAGACGGCGGAGATAGTGCCGCTTGACCGCTTTGTTTTCGAGACCGACTGCCCCTACCTTGCGCCCGTCCCTCACAGGGGCGAGCGGAACGATTCCTCCCTCATTTCGTTCGTCGCGGAAAAATTTGCCGAGATCAGGGGGCTCTCGCCCGATGAGGCGGCGGAAACGGCTTTTGAAAACGGGAAGAGGCTGTACCGCCTCTAATACTGAAAACGAAAAGGCGCGTACCGGAAAGCCGATACGCGCCTTTATATTTATTCCCGAGTAAGCCGTAAGCCGAGTTCTGTTTATGTGACCATCTATCTTGTCCGTGCGTTGCCGCACGGCTCTGTGCGATTACGGGGAGCGTGACGGACAGCCATTAAGTGCTCCCATTTCAATCTTGCTCCGGGTGGGGTTTACAGGGACGCGGCGCGTCTCCGCACCGCCGGTAGGCTCTTACCCTACCTTTCCATCCTTACCCCGCTTTATGCGGGGCGGTTTATTTCTGTTGCACTTTCCTTAAAGTCGCCTTCACCGGACGTTATCCGGCACCCTTGTCCTGTGGAGCTCGGACTTTCCTCACCGCCTTTTGATGCGGCGCAGTCACTTGGCTTGCTCGGTAAAAAACCTTATTCGTCGCGGCAGAGGATCCTCGCGCAGTTTTCGCACTCGATTATCGAATTGCCGGCGCTGAATTTCTTTATCGTCGCCATGGGCAGGCTCATTCCGCAGCCGCTGCAGCGGTTGTCCGTGACCTTTGCGACCGGATTGGGATATTTCTTCTTTATCGTCTTATAGCGTTTCAGCAGATCGGGCGAGAGCTGAGCCGCTATCCTTTCCACGTCTTTTTCCGCCTTGTCCATAACGGGCTTCCTTTCGAGCTTTTCGGTCTCGACAACGGCCTTCGCCGCCTCGAAATCGCGCTTCGTCCTGGAGCCGCGGGTGTAGGCTTCCTTCGCCGCCTCGGTCGCGCTCACGATCCATTCGCGGCATTCGGTGATGGACTTCTTCAATGAATTGACGCGTTCCAGCAGCGCCTCCATGGACTTGCGGGATTCGGTCAGCTCCTCCGCGGTGCACTCCTCGTCGTTCATCATGATGTTGAGATCGTCCTGCTCGAGGTCGTATTCCTTGAGCAGCGCTTCGAGCTTCGCCATATCGGCGTCAAGCTCCGCCTCCTTCTCCTTGACGCCGCTGCGGAAGGAGTCGATCTTTTCGGACTGCTCCATGAGGATCTTGCGCAGCTTCTTCATCTTCTGCCTTTCGGGAGTCGCCTCAAGCTCCTTGCGAAGCCTGTCGAGCTCCATTTCGGCCTCCTGATACTTCCAAAGAATTTCGGTCTGTGTCATATCAAATACCTCCTAAGGGGTTATTTACTGTTATCGCAGCGGGTTTTCCTCCGCCTCGGATATAATGAACTCCGCGCCGAGGTTCGCTTCCCGCAGCTTTCGGACGAGGGGCGCAAGCACTATGCGCTCCGTCTCATAATGGCCGGCGGCGATCACGTTGAGGCCCGAATGGATGGCCTCTATCGCCTCGTTATGCCTGCATTCGCCCGTGATGAGCAGCTCCGCGCCGCACTCCGCAGCCGCGGGGTATTCCGAACCGCCCGAGCCGCCGCAGACCATTATCCTGCGTATAGGTCTTTCGGGGCCGGCTGCGCGCACCTTGGTGTGAAGGCGCTCCTCCACGAGCTTTATTATTTGCGAAAACGGCGCCGGAGACTCGAGCTCGCCCACCCTGCAAAGGTTTTCGGGCGGGACGGGCCTCTCGTTCATTATCCCGAGCACGCGGCAGAGCTCGGTATTGACTCCGCCCTCCGCGCTGTCAAGATTGGTGTGGGCGGCAAACATGCCTATCCCGTTTCGGATCAGGTTATACACGGGCGAAGTCACGGGATCGTCGGGAGCTATGCGCTTCACCGCGCGGAACAGCAGGGGGTGATGCGTAAACACGAGCCCGCATCCCTTTTCCTTTGCCTCCCGAACGACGGCGTTTGTGCAGTCGAGTGCGACGAGCACCCTGTCTATCCTCTCCGCTTCCGTTCCGACTATCAAGCCGGGGTTATCGAATTCCAGCGCGAGCTCACGGGGCGCGATGCTCTCCATGGCATTCAAAAAATCTTTAAGCAGCATTGGTTTTTCCTTTCCTCCGCCTATGAGCGCAATAAGCGCATCGGTCCTTTCGATCTCACGGACAAGGCCTTCGGGCGCTCTGCCTTTTTCCTTCGCATTGGCAAGCTCCCTTTCGTAAACGCCCCTGTAATGGTGCAGCAGGGGCAGAAGCTCGCCGCCGTGCCGCTCGGCCATTACCCAGCCAAAGCGGAACCACCCCTTCGGAAACCCCTCCGGGATGCGGTTTTCGCCTTTGGGTATGGCGGAAATCACCTGATAGTACCGCCCGGCTTCAAAGATGACTCGCTCATCCTCTATGCCGAAGCCGTTTTCATAAAGATACTCTCGCAGCTCCGCTTCGCCGCGCATGGGCTGCATAACTATCCGGCCCGCGCCTTCGGCCGCGGCCCGCGACCTTTCGATTATCCTCGCTATGAGTTCGCCGCCCATGCCGCATATCGCGATGCTGTAAGGCTTTTCGAGCGGGACGGGCAGCTCGAGGCCATCCGCTTCGCAAGCCGTCATCCTGTCCTCAATGCCGAGCTCCGAGGCAAGCGCACCTGCTTTCGCCGCGGAAACGGGGCTTATATCGGAAGCGACGGCCCGTTCGGCCCTCCCCCCGAGTATCAGGGCGGCGGAAAGGTAGCCGTGATCGCAGCCGATATCGGCGACGGTCTTAACCTCGCCCAAAAGCTCATAGACCGCGCGGAGCCTTTCGTCCATTCGGATCGCATTGCGCATATCTCCACTCATAGCATACATTATAAAGCATTGGAGAACGGAAGTCAAATTAAATAAACAAAAAAGGAGCGGCTTGGGCGCATTCACTTAACGATACACAACCTCAAAAGGGATCTTTTTGCGCCGTACCGCGTCAAAAATGCTCGAAAGACTTCAGTAAGTATTCCTGCGCTTTTCTCCTTGTCCGGCACAAAAATCTCCTCTTTTGAGACGCTGCGCGGTTTACAGCCGTAAGAGAACAAAAACCGAGGATGGATCCCCATCCCCGGTTTCTTTTTCAGTAAAGCTCGGTTTTCACGGCTGAAAACCTGCGTCTCCTTAAGTGAATGCACCCTTGGGCGCCGCCTTGCTTTTTCTGTTTTGCGTATCTATTATTCGGGTTCGATAAGACCCAGATTACCGTCCTTCCTCTTATAAAGGACGTTGATCGCATCGGTTTCGGAATTGGTGAACACGAAGAACGAGTGACCGAGCAGCTCCATCTGGAGGATGGCTTCCTCCTCGCTCATGGGCTTTATGGAGAAGCGTTTGACCTTAACTACCCTCGGGCCCTCATCTTCCTCATCCGAATATTCGGGGATGGGCTCATTGAAGGCCTCCGCCTTGAGGCTCTTTTCAAGCTTGGTCCTGTGCCTTACGATCTGGCGCTCGAGCTTGGCGATGACGTTATCGATCGAGGCGTACATATCGCCGGTGACTTCCTCGCCGCGGATGATGCCGCCGCCGTAGGGGATCGTTACCTCAACGATGTGCCTGTTCTTTTCCACCGCCATGGTGATCTGCGCCACCGTATCGGCGGGGAAATACCGATCGAGCTTGGCCATCTTTTTAATGGCCAGATCCCTCAAGTAATCGGAAACTTCGATGTTCTTGCCTGTGATGGAAATACGCATAATGGTTGCTCCTTTCCTCGGCGCTGTGATGCGCCGGTTGATTACAGTGCCGCTTTTTATGCGGCAAACAACTTGTTGTGGATATATTATATCATACCCTCAAGGCTTATGCAAGCCCCCGTTTGTAAACTTAATGTAAAGCCTTTTGAAGGACCGGCGCTTCACGACTTGTCGCCTATCGAGGCTTCGCCCCTCTGCCCGTTTATAGTGAGCTCGACGGGCATCCCCTCTTTATAGAGGGAGGATTCGAACGCGATGAGGGTCGTATGGTTCTGGAAGGCCTGAGTCACCATCATGTTCGGGCCGGGAGCTTCCTTTGAAACGTCAATATAAACGACCCCGTCGCGGACGTAAGCTTTGTTCAGGCCGAAGGTCCAGCCACCCGTATTCACGGTGCAGGTCACGGCCACGATGAACACGCTCTCCCTGCCGAAGGGCTTATAGTTTTCGGCCGCGCTGCCAAGGCGCTCGCCGTATTTTTCCGCAAAGGAGGAATAATCCGTGAACGTTTCGTAATTTACGGAGGGAAGATCCGATCTGCCGCCGGAAACGAAGGTCTCCCAGCGGAGGCACTCGATCTCCTCCTTCTTTTCGGGCATGAAGCTTGAAAGCCCATCGATCCGTTTGAAAGGATCGCCGGTGCGCTTATTCAGATCGCCCGTTTTTTCGCCCGCGGGAGTGGGCGAAGGCGCGGCCGGACCGCCGGTGTTCTTCTTGAATTGGTTATTGTCTTCGGGGATCCGGGGACTCGTACACGCGGCAAAGCAGAAAGCCATGAGCAGCGCGATCGCGGAAATCAGAAACCTTTTCATATAACGTCTTCCTTTCGGGCGCGGTTTTTCGCGCCTCTTTATGTATATAACGGATGAGCCGTCCCTTCGGTTCCATTATATCAGCATCTGCGCCCCAAGGCAAGCGAGCGGGCGCGAAATACCGCTTGCCAAACCCGCCCGCTGGAATTATAATAAGCATGGAATATAATCGGATGGAGGCAAACAATGAAGCATATCTGTCTCATCTCAACGGGCGGCACGATCGCATGCGTGCCCACCGAAAACGGGCTTGCTCCCGAGATAAGCGCCGAAGAGCTCGTTAAGCTTTCCGGCTGCGGCTCCGATGAAGTCACGATCGACTGCACCGATCTTTTCAGCATGGATTCCTCCAACATCCAGCCGGAGGAATGGGTGATAATAGCGGATGCGATAAAGGAACGCGTCGGCTCCTGCGACGGCATAGTGCTGACTCACGGCACGGACACGATGGCCTACACCGCCTCGATGCTCTCGTTCATGCTCATGGGCGTGCCCATCCCCGTAGTGCTGACGGGCGCGCAGTATCCCGCCGTCTATCCCGATTCGGACGGCAGACGGAACCTGACGGACGCGGTGCTCGCCGCATCCTCGCTGCCCGGCGGGGTCTATATCTGCTTCGGCGGCTCCGTTATGCTCGGCTGCCGCGCCGTCAAGACGAGAACGACGAGCCTCAACGCCTTCGAATCCATCAATTACCCCTATATCGCCACCGTGCACGACGGTAAATGCGTGCTTCTGCACACCCCTAAGACCATAAAGGGCTTCAGTTGTTCCACCTCGATAGAGCCGCGCGTTGCGCTTATAAAGATCTATCCCGGTATGAGCCCCGAGCTGCTTGACAGCATCAAGGATATAGGCATGAAGGGCGCGGTCGTGGAAGGCTTCGGCCTGGGCGGGATGCACAATTACCGCCGCGACCATACCGAGTCCATCCGCAGGCTCATGGCGGCGGGGATACCCGTGGTGCTGACGAGCCAATGCCTCTATGAACAATCCACCCCCGACGTTTACGAGGTGAGTCGTTCCTTAAAGGATATTGGCGTCATCTCCGCCCACGACATGACCACCGAGGCCGCAATAACGAAGCTCATGTGGGTGCTGGGAAGAGCGCATGACGTGGAGTCCGTCCGCAGGATAATGGATACGGACATCGCGGGGGAATTGACGGAATGATCAAACGCGCCTGCCGGAAGGGGCCTTCCCCCGGCGGCCGGTAAAAGGAGTAAAACATGATCGATCTATACATAATCCAAGCCGGCGCGGAGCTTCCCTCCGACCGTAAGGAGCTGTTTTTGAGCGCCGAGGCGCGCTTCGTGCAGACGTTCGAGCATCCCTTCATAAAGCGGCTCGGGCTGCCCGAGGGAACTCCCTCAATGGACGACCTGTACGCCGAATCCGAGGATTACGACGAGCTGAACCGCGCGATCGCGGGGCGCGTAATAGAAACGGCCGAGTTCATGGCGAGCGGCGGCTATGCGGGGCTCATCCCCAACGAGGGCAGGCGCTGCGCCGCGTATCTTACTCTGGGCCGCGTCAATCCCGACGTGCTCTCCGCCATGCGCGATATGGCGGACGCGGGCAAGGTCAATATCGAGGTGCTTCCCTTCATGAGCTTTGCCGAATCCGCGTATTCCGCCGCGCTCTCGTACGGGCATATAGGCGGGCAGGAGATAATGACCGAGCTGCCCGCAAACCGTGCCGCGCGTATCTCAAGCACCGAGGCGCTTTATGCGATAACGGAGATCGACTCCGCCCTAATGGCCTCCGAGGTGAAGCTCGCGCTTTCGGAATACTACCCCGATGAATACGAGGTCTATTTCGCGATCCCCGCGCCCGACGGCTCCTGCTATGAGATAAAGACCCGCAGGCTCTATGAGATAGACCGTCTTGCCGATTACGACGCCGCTTCCGTGCTGCTCGTGCCGCCGGCTAAGGATATGGATCTGCCCCGCCACTCCGTCGAGGGGCTCATGGAGGTCATGCGGCGCCTGCGCGCGCCCGGCGGCTGCCCCTGGGACGCCGAACAGACCCACGAAAGCCTTAAAAAGAACCTGCTCGAGGAGAGCTGGGAGGTCATAGACGCGATAGACAGGAACGATCCCGACGACCTTTGCGAGGAGCTGGGCGACCTGCTCATGCAGATAGCGTTCCACGTGGTGATCGAGGAGGAGCGCGCGTCGTTCTCATTGCGCGACGTAGCTACGGGCATCACCAACAAGATGATATTCCGCCATCCACACGTGTTCGGCAACGTTCACGTCGAAAATTCGGACGAGGTGCTCGTCAACTGGGAAAAGCTCAAGAAGGAGGAAAAGCATCAGAGAAGCGTCGCTTCCGCAATGGATTCGGTGCCCAAGTCCTTCCCCTCCCTGCTGCGCGCCTACAAGATACAGAAGAAGGCGGCGGACGTCGGCTTTGACTGGTCAAGCGCGGAGGAGGCGCTCCCCAAGGTATATGAGGAGGCAGACGAGGTGATGGACGCGCTGACGGAGGGCTCCCCCGAAAGGATCGAGGACGAGCTGGGCGATCTCTTCTTTGCCGCCGTGAACGTGGCGCGCCTTAAAAGGGTAGATCCCGATCTTGCCCTTACCGCCGCGACCGATAAATTCGAGCGCCGCTTCAAGCTGACCGAAAAGCTCATACTTGAGGACGGGAAAAGGTTCGAGGATATGACCCTTCCCGAAATGGACGAGTATTGGGAAAGGGCGAAGGAAGAGGAAAACAAGGCTTAAAATTCAATAAACGAATACAAGGATCGGCGCCCCTTACGAGGCGCCGATCCTTTTGATTTTCGGGGGATAAGACAATTCCCCATCCGGTATGACCGCTCGCGGCGGCGCGTAAGGCAAAAAAACCGGCTCCCTTACGGGAGCCGATCTGTTTTGCTTCTGTTCAAGAAATTACTCCTGCTCGGGAGCACCGACGGGGCAGGTGCCTGCGCAAGCGCCGCACTCTACACAAAGGTCGGGGTTGATCTCGAACTTGCCATCACCCTCGGTGATAGCGCCAACGGGACATTCTGCTGCGCAAGCGCCGCATGCGATGCAAGCATCAGTGATTTTGAAAGCCATTTTGAATACCTCCTTGAGTATTGTGCTGTATGTTTATTATACTGCGTGCAGTACAAAAACGCAAGTGCCTAACGGCTTGAGTGCCCGGCTTAGCCGAATTATTTCTGCTCCAGAGCTTCCTTGAGGGCGTTGCCCGCCTTGAAAGCAGCGGAACGGCTGGCGGCGATCTCGATAGCCTCACCGGTCATGGGGTTGCGGCCGGTCCTGGCGGGACGCTCACGAACTTCGAAACGGCCGAAGCCGACGATCTGGACCTTCTCACCGGCCTTCATGGTCTCGATGATGGTGTCAAAGGTGGCGTTTACGACAGCGTCGATATCCTTCTTGGGGAGATCGCACTTGGCAGCGATCGCATTGATAAGCTGAGCCTTGTTCATTTTATGTTCCTCCGAATTTTAATAGATTATAAATATCATTCGCCCCCCATTTGGGGCACATGTGGTATTGTAGCATAAAATTAAGGAAATGCAAGAGTTTTTTTGGATTTTTTAACATATATTTTAAGGAGGGATCTTGCGATCCCTCCTTTTGGGTAAAGCTGTATTCAGCTTTGTGCCGCCCGAATTACTCGATAACAGCGGTAACAACGCCGGAAGCAACCGTACGGCCGCCCTCGCGGATAGCGAAGCGGAGACCCTCATCCATAGCGATGGGGGTGATCAGGTTGATCTCCATGCGGGTGTTGTCGCCGGGCATGACCATCTCAGTGCCCTCGGGGAGCTTGATGGTGCCGGTAACGTCGGTGGTGCGGAAATAGAACTGGGGACGATAGCCGCTGAAGAAGGGGGTATGACGGCCGCCCTCTTCCTTGGTCAGAACGTAGACCTCACCCTTGAAGTGGGTGTGGGGATGAATGGTGCCGGGCTGAGCCAGAACCTGGCCGCGCTCGACCTCGTTCCTCTGGATGCCGCGGAGCAGGCAGCCGATGTTGTCGCCCGCCTCAGCGAAGTCGAGGAGCTTGCGGAACATTTCAACGCCGGTAACGGTGGTGTCCTTGGGCTCATCCTTCAGACCGACGATCTGGACCTTATCGTTGACCTTGATCATACCGCGCTCAACACGGCCGGTAGCAACGGTACCACGACCGGTGATGGTGAAGACGTCCTCAACGGGCATAAGGAAGGGCTTGTCGGAAGCACGCTGGGGAGTGGGGATGTACTCGTCAACAGCGTCCATCAGCTCGAAGATGCACTGGCACTCGGGGGATTCCTTGGCGATAGCGCCATTGGTGAGAGCCTCGAGGGCCTGCAGAGCGGAACCCTTGATGATGGGGGTGTCGTCTCCGGGGAAGTCGTAGCTGGAGAGCAGCTCACGGATCTCCATCTCGACGAGCTCGAGGAGCTCGGGATCGTCGACCTGGTCGACCTTGTTCATGAAGACGATGATGTAGGGAACGCCGACCTGACGGGCGAGCAGGATGTGCTCACGGGTCTGGGGCATGGGGCCGTCAGCCGCGGAAACGACGAGGATAGCACCGTCCATCTGCGCA
>JAFPXD010000022.1 GCA_017394835.1 Clostridia bacterium
GGGTATAATAAGGAAGCTGTCCCTGTAAACCAAATAATTGGGCTCGTCCCCGCCGTCAGCAAGGTAACGTATCCTGAGGGAAGCCTCATAATACTCGGGTTCGTGTTCCTCCGTGGGGTACGATTCAAGCAAGGATCTTGTCCTTTCGGGATCCTCCGCAATGCTGTTGAATGCGTTTGCCAGCACCTCGCCAATAATATTCATCGTGCCGGAGACGGCCTCGTACTCAACGTCGGCAGACGTTTCGCCCGTACCCGTATCGGATCCGGAACCGTCTGCATTGTAAGACTTGGTCTCGGTGCCGACTATTGCCGTGCCGCCGCGCGTTCTGCTCAATGCCGCTGCGGGAACAGCCAGCTCGGCAAAGACCATGATCAATGCGAGCATTGCGGCAAACAGCTTAAAACTGCCCTTATTCATGCTTAAGCTTCCTCCATGCTTTTTATTTCCAGCGTATCTCCCGACAGTCGGGAGACATATACGGAAATAATGTAACACGGCCTGTCCAACAAATGTCCAACAAAAGCACGACCGATAAAGCATGAAAAACAATATAATTGTGTTTCCCCGAAAACAACCCGACGATTTGACAAGCGGAGAGGCATAGTGTATCATAAACTTGCTTTAGGACGGCGGTTTCGTTCACGGGCAAATTACGGGAAAGGAGCTTAAGAGCTGTGGTTTTGGATGGCAACACGCCGGCACTGCTTATCCCGCTTTGCTTTTTACTGATCGGTCTTACCATCACCGTGGCGCTGGACCCCTATATAAGCAGGAAGCAGCGCATTATAATGTTTACAATAATCGGGCTGAGCCTTACGCTTATCGCGCAGAATATAATCGAGGACGCTCTTGCCTCCGGCGAGCTCAACTGGTTTTGGAGGACCACCGCCTCGGTATACGGCTACTCCGTCCGGTGTTTTTGATACTGTTCCTTTATATCGTCTGCCCGGATGAGAAGCATCTCGGCTGCTGGGCGCTGGCTATTGTCAATTTTCTTATAAATATCACGGCGTATTTCTCACGCATCTGCTTCTGGATCGACGAGGGGAACCATTATCAGGGCGGACCGCTCTCAAAAGCCTGCCTCATCATCAGCCTCATTATGATCGCCTGCTGGTTTTATAAAAGCGTAAGAAAAAGCAGTGATCATTCGGGAGCCGGAAGGAGGGGCATGCTCATTCACATCTTCGTGGTGCTTATGCTGCTCGCATCCGTTTTCCTGGACGTGACCCTCGATGAAGCGGGTCAGCCGATAACCTTCCTGACCTTCGCCATAGTGATCAGCAGCGTGTTCTATTATATCTGGCTGCACTTAAGGTTCGTGCAGATGCATGAGGACGATCTTAAAGCCCAGCAGCGTTTAAGATAATGATGAGCCAAATACAGCCGCATTTTCTTTATAATACGCTCTCCTCCATACAGGCGCTCTGCCTTAAGGACCCCGAGAAAGCGTTCGACGTGACGGAAAAGTTCGGAGCTTATCTGCGGCAAAACATAGACTCGCTCGACCGCCCGGAGCTGATCCCGTTTGAAAAGGAACTCGAGCATACGCGCGTTTATTCCGAGATCGAGATGATTCGTTTCCCGTCGATACGGGTCGAGTACGACACGCCGGATACGGGCTTCATGATCCCCGCGCTGACCGTACAGCCCCTCGTTGAGAACGCGATCCGTCACGGCGTGCGCGGCGCAGAAAACGGTGTAGTGCGCGTTTCCTCTAAAAAGAAAGACGGCTTTTACGAGATCGTCATCGGCGACAACGGAAAGGGTTTCGATCCGGAAGCCGCCGAAAAATCGGGCGGGACACATATCGGGATCCGCAACGTCCGTGAGAGGATCTCGAGTCTTTGCTGCGGAACGATGACCGTTGAAAGCGCGGACGGTATGGGAACGAAGATCGTCATTCGCATCCCCGTGAATGCGGGCGGGAATGAGCCGCAGGCGGAATAAAAACCGCATGGGGGGGCATCCTCCCGGCGAAAACGCCGCTCTTTTGCGAAAAAACGATCATAAAGCGATGCAGCCTGTCATTTCCGGACAAAAGAGTTGATATTAGCTGAAAACAGATCGGATAAAGGATCGGACAATGAAGATTATCTGTATTGACGACGAGCCGCTTATACTGAACATGACGGTCGAGCTGTGCGAAAAGCTGCCGGAAAAGCCCGAAGTCACCGGCTTTACGAAACCCGGCGAAGCCCTCTCATGGCTTGAAGGGCATTCCGCCGATATCGCACTGCTCGATATCAATATGCCGGAAATAAACGGGCTGGAGCTTGCGGCAAGGATCCGTGAGCTCGACCCGTCGACCGCGATCATATTCCTCACGGGGCATTCCGAATATGCGGTGGATGCTTTCACACTGCACGCTTCCGGTTACCTTATGAAGCCCATAAACAAGCAGCGGCTTGCCGATGAGATAGCTCACGCGGCGAAGCTGCACACAAAGCTGTCGGAAGCCAAATCCGGCGCCGATGCGCGGATATATGCCCGCACGTTCGGCGAATTCGATCTCTTTGTTGAGGGGGAGCCCGTGAACTTTCCGCGCTCCAAGTGCAAGGAGCTGTTAGCATACCTCATCGATCGTCAGGGCAGCGGCGTAACAAGGGCGGCTGCCGCAGCGGTGCTCTGGGAGGAGCAACCCTATAACCGTTCCCTACAGAAGCAGCTTGACGTGATCATCCGTTCGCTCCGCACTGCGTTGAAATCGGTCGGCGCACAGGATATCTTCGAGCTCAAAAGCGGCACGATGCGGATCCTGCCCGAAAAGTTCGACAGCGACCTGTACCGTTTTCTCAGCGGCGACGCAACTGCGGTCAATTCCTATCGCGGGGAATACATGAACGCGTATTCCTGGGCGAGCTTCACCGAGGCTTTTCTGGACAAAACGAAAAAATAACGGCAATAAACTCTGTTTTGTTTGCAAAAGGACTGCACCGCGCGGGTACAGTCCTTTAGCTTTATCGGCAAACACGGAACATGGCTGAGGAGCCGTTTACCAGGAATAACCTTCCGGATAGAAGCTATGGTGTTCACCGGGATAAGCGATTAGAGGAGATAACAGAATAGGATAATTATACATAAATACCCTATAGCAGGGCATAAGGCAAGCTTGAATAATCGAAGGCTGCGCCGTCACCGGCGCAGCCCGTGTTTTACTTCACCCTATGGTAGCATGTCGATTTACCCTGACCTTCGCGGACGATCTCGCCGGATCCGATGAGCTTGCGGAGGGCGCCTTCGACGGAGCTTAAGCTCAGGTGCGGGCAGAGCTCCCGGATATCCTGCTTTGTGAATCGTCCGAGCTTGCTCCGTGTGGCAAGGCGGACGGTCTCCTCCGCGGTCCTCTTGGTCTCCACAAGTGCGAAGCGATCCCCGAAATCCCTGTACGCGGCGAGTATCGTTCCGAGCAGGTATTTGATGAACGGAACTGGATCGTCCTTGCCCTCATGCCAGCCGTTCTGCGAGGCGGCAAGCGCGTCATAGTAGAGATCCTTGTTCTTTGCGATCTTCGCCTCGAGCGAGATGTACTTGCCCACGTAGAAGCGATTTCTGTAAAGGAGCAGCGTCGTGAGCAGCCTGCTCATGCGTCCGTTGCCGTCGTTGAACGGATGGATGCAAAGAAAATCGTGGATGAATATCGGTATCGCGATGAGCGGATCGGCGTCGTTGTTCCCGATCACACGGTTGTACTCCTCGCAGATCCTGTCCAGCGCCTCGGGCGTTTCGATTGGCGCGAGCGTAGTGAAGAGGATCTCCTCGTGCCCGTCGGGATAGGTCGCGCTTATGTAGTTCTGCACGCTCTTGGTCGCCCCCGCCAGCGGGTTATTCGCGTAGCTGTAGAGGATCTTATGCAGCTGAAGGATGTAATTGCGGGTGATGGGAATGGCGTCGAAGTTTTCATGGATGATACCGAGCGCGTCCCTGTAACCGGCGATCTCCTCCTCACTGCGGTTCCTCGGAGTCGTCTTATCCGCAAGCAGCTGATGGATCCTCGTGCTTGTGGTCACTATGCCTTCTATCGCATTGGACGCCTCGGTGCTCTGTACCTTTGCGATATCGACGAGTTTTTCAAGCTCCTCTGGACGCTGCTTCAAACAAAGCTCCTGCTTTCCCGCCTCCTTATAGATAGCGGCGATCAGACCGAGAACGTCCGAATCCCATTTCATGTCTTTGATTTTGGAGTAGTTAAAGCTTCTCATTGCCTCACCTCCGATGTTTTCCCTTAGATTTTAGCAGAGAAAAAGGGTGTTGTCAAGAGCTTAAGGGATATTGGCCTTATTATTATGGCCGGAATAAGGGGAAATATTCAATGAGCTCCCTCTACGGATCCGCCGAAGGCACCAGGGCAGTACTTACGCACACGTGAAAGCCTTAGATCAGGGTAGTATTGCGCATACATGTGCCAATTTCGGCTGTTTTGGGCACAACAGGGTAGTACTTATGCACACGTGAGCCTTAAACAGGGTAGTACTTATGCACACATGAGCCTTAAATAGGGTAGTA
>JAFPXD010000023.1 GCA_017394835.1 Clostridia bacterium
CCGAAAGCGCCGACCGAATGCACCCTGCCCAATGCCTCCCCTTCGCAAGGGGAGCCAAAGCAATGCCGCCGACCGAAAGCGCCGACCGAATGCACCCTGCCCAATGCCTCCCCTTGTTTAAGGGGAGGTGGCTTTTCGACCGAAGGGAGAAAAGACGGAAGGGTCAACGGGAAGAAACGAAGATAGGAAACACACGGCCCCGAGTATGGGCGCATTCACTTAACGATACACAGCCTCAAAAGGGATCTTTTTGCGCCGTACCGCGTCAAAAATGCTCGAAAGACTTCCTCCAATGTATTCTTGAAAAACTCTTCGAGTTTTTCTGCGCTTTTCTCCTTGTCCGGCACAAAATCTCCTCTTTTGAGACGCTTCTTGGGTTTACAGCCGTAAGAGAAAAAAACCGAGGATGGATCCCCATCCCCGGTTTCTTTTTCAGTAAAGCTCGGTTTTCACGGCTGAAAACCTGCGTCTCCTTAAATGAATGCACCCTTGCACCGCCGCGTTTTCCGTTTCGCTTAAATTATTTTGCAACCGCCTTATGGAATATCTTTTTGCCCTTCTTGATCTTGACGCCCTCGTTAAAGCGCGCCTTTTCGATGACGAGGCCTATATCCGTGACCTTTTCGCCGTCGATGGAAACGCCGCCCTGCTGGATGAGGCGCCTCGCCTCGCCCTTGGAGGCCGCAAGCGCGCAGGCAACCATGAGGTCGATCACGTTCATGCCCTCATCGGGGACGTCAAGCTCGGTGGTGGGCATATTGGAATCGTCGCCGCCGCCCGCAAAGAGCGCGTGGGAAGCCTCCTTCGCCTTATCCGCCTCCTCTTTGCCGTGAACGAGGGCGGTAAGCTCGTAAGCAAGCAGCTCCTTCTTCTCGTTTATGCGGGAAGGATCCCAGTTTTCGATCTCCTCGATCTGCTCTATGGGGATGAAGGTGAGCATGCGGATGCACTTCATAACGTCCGCGTCGCCCACGTTGCGCCAGTACTGGAAGAACTCGAAGGGCGAGGTTTTGTTGGGATCGAGCCATACGGCGTTGCCCGCGGTCTTGCCCATCTTTTTGCCCTGCGAATCGGTCAAAAGAGTGATGGTCATGGCGTGCGCGTCCTCGCCCAGCTTGCGGCGGATGAGCTCCGTGCCGCCGAGCATGTTCGACCACTGGTCGTCGCCGCCGAACTGAAGGTTGACGCCCTTGTTCTTGAACAGCCAGTAGAAGTCGTAGGACTGCATTATCATGTAGTTGAACTCAAGGAAGGAGAGGCCCTTTTCCATGCGCTGCTTGTAGCATTCGGCCCTCAGCATATTGTTGACGCTGAAGCACGCGCCGACCTCGCGCAGAAGCTCCACGTAGTTGAGGTTCAGGAGCCAATCGGCGTTGTTGATCATCTCCGCCTTGCCGGGCCCGAACTCTATGAAGCGCTCCATCTGGCGCTTGAAGCATTCGGCGTTGTGGTCGATGTCCTCTCTTGTCAGCATCTTGCGCATGTCGGTGCGGCCGGAGGGATCGCCTATCATGGTGGTGCCGCCGCCGATCAGCGCGATGGGCTTGTTGCCCGCCATCTGCAGACGCTTCATCAGCGTCAGCGCCATGAAATGACCCGCGGTAAGGCTGTCCGCAGTGCAGTCGAAGCCGATATAGAACTTCGCTTCGCCCGCGTTAACGAGCTTTTCGATCTCTTCCTCGTTTGTGACCTGGGCAATGAGGCCCCTGGCCTTCAGTTCATCATAAATCTTCATTTTTTTCTATTCCTTTCGGATAATATTCTGGGATATAAAAATCCCCTCTTCCCGCATGGGAAAAGGGGACGCTTATAAACGTGGTACCACCCCAATTCGGAGCCTCAAAAAACGGCTCCCTCATCGGAAGGCTGTAACGGGCCCGCCCGGCCGCGCCTACTTGGGGGACTCCCTTTCGGACGGCTGCTCCGGGATGTATTCGCGTTCGCACTTTTCACGCCCTCGCACCGACCGGGCGCTCTCTTGGATAAAGCGGCGAACCTACTTGTTCCCTTCATCGCAAATATTGGACGCAGTATAACACAACCGATTTGAAAATGCAAGCACTTTTTTTATAAGCGCCGAGGTTTTGCCCCGGGCCCCGGGCGCGGTGGTATCAGGCCGTTCTCCCGTGCGCCTTCTCCCCCTTCACAAACCCGTGCACCCAGTCGGAGAACAGGTAATAGAGGAGGAATATGACGCTCGAAATGCTCCAGGTGATGGGATAAGCCCAGTAGATGTACTGTATCTCGTGAATGAAGTGCATCATTATCTCTATGTATGTTATGCGGAAAACGCACCACACGGCGAGCATGACTCCCATCGGCACGACGGCCTTTCCCGCGCCGCGGCAGACGGAGGCGACGGCGTGCGAAAACGCCAGCAGGCAGTAGAAAAAGGCCTCTATCCGCGCCTGACGGACTCCGTAGGCGATAACGGCGGGATCCGACGAGAACGCCCCTATGAGCTTGGGCGCGAATATCCATATCACGAGGCCTATCGCCTCCGCAAGCAGCACGGCGGATATTATGCCGAAGCGGGAGCCCTTTTTCGCGCGGTCATACTCGCCCGCGCCGAGGTTCTGGCCGACAAACGTGGTGAGCGCCATCGTGAACGAATTGATGGGCAGGAACGCGAAGCCCTCTATCTTGGAATAGGAGCCGTATGCCGCCGTGGCGACCTTCATGAATGTGTTTATGTTCTTCTGCACTATCACGTTCGCAAAGCCTATTACCGAATTCTGCACCCCCGAGGGCAGGCCGTAAACGAGTATCTCGCGCAGCATGGAGGGATCGAAGCGGAGCTTTTTGAGCTCAATGCGGTAGGCGGTGCCCTTCTTCAGGAATTGGATGAGGCAGAGTACGACGCTCGCACCCTGGGATATGGTGGTGGCGAGCGCCGCCGACCACACGCCCCAGCGGAGCACGCCCACGAAAAGAAGGTCGAGCACAATGTTCAGCAGGGACGAGAATATGAGGTAATAGAGGGGGCGCTTCGAATCGCCCACTGCGTTCATTACGGATTTGAACGTGTTGTAAAGGACTATCGCGAGCGCGCCCGCAAAATACACGCGGAAGTAGGAGACCGCCTCATCCATTATCTCCGCGTCGGTCTTCATCCAGACGAGGAATGTGGGGGTGAATATGACGCCAGCGACGGTCAGCAGCACGCCGCTGACGAGCCCCAGAGCGACGTTCGTATGCACCGCGCGGGAGACCTTATCCATGTCCTTCGCGCCGAAATACTTTGAGATCACCACGCCCGCGCCCATCGTCGTGCCTATGAAGAAGCTCGTCAAAAGGAATATGAGGTTGCCGGAGGAGCTCACCGCCGCAAGCGAATCCGTCCCCAAAAACCGCCCCACTATAAGGGAATCGATCGTGTTGTAAAGCTGCTGAAAGAGCTGGCTCAAAAATACGGGGACCGCAAAGCCCGCGATAAGCTTCCACGGGGCGCCCCGCGTCATATCAAGATAGGTGGAGTTACGCTTTTCCATCTGCCGCCTCAAACTCTCATTTGTCAACATTATACCAGTGTTCGGCAAAAAACGAAAGGGCGGGGGGCAAATATAATATCCCTCTTGAAAAATCGCGCGGGATGGTGCATAATATATTCGAAATAACGCGCACGGCGCTTAAGCACAAGGAGGAACCACCATGGCCGCAAAGAAACTCGGTACTCTCATAAAGGAAGCAAGGACAAAAAAGGGGCTGACCCAGGCGCAGTTGGGCTCGGCCGTCGGAATGTCGGCGCAGGAAATAAGCCGCGCGGAACGCGGGGAATATGAGCCCTCGGAGGCGCAGCTCAAGGCCATCGCCAAGGCGACGGGCGTCACGCAGAAGAGCCTGCTGGAAGCGGCGAAGGGGACTTCCGCAAAGCCGGCTTCATCGAAGCCTGCTTCTTCTAAGCCCGCGGCTTCAAAGCCCGCGGCTTCACCCAAGCTCACGGCGGATGAAAAGGAGCTGCTCGAGCTCTACCGCAAGGCGGACGAGCAGACGAAGGAATCCGCGAAGAAGCTCCTGGAGGAGGGCGCCGAACAGACGGGCGGCCTGCTCGCAAACCTTCTGGGCGGCGGAGGAGGAGGGAATATCCTCGGATCCCTGCTCGGCGGAGGCTCGAATAATTCCAATCAGAACAATTCGGGCGGATCGGGCTCCCTGCTGGGGTCGCTCCTTGGCGGCGGAGGAGGCGGCGGAAGCTTTTTGAGCTCGCTGCTCGGCGGAGTCCTCGGCGGAAAACGCGAAATGCCCGAGGGCGCGGATGAAAACGCCGCGAATGAGGATGGGTTTATTGAGCTCAAGGTGGTCGAGGAGGATAAATAATATAACGGCTTGATGCGCAATGGATATGAGGACCGCTTCCGGCGGTCCTTTTTCGCGCCCGGAATGGGAGACGGGATGCGGCGCCGTCAGGCTCCCTTTGGCAAGGGGAGGCATGGGGCGCGCGGCTCCCCTTAAGCAAGGGGAGCTGTCGGACGAACGAAGAGAGTACGACTGAGGGGTCGCCCCGGAACGCGGAGACGGATGTTCACGCAAAAAATCCTTCCGCCTTTTCTCCCCGAGACCGTTCCGCTTATTTGACCCTTCCGTCACTCGCGGCATTTGCCGCTCGTGCCACCTCCCCTTGGCAAGGGGAGGCATGGGGCGCGCGGCTCCCCTTAAGCAAGGGGAGCTGTCGGACGAACGAAGCGAGTACGACTGAGGGGTCGGTAGAATACGGAGAATTGAATTAATCTTGGATTTGCTTCGCTGATCCGCTGTTCGCTTGACGCGGAGCCGGGAAGGCAATCTGGTCCGGCTTATGCCTTCCCTTGGGGGAAGGTGGATTTTTCGGGCTGTGCCCGAAAAAGACGGATGAGGGAAAAAGAAGGGAGAAGAATAGGCTGATAAACGGCAGCGGCAATCTGATTCAGAACACCATGTTTCGCAGTTTGTTGGCAGCGGGCATTGTTGCGTGAGCGAAACATTGTGGATTTGCTTCGCTGATCCGCTGTTCACTTGACGCGGAGCCGGGAAGGCAATCTGATTCAGAACACCGCGTTTCGCAGGAGCTGAAGCGTGGCATGATCGGTCGCGCGAAACGCTGAGGATTTGCTTCGCAAATCCGCTGTTCTGAATCACCGTGTCGGCAGCAAATAAAAGAGAGGTGCGATGCACCTCTCTTTTATTTGGTAGCGGCAATCTGATTCGAACAGATGACACTCCGGGTATGAACCGAATGCTCTAGCCAGCTGAGCTATGCCGCCAAATGGTTGCGGGGGAAGGATTCGAACCAACGACCTTCGGATTATGAGCCCGACGAGCTACCTGCTGCTCCACCCCGCGATGTTGGCTGTTTCTCAACAGCATTATTCATTATAACACAGGGTATGCGGCTTGTCAACACTTTATTCCGTATATTATTGAATTTTTATACCGATTTTTATACCGCTGAAAAACCGCCGGCATGAATAGCCGGCGGCAAATGGTATGCGCGTTTTACGCGGCGCGGATCACGGTGTTCAGATAGGAGAAGAGGCTCTCGAAAAGCTCGCGTATATGGGGCAGAATGAGCGAGCCGATGAGCGCGCCGAGCGCCACGCGGAGCACGAGCAGCACGGCGCTGATTATTATGCCCGCTATGGCAAGACCCCTCATGGGCTTCTGGTAACCGGTATCCGCTATGCTGAGCCCGATTATCGAAAGCACGAGACCCACGAACGGGAAGAAGAACGAGCAGATAAAGCCTGCGACGGCCAACCCGTTGGTGCCCTTGGTATAGACGGGCGCGGGATCGGAGATGCGAACGGGCCGGGGCTCGGGTTCGGGCTCGGGAGCGGGTTCGGGTTCGGGAGCGGGCTCGGGCTCCGGAGCGGGCGCGGACATCCTTTCAAACGCGGCTTTGGTGCCGCAGTTGGGACAGAACATCATTCCGTCTTCTATCTTTTGACCGCAGTTTCTGCAAAACATATCAGATTGACCTCCTTTGATCGGGACATTTCCCCTTTTATCATATATAGAATACCCCAAGCCGCGCCGCCTGTCAATGTTTTTTTTCTGCGGAAAAGCGCCGAAACCCGGCGCCTGCGCGGTTTGTCCGCATGGCGTTCCCCTCATCGGCCGGGGCGGCGGGAGCTGTACGGTAACCGAGGGACCGATCGCAGTCCTCCGACAGGGCTTCGGCGTGATAAACAAGCCGGCGTAAATAAACGGCAAAACAAAAGAGCGGATGCACTTCATGCAGGCCGCTCTTTTTGCCGTTCGTTATTTACTTGGTGATCTTCCTGCACTCGAGGTAATACCTCTTCTCATGCGCTTCGCCCATGGAGAAGGTCTTGCGGGGGAGCGCGCCGTCGAACACGACGGTCTTGAAGAAGGCGGACTTATCCATCGCGGGAAGGAGGAAACCGATGTTATTGAGCTTGGAGCCCAGATCGCATACGACGTCGGCGCCGTGGATGTAGTCGATGGTCGCGCCGGGGGTGGCCTTCAGGATCGCGTCGAGGGCGTTCTGAAGGGTGCCGACCTCAAGCTGAGCGGAGGGACGGCGGACGGCGATGAAGCCGCGCTTGCCGCGGATCACGACGGGGATGACGTGACCGCCCTCGGCAACGGCGTGCTCGAGGTTCCTGTTGAAGCGGCGCTCGGACTCGAAGAGCTGTATATCCACTATGCCGCCGGGGTTCTGCTGGGTGAGCTTTTCCTTGAGGGAGGATAAGAACTTGGGCACGCTCACGTTGAACACGACGCGGTGGATGGGCTCGAATACGATGCCCTCGTCATGGACGTTTTCAAGCTCCACAAGAGCGTACCTTGCGGGATGGTTCTCGCGCTCCTCCTCGGGGAGGGTCGCCTTGAGCTTCTCCCAGTTGGCCTTTGCGGTGGCGAAGGAGTGGTTGCCGTCGCCCATGGCGAAGAGCAGGGGCGCCATTTCGCGGCCGTACTTCATGGGATCGATGAGCGCGGTCAGCGCGTCGATGGCGTTCTTGATGGTCGCTTCGTCGTTGATGAACCAGCCCTCGATATGGCCGCCGTTCTGCATGAGCTCGAAATCATAGAACTTGGGAGCGGACTTCACGGCCTCGAAAATGGGCTCTATAACGGTGCGCTTTTCGTCGTCGATCAGAACGAGTATGTGGGGGAGCTCCAGGGGAGCGCCGTCGCGGATGCGGAGCCTCGGGGGGATGCGCTCCACTATGGTGCCCTCGGTGGCCCTTATAAGGGTGGTGGAGCCCTTGTTGTAATCATAGCACTCGAGATCGAGAGCTACGACGAGACCCGTCCTGGTCTTGCCGTCAACGGTGCGGCGGGTGAGCATGAAGCCTTCGCCGAGATCGCGAAGGGTGCCGTTCGCCATGTACTCGTCCATGGTCTTCCTTATGGCGGCGATGCGCTCATCCTCGCCGGGCTTCTCGAGGTAGATCTCGGGCAGCATTATGCGAAGGGTGGAGGGAGCATCGCCCACGACGTTCTCGCAGCCCTCCCAGTAATCGGGCTGAGAGGTGTACTGATCGCACGCGACGCAGGCCCACTTGGTCAGATCGACGCCCTCTTTGGGGAACACGATCTCGGGAACGCAGATGCCGGCATTGTTCTGATACTTGGGATCCATGTAATGAAAACCTCCGTAAAAATGATCGTAATTGTCGGCGCCATAGGCCTTCCCGCCTTATGGGAAGGCGCCGGGGCGGCAAAGCCGCGCCGAAGGACGGGGGAATTATGCTTAAAAACCCCACGAACGGGAGATCGAACGCTCCCATCGCCGCATTTTTTATTATACCTCTTTGCGGCGGCTTTTTCAAGTACCCCGAAGCGCCAAATTCAGTTCCCTAAAAAGGCCGTAATACTCGCGCACAGCCTCCTGCACTCTCGTAAATATCCAATGCGCCTTATCGAAACAGACGTCGGAGGGATACTGCATATCTATATCTTCCTCCAGCAAGCCGACCCAGCCTGCCGCCTTCTCCAGATCCTCCTCCGACATATCCGGGCAAAGCCCGCGAAGCGCATCCAAAAGCTCCCAGTGCTCCATTTCGGAAAGCCGGGGCCTTGCCGGTTCCGTTTCAAAGCGCACCTCCCCATCGCCGTATTCGGGATCGTGATGCTCCCTCACGTATTCCGCAAGCGCATCGATCCCAGCCTCATTCAGCGGGTTCCCGGAAAGACAGACACAGCTCAGCTTTTCCACTTTGAAAAGGGGCGTAGGATCACTCACGAGATTATTCTCGATATAGAGCGCCCGCAGCTCGGGAAGCTCCGCAAGGGGCGCAAGATCGCTCACGAGGTTATTATTCATAAAGACCGCCTTGAGCTTCTTAAGCCCGGAAACGAAGGAGATATCCTTGAGGCCACAGTTGTTAAGCGTAAGCTGTGTGAGCCCCGTAAGGCGGGCGATGACGTCCGTATCAACATCCGCGGCGTTCGCTATATCAAGATATTCGAGCCCCGTCATGAGCTCAAGCTCCGAAATATCGCCGAGCTCCTCCGCCCAAACGCTGATGCCCGATAATCCCGCAAGCAGCCCCGGCGTGATGGGATAATTATCCGGCAGGCGCATGAGCTCACGCACGCGCCTTTCCAAAATGGGGTTCTTCATGGATATCGCGTCCGCGGGAGGCTCCTCCGGGGCGACCATCTGCGAGACGTATTCTATTCGGGAGTTTTCCCCGAAAACGTATTTTCCCTTTTCAAGGCCTATCGGAATTAGCTCGTCCCCGCATTTCAAGCATAGCCTGCCGTCCTTCATGCCGAATACGGCTTTCCTTCCATCAATGATCAGCCACGCCGTTGCGATGAGCTCATCCCCCCTATATGTATCGAGGGCGATATAGCCCACGCCCGTAACGGTGGAGGAAAGGCAGATGAGCTCCTTCACGCCATCGCAGTCTATATCGTAAAACGTCCCGCCGAGATCCGCCCATGAACGCTCCGTGCCTCTGTGCCGAAGCTTGAGCAGCTCCGTTTTGCCGTTCTCCCCGACCAAGCGGAAGAATGTGAAAAATTCGCCGGCGACGGGATCCCTTGTGCGCTCGAGCTCGCCGAAGCGTTCCTCGGTGCAGATCCAGCCGTCTCCGCCCTTTGAATAGAGCAGGCGGGTCACGCTCTGCCCGTCGAAGGAGAGGTCGTTCACCGAAAATTCCTCGCCGTTTCTTATGAAGAGCCTTACGGAGCACGTTACGCCCGCGTTCATCGAATCCATGAAATCAAGCCATGCGTCCTCTCCCGAAACGAACGCCTCGCCCTCTTCCGCCGCGGGGAGGCCGGCCTTTACGGCGTCATCGAAGGAATATCCCTTTTCGAGCATGCTTATAAGGTCCTCCTCTCCGTCGGGTCCCGCCCCGCTCATGGGGCTCGTCATGAAGCACCCCGTCAGCGCCGCGGCCGTCAGCACAAATGCCAAAATCATCCACAGCGCGGGCTTTTTATAAAGCTTCATGCTTTTCATGTTACTCACCCTTTCCTTAATGTCGGTCTCACCGAAGGCCGGGTGGCCCACGGCGGTCCGTCCCTTCCCCGCCGAAAGCTCAACGAGGGCTTCCGTATAATCCGCGGCGGAGCCGGGCCCGAGCCTCCTTAAAACGCGCTCGTCGCAGTTCATTTCAATATCGCGGCAGAAGAGCGCATACCCCGCCCACACAACGGGATCGAACCAATGCACGGCGAGCAGCAGGAACCCAAGGGGCTTCCAAATATGGTCGAGCCCCGCGATATGCGCCCGCTCATGCGCCAATACGAAGCCGCGCTGTTTTTCCGTCAGCCCGAAGGGCATATAGATGCGCGGCGCGAATATCCCCAGCAGGAAGGGCGTTTGGACCCTTTCGCTTTCATACACGTTCCCGTCCGCGCGCACGGCGTCCGCAAGGCGGCGTTTCAGCGCGAAATGGCAGGCAAAGAGATACCCCGCCATAACGAGCGCGCCCGCAAGCCATATCACGGAGGCGATCTTAAGCGCGGATGGCCCTCCGCCATCCTCCGTCGAGGCGGGGATATGGACGGGAGCCGCGGAGGAGTGCTCCGTCACCGCCGGAGCCGTATTCGCCGGAGCCGTCGCCGCCGGAGCCGTGTTCGCGGGAGCCGTCGCCGCCGGAGCCGTGTTCGCGGGAGCTGTATTCGCGGGAGCCGTCGCCGCCGGAGCCGTGTTATCACTTGCCCAAACGGTCTCGCCCATCCCCGCGGGCGCGGTGGTTTTCCCCGTTTCCTCGGGTATTTTTTCTTCCACCGGGCGGGAGGCGGTATAGGCGGTTTCAAAAAGCCTCTGCACAGCGCGGGGCTGCAGGCTCACGGGCGACGCTATGAACAAGGGCAGGGCGAGCCTCAATGCCGCGAGCCCCCAAAGCGCCAGCGCCATCCATTTGGGCGCGCGCTTTAATAAGAGCCGTGCGAGAATCACGGCAAGCAGGGCAGCCGCCCCCGCTGCACTCATCCTCAAAACCGTCAGAAACATCCGTTCCATATCATTCCCTCATGCTTTCGATCAGCCTGCGAAGCTCCTCAAGCTCCGCTTCGGAAAGTCTTCGCGAGCCTGCAAAGGCCGCCATGAATGCGGGAACGGAGCCCCCGAAGCGCTTTTCGACGAGCTCATCTATCTCCGCACGGCGCACCTCGTCCCGCCCGACGAGGGAGCGCACGCTGCTTTTTTCATTCACAAGCACTCCCCTTTCGGCAAGCCTTTTCATAACGGTATAGGCAGTGGTGGGCTTCCACCCGAGCCTTTCGCCCGCAAGCCGCACCAGCGCGCCGGAGCTTATGGGCTCGTTTTCCCATAGAATGTCACAAAACCTGTATTCGCTTTCAAATATTTTGGGGGTATCCATGCTTTATCCTTTCCTATGCGGTCGGTACGGGTTACTCTACCGCGTTAGAGTTCACATATACTCTAACATGTTAGAGCCAGGCTGTCAAGCATATTTTTTCATCGACTGCATCCCTTCCCGAAAAGCTCCCCGCCGCCCCTGTTAAAAACTCGGTATGTACTTTTGGAACAATTTGTTGTATTATATAGAGTGGAAATGAATAATATGGGGGTGCATGCTCTTATATGAAACCTTATTTCATAGTCAATCCCATTGCGGGCGGCGGCAGCGCGCTCAAAAAGTTTGAAAGATTAAAACAGCTTTTGGAAAAGATGCGCATCGAATTCGGCTGCTCCTTCTCGGAGCGGGCGGGCGAATCCACCTCCCTTGCGGAGCGGGCATATTCCGAAGGCGAACGCTACATAATAGCCGTCGGCGGCGACGGCACCGTGAACGAGGTCGCCTCCGCCCTGATAGGCAAGGAGGACGCCGTGATGGGCATTTGCCCCTTCGGAACGGGCAACGATTTTGCGCGCGCGCTGGAGCTTTCCGGCGATCCGGAGGCCGCGGCGGAGACCATCAAAAACGGCGTAGTGGAGCCCGTTGACGCGGGGCTTGCCGGCTCAAAGGCCTTCATCAACGCGGGCGGAGTCGGGTTTGACGTCGATGTGGTCATAAACACCGAAAAATACAAGAAGCGTTTCCGCGGGATGCTTCCCTACCTTCTCGGGATAATGAAATCCGTTACGCACCTTAAGAGCTTCCCCGTGAAGCTCACCGCCGACGGCGAGGAGATAAAGGAGGACGCGCTCATAGTCGCCGTGGCGAACGGTTCGCATTTCGGCGGCGGGATGAACGTCGCTCCCGGAGCCGACCCCAAGGACGGGTATTTCAACGTCTGCCTCGTAAAAAAGATAGGCTTTTTCAGATTTATGCAGCTCATGCCCAAGTTTATAAAGGGAAAGCACGTGGGCTGCAGGGAAGTCAAGTACTTCACCGCCAAGGAGATAGACCTCGATTGCGGCGAACGCCCCATGCAGCTTGACGGCGAGCTCGGAGCCAAGGCTCCCGCACGCTTCCGTATGCTTCACGGCGCGCTCAAAATGAAGCTGCCCGTAAGGGCGTGATCCCCCGTCCCCCATTGGAGGAGGAAAGGCAATGGCAAGAAAAAAGCGCAAAATAGCTGTAAGAAACAAAAAGCACACGGCGTTTCGCATCGCGGAGGCGCTTGTGATACTGCTCGCGATCGCGGGAGCCGTATTCGGCGCGGTCAAATTCTTCAGCCGCAAGCCTTTTACAACGCGGAGCATCTCGCTCATGCCGTCCGACCTTATGACGGGCACGGGCGACGGAGTCCTTTACGCGAAGGGGAACCTGCTCGAATTCCGCAGCTTCAAGGATGAGGATGAGAATTATTCGATCTCACTTTCCGGCACGCCGACGGGCATAGTGGGCACGGGTGGAGTCACCGCCGTCTATTCGGAAGACGGGGTGCAGATACTGGGCGCCGATTTCGGCATCACTCACGAGGGGAAGATAGTCACCGTCCGCGGCGGCTCGACCCATATCGCGGTGCTTTCAAGGCGTGCGGACGGCTCCGAAAAGCTCACCGTTTACAGCGGCGCGGGGCAGGAGGTCTATTCGCTTGAATTCGCCGCGCAAAGGCTCATGAGCTTCGGCTTCAGCGAGGTCTCCCCCAACACGCTTTGGACCATGGAGCTCGATTCCGCAAGCGGCTCTCCGCGCACCACGGTCACCACGTTCGATCTTTCGCGAATGAGCTCCACGGGCGTCATAATAGTTTCCGGCGAGCTCATAGAGGATATTTTCTTCACCGAACAGAGCGTTTATCTTATTGGAACGGAATCGCTCATCCGCTATTCCGCCTCCCAAAACCGCGAGATCTACCGCGTCCGCCTGCATGGATACAGGGTGATTGACCGCTCGCGCAGGGAATCTTCCCCCATGCTGCTTCTCGTGCCGAGGAGCTGCGCTTCATTGAAGGAGGCGGGCTCAGTAAGGCTCCTCACCGTCGCCCAAAAGGACGTTGCGGAAGAGCTTTCGGTGACAGTCACCCTTCCGGAGGATACCGTCGGCTGCCATCTTGAGAACGGGTGGCTCGTTGTGATCCGCCCGGCCTCCGCGCTCCGTTACAGCTTCAGGGGCGTGCAGGACGGCGTGCTCGATATGTCCTCCTCGCAGACCGTCTCCTCCTTCAAACTCGACGACCGACATATTCTTCTGGAAAGGAGCGGAGAATACGTTCTCCTGATCCCCGTAAAATGAACCTTCTCGATTTTGTGATAATAGCCATTTTGGGGCTCTTCGTGCTTGCGGGAGTCTATAAGGGCTTCCTCTACACCTCTATCGACATACTGCTCTTCATACTCTGCGCCGCGTTCGCGTTCCTTGTAACGCCGCTCGTCGCATTCAAGGTGGAGCAGAACGAAAAGGTGTTCAACACAATGCTCTATTATACGGAGGGCAGCGAAAACATAGAGGACGTGGAGTACCGCAAGAAGAACATAACCGAGATCTCCAACGCCGAGCTCGAGGAGATCTACGAGCATTCCAAGGTGGCCTACCCCATGGATGAGCGCATACGCGAAAACGTCGCCGCGGCGGCCTTCGAGCGGAGCAATATCTACACCCTGGGCGATTATTTCAATACCACAATGGTTATTTTCGCCATAAACGTGCTGCTCTTCCTTGTGTTCTTCATAGGGCTGCGGCTGGTGCTGGCGTTCCTGCTGGGCTGGCTCAATTATGCAAGGCCGCTGCCCGTATTGAAAAAGCTCGAGCTTCCCGCCGCGATAGGCGTGGGGCTCATCCGCGGGATACTGGCGCTGTTCCTGTTCTTTATGACGGTGCCGCTCGTGCTCACCGTTCTGCCCCTCGATTTCGTTTCCGATCTCGTTGAAGGGAGCGTGCTCGCCCGCTTCTTCTACTATTCGAATTTCCTGCTCAACTTCATTCACGGAGTATAAGCCATGTTCATTGCCGATAATTGGAAGGATTATGAAATAATCGACGCCGGCGGAGGCGACAAGCTCGAACGCTGGGGCGGCGTGCTGCTGCTGCGCCCCGATCCGCAGGCCGTGTGGCCCATTTCCGAAAGGCTCCCCGCCGTTGACGCGCGCTATATCCGCTCCAACACGGGCGGCGGCTATTGGGATTACAAGCGCAGCCTGCCCGAAAGCTGGAGCATCGCCTACCGCGATCTTAAATTTGTGGTAAGGCCAACGGGCTTCAAGCATACGGGGCTCTTCCCGGAGCAGGCCGTCAACTGGGATTTCATGCGGAGCGAGGTCAGGCGCTTCAAGGAAAAGCACCCCGATAAGCCCTTCCGCGTGCTCAATCTCTTCGCCTACACGGGCGGCGCCACCTGCGCGCTCGCGGCGGAGGGGGCGGAGGTCGTTCACGTTGACGCCGCGAAGAGCATAGTCCAGTGGGCGAAGGCGAATATCGCCGAATGCGGGCTGGAGGATCGCCCCGTCCGCTTCATAGTGGACGACTGTATGAAGTTCGTACTGCGCGAAGCAAGGCGCGGCCGCCGCTATGAGGGCATTCTTATGGATCCCCCGAGCTACGGCAGGGGCCCCGACGGCGAGATGTGGCGCATTGAAACGGGGCTTTACCCCCTCGTTGAGGCCGCGGCGGCGCTGCTTTCGGAAGAAGCCTCCTTCTTCCTCATCAATTCCTATACCACGGGGCTCGCCCCCACGGTGCTTTCGGACGTGCTTCGCGTCGCCCTCGGCGAAAGGGGCGGCACGGTCGTTTCCGAGGAGGTCGGCCTTCCCATAACGCGCGGCGGGCTGATACTGCCCTGCGGTGCGACGGGAAGGTGGGTCGGCTGACGGCCGTAAACCATGCGAATACTCTACGAAGACAACCACATAATAGTCGTCGTAAAGCCCGCGAATATGCCCTCACAGGCGGATGATTCGGGCGATACCGATCTTTTGACGGCGGTCAAGGCTTATATAAAGGAAAAGTACGCGAAGCCCGGCGAGGTTTACTGCGGCCTCGTCCACAGGCTGGACAGGCCGGTGGGCGGCGTTATGGTCTTTGCGAGGACGAGCAAGGCCGCCTCGCGCCTCATGCCCCAGTTTGCGGAAAAGAACAGGTCGGGCGCGAAGAAGCGCTATGCGGCGCTCGTAATGGGCGCGCCTCCCAAAAAGGGCAGGCTCGAGGATCACATACTCCGCGATCTTGATTCCCACAGCTCCCGCGTCGTACCCGAGGGGACGGAGGGCGCCAAGCCCGCCTCCCTCGATTTCGTGCGGGTCAAGGCGGGCAAGTATGTTTCGCTCCTCGATATAGATCTGCACACAGGGCGACACCATCAGATAAGGGTGCAGCTTGCGAACGCGGGCTTCCCCCTTTGGGGCGACCAGCGGTATAACGTAAACTCGTTCCCCGGTCAGCCGATAGGGCTCTTCGCCTATTGCCTCTCCATAGAGCATCCCGTCACCCACGAGCGAATGACCTTCACCGCTCTGCCCGAAGACTCCCTCTGGGATGATTATATTAACGAGCTGAAGCTCATGACCGCGGGGCTGGAGGGCGCCTATACCGATGAGCGCGTGCTGATCATAAACAAGCCCGCCGGGATGACCGTCGCCGCGGCGGATGGGGGAGAGGATAACCTCGAAGCGCGCCTGAATGGAGCTTTCGGCGGGGCGTATCCCGTCCACAGGCTCGACGCGCAGACCTGCGGGCTCGTCATTTTCGCCCGCGATAAGGAAACAAAGGCGGCGCTCGATTCCCTCATACGCGGGCGCGAAATAGAAAAGACCTACCGCATGATAGTAATGGGCAGGCCCTCCCCCGCGGAAGGCAGGCTCGAATTATACGCCGTGAAGGACGCGGCGCGCGGGCTCGTCGCCGTGTATGATGAGAGCGTGCGCGGCTCCGTCCCCATGATAACGGATTACCGCACGGTGAAAACGGCGGGCGGCGTTTCGCTTGTTGAGGCGACCCTCATAACGGGCAGGACGCACCAGCTCCGCGCGAGCTTCGCGCATATAGGCTGCCCCATATTGGGCGACGACCGCTACGGCTCCCGCGAGTTCAACCGCGATCCCGAATTCCGCCCCCTGCACAGGAAAAACGCGCTCTGCCTCTGCGCCGTGAGGATACGCTTCCCAAAAGAAATGCCCGCGTGCCTCATAAAGCTCGCCGGGAGGACGGTGGAAACCGAAGCGCCGTTTGAGCTGTGAAACAGAATAAACAAAAAAGTCTCTGCCGTGATCCATGATCACGGCAGAGATTTTTCATAGTCGGATAACGGTCGGATCAAATACCGCCTTATGACGGCGGAACGTAAGCCGCGGCCGGTTGGGCGCATTCACTTAACGATACACAACCTCAAAAGGGATCTTTTTGCGCCGTACCGCGTCAAAAATGCTCGAAAGACTTCAGTAAGTCCCTGTATTTTTACTCGCCCTTTCTTTCGGCGGTCAAGACCTTGAAGCCGGAGGAATCGTGCCTTGTTGAAAACACGTATCCGCCGCAGCGGCCGCTGCCTGAGATGAGCTCTTCCGCCCTTTCAAGCACCGAATCGAATTCCTCGGCGTTGGCGCCCAAAGCGCGCATCAGGTGGGCGTAGATCCTTTGAAGCCTATCCGCGCCCAGCTCCTTTGCCTTCTTATCCGAGACCCAGAACGAAACGGAGGTGATGAAGCCTTCCTTATCGGTGTTGCCCGTCATGAGCACCTCATCAGAGGTGGTGGCGGCAAAGCCGTTTTCCGTAATGTCCGCGGAGGCGAGAGTGACGGTATCACCCGCTTTGTTGCTGCCCGTGAAATAGAGCTCCATGAGCTGCGCCGGGGTCACGCCGCGAAGCATAATGAGCCTTTCGAGCTCCGCGATCATATCGTTCGTATCCTTATAGTTCGCGCCTATTTTGCGGCAGGCCTCCAGCGCCTCGGGGTAATTGCCCTCTTCGTAATAGCCCCGGGCCGTGCGGTAGGCGTCCTCCAGCTTGGAAATGCGTTTTATGTACTCATCCGCATCGCGCACGCCCATGGACTGGATGAAGCGCATCTTGGCAAGGGGGTAATCCTCGCTCTCAAAGGCGGCTGTTCCCTCGTCGTACCGGGCATAAAGACGGTCTATAAACGCAATGAATTCCCCGGAGTTTTCAAAATCCTCAATGGCGGCGAAATCGTTTCTCGCGGCCTCATAATCGCGGGATTCGACGAAGGCGACCGCCTCCAGATAGATGCGCTCGAACTCCGCGATGGCCGAAAGATACGAGCCCGAATTGCCGTAACCCTCAGCCGCGGTGAAATAGGCCTTCGCAAGAGCGTAGTTATGCTCATCGTAGGCCCTGACCCCCGCGTTGTAGCTTGCAAGCTCGCTGTTGGTCACACAGGAGGCGCATATCGCGAGAGCGAATATTATGGCTAAAAGCAAGGCGGTTTTTTTCACGGCAGATCATTTCTTGGGGAGGGAGCGTATAACTCTCTCCCCAAAGCTTTTTCGAAGGGTCCATTGCCTTTCCCCGGGGGGGAAGGCGGCACGCAGCTTAAGCTGCAGTGACGGATGAGGGGTATATACTTTCCGTGGGATCCCTCAAGCAGCTTCGAAGGGTCCATTGCCTTCCCCCGGGGGGGAAAGGCGGCACGCAGCTTAAGCTGCTGTGACGGATGAGGGGTATATACTTTTTACGGAATTCCTTAAGGAATTCCATCAAATTCTAACAACTCCTATAACGACGTTCTCGCCGTTTATATCCCAATCCTTGACGTAAGCGCCCTCGGGAGCGGCTTCGGTCAAAAGCTCTTCAGCAAGGGTATCGCCCGCTATATCGGCTGCGTTCCTCAGAGCGAGGGCTTCTATCATCTCGCCGCCCCTGATGAACACGCGGATATGATCCGTCACCTCGAAATCCGCCTCCTTGCGCATGGTCTGCACCTTGGAAACGAGCTCGCGGACGTAGCCCTCCTCAATGAGCTCATCGGTCAGGGTGGTTTCGAGCACCACCGTGAGATCCCTTTCGGAAACGGAGGAGAACCCTTCGCGCTTGACGGTATCCACGAGCACGTCCTCCGCGCCGAGGCTTACCTTCGCGCCCTCGAGCTCGAACTCGAAGGCCTTGCCCTCCGCGTGCGCGGCGACGCAGGCGTTGCCCACGCCGGGGGTGTTCTGAAGGTAGTTGTTGATCTTGGGCAGGAGCTTGCCGTACCTCGGCCCGAGGAGCTTGAGCTGCGGCTTTACGCGGTAGGTGATGAAGGAGGAGGCGTCCTGCACGTACTCGACGCGCTTGACGTTCAGCTCGCCTTCGATTATCTCGTTATACATTTCGGGAAGCGCCTCCGCGCCCTGCACGTAAAGGCAGGAAAGCGGCTGGCGGTTCTTAATGTTGGACTGCGCCCTTGCGGCCCTGCCCAGCACGACTATGCGATAGACCTCGCCCATATCCTTTTCGAGCTCGGGATCTATGAAGGAGGAGTCCGAAACGGGATAATCGCAGAGGTGCACGCTTTCGGGAGCCTCCTTATCGCAGGTGCGGACGAGGTTCTGATACATCTGCTCCGCCATGAAGGGGGTGAAGGGAGCCGTCAGCAGCGCCATCGTCTTAAGGACGGTGTAAAGGGTCATGTAGGCGGCTTCCTTATCTGCCGTCATCTCCTTGCCCCAGTAGCGCTCGCGCCCGCGGCGGACGTACCAGTTGGAGAGATCGTCCGCAAAGGCGGCAAGCTCACGCCCCGCCTCGGTTATGCGGAGGGAGGAGAGGTATTCATCCTGCTTGGCGATGAGGGAATTGAGCTTGGAGAGTATCCACTTATCCATTACGGAAAGGTTTTCGCGCCTGAGCTCATGCTTCGTGGGATCGAACTCGTCTATATCGGCATAGAGGATGTAGAACGCGTAGGTGTTCCACAGGGTGCCCATGTACTTGCGCTGGGTCTCGGAAACGGCCTCGCCCGAGAAGCGGCTGGGCAGCCAGGGGGAGGAGGCGGTGTAGAAATACCACCTGACGGCGTCCGCACCCTGCTTGGTCAATACGTCCGCGGGGGCGACCACGTTGCCTATGTGCTTGGACATCTTCTTGCCGTCCTTATCGCAGACGAGCCCCAGCACTATGCAATTCTTGAAGGCGGGCTCGTCAAACAGGCAGGCCGCGACGGCGTTCAGGGTGTAGAACCAGCCGCGCGTCTGATCGACGGCCTCGCTTATGTAATCGGCGGGATAGCGCTTTTCGAATTCTTCCTTGTTTTCAAAGGGATAATGCCACTGCGCAAAGGGCATGGAGCCGGAATCGAACCAGCAGTCTATTACAACGGGCTCGCGGCGCATGATGCCGCCGCACTCGGGGCAGGTCATGGTGAGGGGATCGAGCATCGGCTTATGCAGCTCAATATCGGGTGCCGCGTCGGGGAAGAGCTTCAAAAGCTCCTCGCGGGAACCCACGGTATGGTGATGCCCGCATTTTTCGCACTGCCATACGGGCAGAGGAGTGCCCCAGTAGCGCTCCCTCGTTACCGCCCAGTCTATTACGTTCTCAAGGAAATTGCCCATGCGGCCCTCGCCTATGGACTCGGGTATCCAGTTGATGCGCTTGTTGAAATCGAGCAGCTTATCGCGCAGCTTCGTCATTTCGATGAACCAGCCGCCGCGCGCGAAGTATATGAGCGGAGTATCGCAGCGCCAGCAGAAGGGGTAGCTGTGCTCGTAGGGAAGCTCGGCAAAGAGCCTGCCGCGTTCCTTCAGATCCGCGATTATGAGCTTATCCGCCTTCTTTACGTTCACGCCGTCCCAAGGGGTGCCGCCGGCGAGCTCGCCCTTCGCGTTCACGTTCTGAACGAAGGGGAGGCCCCAGTTTTTGCCTACCCTGCCGTCGTCAACGCCGAATGCGGGAGCAAGATGAACGATGCCCGTGCCGTCGGTCAGCGTAACGTAACCGTCGGAGACCACGCGCCAGCCCTTCTTGCCGCCGTGATTTACGGGGAAGTCGAAGAGGGGCTCGTATTCCATGCCGCAGAGCTCCGCGCCCTTGTATTCCTCGACGATCTCACAGCCCTCGCCCAGCACGCTCTCGACGAGCGCCTTCGCCATTATGTAGCGCTTGCCGTCCTTTTCGACCTTGACGTAATCCTCGTCCGCGTTCACGCAGAGGCCCACGTTCGAGGGGAGGGTCCAGGGGGTGGTCGTCCAGGCGATGAACTGAGTGCCGTCGTCCATGCCCTTCACGGGGAAGGTGATGAATATGGAGGTCTCCTTGACGTCCTTATAGCCCTGCGCCACCTCATGGGAGGAGAGCGCCGTCCCGCAGCGGGGACAGTAGGGGACTATCTTGTGGCCCTTGTAGAGGAGGCCCTTTTCGTCGATGGTCTTCAGCGCCCACCACACGGACTCGATATAGTCGTCCGTATAGGTGACGTAGGGGTTTTCCATATCCGCCCAATAGCCGACCGCGTCGGACATCTGCTCCCACTCGCCCTTGTACTTCCAGACGGACTCCTTGCACTTGGCGATGAAGGGCTCGACCCCGTACTGCTCTATCTGCTCCTTGCCGTCAAGGCCCAGAAGCTTTTCGACCTCCAGCTCGACGGGCAGACCGTGGGTATCCCAGCCCGCCTTGCGAAGCACGTCGTAGCCCTTCATGGTGCGGTAGCGGGGGATAATGTCCTTCATGGATCTTGTCAGCACGTGCCCGATGTGGGGCTTGCCGTTAGCCGTGGGGGGACCGTCGAAGAAGGTGTAGGGCTCGCAGCCGCGGCGGAGCTCAACGGACTTCTCGAATATTTTGTTTTCCTTCCAGAATTTCAAAACCTCCTGCTCGCGGGGGACGAAATCCATGGAAGCCGAGACTTTCTTATACATATTGCCTTCCTTTCTTTATGTAAGGATCTTGTTTCATAAACAAAAACGCCCATGGGAAAACCCACGGGACGCTTAAAAACGCGGTACCACCCGAGTTCCGAAGGGGGAAGCCTCCGGCACTTCAGAGCCCTTTAACGGGGGCGCACGGGTGCGGCTAATGTGTTAGGGGACGCGCTTTCGGATCGCACGCAAAAGCCCCTTTCAGGTTCGCCGCGCCTGCTCGCGGGGGATATGCCGCAGACCGCCTCCTCCGCACTCACACCGCCTGCGGATCGCTATGGGCGCGCATTCTGCTCACCTGTCCCGTTCAAAGCATTTACAAATAATTATTATAATACGGAAAGCGGCGTTTGTAAAGAGTTATTTTTTATTGATCGCGCGGGACTTGCGGTAAGGGCGCTTTCTTTCCCCTCATCCGTCGTCTTCGCCTTGCGGCTCAGCCGCCTGCCGCTGCGGCCCAGCCGTATCGGCGCTCGGCGGAAAAAGCCAAGCCGTTTGGCTTTTTCTTACGCTTCGCGCCCCCGAGGGAATGCTTTTGGGCCGCCGCTTCCCATAAAAGCAATGCGCCGCGCCTGTGTTCCTTCCCCTACTGAGGGGAAGGTGGCGCGGAGCGCCGGATGAGGTGGTGGATGTTAACGATCGCCCCATTATCCGGCATAGCGGCTTTGCAGCGGGGGAAGGCTTTTGGTCGGGTGCTTACTATGGAATAAGCCGCGGGAACGTGCACTGCCTTCCCCCCTGCGGGGAAGGCAGCAGCGAACGAAGCGAGCTTAAGGATGAGGGAAAAGACCGATCGCATTAAACCTGCCGACTTGCGGTTTCTGCTTTAGATACCCCTTCGTCACTCGCGGCTTCGCCGCTCGTGCCACCTCCCCTTAAACAAGGGGAGGCAGGGGCATACGGCTCCCCTTGCGAAGGGGAGCTGTCGGCCGAGCGGAGCGAGGACGACTGAGGGGTTTTCGCGCATGGACTCCGTGACGGTACTTTTACAATCGGGATCGCGCTCCAAAAATATTGACACCTGTTTACATTGGTGCTATAATGCCATCGAAGACCGTTTTCCGGGAACCGTCCCGCCCGCTCACGCGTTGTATAGATATAGAACTCATTTCACAAGAGAGGAGTTTCATCCATGGTCAAGAACTGCGCCGTCAACATCCTCACATTCATCGCCGCGCTCGCGGCGGTGATCCTGCTGTTCATCCCGCCCGTGCAGTTTCCCTTGCTTTCGCTCGTCGTGCTGTTCCCGATGCTCAACATAGTGATAGCCGTTTCCGAATACGGAACGGAGCCGCTTCGGGCCGTGCTCCTCGGCGTGCTCACCGTGATGCTCGGCTTCGCGCTCTTCCTTACCGCAAAGCGCTGGGAAGGGCTGTATTTCGTTCAGCTGACTCTCGTCCTCTATCCCGCGCTCGGGATCGCGGCGGAGCTCTTCTGCATATTCAAGCCCGAAAGCATGTACCGCGGCAGTCTCTGGTTTGCCGACGAGTTTTGGAAATGCTGGATAGAGATAGGCGTTTCGTTTGGAAGCCTGCTGCTCGCCGGATGGTTCTTCGCGCTGTTCGCGCCCCTCTCCGTATTGGGACTGATGCTGCCCGTCGTCCGCAACATATTCCTGGCCAAAAAGCTGAGGTCCGACGCCGGAGTTGCCATCTCGTTGGGAAAGGAGGCCTAAGATGAAAGAGTTTATGGTAAAGCATAAGGTCCTTACCACCGTCGTTTGCATATTGCTCGCCGCGCTCGCGGTTTCGGGCATACTGATGGGCGTTCAGGCGGTGTTCGATTCCCCGAAGAACGAGGTCCGCCGCCTCTTCGAATTCGATCTGCCCGAGGGCTGCCGCACGGTCTGGCACAGGACTCACGGCGGCTATCTTGACGACGGCCTCCTCAAACACATATACTACGATCTCGAAATAGAGATACCGCCCGAAAAATACCCCGAGATCGAGGCCGGCATAAACGAATTCTTCTCCCGGGACGGGAGGTCGCCCTATGACGAAACGGACGATACCGAGGAGTACGATCACTATTATATGGACCGCCTCCCGAACGGCGTGCCCGCGTGCTTTGCCGAAAGCCCCTCGGACCCGGAAAGCATGGAGGTCGTGCGCACGTTCTGCATGGGGTATATGAAAGCCTTGTTTACATTACCAAGACCGCGATCTCAAGATGCGTGACGGTCGCCCGCGATCCCGCCGGGAATTATCACCTTTTCGTGACGACGTTCTGATAAGCGGCAGAGGAGGCCGATGTATGAAACACGCCAAAGCAAAAATGATCGTCGTTTCCCTTATCCCGTTCATTCTGCTTGCCGCCGCGGGGATATTGGAAGCAGTCGTTTCAATAGGGTATAAGAAGGATCCCTATCATTGGTTCGAGCACCCGCTCACAATGGTCACGGCGCTGCTCGTCGTTGCGGCAATGCTCGCCTCCGTCGTGTGCTTCATTTGCGTCAGGATAATGCGCAGAAGGGCGTGCGAAGACTCCGCATTTGCCAATATCGTTTCGATCGTGGGGCTGGCGCTGCCGGTGACGATCCTCTTTGCCGACATGATCCGGTCATGCTTATTGTAAGCGGATGACGAAAAGGACGATCCCCTTCAAATATACTTTATTTAGCGCTTGACAAATCCATTCGCCTGCACTATAATATTCAAGCGTTAAAGATGCGCCCTTGGCTCAGCTGGATAGAGCGTTTGGCTACGGACCAGAAGGTCGGGGGTTCGAATCCCTCAGGGCGCGCCAAACAGAAAAGCACCGCAAAACGGTGCTTTTCTGTTTGGCATTTTTTTGTAGGATTCGAACCCCGAAAGGGCGGACGCCGTTAAGAAAAAGCCAACAGCTTGGCTTTTTTAGGCGGACGCCGCGGCGGAAAGCGGAAGCGCCGCCGCGGAAGGGAATCCCTCAGGGCGCGCCACGGAAAAAGAGAGTTGCAGAGCAGCTCTCTTTTTTCGTCACTCGACATACTATTTGAACCCCCGTGAAATTGCCATCGGCAATTTCAGAAGGTTTCGCTCCTGCACGCCGCTCTGTATCCAAGCTGCTGCGAAACCGGGGGTTCTGAATCCCTCAGGGCGCGCCAAACAGAAAAGCACCGCAAAACGGTGCTTTTCTGTTTGGCATTTTTTTGTAGGATTCGAACCCCGAAAGGGCGGACGCCGTTAAGAAAAAGCCAACAGCTTGGC
>JAFPXD010000024.1 GCA_017394835.1 Clostridia bacterium
CAGACTGACCTGCGTGACGGCAGTCTTTCCCTCGCGGACGGACAGGTGCGACACGTCCACACCCTTCTCGGCAACGGCGCGGCGCATCAGCGCGCCAAAATCATCATTCCCGACCGGGCCGATATAGGAGGCCTCGCCGCCAAGACGCACGGTGTAGACGGCCATATTGACCGGACCGCCGCCCGGATAGGCTTTTCCGCCCTCCACATTTTGATAATAATCCACGCAGTTGCTTCCAACCGCAGCAAGTTTCATGTTCTCACCTCTCAAAGCAGCAGACGTATCTTGCCTAGTATCTTATCCGATTATTGCGAAAAAATCAACTCGTTTTTTTATCAGACGCAGCTGTCGGTTAAGCATCTTTACCGCTGTTTTTTTCATTCATCATCCCTTTCGCAGTTCTTTGAGTACGTTACGCAGACCCGGGATGATTTGACGAATGTGCGAAAAGCTTTCTTCGCCTTTTTCCTGTGCTCTGCTGACGGATCGTTCTCAGGCAGCCTGCGCCGGCGTATCATGCTGACCGTGAACGCGCCGAAGCCTGCGCCCTGCAGGGGGCAGGCTTCGTGGAGATCTCGTTCTGCTGACTCAACCCAACTATTGACGTTGAGCCGATGTTTTGCGCTTGTTCCTTTGCCTGCCGCCCGCTTTTACACGACGGAGGGCTCGGTAAAGAGGTTCCCTTCGGCGAAGCGGGAAAGCTTCAGCCTGGAGGCGTCTATGGTGGGCTCCATCCCAAGTATCATCTCGGACATGACGGTTCCGGTGACGGGACCGAACATGAAGCCGTGGCCCGAGAAGCCTACCGCCACGTAGAAGCCTTCGACTTCCTCCACCTTATCGTAGATGGGCTGGCGGTCGGGGGACATATTGTAGAGGCCCGCCCACTGGCGGATGACGCGGAGCCTGCCGATGGGAGGCAGCACCTTGTCGATGGTCTTCGCCATCTCCTCAAGGAAGTGCCAGGAGGAGGTCCTGCGGAGGTCGCGCGGCTCGGAGGAATCGCTGCGGCCCATTATGAACGAGCCATGAGGAGTCTGCTGAACGTAAAGGTTCAGATTGAACGCCATGACCATGGGGTCCTGCATGGGCTCAACGGGCTCGGTGACGAGTATCTGGTGCCTCTCGGAATAGAGCGGGAGATCGACGCCGACCATCTTGGCGATGCCCTGAGACCATGCGTTCGCGGCGTTTACCACTATGCGGGTCTCGATATAGCCCTTGTTCGTCTCAACGCCGACGATGCGGCCGTTTTCGACCTTTATGCCCGTGACCTCGGTATAGGTATTGAACTCAACGCCCATGCGCTTCGCCGCCTTGTAGAAGGCGTCCGTGGTCTTGTGGGGATTGAGGAAGCCGTCCTTCTGGCAGTAGGCCGCGCCGGAAAGTATGGAGGTGTTGAGGTGAGGAACTATCTCCTTAGCCTCCTCAAGGCTCACCATGCGGGAGGGGATGCCGCAGGCGTGCTGCACCTCTATGTTCTTTTTGAACTGGGTGAGCTCCTTTTCGGTATCGGCGATCATCAGATAGCCGCTCTGACGAAGCTCTATATCCCCGTCATACTCCAGAATATCATTCGCATGCTCGAAGAATTCGGTCGAGAACTTGGACATGCGGCAGTTCATTTCGGTGCCCCACTGCATACGGAAGCCCGCGCCGCAGGCGCCCGTGGAGCCGGAGCAGATAAAGCCCTTTTCGAGCACGACTATGTTCTTCGCGCCTCTCTTGGCAAGGTTATAAGCGATGGAGCAGCCGGACATGCCCGCGCCGATTATTACTATATCAGCCTTATTCTTCATTTCTTTCCGCCTCCTCTGCAATAAGATGAAGCTTCACGCCGACCACGGGGGGACGGATGTTGTGGAACTTGAGATCGGCGATGTTCTGCCCGGTGGCGTTGGCGATCTCACGGAGCACGAGCTGACCGCAGGTCTTGCCCTGGCAGGGGCCCATGCCGATGCGGGTGATGCGCTTGATCTCGTCGTAGGTAACGTAGCCCTGGGCGATGAGGTCGCGGATGTCCTTCAGCGTCACGTCGGAACAGCGGCAGATGATTGTATTCTCGTCCATGAGCTTATTCCCTCCTGAAATTTCTGAAATCGTAGAGATACTCGCGGGAGACCTCCAGTGTGACGACGGGGGTGCGGTCGAAGGAGGCGGGGTTCATCACCCTTATGACCTTCGCCTCGCAGATGGGCTTGCCCGCGCGGTCAAGGCCCGTTACCTTTTCGCCCGACTCGGGCAGGGGGAGGAATTCGTAGGGGATGCGGAATTCCACCGTCTCGGCCGATTTGGAGCCGTCAACTATCATTATGGAGAGCCCCGGGCATTTCGCAACGCATACGCCGCAGCCGGTGCATACGTTTTCATCCCTGCAGGGGATCTCGTTTATATCCTCGCCGATCCTTATCGCGCCGAAGGGGCAGGCGGTCTGGCAGGGGTTGCAGGGGATCTTCTGGTAGCATTCCACCACCGCGACGGGGCCCCTGTTTATCCTCTCTATGGGAGGAAATTTGGTCATTACCATTTCGCGCGAGGCGACGCCTGTTTTCTCAAACATATTCATTCCTCCTTGAGCTCACTTTGTTTCATGCCCGCGCGGATGCGGTCGCCGACGGGGCCGGAGCGCAGCCCGTCAAGCTGCTTCAGATATTCCGCCCTGCGCCGATCGAAGTCTTCGGGAACGTGGCCGAGCTTTGCCGCCGCGCAGAGGCCGGCAAGATAACCTTCCGCCATGGCGGAGCTCGCTTCCTCTATGCCGGAGGCGTCTCCCGCGACGAATATGCCGGGGATGCTCGTCTCGCAGTTTTCGGTCCTCATGGGGACCTGCCCGCTGAGCTGGGGAACGTATTTCATTTCCACGCCGCGCATGGCTATGATCTCGTTCAGGGGACTCAAGCCCACGGAGATGCACAGCACGTCAACGTCGTAACGCTTCTCGGTGCCGGGGATGGGGCGGAATTTGTCATCCACCTCGCAGACTATCGCCGCCTCGAGGCAATCCTTGCCGATGGCCTCCTTTACGGTGTGCGAGGTCAGTATGGGCACGCCCATCCTCGCAAGCTTGGAGGCGTGCACGAGGTACGCGCCTATGCGGGGGGCGGCGTCGAGCACTGCGACGACCTCTATGCCCGCCTGCATGAGCTGATAGCTGACTATAACGCCTATATTGCCCGCGCCGACCATGAGCACCCGGTCGCCGGGCTTAACGCCGTAAACGTTCATGAGCGTCTGCACGGCGCCCGCGCCGTATATGCCGGGCAGGTCGTTGTTGGGGAAGGCCAGGGATTTTTCGAATGCGCCCGTGGCGCAGATCACGGACTTTGCCCGGATCTTGAAATACTCCTTCTCGTCCTTCAGAACAGTCACGACGTTATCCTCATAGAAGCCGACGGCGGTGGCGTTGAGCATTATTTCGATCCTGTCGCCGAATTCTTCGACCTTTTTAAGAAGGATGCCCGCAATATCGACTCCCCTGTGGGAGGCGTACTGGCTTTCCGAGCCGAAGAACATATGGGTCTGTTTTATGAGCTGGCCGCCGGGCTTGAAGGTGCGCTCGAGCACGAGCACGCGCGCGCCGGATTCCGCCGCGGAGATAGCGGCGCAGAGGCCGGCGGGGCCGGAGCCGATTATAAGCAGTTCGACTTCTCTCATTTGATCACGCCCTTTCCTTCCTGGGATTCGACCTTCATGCCCTCCTTCAAAAGGGTGATGCAGGTGCGGACGTTCGGCTCGCCGTCAACGGTCATCTGGCAGGAGGCGCAGTTGCCTATCGCGCAGTAAAACCCGCGGGGGCGGTGCTTTTCGGGGCTCTTGGCAAGCACTTTCACGCCTGCGGCATGGAGCGCCGCGGCTATGGTCTCGCCCTCATAGCCCTTCATGGGCTGACCGTTAAAGGTGAAATTGATCTCCCTGCCGCGGTCAAAGGTTAAAATTGGGTGCTGTTCGATCCTCATTTTCCGCTTATCCTTTCATAGAAAATTACGGTGGGTTATATGCATGCGGGACAAAGCCTTCGATCCGGCCTTGTCCCGTATTTCACTTATTTACTTTTCGGACATGTAGGGGTAGGCGATCGCCTCGGAGGGATTGAAGGTCTCCTTCACGCAGTGGGGGCTCATCCAGCGGATCATGTTGAGCGCGGTGCCCGCCTTGTCGTTGGTGCCGGAGGCGCGCGCGCCGCCGAAGGGCTGCTGGCCTACTACCGCGCCGGTGCACTTGTCGTTGATGTAGAAGTTGCCCGCGGAATGCAGGAGCGCCCTCTCCATCCTGACTATGGCCTCGCGGTCCTGCGCGAATATCGCGCCGGTCAGAGCATAGGGGGAAGCCTCGTCGCAGATCTTCAGGGTCTCGTCCAGCTTATCGTCGGGATAGACGTAAACGGATACGATGGGCCCGAATATCTCGTTGACCATGGATTCGTAATCGGGCTTTTTGCAGACTATCACGGTGGGCTCCACGAACCAGCCCTTGCTGTCGTCGCAATTGCCGCCGATCACTATATCGCAGTCGGGGCTCTGCTTCGCGCGGTCGATATAGCCCTTGCAGCGATCGAAGGAGGCCTTGTCTATAACGGCGGCGAGGAAGGTATCGAAATCCCGAACGTCGCCCATGGTGGCTTCCTTCATCATTTCCTTCATGGCGGCGAGCACGTCGGGCCAGATGCTTTCGGGCACGAACGCGCGGGAGCAGGCGGAGCACTTCTGGCCCTGGAACTCGAACGAGCCCCTTATTATCGCCGCGGCCAGCGGGCGTACCTTCGCGGTCTTATGGGCGAATATGAAGTCCTTGCCGCCGGTCTCGCCGACTATGCGAGGATAGTTGCGGTAGGAGGCGATGTTTTCGCCGATCTGCTTCCACACGCTCTGGAACACCTCCGTGGAGCCGGTGAAGTGGAAGCCCGCAAGCTCGGGACGGGAGATGACGTATTTTGCCATATCGCTTCCGCTGCAGGGAACGAAGTTGATGACGCCCGCGGGAAGACCGCAGTCCATCAGCAGCTTCATATAATAGTAGTTGGAAAGCACCGCGGTGCGGGAGGGCTTCCAGACCGCCACGTTGCCGACTATCGCGGGAGCGGTGGGAAGGTTGCCGCCTATGGAGGTGAAGTTGAAGGGCGTGATCGCGCAGATGAAGCCGTCAAGCGCGCGGTAATCCTGGCGATCCCAGATGCCGGGGATGGAGCCGGGCTGATCCTTGAATATCTCCTGAGCGGACCATACGCCGAATCTGAGGAAATCCGCAAGCTCCGCAATATCTATTTCGGCCTGGAACACCGTCTTGGACTGGCCGAGCATGGTGGAGGCGTTCAGCACCTTGCGGTAGGGGCCGGTGATCATGTCGGCTGCCTTGAGGAATATGGCGGAGCGGTGCTCCCAGGGCATATCCTCCCACGCGGCCTTGGCCTCAAGCGCGGCGTCAACAGCCATCTTGAGCTCCTTCTCGCCGGCCATTGAGCATTCCGCGATCACGTGGCCGTGATCGTGCGGCATCGTGACCTTGATGGTCTTTTCGGTGAAGATCTCCTTGCCGCCGATTATGAGCGGGATCTTCACGACCTCGGCAGCCTGGCGGGCAAGCTCTTCCTTGAGCTCGGCGCGCTCCTTCGATCCGGGCAGATAGCCGCGGAAAGCGTCGTTATCGGGTCTTGCGATGGTGAAATAAGCGTTTGACATGATTCCTCCTTTTTCGGCTCATTCTTGAAAAGAGTCAAGCCTCATGTTTAATGCCAAGTCAGATTTGGTTGAGCGGCGAATGCCCGGCGGGCTTTTTCGCCAATAGATAATATAACATATCAAAAAGGCGATGTCAACGAAAAGAGAGGCGAAAGACGCGCCGCAAAACGCCTTTTTTGAGATCGTACCGGGGCGGCGCAGCCCTTTGATTTACAGCGCGCAGGATGGTATAATAGCGTAAACGAACCGTTTTCAGGAGGAAGAAATGATACTCTTTGTCAATGCCTGCGTGCGGAAGGGCTCCCGAACGAAGGAGCTTGCGGACTGCCTGCTCGAAACGGCGGGGGAGCCCTATGAGGAGCTGCGTCTCGGCGAGCTCTGTTTTCCGAATGCCGACGGGGATTTTTTGGAAAAACGCGCCCGTCTTGAGGAAAAGGGCGAGTTCGGCAGCCCGATGTTTGCGCTCGCGAGGCAGTTTGCGCAGGCGGATGAGATCGTGATAGCCGCGCCGTTCTGGGATCTTTCGTTCCCGGCGGCGCTGAAGCAGTATTTCGAGCAGATAAACGTGCTCGGCGTTACGTTTTATTATACTCCGGAGGGCGAGCCGAAGGGCCTCTGCCGCGCGAAGCGCATGACCTATATCACCACCGCGGGCGGCGATCATTTTCCCGCGGAATTCGGAGCGGGCTATGCCGAAGCGCTTGCGAAGACGTTTTACGGCATACCCGAATTCAGGCTCATAAAGGCCGTGGGGCTCGATCTTGAAGGGGCGGATCCCCGCGCGAAGATCGAGGCGGCGAAGGAAGAGATAAGAAAGCTTTATTCCCCGTAAAGCGCCGCGCTCCTATGGGGGCATAAGCCGGGGAAAGGCTCTTATCCCCGCGGGGAAGGCGCTTTCGCGTATTGACTGCGGAGCGGCAAAATGATAGAATAAAACCAATATGAATGCAGGAGGTCAAGCCATGCTCGCGATCACGGCCGCATCGGCGGGAGCAACAAGCATATCGCAGTTTTTCACGAATATGATCGGCACGCTTGCCGTTATACTCATAATAGCCGCTTTTATTGGCGGAAGCGATCTTATGAGCAAGCTCACAGGGGCGAAAAGCGGGTGGAAGGCCGCGCTCATTTCGGGCGTGCTCGGGGGCATATTCGGCATATACGGCACCATGTCCGGCCTGCAGCTCAACGGCGCCATAATCTCCGTGCGCGATATAGGCCCCATGCTCGCGGGCTTCACAAGCGGCCCCCTGGGCGGCCTCATCGCGGGCGTCATCGCGGGCGTGCACAGGTTCATCGTGGGCTCCACTGATTCGATGACCTCGCGGCTCGTCACCGTTGCCTGCATACTCGCCACGGTCAGCATAGGCGTAATGTGCGGCTTCCTCTCCAAAAAATTCCATGACAGGCTCATCAAGCCCTGGTGGGCGCTGCTTATAGGCATTGTGATGGAGATCTTCCATCTTTCGCTCGTCCTTCTTATAGTAAAGCCCTTTTCCGCCGCTCTCGAGATAGTCAAAACGATAGCGATCCCGTTCCTGCTCGTTAACGCCGTCGGCTTCACGCTGATGATAACCATGATAGAATACTTCGAAAAGCAGAGGCGGATCACGCTTGAACGTTCGAGGCTCAAGACTGAGCTGGAGGTCGCGACGGTGATCCAGCGGTCGCTTCTGCCGCCCATTACGGAAAGCTACCCCGGCAGGGCGGAAATAGAGATCGCCGCCTCTATGGACCCCGCTAAGGAGGTCGGCGGCGATTTCTACGACGTATTCTTTGTGGATAAGGACAGGCTGTGCTTCGTCGTGGCCGACGTTTCGGGCAAGGGCATACCTGCCGCGCTGTTCATGGCGAATTCCAAAACGACCATTCAAAACTGCGTGCGCGATATGCCGACCCTTGCGGAGGCAGCGGCCGCCGCTAACGAAGGCCTTTGCAGGAACAACACCGCGGAGATGTTCGTTACCGCGTGGCTGGGAGTGCTCGACCTTACGAGCGGCAAAGTGAACTTCGTCTGCGCGGGGCATAATCCGCCCGTGCTCATTTCGGAGGATAAGGCCTCGTTCGTTAAGCTCAAGGGCGGTTTCGTATTCGCCGGTCTGGAGGGCGTCAAATACCGCGAGCACAGCTTGGAGCTCAAAAAAGGCCAAAGCCTCTTCCTTTATACAGACGGCGTGACCGAGGCGGAAAACAGCCGGCATGAGCTTTACGGTGAGGAAAGGCTCCTCGCCTGCCTCGAAAACGCATACGGGAAATCGCCCGAAGGGCTCATAGCCGAGGTCAAAAACTCCCTCGATTCTTTCGTTGCGGGGTTCGACCAGTTCGACGATGTAACGATGCTCTGCATCCGCTACAAGGGCGAGTGAGCTCCATAAAGGATCAACGGCGCGGGGCCGATAATATATTATTCCGCGGTATTGACGCGGGGCCCTGCGCGTGGTAATATATACGAACATAAAAGCTGAAGCAAAACAGCGCCGATGCTTTGACTAACGGAAAATACTTGTTGAGTGAGGTTTTTTTCGTTCGCCAAAGCATCGGCGTTTTTGTCGTGCTGCGCATTTTGACAACCGAATACCGAGAGCCGGCGCCGTGCGCTGACCCCGGGGAAGCAGGCCGCGATCCCGCGAAAGCGGAGAGCCTGCCAAGGGGAGCGGCAAAGGCTGAGACCACAGAAGGGATACCGCCCCGTTTTGCCCCCGCGGGGCAAGCCGCATTAAGGGAAGAGGGCGCTGGATGCAACGAAAAAAACGGTGAAAATGATAGACAAATCAGCAATGAAAGCGAGGTATTGGATATGTACGGAATAAACAGCGACGACTGCATGGTGAAGCTCGAAGTAAGGGAATACCGCGAGTACTATCAAAGACTTAAGGCTTCCGATGAAGCGGCGGTAAGGTTCATGCGCGCGGCGCGGGCGCTTCCCGCAGGGAGCGCGCTCACCCTTATAGGCGGCGCTTTCAAAGAAGCTCCGCGTGAGATGCTCGCGGCGGCGGAAAGGGCTTCCGGCATTACGGAAGACGATTTCCGCTGGATATTCGAATCCTGCGGGAGCGTGAGCGGTTACGCGCCGGACGGGGATGGCGAAAGCGGGGAGCCGCGCTTCGTTTACGAGGTTTGCCGTGACGAGGTCGAAAGCGAACCCGGCGGTCGAAACGATTGCTTTGCTTCAGATAACGTCTCGGATGAAGCATTGTCCCGCCGCGCTGAGTTTTTCAGTGCGCTTCGGGAAGCGAGGGCCCGCATCGGCGTCATCGCCGCTTCCGATTCGGGAGCCGCCGTGTGGCTGGAGCTCGCGGAGCCCATGTCCGTCAAAAACAAAACGCGGTTTTCCATTGCCTTCCCGGGCTTGAGAGCGGTCGGGCAGGAAACGGAGCGCGGGCCGAAAACCCTCTGCGAAAAGGACGCGAGGCGGATACTGTCCGGCTTTTTATATCCCGCCATGAAGGGCGATAATGAAGAAGCCGGTCTTGACGGCTTCGACGTTGAAGACGAGGACGAAGCTCCCCTGTTTCCGGAAGCTCCCTATGAAGAGCCGGAAGCCGTGCCCGCCGAACAGAACGCTTCCGATGAAGCGCCGGAAAAGCCGGAAATACCCGATTCCGCGGCCTTGGACGAGCTCGACCTCAGCGCGGCGGCGTTCCACCGTCTGAACAGGGCGGGGGTGCGTACCGCGGGCGAAATAAGAAACATGACCGACGACGAGCTTTTCCGCTGCATGCTCGGCAGGAACCACATCCGTGCGATAAGAAAGCTGCTTGGCAGCGCGCCCGTCCGGGAGGAGGCGGAGGAGGAGGGCGACCCTCTCGCCGAACTCAACGGGCTCATTGGGCTTGAAAACGTGAAGACGCAGGTGAGGCGCATAGCGGCGTTCGCAAGGATGAACAAGGATATGGAACGGCTCGGGAGGACCGCCGTCCCCATGGTGCTCAACATGGAATTCACGGGCAATCCCGGCACGGCAAAGACCACTGTTGCGAGGATTCTCGCCGGGATATTCAAACGCCTCGGCATACTTACAAGCGGCGAACCCGTCGAAACGGGCCGCGCGGACCTCATCGCCCGTTACGAGGGGCAGACCGCGGACAAGGTTCGGAACGTATTCCGCGGAGCGAAGGGCAAGCTCCTGTTCATTGACGAGGCGTATTCGCTGGTCGAAGGCATGGAAGGCGCTTACGGCGACGAGGCGATAAACACGCTCGTACAGGAGATGGAGAACGGCCGCGGCGAAACGGTGGTGATATTCGCGGGCTACCCCGACGAGATGCGCGCCTTCTTCGCAAGGAACCCCGGCCTGCGTTCGAGGGTGCCGTTCCGCATAGACTTCCCCGATTATTCGGCGGAAGAGATGGTAAAAATAGCTGAGCTCGAGGCGGCGAAGCGCGGCTTCACACTGCGCCGCGAAACGCTTCCGAAGCTCCGACTCATCTGCGAGACCGCCCGAAACGGAGCGGAAACGGGCAACGGCCGCTTCTGCCGCAACCTTATTGAGGGCGCGATACTCTGCTATGCCGACCGCGTTTACGGCACGGATGACCTGCGGGAAGAAATTTGCCCGGAAAACAACGACTTTGCGATAGCGCCGGAGGATCTCATCCTCCCCGAAATACCCAAAGCAAACAAAAAAACCGTCAGGATCGGGTTCGCGGCGTGAGCCGCGCCCGGATCGGGGCGGAAAACGGCGGAGCAACGAAAAAGGGCGGGGTAAAACCCCGCCTTTTCAAATCACGATCAGTTTCAGTCGATCTTTTCGATGGGCGCGTCGGGAGCGTTTTCCTTTACGGACTCGATGCCGTTGATGCAGCTCTTCATTGCCTTGTAGCCTTCGGAAACGGCAATGATCTGGCCGTTCCTTGCCTTCAGACGGAAACGGAATTCGCCGGACTTATCGGTATAGATCTCGAACTTCGGATTGATAAGGACCTTGTAATCCTCAACCGTCTGATCCTCAATGGGCGCGATGGGAGCGTTGCGCATTACGCTCGCGATGCCCTTGCGGCAGGAAGCTTCGGCTTCATAGACCTCGGAGGTGGCGATAACTTCGCCGTTGCCCGCTTTGAGGTCGAACTTGATGCCGGTGTTGGTCTTCTTTATAATGAATTTACCCATATAAAAAGTCCTCCTTTATGTGGTTCGGTTACAATATACAACATTTCGAAACGATTTTCAAGTGTTTTTATCGAAAATTCCGAAATCCGGGATAAAAAAGCTTATCTTTCGCCGAACAGGACGCCCGTTATGCGCGCTTCCGCCGCGTCGAGCTCCTTCCTGACGGAGACCGATACGCCCTCTTGCGAGGTGGGCATCACCACGAAGGCCTTCCCTCCGTAAGTCCTCAGCACACGGCAGGGGTGATAGATCTCGTTCGCTATCGTCACGTTCCCATCGCCGTCCTTATGGATATGGAGCTCCGTTATGAATGTATCCTTCGAGGCGTCCTGCGACATGCTCGAAACGAAATTTCCCATCGAATACAGGCAGAGCACCTGCCTGCCGTCGTCCGCTTCGACCCAGACGGAGGGCTGGACGGTGTGGGAATGTGAACCGCAGATGAGATCCGCGCCCGCGTTTGCGAGCTTTACCGCATGGCGGCGCTGAATATCGGTGGGGACGTGGGTGTGCTCGCGGCCCCAATGCTCATAGACGATAACAAATTCCGCGCCCGCGCTCCTGGCTTGTTCAATATCCCGCCTTACCGTGGATTCGGAATAGGTGTTTATCATGTACGGGCGGCCGACGGAGGTCACGCAGCCCTCCTTGCCGTTGTAGAATTCGGCGTATGAAAGCAGGGCGGTCTTTATCCCGCGGATGTTTACTATCACGAAGCGGGGCTCTTCCGGGGAGGCGAATACGCCCGTGTGTATGAAGCCGTATTCATCGGCGGCTGAGATGGTATCGAGTATGCCCTGCAGGCCCGCGTCGCAGCAGTGATTGTTGGCGAGCGCAAGCGCGTCGAAGCCCGCGGCCTTCACCGCGGCGAGGTATTCCGCGGGGCCGTTGCAGTTGGGCATGCCGTCCGTCATCGTCTGCTGATAGGCATAGGGGAAATTGGGCGAAAGAGTGCTTTCGAGATTCGCAAAAGCGAGGTCCGCCCGCGAGAGTATCGGCGCAACGTATTCAAAGGACGGGCTGAAATCGAAATGCGAAGACGAGCCCGCGCTGCTCATTGCGGCGTACTGCTGACCCGAAAGGCACATGAGATCGCCCGCGAACATCAGCACGGGATCGTTAGGATCGATAACGCCGGGATCCGGTGCGGAGCCGGTATGGGGCTGGCTCGGGCCCGGAGTTTCGGCCGGTTTTTCGGTGGGCTTCGGCGTTTTAGTGGGATTCGGGGTATCGGCCGGCTTTTCGGTGGGCTTGGGAGTTTTAGTGGGCTTGGGAGTGGACGTGATATTAACGGAAGGCTCGGCCGTGAACGTGGGTTCGGGAGTCTTTGCGGGAAGCTCAGTGGGTTTTTCGGTGGGGGCGGCGGTTTCGGGCGAGGGCTCGGGTGAAGCGGAAGGCTCCGCGGAGGGCGCTTCCGAAGCGGGCTCCGCCGGCGCTGCGGTCGGCTCTTGGGTCATGGGGTCGGTCGGGGCGGTGACGACGGTCTCATGCCCGCTTTCGCGCGTGGGAAAGCACCCCGCCGAAACGAGCGTCAACAGTATGAGCACAGCCGCAAGCACCCTTTTGACCATATCGGGACCTCCCATTGCAATATGCTCATTTTAGCACAAAGACCGCGTCGGCACAACCGGACCCGCCGCGCGCAATGCGCAATATATTCGGCGATTTGTTGCGAATGAGGCCGAACGCTGTTATAATCTCAGCATACTCGTTCGGAGGTGTGTTCAAATGAGAGAGTTTTTCGGTTTCGGCGGCTATCAGAGGAGCGCCGAGGGCTTCCTTTCATGGCAGCATCTCGCCGCTTCGGCCTTTTATCTCGGTGTAATGGCGCTGCTTGCGGTCATAATAGGCCGCGCCCGCAGAAACGCGGATATTGAAAGGAAGAACCGCGTGCTCGCCGCAGCCGCGATACTCATAGACGGGCTGGAGCTTTTCAAAATAGTCCTTATTTGCTTCCGCTCGCATAACGCGATGCAGTGGCTCTACATACTGCCGCTCTTCCTTTGCAGCATACAGCTCATTACGATCCCCCTCGCCGCGTTCGCAAAGGGGCGCCTTAAGAACGCCGCGCTCGATTTCGTGGTGGTGTTCGGGCTTTTGGGCGCCGTTATGGGCATAATCGGCGCGGGCAACAATTACTCCTGCTATCCCGTCGTTTCGTTCGATAACGTCGTTTCGGGCTTAACTCACGCGATCTCCGGCTTCTGCTCGCTCTACATACTCATTTCGGGCATGGCGAGCATGAAGAGGAGCGATATGCACATCACTTTCTTCATAATGCTCGGCTTCTGCATCGCGGCGTACGCTGTGAACAAGCTGATCGACTACAACTACATGTTCCTTATGCGGGGCGACGGCACTCCCTATGACATGATCTTTAACCTTGTGGGAGGCAGCCCCGTGCTTTACCCCCTCGCGGTGGTGGGGCTCTTCCTCATCTATATAGCGGCGTTCTATTCGGTCTATTACATAGCTGCCAAAAAGAAGAGCTGAAATGGCATATCCCGTTTACATTTTCGATCTTTACGGCACGCTCGTCGATATACTGACGGACGAAAGCCCCGGCCCCCTGTGGGAACGTGAGGCGGCGCTTTACACATCCTTCGGCGCGGCTTACGGCGCGGATGAGCTGAGGCGCGAATACCTGCGGCTCTGCGCGAAGGAGCAGGCGGGCGAAGCCGATCCCCTTTACGAGATAGAGCTGAGGAGGGTGTTCGAGGGGCTGTTTCTGCGCAAGGGCAGGGAGCCCGGCGAAAAGCTCACCGCATTTGCCGCGGAACGCTTCCGCGAATATTCGACGCTCCGGCTCGAGATCTATCCTTGGGTCGGGTCCGTTTTCCGCCGCATAAGGGAGGCGGGGAGTCGCATATTCCTTCTCAGCAACGCGCAGGCGTGCTTCACTGTGCCGGAGCTCGAAAAGCTCGGCCTTGCGCGGGCGTTCGATGCGATCCGGCTTTCCTCCGACGTGGGGCGCAGGAAACCTCATCCCGCCATAATGCGGGCGCTCCTTGAAGGGGCGGGGGCCGATCCCGCGCAGTGTATGATGATCGGAAACGACAAAAGCAGTGATATAGCGATCGCCAAGGCATTCGGCATGCGCTCGCTCTATATCAAAACAGAGACCTCCGCGGAAATTGAGGGCGCGCCCGAAGCGGATGCAGAACTCACGGACGGGGACTGGTCGAAGCTCCCCGCGTTATTGGGGCTTTAATGCTTATGGAAAAAAGAAAATTCGATACGCTTTTGTTCGATCTTGACGGAACGCTCGTCGATTCGAGCGAGGGGATAACCGATTCGGTGCGGTTCGCGCTGGAGCATTACGGCATACACCCCTCCTCGCGTGAGGAGCTTTACAGGTTCATCGGCCCGCCGCTCGTCGATTCGTTCATGCGCTTCTGCGGCTTTTCACGCGAGCAGGCGGGGGAGGCGACCGATATTTACAGGAGCCGCTACCGCGTGAAGGGCGTTTACGAAAACAGAGTGTACGACGGAATAAAGGAGACCCTTTCGGCGCTGAACGAAATGGGAGTCACGTGCGCGCTCGCCACCTCCAAGCCGGAGATATTCGCAAACACGGTGCTGGACGATATGGGGCTCCGCCCTTATATTTCGTTTGCTGCGGGAGCGGAGCTCGACGACGCCGAGGGCAGGAAGCGGCGCCTCCGCTCCGAAAAGGCGGAAGTGGTCGCCTACGCGCTGGAAAGCCTTGGGGCCGCGGATAAAACGCGCGTGCTGATGGTGGGGGACAGGCTCCACGATATAGAGGGCGCAAGGGCGAACGCGATCCCCTCCGCGGGCGTGCTCTGGGGCTTCGGGAACCGCGAAGAGCTTGAAACCGCGGGCGCGGACTATATAGTGAACAGCCCCTCGGAGCTTATAGGGATAGTGCTCGGGCAGGCGCTTTCGCGCCGTTGACACAGCCCGAAGTTTGAAGTAAAATGTAAAAGGGTTTTAATGGGCTTTGCCCTAAACCCAACGAGGAGAGGAACCGATGAAAAAGCATTCACCCCGCGCGATAATGGCGATCACAGCGGCTGCGCTCGCAGCCCTTTTGCTGTTTGCCGCGTGCGGTGAAAAAAAGCCCGGCCCCTCCGCCGCGCTGTCTTCCGAGACCGTGAACACCCTCGACCCGGCAAGCTCGGCCGATCCTACGGGCGCCGTTTACACGGCGGGGCCCGCCGATCCCACGGGGCAGGCTCCCGTAGGCGGCTCCGAAGCGCCGTCGCCCACGGGCTTTTCGCCCGCGCCCATAGGCGTCAAGGTCACGCCCACTCCCGATCCGATCCCCGAAAACGGCTATCTTTCCTATTGGGAAAAGACGAGGCTCGTCAATTTCGAAAACCGTCTGCCGGAGGGTTACGTCCCGCACGATCTCATAAACGCAAGGGAATATCTGGGCGACGTATGCGATACCAAGCTCGACACTACCAAGATACAGCTCGAGGTAGCCGTCCACCTGCGCGAAATGCTCATCGCCGCCAAGGAGGAGGGCGTAAAGGGCAGGTATCAGCTCCGCAACGCCTACCGCACGATGAGCCTGCAGTGGGAGATGTGGAACGAGAGGGTCGCTTCGTCCCGCTATTACGGAATGGATCCGCACAGCAATCCCGTAGGCACCATGCCGGGCGACGCATCAGAGCACGTCGCGGGCCTCGCGATAGATATAGCTTCCGTAAAACACCCTTACTGCGATTATAATTTCGGCCTCACGGAGGAGGGCGTATGGCTCCGCGATAACGCGTACAGGTTCGGGTTCATACTCCGCTATCCCGCTAACAAGGCGCACGTCACGGGCGTGCATTACGAGCCCTGGCATTTCAGATACGTCGGGGTCGAGCTTGCCGCGATAATACATGAAAACGGCATCTGCCTTGAAGAATATTTCAACGGAGTGGAGCCCACTCCCACTCCCACCGTAAGGCCCACGCCGACGGCAACGCCCACGCCTTCGCCCGTGCCGACGCCTGCTCCCGAGCCCACGCCCACTCCCGCGCCGACCAAGACTCCCGCGCCCACGGTAACGCCCATGCCCACGCCGGAGCCTTCCGATACGCCGGAGCCCACGCCGGAGCTCACGGAGACTCCCGCGCCGACGGATACTGCCGCGCCCACGCCGACACCGAAGCCCACGCCGACACCGAAGCCCACGCCGACTCCGAAGCCCACGCCGACACCGAAGCCCACGCGGACACCGAAGCCCACGCCGACACCGAAGCCCACGCGGACACCGAAGCCCACGCCCGCGCCTTCGGGCAAACCGACCCCGACTCCGACCCCGAAGCCGACCCGCACGCCTAAGCCCACGGCGACCCCCACGCCCACGCCCAGGCCGACTATACCGCCCATCGCAACTCCGCGTCCCTCGGGCGGCGCGTAAAACGCAGGCATAACAATAACGGGACCCGTATCCGCATGAGCGGACTCCGGGTCCCGTTTTATAGTCTGCGTTTTCGTTACGCCTTCTTCTTTGCCGCGGCGCGCACCGCCTTGTAAACGCCCACTACCAGCGCCGCGAGGGGCAGGTGGGTAAGAAGCATTATCCAAGTATAGACAAAGCGCAGATCCTTCTCCGCAAGGCGGGAGGCAAGCCCCTCATAGAAGGGGACTCCGCCGCCGCTGTAAAGCAGCATGTAGTCGGCGCCGTAGGTATAATCGACGGGTATCGCAAGCAATGAAAGCAGTACTATCGGGATGAACGCGCGGAAGATATCCTTGAATTCGAGCTTCTTGTAGCCCGTCACGAGCAGGAAAACGCCCGTTGCGAACATGGTGGCGTGGAAGAAGAGCGAATAGAATGCGCCGAAGGTCCAGAAGGGGTAAAAGTTGAGGCCGTTGCAGTAAACAACGCCTATCGCGCCGTAGAGCAGGCCAACCGTAGTTATGAACGAGAGCGAGCATTCGCGCGCGCGGCCCCTGCCCCAAGCCGCCGCAAGCAGCGTGTATATGAACAGCGAGCAGGTGTAAAGGGGGAGGAGCCCTTCCTTGTTGAAGCCGCGCCCGGTCGTTATGTCGTAATAGCTCTCCCATGAGATCTTGCTCACCTCGTGGATCACCATTATTATCGAAAGCACCTTCAAAAAGACTGTGATCCGCTCATGCTTCGCGTTCCGCAGAAGGTAGGAAACGAAGAACGCGAGAAAATAGACGAGCGCTATGAAAACGATGTGAGAGGGGCTGAAAAGATCGGAGGTAAAGCCTTCAAAAGCGTATTTGTAGCCGAAAAAGTTTTCACACATATAAAGCCTCCGCACTTATCAGCATTCGCCCGCATCGACGAGCACCCAGCCCTGCCCCGCGGAAACGAGCAGCGCCGCACCGCAGTAGCGGCAGACCTTATCGCCCACGGCAGGCACGGGAGCCGAGCAGTTGGGACATTTTATCACGGTTATGCCGTTCTGAAAATCGTTGGTGTAGGCGGCTACGTAACGGAGCTTCAGCCGCACCTGATAAACGTCGTTATCCTTCCCGTCGTACTTGACGGCGGCCTGATAGGTGATGAGCCTGTCGCGCATCTGCCTGTCGTAAGCGGTGAGGGCGACCTTATGCACCTCGATCCCGCCGGCTACGTTATCGGGCAGCTTCAAATTCTCCTTCAAAGCCGCGGAGACCCCGCCTTCATACAGGAGCTCGCCCGCGGCCGCGCTCTCATAGAAAAGGCGCGCGTCCCGCTTCACCCGCTCGGCAATAACGGCGGGATTGTATTCGGGGAAATCCTTCATGACCTGCGGCAGCATGAAGGATTCAACGGAGGTCAATGACCTCGGCGTTGTCCTTGCCGCTTCGTCCGCGGTCTTGATCTGATCTATAAGGCTTTCCGCCTTGGAGCCGACGCGCGTGATCCAGCGCACGGCATAGACCACGACGTACAGTACGCCGAGCCCCCCGATCGCCAGGAGCGCAATTAGATACCACTGCATAGAAGACCTCCTATGAGTTCTGATTTGATTATAGCGCCTTTATGAGGCTCCGTCAATATCCGCCGGATGTGGACACCGGCGGGGTTCTATGTTATAATAATAAAAAAGCATTGGAGGATATAGATGAACAGCTTTCTGCATCTTGATATCGACGGCATATTCGGCCGTGCGGAAAAGCCCGAAGGGGAAAGGAGCATAAGGCGCAGCAACGCCGTTGTTGCGATACTGCTCGTCCTTGCCGGGATAATACTGGCCGCCGGGTTCATAGCGCTTGCCGTTTCCGATCCCGACGCGCATATCGCAGGCTGGTTCTGTTTGGGTTCCGCGGCGGTCTTGGCGCTCTGCTCGCCCCTTGCCGCAAGCTCCCGGATGACCCTTGTTCCGGAAGGACTGCGAATTAAGCGCATGGGCTCCGAAGAGGAGTATTCCTGGGCGGATATTTCGTGGTTCGAAACGCAGGGCGTCGATAAGGTCACCATCCATACGAAGGACAGGAAGTATGAATACTACGGCAAGGATTGGCAGCTCCTGATCGGGGCGATGCGGGCGGCGGACGTGCGCGGGTTCGATCCGGACGACGAGGTCCCCGGCGGATTGGGCGTGAAGCGCGTTGCGGGCGCAAAAACCTCGGCGGTGGCGCTGCTCATAGTTTCCGTGCTGTTCTGGGCGGAATTCCTGATCCCCGGAATACCCGAGGAGGCGGTGATCATGCTTTCGATATTCTTCGGGATACTGTCGCTTACGTTCATCACAATAGCGGTCTGCCTGCTCAGGCAGAAGGTCGAGCTGTTTGAGGACGGCTTCTATCTGACGAAGGCGATAGGCCCCAAAAAGTATTTCCGCTATGACGAGATCGCCGGCAGGACCATTAAAAAGCAGATGGCGAGCCAGTACGGCGGCGAGCTCTATAACGTGACTCTTTATTCGAGCGACGGGCGGAAGGCGGTCGTTCAGCACGCCCTGCTCTGCCCCGAGCTTTTGGAGCTTGCGGGCTTCGACGGGCTGCCCTTCAAGGACGGCGCGAAATGAACGGTGAAACAGAATGAAGATATGCTTTAACACATCCGCGCTCGCGCCAATGCTCGAAAGGAAAAGCTGTATGAGGCGATAGCGGAGCCTGAGCGGTTCGTTCCGCTCTATAACGCCGCGGCGGAGGAGAAGTATCGCTTCTGATACGGGAAAGTATGCATGAGAAAGGCGCAGCAGTAATATTGCCGCGCCCTTTATTCGCTTAAAAATCCTTATGCCGCTTGCTCTTTTTTCTTCCGCTTGCCGTTAAGGATAACGAGCAGAAGGGTATAGACCGCGACGGCGCAAATATCGATCGCGGCGGTGATATAGGGGCGGCCCTTCCAGAGGAGCCCGCCGAACGCCCCCGCGAAGGCGATAACGCCCGCGCATACCGCAAGGGGCACGAGGTTCTTTTTGGAGAGCAGTTCTTTAAGCGGGATGTTGGGGAAAACAAGCTTCTGAGCCAAGAGTATGAGCCCCAGCACCACGGCCGCGCCTATCAGCCATTTCAAAAACGCGCCGAGTATCGGGACACCCATAAGGCTCCCGAGCAGTGAGAACGCCCACAGTATCGCGAAGCCCACCGCCCAAGCGGGGAGCACGAACAGCACGCGCACCGCAAGGGGGAGCCTCGTTATGCGTTCCGCGATCCTTTCGCGTAAGGTACGCTTCCTTTCGGGAACGGCTTCGTTCGCGGCTGTCAGATCGTCCGAAGCGGAGGGCATGTCCACGGTCTGCACTATGGCTGCTCCGCCCGCGGCGTTTTCGGGGTCGGTGATCTCCTTCGGAGAGGCAAACAGCCCGCCGAAGAACAGCGAGACGGCAAGCAGCGCGCCTCCCGCAGTCTGTGCGGCGCGTTTGCCGGCTTTTTTTATATCGGGACGGGTCTTGCCGTCCCCTTCTTTGCTTTTCATCTCTATCAATATGCCTTTGCGCGGCAAAGGCTTCCTTTCCCGGCGGTCAATGCCGTTTTTTGCTTTATGGGGTCGCCTTTGCCGCATGCGGCAAAGGCTTGAAAGCGCCCGTGCCGAAAACGCGGTTTTCACACTGCCCGTCCACTTCGCAGGGGGCTTGACCGAATTATACCGTGATATGGGGAAAAAGTAAATATATTGAATGAAAAACACGCAAAAAAGAGCCTCGAGAGAGGCTCATTCTAAAATGCAGCGTCACTTCTTGGGTTCCTTGATCTTCTTGGGGATGCAGCAGGCGCATATAAAGGCGACTATGAACAGCACGCAGACTATCCAGAGGCCGATGCTGAGATTGGCCTTATTGCCGAAGAACGCGCCTATGGAACCGGAATTCCTGCCGTACATGATGAGCGTGTAGGCCATGCCCGCAATGCCCATGAGCGAGGCGATTATGCTCAGCACCTTCGAGCCGAAGAGCGAGAAGAAGAAAAGCAGTATCGCCGGGATGAAGGCGGCAAGCGTGAATATGACGGGCCAACTGCTCCAATCGAGCATGCTCGCGGAGGTGTCGCCGCCGGACTTTACGAAGTTGAACACGTCGAAGAAATCAAGGTCCGCCTTGAAATTGAACGTGCCGCCAAGGGGCTGGAACATCGGCAGGAAAACTATCGAGGCGATGATCACAATGGAAAGAATGAATACGACGAGAGTTCTTTTCATTTTTGTTTTCTCCTTTGGAATTTGATGAGGGGCGGCCCCGCACAGCGAAAACCCCCCGCCTCATCGTATAATATACCATATTTTGCGGCGCAGGTCAAGCGTTTTTTGCGCTTCGGGCGCGCAAAGGGGCGGATGTGCGAAAAACGGCGGCCCGCAGGCGGGGGCTTCGCCGCAAACTATTTGCTCCGCATGCCGAAATTCGGCTTGACAAATCCCCGCGTTTTATTCTATAATGAAACAAATAGAGGTGCGAAAACTCAGGTAGCTTTCCCCGTTCGGTGCTGCGGGGCATGGGGGGTGAATGGGGCTTTCGCCGAAGGTGCGCCGAGGTCCGCGGCGGCGCGTCTGGGCGTGCGCTCCAGCGGCGTACGACTGTCATTGATCACGTCAATGAAGCGCTATTGTTACGGCCCTTCGCGGGGCCGCGGCAGCAGCGCCTTTTTGATTTATTTAAGATAACACACGGAGGTACAATATCATGGAAAACAAGATCACATCCACTATCCGTCTCCGCATGAGCGCACAGGATGCTCATTACGGCGGGAACCTTGTTGACGGCGCGCACATGCTCGCCCTGTTCGGAGACGTTGCGACCGAGCTCCTCATAAAGCTCGACGGCGACGAAGGTCTCTTCAAGGCATACGATATGGTCGAGTTCATCGCTCCCGTTTTCGCGGGCGATTATATCGAGGCCTACGGTGAGATCACACATATCGGCAACACCTCCCGCAAGATGGTGTTCGAGGCAAGAAAGGTGATAGTTCCCCGTCCCGACATCAACGATTCCGCGTGCGACGTGCTCCCCGAGCCCATCGTCGTATGCAGGGCTTCCGGCACCTGCGTAGTCCCCAAGGACAAGAAGCGCGGCAATTACGAGAACCTGTAAGGAGGGCGTAAATGGAAAAGCTCATAATCACCGCCGCCATCTGCGGTGCGGAAGTCACCAAGGAACATAACCCCGCTGTCCCCTACACCGTTGAGGAAATGGTAAACGAGGCCCGCTCCGCTTACAACGCGGGCGCCGCCATAATCCACGTTCACGTCCGCCATGACGACGGCACCCCCACTCAGGACCGCGAGCGCTTCCGCGTCGTTATGGACGCCATTCGCCGTGAGCTGCCCGACGTTATAATGATCCCCTCCACGGGCGGCGCCACCGGCATGAGCCCCGAGGAGCGTCTCCAGCCCACCGAGCTCTTCCCCGAAATGGCCACCCTCGACTGCGGCACCTGCAATTTCGGCGATGAGATATTCGACAACACCATGCCCAATATGCGCGTGTTCGGCAAGCGCATGATCGAGAACGGCATAAAGCCCGAATACGAATGCTTCGAAATGGGCCATATCGACACCATCCTCGATATGGCGAGGAAGGGCGAGGTCCCCGGCGATCCCATGCAGTTCAACTTCGTTCTGGGCGTTAAGGGCTGCACCCCCGCGACCGTGCAGAATCTCTGCTGGATGGTCAACGCCATCCCCAAGGACGCGACCTGGACTTCCACCGGAGTCGGCCGCGCCGCGTTCCAGCTTGCCGCGCCCACCATCGTAATGGGCGGCAACGTGCGCGTCGGTTTCGAAGACAACATCTACCTTTCCCGCGGCGTTAAGGCAAAGTCCAACGGCGAACTCGTAGAAAAGGTCGTCAGGCTTTCCCGCGAGCTCGGGCGTGAGATCGCTTCCCCCGAAGAGGCGAGGCGGATCCTTTCCCTCAAGCCCCTCAAGTAATGGATCAACGAGTTAATTTAGCCCCGAAAAGGCTTAAAACAAAATAAAAATAATATAAATCGGAGGATATTTATTATGGCACTCAAAGGCAACAAGTACGGTACTCACAGGGTCATCGAGCCCCAGGGCGTTCTCACTCAGGCCGCTTGGAAGATCGACAACGACATGACCAAGCATTATTCCAATGAGATCATCTGTGACGTTATCTCCCTGAACATCGACTCCGCTTCCTTCACCCAGATCGAGGAAGCCTGCGGCGGCGATGAGAAGAAGATCGGCGAAATGATAATGGGCATCGTCGCCGAGCGCGGCAAGCAGCAGAACCCCGTGACCGGTTCCGGCGGCATGTTCATCGGCAAGGTCGCCTACATCGGCGAAGACCTGAAGGACCGCGACCTCAAGGTGGGCGACAAGATCGCTTCCCTCGTTTCCCTGTCCCTCACTCCTCTCAAGATCGACAAGATCCTTGCCATCCATAAGGAGATCGACCGCGTCGATATAGTCGGTCAGGCCGTCCTGTTCGAGAGCGGCATCTATGCCAAGCTCCCCGATGATATGAGCGAGCCTCTCGCCCTTGCGGCTCTTGACGTTGCCGGCGCTCCCGCCCAGGCTCGCAAGCTCCCCAAGGAGGGCGACAGCGTCCTCATCCTCGGCGCAAACGGCAAATCCGGCGTTCTCTGCGGCTATGAGGCCATGAAGAAGGTCGGCCCCAAGGGCAACGTCGTCGGCGTAGTAAGGAACCCGAAGCAGGTCCCCGCTCTCATGGAGCTGGGCGTTTACAACAAGGTCATCGTCGCCTCCGCGACCGAGCCCATCGCGGTGCTGAACGCCGCTCTTGAGGCGAACGGCGGCAAGGAATACGATATCTCCATCTCCTGCGTCAACGTTGAGTCCTGCGAGATGAGCGCGATCCTCCCCGTTCGTGACGACGGTATCGTTTACTTCTTCTCCATGGCGACCTCCTTCACCAAGGCCGCTCTCGGTGCAGAGGGCATCGGCAAGGACGTCACCATGATCGTCGGCAACGGCTACACCAAGGATCATGCCGAGATCACTCTGAACGTTCTCCGTGAGAACGAGAAGCTCCGCAAGCTCTTCGACGAGAAGTATTGCTAATCGAATCAACACACGCCCTGCGCCCGCGCGCTGCGCGGGAGCGGGGCGATTTTGGCAGAGAGGCCGAAACAACATGAAAAAGCTTTTATCTTTATCGCTATGCGTACTGATCCTTATGACCTGCGCCTTCACGGGCTGCAAGAAGGAAGAGTACGTTCCCGAAGGCCCCACGGACGTCGATTACGGCGAGGTCGCGTATAAAGCCTATAATGACGGCTCTGCGGTCACGTTCGATTATCTCGATTGCTTCACGACCTCCGTTGACGAGGAGGATCGGAACGATTCGTTCGTCGCCAACACTCCCGACGATAAGGGCGTGCTCTCCTATGAATTCTTTGATTCCTTCATAGATTACGAGCATTCGAGCGCGTATTACAAGATCCCCAGCCGCAAATACGCGGAGATCGCCGCCTATTCCGATGAGGAAGCCCTCGATTACATGAAGATAATAATGGGCATGATCTCCTCGCAGAACGCGGAATACACCATTGAAAGCCACAAGTTCGAGGTGCGCGAGCACTACGTCTATCTGAGCCTTGAGGCGACCGCGACCTACAAGGTCACGGGCGAGATACAGAAGCTCTGGCTCGAAAAATTCGTAGTTGAGAACGAGCGCGTCTATACCGTTCAGGCTTTCGTGCCCGCCTCCTGCCTGACCAAATACGGCCCCGTTTTCAAGAACGTCGTTTTCGATATTGAAAACGCGCTCACGAACGGCGCCGACGGTCAGTGATCCCCTTTTTAACGGACAAGAAAGGAAAAAACTATGGTAACCATCAATCAGAGCCGCGCATACGGTCTTTTCAAGGATGTTCCCGATGAGCTTTGGAACGACTGGCAGTGGCAGGTAGCCAACCGCATCGAGACCCTTGAGGATCTCAAAAAATACATCAAGCTCACTCCCGAGGAGGAGGATGGCGTAAAGAAATGCCTGGGCACCCTGCGCATGGCGATCACGCCCTATTATCTCTCCCTCATTAATCCCGACGATCCCTACGATCCCGTAAGGCGTCAGGCGATCCCCACCGCGCTCGAGCTTTATCAGGCTCCCGAAGATCAGCTCGATCCTCTCCATGAGGATACCGATTCTCCCGTTCCCGGCCTCACCCACAGGTATCCCGACCGCGTGCTCTTCCTCGTGACCGATCAGTGCTCCATGTACTGCCGTCACTGCACGAGGCGCCGCTTCGCCGGTCAGAACGACACCGCCGTTCCCGACTGCCAGGTCGAAGGCTGCCTTGAGTACATAAGGAACCACCCCGAGGTGCGCGACGTTCTGCTTTCCGGCGGCGACGCGCTCATGATCTCCGACGAGAAGCTGGAGTACATAATCTCCGAGCTCAGGAAGATCCCCCACGTTGAGATCGTCCGCATCGGCTCCCGCACCCCCGTCGTATGCCCCCAGAGGATCACTCCCGCTCTCTGCAATATGCTGAAGAAGTATCATCCCATTTGGCTGAATACTCACTTCAATCATCCCAATGAGATCACCGAGGAGTCCAAGCGCGCCTGCGCGATGCTGGCCGACGCCGGCATCCCCCTGGGCAACCAGACGGTGCTCCTCCACGGCGTGAACGACTGCGTCCACGTAATGAAGAAGCTCGTTCAGGCGCTGGTCTATATCAGGGTCCGCCCCTATTATATCTACGTCTGCGATCTTTCGATGGGTCTTACCCATTTCCGCACCCCCGTTTCCAAGGGCATCGAGATAATCGAGGGCCTGCGCGGTCATACCTCCGGCTATGCCGTGCCCACCTTCGTTGTTGACGCTCCCGGCGGCGGCGGCAAGACCCCCGTCATGCCCAACTACGTCATAAGCCAGACCCCGAGGAAGACCATTTTGAGGAACTTCGAGGGCGTTATCACCACCTACACCGAGCCCGAGCATTATGAAGAGGACTGCCATTGCGAGGAATGCCGCAAGGCGAAGGAAGCCCGCTTCGAGCCCGTCGGCGTAGCGGGGCTCGAGCAGGGCCGCAAGGACGGCGCCATCTCGCTGGAGCCCAAGGGGCTTGCCCGTCTCGAAAGGGGCAGGAAGCATGACTGAAAAGCTTCGTCTTAATGAAGAAAACGTAAAAAGGGCGCGTGAATCGGCCCGCAGGATAGCGGCCGATACGCAGAGCTTCATTGATCTGCATACCACCGTCACCGTTGAGCGCACCGTCTGCCGTCTTTTGGGCATCGACGGCGTTAACGCGCTGGACGTTCCCCTTCCCAACGTGGTCGTGGATCACATGAACGAAAAGGGGCTCCTCGGCGTCGGCGCGGCTTACCTCATCGGCTCCGCGATGCTCGAAACGGGGCTCGATCCCCAGGGCGTTGCCGATGGCGTTGACGATGGCAGCATCGATCTTTCGAAGCTCCCGCCCCACTCCATAGAGGAGATAAGGGGAGTCATAATGCCCGTCGCGCAAAGCACCGTCGAAAGGATCAAAAAGAACGTCGCAAAGCGCGACGAGTATTTGAGCGAGTTCGGCGACAAGACCGATCCCTACCTTTACGTCATAGTCGCAACGGGCAATATCTATGAGGATATCACCCAGGCGAAGGCGGCGGCCAAGCAGGGCGCGGATATAATCGCCGTCATAAGGACGACGGGTCAGAGCCTTCTCGATTACGTTCCCTACGGCGCCACCACGGAGGGCTTCGGCGGCACCTACGCCACGCAGGAGAATTTCCGTCTCATGCGAGCGGCGCTGGATGAGGTCGGCGAGGAGCAGCACCGCTACATAAGGCTGTGCAATTACTGCTCCGGCCTCTGTATGCCCGAGATCGCCGCGATGGGCGCTCTTGAAAGGCTCGACGTTATGCTGAACGACGCGCTTTACGGCATCCTCTTCCGCGACATCAACCCCCAGCGCACCATTATCGACCAGTTCATGAGCCGCGTCATAAACTCCTTCGCGGGCGTCATTATCAACACGGGCGAGGATAACTACCTCACCACTGCGGACGCCGTCGAGGAAGCGCACACGGTTCTCGCCTCGCAGTTCCTCAACGAGCAGTTCGCGCTCGAAGCGGGCCTTCCCGAGGAGCAGCAGGGTCTGGGCCACGCTTTCGAGATCGATCCCGACGTTGAAAACGGCTTCCTCTACGAGCTGGCGCAGGCGCAGATGGCAAGGCAGATATTCCCCAAGGCTCCCTTGAAGTACATGCCCCCGACCAAGTTCATGACGGGCAACATATTCCGCGGCCACGTGCAGGATGCGCTCTTCAACATCGTTACCATTCTGACGGGTCAGAGGCTCCACCTGCTCGGCATGCTGACCGAGGCGATCCATACCCCCTTCATGAGCGACCGCGCGCTCTCCATAGAAAACGCGCAGTACATATTCCGCACCATGCACGATCTGGGTGACGATATCACCTTCCGTGAGGGCGGCATTATGGAAACGAGGGCGAACGAAGTGCTTGCGAAGGCCGCGGATCTGCTTGCCGAAATAGAAAAGATGGGTCTCTTCGCCACTCTCGAAAAGGGCATCTTCGCCGACATCAAGCGCTCGCGCGACGGCGGCAAGGGCCTCTCCGGAGTCACGAAGAAGGATACCGTCTATTTCAACCCCTTCATCGAACTCATGAAAAGGAGCCTGTAAGTTATGAGCAGCGGACTTTACAATACGCATAAAGCGGATTTCGATACCCATTTCGATCCCACCCGCGTCAAGGCCTACGGCGATACGATGAACGACGGCAAGGTGCAGTTTTCATTCACCCTGCCCGTCAAGAACGATGAGCGCGGCGTAGAGGCCGCCCGTCAGCTCGTCCGCAAGATGGGCGTTGACGAGCCGAACGTCGCCTGCGCGAAAACGCTCGATAAGGAGTTCACCTTCTTCGTCGTTTACGGCTCCGTTTCCCACTCCGTCGATTACGAGAACATCCACGTCGTTACCGTCGAAGAGGAAACGATGGGCATGGAGGAGACGAACGAATACATCCGTGAGCATTTCGGACGCAAGATAGTGATGGTCGGCGCCTCCACCGGCACCGACGCGCACACAGTCGGCATCGACGCCATTATGAACCGCAAGGGCTTTGCGGGGCATTACGGGCTCGAGCGTTACGAGATGATAGAGGCCTATAACTGGGGCGCGCAGATCCCGAACGAGGAGTTCGTCAAGAAGGCGCTCGAGGTGAACGCAGACGTTCTGCTCGTTTCGCAGACGGTCACGCAGAAGGATATCCACATCCAGAACCTGACCGAGCTCGTCGAGTATCTTGAGGCGGAGGGCCTGCGCGACAGGTTCATCCTGATCTGCGGCGGCGCGCGCATAACGCACGAGCTCGCCAAGGAATTGGGCTACGACGCCGGCTTCGGCGCGGGCAAGTATGCCGATGACGTCGCCACCTTCGCAGTCACCGAAATGGTAAAGCGCGGGATGAAATAAAAAAGAAGATGCAAAAGGCAGAGCGAAAGCTCTGCCTTTTCATTATTCGCCTGTGATCAAGGAATCAGAAATCTATCTCATATTCGAAATAGCGGTTGTTCTCGGACTCCGCTTCTTTTTCCACTGAAACGCTCACGTTGGCTTTCATTGATGAAAGAGCGGCGTCAATGCTTGCTGCGTCCTTAGATTTTATGCCCGAGGTGTTGCTCATTTTCAGCGTGTATATCTGATGAGTTATGGTGTTGTCGGACATTCTGAAAGATATGAGGTTTTGTATCTGCGGATCCTTTTTGAAATAGAGCAGCGTCGGCTGAACGGGCTTGTGACCGAGAAAATGCATTTCCGCGGCTATCTCGACCTTTGAAGCGTTGTTTTCAACAACCGAATGCTCCGCATTCATTTTTGCGGTTTCGCCCGCAATGGTTTTGACGGCTGCTTTTGCCAAAGCCTGCTTTTTTGAGGATGATTGCGCGTATTCCTTATACGTTACCCTAAAATGCTTTGCACCGAGATCTTGAGCGATCTTCTGAAGCTCGCTTAACCGAGCAATCTTCAAATAGTTGAAATACTCGTCCAAAGCGATATAATGATTGCGGTCGCAGGGATCGACGTAATAGACTTCATTATCTAAATCCGGATAGAATGTAAGCCCGAAGCTGTGAAGGTATTCCGGGTAAATGTTGACTATGCGCAAGCCCTTATAATCGGATTCGTGGCCTATCGAACCTATGCAGACCTCGCTTTCGGCATGCCTCTTATCCATCCCGACTAATCGAATCATTTTGGGCATGTTGAATTCCGGAGCTTCAAGATCGTCCTCGAACAGTGGGCGGAGAAGATTAATCTCAGCTTCGCGTTTGCTGGTTTCCCTCTTCTCGCTCCAACGGCGGGAAACGGAAGTAAGATCTTTTACGTCGATCCTGCCGTCTTTATTTTGATCGACTGCGGTAACGATGCGTTCCTTGGTCTTCTCCAAAAAACCGGGGGAATGTTTTTCAGCCTTTTCGGCAGTCTTTTTTTCGCCCTTTTTAGGGAGCTTGTTCTTTGGATCTTCGTTCTTGTTCATTTTTTAGCCTCCGTTTGTTTATTCACAACAGCCTATGTAAAAAATGCGCGGACGATCATTGATATTATACATTATAAATGTGGTCTTGTAAATAAATCTGCCGGTGCGTGACACGTAAAATTCAATTTTCGATTTTCCAAAATCTCCCTCTTGCATTTTAGAACAAATGTGTTATAATACGGATATGGAACAAATGCTCGAAAAAGCCTATATCTGCATCGACCTCAAATCGTTCTACGCCTCCGTCGAATGCGCGGACAGGGGCTTGGATCCCCTTGACGCCAATCTGGTGGTGGCGGATGAATCGAGGACGGAGAAGACCATCTGTCTCGCCGTTTCGCCCTCCTTGAAGGCATACGGCATTTCGGGCAGGGCAAGGCTTTTCGAGGTGGTCCAAAGGGTGGCGGAGGTCAACGCCGAAAGGGCGATGAAGGCGCGCGTCAGGGCGCTTTCGGAAGGCTCGCATTTCGCTCACGAGCTGGACGCCGATCCGAAGCTCGCCGTTTCCTATATAGTCGCGCGGCCGCGCATGGCGAGATACATGGAAGTGAGCGCCAAGATCTGCGACATCTATCTGCGTTACATAGCCGAGGAGGATATCCACGTCTATTCGGTCGATGAGGTGTTCATCGACGCGACGCACTACCTTCGCACCTACCGCATGACCCCGCGCGAGCTCGCAATGAGGATGATAGGCGACGTTCTGCGCGAGACGGGTATCACCGCGACGGTGGGCATAGGCACCAATATGTATTTGGCGAAGATAGCGATGGATATCGACGCGAAGCACATGAAGCCCGACGCGAACGGAGTCCGTATTTCGGAGCTCAACGAGATGAGCTACCGCAGGCGGCTCTGGGCGCACACGCCCATAACCGATTTCTGGCGGATAGGCGCGGGTATCGCGCACAGGCTGGAGCAGTACGGCATTCGCACCATGGGCGATATAGCGCTCTGCTCCGTCGCGGATGAGCGCAGCGCGCTGAACGAAAGCTTCCTATATAAACTGTTCGGCATAAACGCGGAGCTCGTCATCGACCACGCCTGGGGCTGGGAGCCCTGCACCATAGCGGACGTAAAGGCATATCGCCCGCAGACTCACAGCTTAAGCACGGGGCAGGTATTGGCCGAGCCCTACGAATTCGAGAAGGCGGAGCTCATAGTCCGCGAAATGGCGGATAATCTCGCAATGGATCTCTTCTCAAAGGGGCTCGTCTGCGATCAGCTTGTGATGAACGTGAGCTACGACGTTGAAAACATTTCCGATCCCGAGCGCAGGCGGCGCTACAAGGGCGAGGTAACGGCCGATTTTTACGGCAGGCGCGCGCCCAAGCCCGTGCACGGCTCCGTGAATTTGAAGCGGCAGACGGCCTCCGCAAGGCTCATAACAGAGGCGGCGGCGGAGCTCTTCCGCCGCATAGCGGACAGGAGCCTGCTTGTCAGGCGCCTCAATATCGCGGCAAATCACGCCGTGCGGGAGTCGGATATCCCAAAGGGCCCCGTCTATGAGCAGACGGATCTTTTCACCGATCCCGAGGAGAGCCTGAAACTCTTCCTTGCGGAGGACCGCGAGCTCGAAAGGGAGAAGAGCCGCCAGTCCGCCATACTCGAGATACGCGGCAAATTCGGCAAGAACGCCATACTGAAGGGCATGAATTTTGAGGAGGGCGCCACCGCAAGGGAGCGCAACGCCCAGATCGGCGGCCACAGAGCCGGCGAGGGCGAGACCGCGGGGGAAGCTTCCGCACAGCCCGAAAAATTAAAAAAAAACGCCGCCGATGGCACAACGAATGACGAAGGCGGCGGGGAGGATACCCGGATGAGGCATGACGAAGGCGCCTATGAGCGCATAATCGACCTGCCGCATCACCGCTCGACCGAAAGGCCGCATATGTCGAATTACGACAGGGCGGCCCAGTTCGCACCCTTTGCGGCGCTGACGGGCTTTGGCGATACCGTTGCCGAGACCGCGCGCCGCACGGAGCGGAAGCCCCTGCTCGACGACAGCGAAGCTTTTATGATCGACAGGCGTCTGCGCGATATAAGGGCGCGCATTTCGGAAAGACCGGAGGCGACGCTTTCGTATTTTGTCCCCGATAAGAGAAAGGATGGGGGAGCGATAGTCACCGTGAGCGGCCGCGTTGCGGCGATAGACGCGCAGGCGCGCATGATCGTTTTCGAGGACGGCACCTGCGTGAACATAGAGGACATAGTGAGCGCGTGAAGCGCGGAATACGGCGGGGGAGCGGCGAAGCAAAATATATTCGCAGCTCCCTTGTTGAATTGGCAAAAAAGCGTGGTAACATATAGCTGACACAGAATGAACGAAAAGAGATGACAACTATGGCAAAGAAACAATTCAAGACCGAATCCAAGAAGCTGCTCGACATGATGATCAACTCCATCTACACTCATAAGGAGATCTTCCTGCGCGAGCTCATTTCAAACGCAAGCGACGCGATAGACAAGCTCTATTTCCGCTCGCTGACCGACGGGAGCGTGGAGGTCGCCCGCGATTCCTATGAGATAAGGCTCATCGCCGATAAGCAGGCGCGCACGCTTGAGGTGCGCGACAACGGCTGCGGCATGACCCGTGAGGAGCTGGAGCAGAACCTCGGCACCATCGCAAAGAGCGGCTCGCTCGATTTCAAAAAGGGCGAGGCGGCGGATGAGCCCGCTGAAAAGGTCGATATTATAGGCCAGTTCGGCGTGGGCTTCTATTCCGCGTTCATGGTAAGCGATCATATCACGGTCACGAGCCGCGCCTTCGGCTCCGACGAGGCGTGGAAATGGGAATCCTCCGGCGTTGACGGCTACACCGTCGAAAAAGCCGAAAGGGAAGGCTTCGGCACCTCCGTGCTGCTGCATCTGCGCCCCGATGCGGAGGAAGAGAATTATTCCGAATTCCTCGAGGATTACAGGCTCAAGGGGCTCATCCGCAAATACTCCGATTACATAAGGTATCCGATCCGCATGACGGTCGAAAGATCCCGCCGCAAAGAGGGCTCGTCCGATGATGCTCCCGAGTATGAGCAGTATTTCGAGGATGAGACCTTAAACCGCATGATCCCCATCTGGAAGCGCGACCGCTCCGAGGTAACGGATGAGGAATACGCCAATTTCTATAAGGAAAAATACCACGATTACGAGGACCCCCTCCGCGTGATCCGCCAGAAGGCCGAGGGCGTTTACGAATACACCGCGCTCATGTTCATTCCCGCGAACGCGCCATATAACTATTACACCCGCGATTACGAAAAGGGCCTGCAGCTCTATTCCTCGGGCGTTATGATAATGGATAAATGCGCGGAGCTTTTGCCCGACTATTTCAGCTTTGTGAAGGGGCTTGTCGATTCTGCCGATCTTTCGCTCAATATCTCCCGAGAGACCCTTCAGCAGACGCATCAGCTCAAGGCGATAGCAAAGGCGGTGGAAAAGAAGATCGCTTCGGAGCTTGCCGATATGCTCGCTTCCGACCGCGAAAAGTACAGGATCTTCTTCAAGGCCTTCGGCACTCAGCTCAAGTACGGCCTCTATGCCGATTACGGTATGCACAGAGACGTTTTGAAGGATCTCGTGCTGTTCGAATCCTCCGCTTCCGAGGAGCCCACCACGCTGAAGGAATACGTCTCCCGCATGAGGGAGGATCAGAAAAAGATCTATTTCGCCGCGGGCGAGAGCCGCAGTCAGGCCGAGCTTCTGCCCCAGGCGGAGGCGGTCGTCAAGAAGGGCTGCGAGGTGCTGTATCTTACCGAGGAGGTCGATGAATTCGCCCTCATGATGCTGCACGAATACGAAGGCAAGGAGTTCTCCAATGTCTCCACCGACGAGCTCGATCTCGGCACCGAGGAGGAGAAGGAGACCGTTAAAAAGGAGAACGAGAACAACAAGGATATGCTCTCCTTCATCAAGGACGCGATAGGCGAGGGCGTTTCCGACGTGCGTTTCACCAACACCTTATCCGGGCACCCCGTTTCGATCGCGACCGAGGGCGCCCTCTCCGCCACCATGGAGAAGACCCTGGAGCGCATGCCAGGCACGGAAAACGCGGGCGTGAAGGCGGAAAAGGTGCTGCAGATCAACATGGAGCACCCCGTCGCCGAAAAGCTCAAGTCGCTCTACGGGGAGGATAAGGAAAAACTCGCGAAATACAGCAAGGTGCTTTACGCCGCGGCAAGGCTCATTTCGGGTCTGGGCGTCGAGGATCCCTCTGGCCTGGGCGAGCTCATAACCGGGCTCATGCTCGACTGACGGAAAGGAAAGAAAATGGCACAGGACTTCAAAAAAGAGGCGGAGGAGCTGCTCGTCTGCGCCAAATGCGGCGCCAATATGGAGCTGCGCTCCGAGGATGGGCGGGACGTCGCCGTTTGCCCCTACTGCGGGTTCACGCGCGTGCTCCCCAATGATAAGGATGACAGCGCGGAAGCCCTGCGCGAATACCTTTACGAGCGTGAGCGCGCAAGGCTGCGGGCGGAGGACGAGCACAGCGCCATGCGCGACGCGCGCTTAAAGCGGGGCAGGCGAATTGCGCTCGCTATAGTGCTGACTCCCTTCATACTTGCGGTCATCGCCGGGGTGCTCATCGCGATATTCGGCGATCCGACCCTTGAGCGCATAGACCCCTTCGAGGGAATAAAAGTCACCTTTTCCGGGATCGACGGAATGGGCACAGTCAATATAGAGGGCAAGCCGGGGGTCAAGTACGAATGCCGCGAAAGCGGCAAGCTCGAAGAGAACGGCAAAGCGATCGTGCAGGCGGAAAGCGAGGCTTATAACCTCAAGCGCAGAAAACGCGAGTATGACGTTACCGGGCTCGATCTTTACATAACCGATATTTCGCTGCTCCGAGGCGAGCCCGCGGAGTTCCTGCGCGGGCAGACCGTGACCGATATAGAAAAGGAATTCGGTGCGACGGGCGCCTTGCTTTCCTCCGCCACCAAGCATTACGACAGCTACGAATGGGCTCCCGAGGGCTTCATACTCCTCGCAAAGGGCATGAGAGCCGATAAGATCTACGACGTCATAAGGCTCACCTTCACCCGCGGCGAGGCGCAGGTCACGCGTTATGCCGTCATCTGCTATGAAAACGCCGTCCGCCGCACGGGTGGGATCGCGCCGGTGAGCTATTCGCGGAGGTTCTTCTGCGGCGGCATTACGAATATCGGCTCAATGGGCTCGGGCCCCGATCCCGTGTGGGGCTCCTATATGGGAGTGATGACGGGCTTCGATACCTATGAGGAGCTTGAAAGCGCCATAAGGACCAACAACGCCGAATACACGGTGTTCCAAAAGCTTGACTATTAAGGGATGAACGGGAACGGGGCAAAACGAAAGACCGCGCTTGCCGTGACCTTCTGCGGGCTCATGGCGGCGCTCGGAGTGGGGCTTATGCTGATCGGCGCCGCGCTTGCCGTCGCCGCCTATGCCGCGCCCATGTTCGCTTCGATGTGCCTGATACCCGTTATCATCGAATTCGGCAAGCCCCGCGCATGGCTCTGCTATACGGCGTCGGCGGTGCTTATAGCATTGCTCTCGCCCGATAAGGAGCTTGCGTTCTTTTACGTCGCCATGGGCTATTACCCCATAGTGCGTTCGGCGTTCGAGGCGATCCGCCTCAAATGGCTCCGCGTGCCGGTAAAGCTCGTCTATTTTGCGGCGGTGATCGCGGCGCTCTATCTCTTCCTCTGCTTCGTGCTGAGGCTGGACGCCGTGCTTGCCGAGCTTCAAAAGAGCGGGCCTTGGCTCAACGCGCTGTTCTTCGTCCTTCTCTCGCTCGCGATGCTCCTGTACGACCTCGCGGTATCGGTCGCGGAGCGCGTTTACATCCAAAGGATAAGGCCGAAGCTCAAATTCCTGAAATAAATACGATCCCGTTAAGCGCCGCTCTGCGGGGGGATGCTCCCGGAGGCGGCGCTTTTTCTTTGTTTTTTCCAATATATTTGATTTGCCCGCGCCATGTGGTATAATGGGGCAAATACGTGTTTCCGGAGCCTGTATGAGAAAGTATTTCGGGGACAGGGCGTTCTACCGCAGACTCTTCGCGGTCATGATACCCATCCTCATCCAGAACGTAATAACGAATTTCGTAAGCCTGCTCGATAACCTCATGGTCGGCGCGGTGGGCACGGAGCAGATGAGCGGCGTCGCTATAGTGAACCAGCTCCTGTTCGTGTTCAACCTCGCGATATTCGGGGGCATTTCGGGCGCGGGCATATTCACCACGCAGTTCTACGGCAGCCGCGATAACGAGGGCATAAGGCAGACGGTCAGGATGAAGTACTATATCGTCCTCACTGTTTTCGCGCTGTTCTTCACGGCGTTCGTCCTATTCGGCGAGCAGCTCATCAGCCTCTTCCTGCATGAGAGCACGGAGGAGATAGACCTTGCGATGACCCTCCATTACGGCAAGCAGTACCTTTCCGTGATGCTCATACAGATGATCCCCTTCGCGATAATGCAGGTATATGCCGGCACCCTGCGCGAAACGGGGGAGACCCGCCTTCCCATGCTGGCGGGGCTCATCGCTATAATCGTGAACCTCGTTTTGAACTACATATTCATATTCGGCAAGCTGGGCCTTCCAGCAATGGGCGTAGTCGGCGCGGCGTGGGCGACCGTTATCGCAAGGTTCGTCGAATGCGGTATAGTCGTGATAGTGCCGCATCTTAAAAAGGCGAAATTCCCTTATCTTACGGGGCTTTTCAAGTCCTTCCGCGTGAACGGCGGGCTCTTGAAGGATATCTTTGTGAAGGGCCTCCCGCTCATGCTGAACGAGCTTCTGTGGTCGAGCGGAATGACCATCCTCAACCAGTGCTATTCCTATAAGGGGCCGGAGGTGGTGCCCGCCCTGAGCATATCCTCTACGGTCTCGAACCTCTTTTTCTGCTCCTTCTTCGCAATGGGCTCCACCGTTGCGATAATAGTGGGTCAGCATCTGGGCGCGGGGGATTTCGAAAAGGCCGTCGATGAGGACAGGAAGCTCGTAGCCTTCTCCGTGCTGCTCTGCACGGCGACGGGCGTCGTTATGGCGGCGGTGGCGCCGCTCATCCCGCAGCTGTACAACACCATTGATTCGGTAAAGGCGCTGGCGATGGATCTGCTCATAGTCAGCGCGTGCATGATGCCCATTGACTCCTATACGAACGCCGCGTATTTCACGCTCCGCTCGGGCGGCAAGACATTCATCACCTTCCTTTTCGACAGCGGCTTCGTGTGGACGGTCTCCGTCCCTGCCGCATTCATCCTCTCGCATTTTACGGGAGTGCCGATAGTGCCCATGTTCATTATCGTACGCGGACTCGATATTATAAAATGCGTTGTGGGCTATATCTTCATCAAGCGCAAAAAATGGGTGAATAACCTTACGACGGATAAATAAAACAGGGCGCGGGCTATGCGCCGGCGCCTCAAAAGGGGGTTGTATAAAACTCCCCGATATGCTATAATCCTCAAGTACTGTTTGAGTGCCGGAGGCGCGTGTTATGCGTGCCGATGGGTAAAAGGGAACCGGGTGAAAATCCCGGACGAACCGGTCACTGTGAACGGCGAGCTCCCCTGCATTACGCCATTGCTCCGTTTGGGCGAGAAGGCGCAGGGGCGCGTCGGAGCCGCAAGTCAGGAAACCTGCTCTTACGGAACGATGAGCTTTCTCCGGAGAAAAGCAGCTCGTCTGAACGCGGCCTTTTCGCGCATTTCGCACGGTCAGGCCGGTATCGGGTGTGCCGTTTTCCGCTTTTCGGGAACGGTTTTTTCTTTGGAGAGCCAATCCAAGCAAATTTCTCTATAAGAAAGGGCCAATACCATGAACAGCATCAAACCCGTTTTGCTCGTCGTCTCATTCGGCACGACCCATGAGGATACCTGCAGAAAGAACATCGGCGCCATTGAGGATGCGCTCCGCAGCGCGTTCCCGAATTATGAGATCCGCCGGGCCTTCACTTCAAAGGCGGTGGTGAACAAGCTCCGCGGGGAGGGCGTTTACGTCGATACCGTGAGCGAGGCGCTCACCCGGCTCGTGAACGAGGGCGTGCGCGAGGCCGTCCTCCAGCCGACGCATATAATGCCCGGCACGGAATATGAAATGATGAAGGCGGATGCGGGCGCTTTTTACGGCCGATTCGACCGCCTTTCGATAGGCAAGCCCCTGCTTTCGGAAGAGAGCGATTACGACGAGGTGCAGAGGATAGTTTCAGGCTTCTGCGCAGAGTATTCGGATCCCGATACGGCCGTCGTACTCATGGGTCACGGCACGGTGCATAACGCGAACATAGGCTATGCAAAGCTGCAGAGGCGCATCAACGCCGGCGGCCGCTCCAACATATTCATCGGAACGGTCGAGGCGATGCCCACCGTCCACTATATCCGCGCGCTCATCCGCCTCGGCGATTACAAGCGCGTCGTTATGATGCCGTTTATGATAGTTGCGGGCGATCACGCCCGGAACGATATGGCGGGCGACGGCGAGGATTCATGGAAGAGCATTTTCGAGCAGGACGGCTTCAAAGTGGAATGCGTGCTGCGCGGCCTCGGCGAAAACGCGGAGATCCGCCGCCTGTTCGTTCGCCACGCTGCGGCGGCGATAACCGAATAAAGGGAGGATACAGGTATGCTTACAGTCAATCGCATCAAGGATGAAGACCGCGTCGTTTACGGCACGGATGAGGAGCTCATACCCATGCTTTCGAAGTATCTTTCAATGCCCGAGCTCGGCAGAAAGATACGCGAATTCCGCGAAAACCCCGTGAAGGAGGGCGTGACCCTCCGCGGGGGCAGGCGCACGAGCGCGGTGCTTTTCATCCCCGATATGTATTTTGAAGACGACCTCGTTATGGGAGGCAACGTGTGGCTGTATCTCGGCGATATGCAGCCCGCATACTGCATCTACCGCCCGTGGGAGGGCGGCGTCGATCCCGACGAGGCGTAACGCAAAGCCCGAAAAACCACCGCGCTGCGGTGGTTTTTTGATGCGTATGCTTAATTTTTCTGCGCCTTCCTTTTGCCCTTGCCCTTGCCGTAGATGTACTTGTGCTTTATATCGTTTATGTGCTTTTCCTTCTGCTCGTCGGTAACGTACATATAGGGGTAGAGCTTGAAGTAGATGCTCGTTATGTCCTTCTCGGTAAGCGTGTCCTTCGCGTTCCAATAGATATTGCCCACGACTATCGGAAGATCTCCCTCGTGCGTGATGAAGGTATCGGGATCGGAAACGTTTATGCGGTCTATATCGGTGTTTTCGGAGAAGGAGATGACCGACCAGGTCTTTATCCTGCCCCCCAAAAGCTTTTTGAGGTGCGCGATATGCCCGCGGTTCTGCAGTATGGGGTTGTAGAGCTTGTTTTCTATGAGGGAGCCGTCCTTTCGGAAAAGGAACTGCGACCATTCGCGGTCGGTCTCGCTTCCCTCGAGCCAGCCGTAGCGGCTCTTGCTTTCGAAAACGAATATCCCGCGGGAGCAGATCATGACGGCGTCAAGCTCCGTGGTCCTGCCTCCCGAAATGGGCAGGTAAAGGTTGAAAAGGAATTTCGCGCCCTTTTCTTCGTATTCGCGCAGCCGCTCATAGACCTTGTATTCGCTCATGCGCGCGGCGTCGTTCTTGAGATCCTTCCGCTCTATGCCCGTCACGCGGTAATACTGGCCGCTCCTGTATCGGCGGTCGCGAGAGGAAATCAAAAGGAACGCCGCTGCGCCCGAAGCCAGCGCCGCGCCCGCGCCTATCAATGCTGCAATGGTACCCGTCACTTCTTAAAAATCCCCAATATCCCGCGGAAAATGGAGCGCCCTATCTCGCGCCCGATGCTGTTCACCGCGGAGTTTGCCGCCTTGCCGAACACGGAGTTCTTCTTGCGGGCGTTCTTCTTTTTTTCCTTTTCTTTCTCCTGCTTGGCCTTTTCCTTTTCTTCCTTCTCCTTGGCTTTGCGCTCCTCCTCGGCCTTTGCCTCCTCCTCGCGCCGCTTATCCTCCTCGGCCTTCTCCGCGGTGATTATCTCGTAAGCGGATTCGTTATCGACGGGGGTATCGTACTTGCCGAAAAGATCGTCCGCCTCTATCTCCGCTTTGCGCCTTGAATCGTCTATGGTGCCCATCATGGACTGCGGGGGGAGTACCGTCACCCTTTCGCATATGCTCGGGCGGCCCTTTTCATCGAGGAAGCTCACCACCGCTTCGCCCGTACCGAGGGCCATTATGGTCTCTTCGGTGTCGAATTCGGGGTTGGTGCGGAAGGTCTGCGCCGCCGCCCTTATCGCGCGCTGCTCCGCGGGAGTGTATGCGCGCAGAGCGTGCTGAACGCGGTTGCCGAGCTGTGCAAGCACGGGATCGGGCACGTCGGAGGGCTGCTGGGTGATGAAATAGACTCCCACGCCCTTCGAGCGGATGAGCTTCACGACCTGCTCGATATTGTCGCGCAGGGCCTTTGTGGAATCGTTGAAGAGAAGATGCGCCTCGTCAAAGAAGAACACGAGCTTGGGCTTATCAAGATCGCCCACCTCGGGCAGCTCCTCGAAGAGCTCCGCCAGCAGCCACAGCATGAAGGTGGAGTAAAGCAGGGGAGAGCGGAACAGCTTCGCGCAGTGGAACACGTTGATATAGCCCCTGCCCGAATCGTCGTGACGCATCCAGTCGGCGATCTCGATCTCCGGCTCGCCGAAGAAAATATCGCCGCCCGCGTCCTCAAGCTGAAGGAGCGCCCTCTGTATCGCGCCTGCGGACTGCTTTGAAATATTGCCGTATTCGTTGAGCAGCTCGTTTGAATGATCCGTGGCGTAGGCGACCATGGACCTCAGATCCTTGAGGTCGGTCAAAAGCCAGCCCTTGTCGTCCGCCAGACGGAACACTATCGCAAGCACGCCCGTCTGAACGTCGGTCAGCCCAAGGAGCCTTGCCAAAAGAGTCGGCCCCATCTCCGAAACGGTGGTGCGGACGGGATGCCCGCCCTCGCCGAATACGTCCCAGAAACGAACGGGGAAGCTCTTCATGGGGAACTCCTCCGCGGTTATGCCGAGATTATCGAGCCTCTTCGAAATGGCGTCGAAATCGCCCGCCTTTACGCAGGCGGCAAGATCGCCTTTGACGTCCGCCAAAAACACGGGCACGCCGAGCTCCGAAAAGCTTTCCGCCATCACCTTCAGGGTTATCGTTTTGCCCGTGCCCGTCGCGCCGGCGATGAGCCCGTGGCGGTTCGCCATTTGGGGCAGTATGTATGCGTCGGCGGTGCCGCGCCCGACCAGTATCCTTCCGTCCTTGAGCATGGTGATTTCTCCTTGTTTTTAATGATATAACTATATCAGCATATTGCGCGCTTGTCAATAAAAGCGGGTCATTCGATGCTTTTCGGGCAGTTATTAAGCTCGAAAAGATATACGGCGGCCCTGCGCTTGCCCTCGGCGTACATCTCGTTGTCCTCGGGAATATCCGCCACCTCTACGAGCCTGCCGCCCGCCGCCTCGCAGGTGCGGGCGGAAGCGATGTTTTCCGGGTCGCAGGTGATATAGAGGTGATCCATGCCATGCTTTTCGGCAAGCTTGAAAAGCAGCCCGCATGCCTTTGCCGCGTACCTGTGCCCGCGGTGGGCTTCATCTATGCCGTAGCCGATATTGCCGCCTATATAGCTTTTTTCGTTGTGCCCGACGCGCAGATCGCATGAGCCGATCTTTGTCCCGTCCCGCAGGCAAATATCAAAATAATAGGCGGGCACCCATCGCTTTTCGGGCTTGGCAGGCGCCGTCTTTCGCAGACGGAGGGCTATTTCGTCCGTGAAAAGATCGTCCGTATCAAGAAAAAACTCATTCTCCATAATCCATCCTCCTCATAAGGATACCGCCGTTGTCCTTCAGCCATTTTCGAAGCCGTCTGTGCTCCGGAATGACGCTTTCGACCTCCGCCCAAAAGGCGGGGGAATGATCCATGTGCTTCCTGTGGCAAAGCTCGTGCACAATGACGTAATCCAGCACTTCCTCGGGCGCGAGCATCAGCAGACAGTTGAAATTGAGGTTCCCTTCGCGGGTGCAGCTTCCCCACTTGCTCTTCTGCGCGCGGATAGTCACCCTGTTATACGTAACGCCCAGCCGCGCCGCGTAACGCGGGAGCTTTTCATTGAGAACGGGGCGCATACTTTCCGCAAGCCGCTTTATATCGGCGGGGGAGAGGGCCCCGGCGGAAACCGCCTCGCGCTCCGTTTTTTCAAACCGAGCAAGCTGTTTTTCGATCCAGCCCGCCTCGTCCGACACGAATTTTTCTATGAGCGCGCGCGATGAGCCCCGGGGCGCCCGCACGATGACCGCTCCATCGCGGCCTATTGTGAGCCCAAGGGTCCTCCTGTTGCTGTAAACGATGCTGTAAGGCGTTCTGCTCATGCCCTTATTATAGCACAGCGCGGCGTTTTTTGCCAACCGCTTGACAGCGGGAAGAATAAATGCTATCATCCCGAAGTCATCATATCTTTCTCCGTTTCTGTATCAAACGGTGCTTAGGAACGGAGTTCCCGTGAATAAAAAAGTATTCCCGTCCGAGCTCGCTTACATAGCGGGGCTCGTAATACTGGCGCTCGGCACGGCGCTCATGGAAAGGAGCGACCTCGGCATTTCGATGGTCGTAGCCCCGGCGTACGTCATCCATCTGAAGCTCGTGACCGTGCTGCCCTTCTGGTCGTTCGGCGTGAGCGAATACGCATTTCAGGCCTTCCTTATACTGCTGCTTTCGCTCATCCTGCGCAGATTTCGCAGGAGCTTCCTCCTTTCGTTTGCGACGGCGGTGCTCTACGGTACGCTGCTCGATATTGCGATGAAGCCCGCGGCATGGCTGCCCGCGGATACCCTCCCCCTGCGGATAGTGTGGTTCGCACTGGGGACGGCCGTATGCGCGCTCGGGGTCGCGCTCCTGTTCAACACCTATTTAACGCCCGAAGCATATGAGCTTTTCGTCAAGGAGATCGCACAAAAGACGGGGAAGGGGTTGGGCTTCGTCAAAACCGTTTACGATATTGCGAGCTGCCTTACGGGCATAGCGCTTTCGTTCGTTTTCTTCGGCTTCATGCATTTCGAGGGAGTGAAGTGGGGGACGCTCGTCTGCGCGCTCGTGAACGGGCCGCTGATAGGCCTCATATCAAAGGGGCTTTCAAGGGCGTTCGAGTTTCGAGACGCGCTCCCGTGGAGACGCTTTTTCGAGGAAACGCGCTGATGCGGCCGGGTTCCAAGCTGTGCGGAAGCACGGCTTTTTCTTTTTGCCCAAACAAATATACATCGCGCAAAGCCCCTGCGCCTCTTTACTTTTCGGGCCCGATGTGTTATTCTGTTTATAAAGGTATTACCATTGGGGGAGTATTTTCCGATGGCGGTGCCGAAATCAATTCCATAAGCCGTGAAAGCGAGGTCAACATGAAAAAGACAGCCCTCATTTTGGGAAGCGACAGCGATCTGCCCATTGCCGAAAAAGCCATAGCCGTATTGAAAAAACTCGATATGCCCTATGAGGCGCATATCATGAGCGCTCACCGCACGCCGGAAGTCACCGCGCGTTTCGCTTCGGGCGCGGAGGAAGCGGGCTTCGGCGCGATCATCGCGTTTGCCGGCAAGGCGGCGCATCTTGCGGGCGTGATCGCCGCGCACACCTCGCTGCCCGTGATCGGCGTGCCCATCAAGTCCCCGGATCTCGGCGGCATGGACGCGCTGCTTTCCACCGTGCAGATGCCCTCGGGCATCCCCGTGGCGACCGTTGCGATAGACGGCGGCGCGAACGCCGCATGGCTCGCCGCGCGTATCCTCGCGGTATCGGAGCCCGCGCTTTCCGCCCGTCTTGCGGATGAGAAGCGCGCCATGGAGGAAAGCGTCATGAAAAAGGACGCGGCGCTGAACGTATAAACCCATATATAAATACAGGAGGAGCAGTATGAAGAGCAGCAGTAAAAGCTATGCCGAAGCGGGCGTAGATATCACCGCCGGTTACGAGGCGGTAAAGAGGATCAAGGATCACGTTGCAAGGACGGTCATCCCCGGCACGGCTTCCGAGCTCGGCGGCTTCGGCGGCGCGTTCGAGCTCATGGGCTATAAGGAGCCCGTGCTCATTTCGGGCACCGACGGAGTCGGCACCAAGCTGAAGCTCGCCTTCCGCATGGATAAGCACGATACGATAGGCATCGACTGCGTTGCAATGTGCGTGAACGACGTAGTATGCAGCGGCGCAAAGCCCATATTCTTCCTCGATTACATAGCCACGGGCAAGCTCCTTCCCGAAAGGGTGGAGCAGATCGTCAAGGGCGTGGCAGACGGCTGCTGTGAGTCCGGCTGCGCGCTGATCGGCGGCGAGACCGCCGAAATGCCCGGCTTCTATCCCGAAAACGAATACGATCTGGCGGGGTTTGCCGTGGGCGTTGTCGAAAAGTCCGAGCTCATGGATAACGCCAACGTAAAGGAAGGCGACGCGGTCATCGCAATGCCCTCCTCCGGCGTGCATTCCAACGGCTTCTCCCTTGTCAGGAAGGTGTTCGATGTTGAGGGCGACGAGCTTTTCGAATACGTTCCCGAGCTCGGCAGGACCTTGGGCGAAGCGCTCCTTGAGCCCACCCGCCTTTACGTCAAGCCCGTGCAGGCGCTCCGCAAGGCTGTGACAGTCCACTCCCTCGCTCACATCACCGGCGGCGGCTTCTATGAAAACATCCCCCGCGCCATCCCCAAGGGCCTTACCGCAAGGATAAGGAGGAGCGCCGTACGCGTGCTGCCGATATTCGATATTATCGCGAAGAAGGGCAATATCCCCGAGCGCGATATGTTCAACACCTTCAATATGGGCGTCGGCATGGTGGCGACCGTCCCCGCAGATCAGGCGGAGGACGCGCTTGCCGCCCTTCATGAGGCGGGCGTCGATGCTTATATCGTGGGCGACGTTATCGTTTCCGATGAGGGCGTGACCGTATGCTGAAGACCAAAGCGGCCGTGCTCGTTTCGGGCGGAGGCACCAATCTGCAGGCGCTCATAGAGGCGGCGTCCGAGGGGCAGACGCCCCACGTGCAGCTCGCTCTCGTAGTATCGAACCGCGCGGGGGCCTATGCGCTCACAAGGGCCGAAAACGCGGGCATACCCCATGAATTCATCCCGAACGGGCCTTGTTTTGAGGAAGAGCTTGTCTCCCTGCTTGAGGAGCACGGCATTGAAATGATAGTGCTGGCGGGCTTTTTGAGGATCCTTTCCCCCGAATTCATAGAAAAATTCGAGGGGCGGATCGTAAACGTCCATCCCTCGCTCATCCCCTCATTCTGCGGCAAGGGCTTTTACGGCCTTCGCGTGCATGAGGCGGCGCTTCAAAGGGGAGTCAAGGTAACGGGAGCGACGGTGCATATAGTCACCGCCGAAGCGGACGCGGGCCCCATACTGCTGCAGAGGGCCGTCCCCGTTGAGGAGGGCGATACGCCCGAAACACTGCAGCGGCGCGTGATGGAGCAGGCCGAATGGAAGCTCCTGCCCATGGCGTGCGAGCTCATTGCCGAAAAAATATCGAACGAGAAAGAGGTATAACATGACAGAGCTGTATTCCCTTCTTCGCACACAGAAATATTCGGGCCGAGGCATAATCCTGGGGACCACTCCCAAGGGGAAGATCGCCATCGCCTACTTCATAATGGGCAGATCGGCTTCGAGCCGCGCCCGCAAATTTGCCCGCCGCGGGGACGATCTCGTTATCAATTACACCTCCGACCGCGATCCCGAGCATGCCGAGCTCATAATCTATTCCCCCATAAGGGTGCTGGGTAACAGGATAATAGTCACCAACGGCGATCAGACCGATACCGTTTACGACGCGCTCGTTTTGGGCGGCAGCTTCGAATCGGCTTTGAAGACCCGCTGCTTCGAGCCCGATCCCCCTCATTTCACCGCGAGGATTTCCGGCCTTGTCACCGTGAACGAGGGAGTCCCCTCCTTCGAGCTTTCCGTGCTGAAGGCCGCCGATCCCGAGGGGAAGACCTGCGCCCGTCAGTTCTTCTGCTATGAAAAGCAGGAGGGCGTCGCGCACTATATCCACACCTACATGGGCGGGAACGAGGTGCTGCGCACCTATTCCGGCGAACCGCACGAGGTGGATATCCCCGATGATATTGAGGTGTTCACTCAGCTCATCTGGACGGGCATAGACGATGACAACAAGGTGGCGCTGTACGTCCGCTTCGTCGATCCCATCACCATGGAATACACCGACAGGCTCATCAACAAGAACGAATAAAGGAGAAAACGCATGAAAGAGCTCAAATTAAAGTATGGCTGCAACCCCAATCAGAATCCCGCCGCGCTCTCCATGCCGGACGGCGCCGATCTCCCCTTCGAGGTGCTTAACGGCAATCCCGGCTATATCAATTTTCTCGACGCTTTGAATTCGTGGCAGCTCGTCCGTGAGCTTCGCGCGGCGACGGGCCTTCCCGCGGCAGCCTCCTTCAAGCACGTCAGCCCCGCCGGCGCCGCCGTGGGCGTTGCGCTTTCCGAAGTCATGAAGCGTAAGCTTTTCGTGACCGATATTGAGAACATAAACGATTCCCCGCTTGCCTGTGCCTATGCGAGGGCGAGAGGCGCGGACAGGATGTCCAGCTTCGGCGATTTCATTGCGCTTTCCGATAAATGCGATCTTCTGACCGCGCGTGTCATAAAGCCCGAGGTCTCAGACGGCGTCATCGCCCCCGATTACGAGCCCGAAGCGCTCGAGCTTCTTGCTTCCAAAAAGGGCGGCAAATACTGCATTATAAAGATGGATCCCGATTATGCGGCTCCCGAATTCGAGACGAAGGAGGTATTCGGAGTCCGCTTCATGCAGAAGAGGAACGACGCGGTGCTTGACGCTTCGACCCTCACCAACATAGTGACCGAAAACCGCGAGCTTCCCGATTCCGCAAAGCGCGATCTTATAGTCGCAATGATAACCCTTAAATACACCCAGTCCAATTCCGTCTGCTATGCGGTCGATGGTCAGGCGATAGGCGTCGGCGCGGGTCAGCAGAGCCGCATCCACTGCACGCGCCTCGCGGGCGACAAGGCGGATAACTGGCTCATGCGCGAGCATGAGAAGGTACTGGGGCTCCCCTTCAGGGAGGGTATCGGCCGCCCCGACCGCGATAACTGCATAGACTGCTATATCTCCGATCATGCGGAGGACGTGCTTGCGGAGGGCGAGTGGCAGCGCTTCTTCACCGAAAAGCCCGAGGAGCTTACCAAGGAAGAAAAGCGCGAGTTCTTAAGGAGCCGCGAAGGGCTGGCGCTGGCCTCCGATGCGTTCTTCCCCTTCTCCGATAACATAACGAGAGCAGCGCGTTCCGGCGTCCGCTACATCGTGCAGGCGGGCGGCTCGAAGCGCGACGGGGACGTTATAGACGAATGCAACAGGCTGGGCATAACCATGGTGATGAACGGGATACGCCTGTTCCACCATTGACGTTTTTCACCCCCCTGGCATGGAGCTCGGCACACATCATGAGTAAAGGATAAAACGGTAATGGATATTCTCATCATAGGCGGCGGCGGCCGCGAATACGGCATTGCGAAAAAGCTTCACGAGGACGAGCGGGTGGGCAAGCTTTACGCCCTTCCCGGAAACGGCGGCATTGCGGAATTTGCCGAATGCTACCCCATAAAGGCGACCGACCTTAAAGGAGTCTGCGATTTTGTGCGCGGAGTCCACGTGGATTTTGCGGTCGTCACTCCGGACGATCCCCTTGCCATGGGCATGGCGGACAGGCTCCGCGAAATGGGCGTGCCCTGCTTCGGCCCCTCCGCAAAGGCGGCTCGCATAGAATCGAGCAAGATCTTTTCAAAACGCCTCATGGAAAAATACGGCATCCCCACGGCCAAGGCGGAAAAGTTCGATAATATCGAGGATGCGCTGAATTACGTATTAGCAAACGAGCCTCCCATGGTCGTCAAGGCGGACGGGCTTGCGCTCGGCAAGGGCGTGTTCATCTGCCATACCCGCGAGGAGGCCGTATCCGCCGTCCGCGAGCTCATGGAGGATAAGCTCTTCGGCGAGTCCGGATCGAGGCTGCTCATAGAGGAATTCCTGGAGGGCCCCGAGGTGAGTGTTCTGAGCTTCACCGATGGGAAGACCGTCGTTCCCATGGTCTCCTCGATGGATCACAAGACCGCGGGCGAGGGCGGCACGGGCCCCAACACAGGCGGCATGGGCGTTATCGCTCCCAACCCCTTCTACACGGAGGAAGTCGCATCGGAATGCATGGAGCGGATATTCCTGCCCACGATCCGCGCCATGGCGGAGGAGGGCTGCCCGTTTTCCGGCTGCCTGTATTTCGGCCTGATGATAACGAAGGAAGGCCCCAAGGTCATCGAATACAACTGCCGATTCGGCGATCCCGAGGCGCAGACCGTTCTGCCGCTCATGAAGAGCTCCCTGCTGGACGCCATGCTTGCCTGCGAGACGGGCGAGCTCGAAAGGACCCCCGTTGAATTCTCGAACGAGGCGGCGGCGAACGTGGTGCTCGTTTCGGGCGGGTACCCCGGTAAATATGCGAAGGGCCTCCCCATTAAGATCGACGAGCCCGCGGAGGGCACTCACATAATCCACGCCGGCACCGCCAAAACGGAAGAAGGCTTCGTTACCGCAGGCGGCAGGGTCATAAACGTCGTATCCGTCGCTCCCACGCTCCGCGAAGCGGTCGAGACCGCCTACCGCGAGACGGCGAAGGTCAGCTTTGAAAACATGTATATGCGCCGCGACATAGGCCGCGCCGCGCTTGAAGCATCGGAAGACAAGAATAAGTAACGGCGCAGGCCGGGAAAGGGCCCCGCATATAGGGGGTAGAAAGCTATGGTATTCAGAGTTTACACCGAAAGAAAAAGCGAATTCTCCCATGAGGAGGAGTCTCTCAAAAACGATTTCGTCAGCCTGCACGGTATCGGGGGGCTTGAAAGGATAAGGCTCCTTCGCCGCTACGATATAGAAAACGTCTCCGAAGAGACCTTCAAAAAGAGCGTCGGCTCCGTATTTTCCGATCCGAGGACCGAAAACGTGCTCTTCGATCTTCCCGAAGGCTTCGACCGCGCCTTTGCCGCGGAATACCTGCCCGGCCAGTACGATCAGTGCGCCGACGCCGCCGAGCAGAGCATCCGCCTTATCGCGATAGGCGAGGGCGGCGAGCGCCCCATAGTCCGCACGGCGAGGGTCTATCTCATTTACGGCGCCGTCAGCGATAAGGAATTCGAAGAGATCCGCTCAGCGCTCATAAACCCCGTTGACAGCCGCGAAGGGCGCCTTTCCGAATACGAGAGCCTTGCCCAGACCTATGACGAGCCCGAGGGAGTGGAATTCATCGCGGGCTTCACAGAGCTTAATGACGAGGGCTTGAAGAAGCTCATTGCCGATATGGGGCTCGCGATGGATCTGGCGGACGCCGTCTGCTGCCGCGAATATTTCAGATCCGAGGGGCGCGATCCTTCCGTGACCGAAATAAAGGTGCTCGATACCTACTGGTCGGATCATTGCCGCCACACCACTTTCAATACCCATATAGATTCCATCGAATTCGAAGATGAGGACGTTAAAGCCGCGTATGAGCGCTATCTCGGCATCCGCCGCGAGGTGGGGGATAATAAGCCCGTCTGCCTCATGGATATGGCCACCGTCGGCGGCAAATACCACAGGAAGGTAACGGGGCGGCTCACCAAGCTCGACGATTCCAAGGAGATAAACGCCTGCACCGTAAAGGTGGAGGTCGATCACAACGGCGAAAAGGAGCCCTGGCTGCTCCTCTTCAAGAACGAAACGCATAATCATCCCACCGAGATAGAGCCCTTCGGCGGAGCCGCGACCTGCGTCGGCGGCGCCATCCGCGACCCCTTATCCGGCAGGGGCTACGTATATCAGTCTATGCGCATCACCGGCGCGGCGGATCCCACCCGCCCCGTTTCGGAGACCATCCCCGGCAAGCTCCCCCAGCGCCGCATAGTGCGCGAGGCGGCGGCTGGCTTCTCCTCCTACGGTAACCAGATAGGCTTGGCGACGGGTCTCGTCCATGAGCTCTATCACGAAGGCTATGCCGCAAAGCGCATGGAGGTCGGCGCGGTGATCGCGGCGGTACCGCAGGCGAACGTAAGGCGAGAGGAGCCCGAAGCGGGCGACCGCGTGATCCTTATGGGCGGCAAGACGGGGCGCGACGGCTGCGGCGGCGCGACGGGCGCTTCCAAGGCGCATACCGTCTCCTCCCTCGAGCTCTGCGGGGCCGAGGTGCAGAAGGGCAACGCTCCTGAGGAGCGCAAGCTCCAGCGCCTGTTCAGGAACCCGACCGCTTCCCGCATGATAAAGCGCTGCAACGATTTCGGCGCGGGCGGCGTTTCGGTCGCAATAGGCGAGCTCGCGGACGGGCTCGTGATAGATCTCGATAAGGTCCCCAAGAAATACATGGGCTTGACTCCCACCGAGCTTGCGATCTCCGAATCCCAGGAGCGCATGGCGGTGGTCGTTGAGGCGAAGGACGCCTCCGCCTTCATCGCGCTCTGCGCGGCTGAGGGCGTTGACGCCGTGGAGGTGGCCCGCGTCACCGACGAAGGCAGGCTCACCATGTTCTACAAGGGCGAAAAGGCCGTCGATATTTCGAGGGCGTTCATAGATACCAACGGCGCGGCGAAGCATACCGCCGTACGCGTTGAAAAGCAGCACGCCTTCAAGCCCGCTCCCCTTACCGGCACCTTCAGGGAAAAGCTCATGAAGGTCGCCTCCGATCTTAACGTATGCTCGCAGCGCGGCCTTGTTGAAACCTTCGATTCCACCGTCGGCGCGAACACCGTGCTTATGCCCTTCGGCGGCAAAAAGCAGATGACCCCCACTCAGGCGATGGCGGCAAAATTCCCCGTCCTCGATGGTAAAACCGAGACCTGCTCCGTGATGAGCTGGGGCTTCGATCCCTACGTTTCCGAAGCTTCCCCCTATTGGGGCTCCTATATGGCGGTATGCTCCTCGTATGCAAAGCTCGCCGCGGCGGGCGCCGATCTTGACGAGGCTTGGATGAGCTTCCAGGAATATTTCGAGCGTATGCGTACGGCGGAAAGCTGGGGCAAGCCCATGTCGGCGCTTCTTGGAGCGCTTGACGCGCAGGTGGATATGGGCTGCGCGGCGATCGGCGGCAAGGATTCCATGAGCGGCAGCTTCGAGAGCATCCACGTGCCTCCCACGCTCATCTCGTTCGCCGCCGCCAAGGGCGAAGTCGGCAATATCATCTCCCCCGAATTCAAGCACGCGGGAAGCTGTGTATGCCGCCTTTCCGTCAGGAAGGATGAAAACGGCCGCATTAACGGCAAAAAGCTGCGCGAGCTCTGCGAAAGGGTCAATTCCCTCATCAAGCAGGGCAGGATCAGCGCCGCATACGTTCCCGAAAGGTTCGGCGCCGCGGAAGCGCTCATCAAAATGACCATGGGCAACGGAATAGGCGTAAAGCTCTTTACGGACGATATTTTCGCTCCCGAATTCGGCTCGTTCATAATCGAATGCACCGCGATGGCGAATATCTCCGATCCCGAAATAGAGGAGGAGCTCATCGGCGTTACCGTCGATAAGCCCGTCGTCACCCTTGAAATGAAGAAAAAGAAGGAGGAGGACGCCGAGCCCGTTTCCGTCGGCGAACTCATCGCCTCCTATGAGAGCACGCTTGAGGGCATATTCCCCGCTTACTGCGAGAATGAGCCCATGATAGAATTGAACTGCACCGATCGCCCCTACGTCAAGCCCTTCGGCGTTTCGACCGCGCATCCCAAGGCTGTCATCCCCGTATTCCCCGGCACCAACTGCGAATACGAGACCGAGCGCGCCTTCCGCAGGGCGGGCTTTGATACCAAGGTCGTGATAGTCCGCACAGGCTCCGGCGCCGCGCTTGCCGATTCCATCCGCGAATTCACGCAGGAGACAGGCTCCGCCGAAACGCTCTTCATCCCCGGCGGCTTCTCCAACGGCGACGAGCCCGACGGCTCCGGCAAATTCATTGCCGCCTTCCTCAGGAGCGAGGACTGCCGCCGCGCGGTGGAGGATATGCTGAAGAGGGGCGGCCTCATTGGCGGCATCTGCAACGGCTTCCAGGCATTGACGCGCACGGGCCTCCTGCCCTACGGCAAATTCGTCGAGCCCACCGCCGATATGCCCGCGCTCACGCATAACGTCATCGGCCGCCATCAGAGCCGCATAGTCAGAGTCAGAGTGGAGACCTCCGCCTCCCCGTGGCTGCGCAAGGTGCGCGCGGGCGAGATCTACTGCGTGCCCATCTCCCACGGCGAGGGGCGTTTCGTCGCTCCCCGGGAGGTGCTTCTGAAGCTTGCCGAAAACGGTCAGGTGATCACCCGCTACGTTGATGCTTCGGGCGAGCCCACCATGGACGTGCTCTTCAACCCCAACGGCTCCTTCGGCGCGATAGAGGGCATAATGTCTCCGGACGGCCGCATTTTCGGCAAGATGGGGCATTCCGAAAGGATAGGCGCGGGGCTTTACAAGAACGTCACCGGCGTTTACGATATGAAGCTCTTTGAATCCGCATACGATTTCTTCAAATAATAAGGAGGAAAACATGGCACAGCTCATTGACGGCAAAGCGATAGCGGCAAAGGTGATGGCCGAGGTCGCGGAAGGATCAGCCGCGCTCGTTTCCGAATTCGGCGAGGAAGCCCGCCCCAATATGACCCTCATTGTGGTCGGCAGCGATCCCGTTTCCAAAAGGCTCGTCGAGCTCAAGGCGAAGGACTGCGAAAAGACGGGCATCACGCCTACTGTGATCGCGCTTTCCGAATCCACGAGCGAGGAAAAGCTCCTGCGCATGATAGAAAGGCTGAACGCGGATGAGGACGTTAAGGCCATCCTTTGCCAGCTTCCCGTGCCGGAGCATATCTCCACCAAGAAGCTGCTCGCCGCCATCGCCCCCGATAAGGATGTTGACGGTTTTTCCGCCCGCATAGACAGCGATGATTACGACATCGCCGCCTGTACGCCCGCCGCGGTCATGCGCATGCTCAAGGAAAGCGGAGTGGAGGTCGCGGGGAAGCACTGCGTGGTAGTGGGAAGGAGCAATATAGTCGGCAAGCCCATGGCGATACAGCTCCTCCTGAACGACGCGACCGTTACCGTCTGCCACAGCAAAACGGCGGATCTTGCGGAGCACACCAAAAGAGCCGACGTGCTCATAGTCGCGGTCGGCAGGCCCCGCTTCGTAACGGGCGATATGGTGAAGGAGGGCGCCGTGGTGATCGACGTCGGCATGAATTATATCGACGGCAAGCCCGTGGGCGACGTGGATTTTGAAAGCGTCGAGCCCAAGGCCGCTATGATAACCCCCGTTCCGGGCGGCGTCGGCCCCATGACGAGGGCGGGCCTGCTCGTGAACGCGTTGAAGCTCGCGGAAAGAAAGGTAAAGTAAGAATAGGGGCCCGCCTTTTGGCGGGCTCTGTCGTTAATTTGCTTTGAAGGGTGGACAGAGAACATGAAAAAGAAGGTTTCTGCTCCGACTCTGTTCGGAATTATTATAGGCTTGCTTGCCGCGATGCTTATCGCGGTGCTGTTGATCAATATTGCCAACGCCAAAGAAATATCGGAATTGCTTAATAACGGCAAAAAGACTGAGGCGGAGGCGCTGATTGAAAAGCACCCCGGTTGCTTGAATACGAGGCCTGCTTATGCTCCGAGGTGGCTTGCGAGATTTATGGATTTTCCGCAGAGTGGTTATTTGCTGCCGGATGCCTGTTCAAACGGGTATTACGATACCGCCCGCCGCATGGTCGAGCTTGGCGCGGACCCGAATAAGGGCAGCTTTTTGAAGCCGCTTGGCGCAGTGCTTCAGGATAAGCATGCGGGCTGTTATGATATGGCTGTTTGGCTATATGAACATGGAGCAAAAGCCGAAGTCGTTACCGATCCATGGTCTTTACCGGAATATTCGGCAATATGGGCGATAGCCTATACGCGTGCGGATGAAGGATGCGCCGAGGAGGAATCGGAAAAACTGTTTGATTATTTTTATGAACGAATCGGAAACACCATTGGCACGGAGGATAGCCGCTCGACAGATGATTGGCCGCTTATAATGCTGCTGTGTGCGGGGAACGGACACTCAGGGATCATCGAGCGCATTCTCGATAAAGCCCTTTGCGATGTAAACGCGGACAGCAACGGAGTGACCGCGCTTATGCGGGCAGCGGCTTCCGGAGATACGGAGATCGTACAACTTCTGCTTTCACGCGGCGCAGATAAAACAAAAGTCGATAAGGACGGGCTTACCGCATTACAGTATGCGGAAAAATACTGTAAAAACCCCGAAGCGGTAATACGCCTGTTGAGCGAATAAAGGTAATGAAGATCGAACTGGAAAACTGCATGGTCGCCATAGATGCGGAAGCAACGAGAGAATACTACGCCCGGCGCCCCGTCGAGCCTTTTTGCGGGTGCGAGTACTGCCGCAGCTTCAAAGCCCACGCTCACCGTTTTTCCGATAAAGTGAAGGAGTTCTTTGCTTCGTGCGGTATTGACGATCTGCTTTGCGTAACGGAAATATCGCCTCTCTATGAAAAAGAAGGCTTTGCTTACGTTGACGGATGGTTCTTTGCCGTGGGTTCAATGGAAGGCGGCGATCCGCCCAAAATATGGGTGCCGCCGCTTAAGGGATTTCGCGGATTGCTCTATAAGCTTCTGTTTACGGGAAAGAAGCGTAAGGAGAACGAGCGGCATGTCGAGGAGTTGCTCGAAGTTCAGCGCATGAGCCGTGAGCTTAAGATAGACGATGATTTTTCCGTGTATTTTATGAATTCCGGGGATCTCATTCCCGCCGACTTTCCCGAAAACCACGTGGCGATAAAGTTTTGCACCCGAGTTCCGCTTCTGCCCGATGAAGGCTAACGGTACGATCCGTGACCGCGCGAAGAGATCCTGCCGGGATATAGAACGAGCCCGAAGGCTTCCGCCTTCGGGCTTTTGCATATCCTTGATTTTAAGCGGCGGCTTCCGCTTCCTCCTGCCGCCGGATGCATTTTCTTCTTATCGTTTCCGAGAAAATGAAATGAGTCAGCGCGGTGAGCGTCCAGCTTATAGGGTAGGAGAGGTACACCACCCAAAGCTCGCCGACTGCGGGAACGACCGTCCATATCCAAATGAGGCGGAACACGCAGGAGCCTATGAGCGAAACCAGAGTTGAAGTGGTGCTTCGCCCGAGCCCGCGCAGTATGCCGGAGCCGACCTCCATGAATGCAAGGGTTATATAGGGCGTGAGCATAACGTGCATTCGGAGCATCGCTATCTCCTCCGCCATGGGCTTTAACGTGTAGAGCCCGAGCAGGGGCTTGTGGAATATGAGCAGTATCGCGGCGACAAGGATCGCGATAAGACCCGTCGCAAAATAGCAGCAGCGCATGACGAGCCCTATCCGCTTGTACTTGCCCGCGCCATAATTCTGGCTCGTAAAGGTGACGCTCGCCTGATAGACGGAGTTCGTCGCAACGTATGCGAAGCCTTCGAGATTGCCCGCCGCGGCGTTGCCGTCGATTATGTCGGAGCCGCCGGGGCAGAGACGGTTGTTGAAGCCGATTATGGTGGACTGAATAAGCATATTCGAAAGGGAGAACAGCGCTCCCTGTACGCCCGCGGGGAGGCCGTCCCTTATGATCTCGCGCACGGCGGCCTTCTCAAGACGGAGCTTCTTGAGATCGAGGCGGCACATGCCCTTGTCGCGCGTGAGCTTTGCGCCGAGCCAGACCGCCGAAACGACGTTTGCGATAACCGTCGCCCACGCGACGCCGTCAACGCTCATACCGCAGACGAGCACGAAGAAGAGGTTCATCCCCACGTTCATAAGTCCCGTGCAGGCGAGTATCACGAGCGGGGTGGTGGTGTCGCCCTTTGCGCGGAATATGGCGATCAGGTAATTGGAAAGCGCGATGAAGGGCACGCCGACGAAATAGATGCGCGTGTAGAGCGTGGCAAGATCGAGTATGTGCCCCTTGTCGCCCAATATCCCGAGCACCGGGCGGCAGACGAAGAAGCCGATTATAGCGCAGATGACGCCCGTGATGAGCCCTACTATGAGCGATGAATGCACCGAATCGGATACCGCTTTGGGATCGCGCTTGCCGAGGTTGCGCGCCACGACCACGTTCGTTCCCACCGAGAAGCCCATGAATATGTTAAGGATCAGGTTTATCATGGCGGTGGTGGTGCCGATGGAGCCTATCGCGCCCTCCACGTTGGATTTGCCCGCGATTATCATATCCGCGGCGTTGTAAAACACCTGCAGCGCGTTCGTGATTATGAGCGGTATGGAGAAAAGGAACACCTTGCCGAGCAGGGGCCCTTCGAGCATGTCGATGTCGCGGGAACGATCGAAAAATTTCATAAGTTCAAAGCCTTTTTCCTCGATTTATGGCTCTATTCTATACCGATGCGCCGAATGTGTCAACGCGAAAAAAGCAATATATAACGCCCGCTTGTTCGGCGGGCGTTCATTGGCTCATATCCTTCTTTCATTCCGCTTGAAGGGCTCATCCACGCGCTCGCATATGAGCGCCCCGTAAAGCTCCGGGCGGCGGAAGGCGTTGCCGTGCACCTCATGCTTTCGGTATTCGCGGAGCATATCCATATCGAGCGATCCCAAATACACTCCCGGCTCTGCGCCTGCTTCCATAACGCAGGTATCGCGCGAGCCCTCCGCATCGGGCGCATACGCGACCCCGTCAAACAGCGTGGAATGCCCGTTGCAGTCGGGCTTGCCCTCGGGGTAGTTGCAGGTGGCTATTGCGAGCATATTCTCATAAGCCCTTCCCCTGAGCTGTGAAAGGCGGTTTATCTCCATGGGGCATGGCATGGTAACGGCAAGCAGTAGCCCTCCTTGCGTGGCTGACGATTGAAAAAACCAAGAGAATGCTTAGGATTTCAGTCGTCAGCCTTTTTGTTTTGTCGATACACGAAAACGTGCTCTATGCCGTTTTTGAACTGGATTGACGTGATTTTTGCGTCCGTGATGACAATTTTTTGAATGAGAGAACCCACGAACTGCTGAAGCACTTTAGGCTCGATTTTTGTAGCCATCGCCTCGTAATTTACGTATCTGCTCGAAAGCAGCTCGTTTGTCATAATGAAAAGATTTGCTTTTGAGATGAACTCCGCATCTGACAGGCTGAAGCTCGATTCCACATCCACGTTGAGCTCTTCGAGCCGCTTGTCAAGCTCATCGATCTCGTCTTCGAGCTTCTTCTTCTCGACGATGTACTCACGCTCCGGCATGGCGTCTTCGTCATAGAGGAACAACGAATGAAGCCTCGATAACGCTCGCTCCTTTTTGCGTCGTTCAGACGTGATTGTTTCACGTTCTACTGACAGGCTTTCCTGCTCATTGGCAGCCGGCTTCATCCTCTCAGCGTATGTAGTCCCGGAAACCCCTGATTTGAGCATGGCGTACATCTCAGATAGCCCTTGATGCTCGATGTGGTCGATGTCCGAAAACCAATCCCCTCTAAGCAGCTTGCGTTCGAAAGTATCGAGCGTAGTAGTCTTCCCGAAATTGTTTTGGGCTCGAATGATGTTCGATATGTAATTGAACACGAAAGGACCGATATAGACGTCAGACGTGAATACAGCATTGCAGTCACCGTACCTACGCCTGAGCGAGCATGAATACAGAGATGGCGTATATCCTGCATTCTTCGGCTTTCCGAGCTGACATATCATGTTGCTGCCACAGTTCCCGCATTGCAGAAGCCCTGCGAAAATGTGGACGTGCTTCCTGAAGTATGTTTTTGGAGCTGAACCGCCTTTTCGCCTCGAAGCCATAGACGAGATGACTCTGCTCTGCAACTCCTCATCAACGATAGAGCCGTGAGTATTGTCGACGGTTATCCACTCAGATTCCTTCTTCAGCGTACCGCCGCTCTGATCAAGGGACATTGCATGGTAATTGTATCGAAGAGCGCCGATGTACGTCGGGCTCTTCAGGACGTAGCTCAGAGCCTTCGTAGTCCAGTGGGCGCCACGCTTATGAATGCCAAGCCTGTTGAGTTCTCGTGCGATTGACAGCAATGATTCTCCGCTGTCGTACATTGAATAGATCTGACGGACGACTGCCGCCTCAGCCTCGTTTACGACCAAGCTCTTCGTTTCTGTGTCGTAGTCGTACCCGAAAGGGATAGGACCTCCGTTGAAAAGCCCTTTTTCAGCCCTCGATACCATTACTGCAGTAACACGTTCAGACGTCATCTTGCGTTCGAGCTCTGCGAAGACCAGGATGATTTTGAGCATAGCCTCGCCCATTGCGTTTGAAGTATCGAACTGCTCGTTCTTTGAAACGAAGACGACGCCGAGCTTCTTGATTTCCGCATACATGCTTGCGAAGTCCAGAAGGTTCCTGCTGATGCGGTCGATTTTCCAGACGCACAGGTGAGAGAACTCCCCGGTCCTCAGCCTTGACATCATGTACTGGAACGCAGGACGGTCTGTATTCTTGGCTGAATAGCCTGCATCCTCAAAGACCTCGTATCTGTCGATTCCAAGCGCGTATTTGGCGTAGTTAATGAGCTCCTCACGCTGCACAGGTAAACTATCCTTATCCACCTGCCAACGTGTTGATACACGAATGTATAAAGCAGCCTTTTTCGAGGACAGCTTGTTTGAAACTGACTGCGACATTCAATCCTGCCTTTTGTTGCCAAAGTGCAACTGAACGACCTTCGACGTCAACCGGCTTTCACTTCGTCTTCGTCCTCTGTAGGACGTAAGAAGCCCCTTTCGCTCGGAGTAAGATACGCATCGAGTATTTGCCAGATGATAGCAAGGTCGCGCTCTGAAGCCTTCCTTAGCGTTGAAAGCAGTATGCGCTCCTCGGCGTTAATCTCATACTTCACACGAGGGATGTCGGTCAAGCCGAGAAGATAGTCTGTCGTCACGTTCAACGCTTTTGCAATGCCGACAAGGATCTCGACGTCAGGAGACTTATTGATGCCGTTGACATACCTGCTGATAGTAGCTTCTTTCGTGTCTGCTGCGTCTGCCAACCAACGCTGAGAAACGCCGCGAGTTTCGAGCTCGTTGCGAAGCCGTTTTGCGAAATCGACCATGGAAGAAACCTCCGTTTTTTCTTTATTGTAGCATAAAATGATACCAAAAAGATAATTCTTGCGGAAATGATAAAAAAATGCAAAAAACCGCTTGACATATTACCGTTCAGTAAGATATAATAAAGATACACCAATATCACCCTTGGAAGGAGAAGAAAATGAACACGAAAGAGCTTCAGATTGCTCGTATTCGTCGTGACAAGGACCGCAGTGATGTCGCAGGAGCCATTGGCATGTCCCGTGACCTGTACGCCAAGAAAGAGCGTGGATGCACGAAGTTCGATCCGGATCAGATCGCAGCCATCCAGAATTACCTCGACCTTACGCCGGAGGAGTTCAATTCGATTTTTTTTGACGGCAAGTTACTGTTCGGTAAGCCGCTGACAGATTTCTCCTCTCATCAGTAAGCAGTATATCACGGAAAGGACGAGCGCAACATGGCAAAGGACTGTATGACGACCAATGAAAACATCTACTTTAGGTGCAGGAAAGAGGCGGCAAGATACAACGACAAGCTGAACAGCCGTGAAAGCACCTCTGAGTTGCTCGGCGTTTCCGTATCGTCGCTTGCCAATTACGAATTGGGCAATACTAAGGTGGTTCCGGTAGACGTTGTTGTCCTCATGGCTGATTTGTACAACGCCCCGGAGCTGCTGAACAACTACTGTGCGAACGATTGCCCGATAGGGTGCAGAAAAGCCATAGCCACAGAAGTAAAGCCTATCGAGAAGACCACGCTTGGTCTGCTTGAACTGTTCTCCGGAAACAAGCTCGATTTTATGATGAGCGCCCTCACGACGATTGCAGTAGATGGAAAAGTCGAGGAAGCGGAGAGGCAGAAGATGAACGAGATAGTCGCTTACATGCAAAAGCTGAAGGTTCTGGTCGAAGAGCTCATGTTGTTCGAGGCAAAGCAGAAAGGAGAACATAATGAGCAGAGCTGAAGAGCTGAAAGGCATCCTGAAGAGGGACTACGGAATCGAGACTGCCGCAGACCTCAACAGTGCCTTGAGCAAACTGAAGATACCGATAGGCGTCTTCGTAGATAAAAAGACCACAGGAAAGGAGGAATGAAAATGTGCGAGATTTGTTACAGAAGCCCTTGCGATCCGAGATGCCCGAACGCACCTCAGCCTGAAGCAGTGTTCGTCTGCAAGTCGTGTGGCGAGGACATCGTAGAAGGTGAGGACTACTACGAACTCGACGGCGAGCATTACCACGAAGAATGCTTCAAAGACGAAGCCGTCAGCATCTTGGAAGACAAGTATGGCGCCGAAAAGGGCGTCGCAGAAGTGGAGGCGTATTTCGATGATGAGTAGTGAGCCCATTCCGTCGTTCAAAGAGCTTGTCTTTGAAGGCGAAAAACATATCTACCGCTTGGACGGAAGATGTGTTCCCTCGGTCACGACAGTCATGCGTCCGCTTTCACAGGCTCTGTACAAAGACGTAGACGAGAAGATACTCAACGAAGCCGCAAACAGGGGAACTGCAATCCACAACGCCATTGAGAACTATATCCTCTATGGAGTAAAGGATGTCCCGGAATGCTACGAAGGATACTTCGAAGCCTTCAGGACATGGTATAAGGACATGAACCCCGAACCGCTCGCAACAGAATGTCGAGTGTACCACAAGTCGCTGCTTTATGCAGGGACGGCAGACCTGCCTTGTTTGATCGACGGGAAACGAATCCTCGTTGACCATAAGACCTCGGCGACGGTGAACAGGATGCTCACCGGTGTACAGCTTGAGGCGTACAGCAAGGCGTATGAGAGCCACGGATTCAGGTTCGATGGCAAAGCGATTCTGCACCTGATGCCTACCGGAAAATACCAGTGGGTGTTCTATGACAGGAACGACCTTGAGAGTTGGGAAGTATTCGGTGCGTTGCTCACAGTTCACAGACATATCCAAAAATACAGAAACAAGAGGTAGCAAATGATGGAAGAAAAAGTTGTAGCGGTCATTGAACCGCAGTCGGCACAGGGCGAGGAAGAGCTTCAGAGTCAGGTCACTGACATCGAGCTCAGAGCCGGTCGTCTTGTAGTAGCAGACGACAGCCAGTATGAGGAAGCCGGCGAGTTCGGCGTCCTTTTGAAGCAGAAGATAGCAGAAGTCACCGAGTTCTTCTCCCCGATGAAGAAGGCGGCTCACGAAGCGCACAAGCAGATATGCGACAGAGAGAAGCTCATGCTTGAGCCGCTGAAGAAAGCCGAGAAGATAGTTAAGAAGACCATGGGCGACTATGCGATGAGAAAAGAACAGGAAAGGATTGCCGCAGAGGAAGCCGCACGGAAGCTCGCACAGGAAGAAGCAGACCGAAAGCTTCAGGCGGCAATTTCTGCTGAAGAAGAAGGAGACGAGATTGCCGCTGAAATGGCAATGCTCGATGCAGAAATAGCAGACAGGGCTGCCCGGAGCGTAGTCATAGAGGACGAAAGCCCCAAGGCGAAGGGTGTCAGCTACCAGAAGGACTGGCAGATAGTCGCCATCTCTCCCGGCAACGTCCCTGTCGAAGTGAACGGCGTCGTCATCAGACCTGTTGACGAAGCTGCCGTACTGAAGCTCATCAGAGCTTCGAAAGGCACGATTAAGATTCCCGGCGTCGCCTATGAGGAGATCGCCAAGATGAGCTTCAGGAGGTGAGCACCGTGCCGAACGAACTGATGAAAGTCACCTACGAATCCGCATTCGGAAACGTAGAGCTTGACGCAAATACCGTCAAGCAGTATCTCGTCAAAGGAAACGGCGAAGTATCGGATCAGGAAGTAATGCTGTTCCTGAAGCTGTGCGAAGCCCAGAAACTCAATCCCTTCGTTACCGGAGAAGTTTACCTCATAAAGTTCGGCAGTCAGCCGGCACAGACCGTAGTCGGCTACGATACGTACAAGCGCAGGGCAGACGACAACCCGAACCACATGTACTTCGAGAGCGGCATCGTCGTATGCAGGGGACAAGCGGGAGAAATAGTTCAGAAAGCCGGCGCATGCCTCTACCCTACAGAACAGCTCATAGGCGGTTGGTGCAGAGTCCATAAGCTCAGGAACGGTCATGAAGTCACGACGTACAAGGAAGTCACCTTCAGCGAGTACAACAAGGGCAACGCCATCTGGAAAGAGAAGCCCTGCACCATGATAGAGAAGGTCGCAATAAGCCAGTGCCTCCGTGAAGCGTACCCGAAGGACTATGAGGGTATGTACACGGCAGAGGAAATCAGCGCCGGAGGCTATGACATCATAGATACTGACGGCACAGTCATCGAGACCACTGTGCCTGATGATCCGGTCATCACGCAGGACGACAGGAAAGCCCTCTTCCTGACCGCCTACAATGCTTTCGGCAAGGAAAAGGGAGCTGAGGTAATCAAGACGCTCATGACCGAAGAGGGATTCGAATCCACCACGAACATGAGGCGGTCCGAGTATGACCTCATCATGAAAAAGCTCGTCGAGGAGATAGAGAACTCCGTTCCCGACGAGGAACCGCAGGAGTAACAACGAAGTGTCAAGGGCAGGCAACGCAGCATGACCTGCCCTATGAAAGAAGGTGATTTGTTGCACTGGATCGCAGTACACGAAGAAGTCCTCGGAAGCAAGCTCCGGGGATTCAGGAAAGCCATCGGATGCTCTGACGCAGAAGCCCTTGGGATCCTGACAGTCTTATGGCTCTGGGCGAGGAAGAACGCCGACGTCTCCGGTCTTCTCGGCAATGCCGATAAAGAAGACATCGCATCTGCGATTAGACCGTACATCAATCCAAGCCTCAATGCTTCGACTGTTGCCGATGCAATGATAAGCGCAGGATGGATCGATGAGGAGGACGGTAAGCTTTACATCCACGATTGGTACGAATGGCAACAGTACTGGTACAGCTACCTCGACAAGAAGGAAAAGGACAGGCTCAGGAAGCGCAGCGAGCGAGATAAGCGCAGGGAAGAACATGTCCCTGAAGTCAAAGCCATAGAGCCGCCTCCTGACGAGGCTGAACCTCCCAAAAAGCCGAAGCCTCCTGCTCCGAAAAAGACCAAGTATGCTGAAGCTGTATCGATGCTTCCTGCCGAATACGAAAAGCTTGTCGAGAAGTACGGAGAGGCGTTCACGCAGAAGCTCATAGAAGAGCTCGACAACTACAAGGTAGCCAATGGCAAGCGATACAAGGATGATTATCGTGCCATCCTCAACTGGGTTGTCGAAAAATGCGAGAAGAAGTACCCCGGACTCAAGACAGCCAAGACCGAGATCGGCGCTGAGAACCCATTCAGATAGGAGGCTTTATGGAATCGTTAGGTGATGCTTTTAAGGAAGTCCTCAGAGCGAACACTAAAGAGCAGCGCACGACCAACTTTGAGAAAGGCGATTACAAAGACGACGAAGGATTCCTGCGTTGTTGTATATGCCATGAAAGGAAGGAGTTCGACCTCGAATTTCCTGACGGTGAAGTAATGAGAGTCCCTGTCCTTTGCAAGTGCGGTGTTCGTAAAAGGGATGAAGAAGCTGAACGAAAGAACCTTGCCGAAAAGGTCGAACGCATCAAGATGCTCAAGGCGAACAGCCTTATGGACAGAAAGTTCATGGAAAGCACGTTCGACAGCCTTGTTGTCAACCAAGACAACGTAAAGCAGGTAAAAATATGCAGGAGGTACGCTGAGAAGTTCGAAGAGCTCCGTAAAAAGAACCAAGGGCTCCTCCTCTTCGGAACCGTAGGATCAGGCAAGACGCACCTTGCCTGCTGCATCGGGAATTACGTGATGGACAACCTCCGGGCAGTGATTGCCACGTCGCTCGTAAAGATTCTCCAGAACGCAGACCTCCTGAAGGACGATGGCTTCGTAAGGCAGATGAGCATGGCAGACCTCCTCATCCTCGACGACCTCGGAGCCGAGCGAGGAACGGACTTTGCACTTGAGACCGTCTACAACGTCATCGACAGCAGATACCGTACAGGAAAGCCCATGATAGTCACTACGAACATGACGCTTGCAGAGATGCAGAACCCTGCCGACATACGGTACAAGAGGATTTACGACCGAATCTTTGAAGTGTGCTATCCCGTAGAGTTCACCGGAAAATCGTGGAGGATGCGAGAAGCGGCTACAAGGTTCGATGCCATGAAAAAGCTTTTGGAGGAGTAAATGAATAGGCTCGAAATCAACGAACAGAACGACAGGCTTGCAGTTGCGGCTATCCTCGTGAAGAACGGCTACACTGTACGCCAGGGCAAGTCAAGGAAGGGCGAGAAGTCCAAGTCGTACATGTATTATATCGATTATGAGAAAGAACAGGAGGACAACCAGAATGAACGTTAGATTCACTGTCCCCGGAGAGCCGAAAGGCAAGGGGAGACCGAAGTTCTCGAAAGTTGGGGATTATGTCAAAACGAGGACGCCTGAAGATACCGTCATCTATGAGAACCTGATAAAGGTCATGTTCCAGAAAGCCTGCGGGAACGTAAGGTTCGCTGATGATGAAATGCTCGGAATGGACATCAATGCGTACTATTCGATCCCGAAGAGTGCAAGCAAGAAGAAAATCGAGATGATGCGAAAAGGGCAGCTTCGCCCCACAAAGAAGCCGGACATGGACAATGTGCTCAAGGTGTACGCCGATTCTTTGAACAAAGTCCTTTACAGGGATGATACCCAGATCGTAGACGCCCACGTTCGAAAGTTCTACTCCGATACACCGAGAGTCGAAGTAAATGTTTACAAAATAGCTGAAAGGAGCTTTTGAAAATGAACGACAATATCCTCACCCTCAACATCAACAGCACAGCCTTCGACCAGATGAAGGAAGACTTCGATAAGGTCCTCAACAGGACGCTTGCGAACATGCTTGAGAAAGAAAGTCAGGAGGCTGTCCTCTCGCTCAAGCTGAAGATAGGCATCGAGAAGGTCGACGTCCGTGATTACGACGCTGCTGACGAAAATGCCAAGAAGACCATCAACAAGCCGAGCTTCTCCCATAAGCTTGGGAGCGTAATGCAGATAAAGACGCAGGAGTCCGGCGAGATGAAGGGCGAGTACGAGCTCGTATGGGATGAGAGCCACAACGAGTTCATCATGAAGCCCATCGACAACGGGCAGGCTTCGTTCTTCGACGCAGAGTTCGTCTATGCTGACGACGAAGATGCCGAAAAAGACGGCGAGCCTCTTGCCTTGCCCGAAGGTGAAGGCGACGATGAATAAGCTGACCATCATCGGAAACCTGACCGCAGATCCTGAGCTCAGGACTACGCCCTCCGGAGTATCTGTCTGCTCGTTCACCGTTGCAGTCAGCAGCAGGTACAGAGAGCAGGACGGAAGCCCGAAACGTGTTGACTACATCCGTGTAGCCGCATGGCGATGGCTTGGCGAGAACTGTTCACGATACCTTGCAAAGGGCAAGAAGGTATGCGTCGTCGGAGAAGTCACCGCAAGGGCATACGAAGCAAAGGACGGCTCCATGAGAGCGTCCCTCGAACTGAACGCAGATGAGGTCGAGTTCCTCTCGCCTCGTGGCAGCGACGGCGGCAGCAACAGCAGAGAGAGAACTTACGATGCTTACGGCTATCCTACTGATGGAGGAGAACCAGAATTTGCTGATCCGCCTGCTGGATGGCAGGAAATCACAGATGGAGACTTGCCCTTCTGATGCCGTAGTAAAAAGAGCAACACCGATTTTAAGACTGTATGGAGGTCGCATGAAAAACAAGCACAATAGACGTGAGCTCATGCCTGTTGAGAATACGTGCGTCTCACCGTATGGTCTTATGAGGGGCAGGCTCAATGCCTACCGGAACCTCTGCGAAGAGATAGCCCGGCAGACAGAAAGACTGGACAGGCTTGAAATGAGAGCTTATTCCGCAGGAGGGAGCAAGCTCTCATTCACGCCGAAGTCCCCATCCACTGTGTACGATAAGGTTGCTGAAGACGCCTCAACCATCGAAGACCTGAAGAGTGAAATCCAATCCCTTATAGAAGAACAGAAAGCGGAACGGAAACAGCTCGAATACCTCGTATCGAGGCTCAGGAACTCCGGGGAAAGAGCACTGATCCGAGCACGATACATCGACCATGAGGAATGGGAAGACGTGCAGTTTGCACTGTACGGTGATGAGGCAGACTACGAAGAGAACCACGATACGTACAAGCAGCGGATGTTCAAATGGCACAAGCGAGCCATCGACAACCTCTCGAAGCTGTGAATATCGAGCCATAGCAGGGCGGCGAAAGCCGTCCTGCTTTTGTTACCGGTTGGGGAAGCAAATGATACTGAACGGTAATAAATGACATTGAAAGAAAGCGAATACCGCTGTAATATTGTAGCATCGAAAATCAGTCGTCCGCACGAGACGGCTGATTTGTTTTCCAAGGAGCGATGTATGTACGATGTGTTGATAGTCGGAGCCGGACTGTTCGGATGCACAATGGCTGACCTGCTCAAGAAAAGCGGCAGGAAGGTCCTCGTGATAGATAAGCGGTCGCATATTGGCGGCAACTGCTATACGGAAGAGATAAACGGAATCACAGTCCACAAATACGGCGCCCACATCGTCCACACAAGCGATTCACGTGTATGGAAATACCTCAACACCTTCACCGAGTTTAATCGCTTCACACACGCTCCTGTAGCCGTATATCACGGTAAACCGTATAACCTCCCCTTCAACATGAACACGTTCAGCAGGCTGTACGGCGTCACAACGCCCTCTCAGGCAGAGGAGTGCATCCAAGCGGACATCGTTCCTTGTGCAGAGCCCAAGAACCTTGAGGAAAAGGCGCTCAGCCTTGTCGGACGAAGGATTTACGAAAAGCTTATCAAGGAGTACACAGAGAAGCAGTGGGGAGTCGATTGCCGGGAGCTTCCTCCTGAAATCATCACGAGGCTCCCGCTCCGGATGACCTACGATAACGACTACTTCAACGACGAGTATGAAGGCATTCCGAAATACGGGTACACAGAGATATTCCAGAAAATGCTCTACGGCTGCCACGTCATGCTCGAAACGCCCTTCACTGAAGAGCTTGCGAACCAAGCCAAGCTCATCGTCTATTCCGGCTCCATAGATGAGTACTTCGGCTACTGCTACGGAGCTCTCGATTACCGGTCGCTGCGGTTTGAAACAGTCGAGTTCCTTGAAAAGAACGTTCAAGGAGCTGCTGTAGTGAACTATACCGATGCAGATTTAGGCTTCACCCGGACCATCGAGCACAAGCACTTTGATCGGCACTGCGAAGCCGAAACCTCCATCCTCACGTATGAATATCCTGCGTCCTACGACGCATTCAAAGATATACCCTACTATCCTATCAACAACGAAAGGAACAACGCTATATACGCGAAATACAAAGCTCTTGCTGAATCCTGTAAGAACGTCTTCTTCGGGGGAAGGTTAGGAAGCTACCGATACCTCGATATGGACGACACGATCATGGACGCCTTTGAGCTATTTGAAAGGATCGAAGCAGAATGGATGAAGAAAGAAGAATAGAGGTCGTAGAACTGCCTGTTGGACAGTTAAGAACCGGCTTCGGAAACCCTCGTAAGATTGCCAAGAAGAAGAAAGACAAGCTCAGACAATCGCTTGAAGACCTTGGCGATTTCGGCTCCTTCGTCATTGACGAGAATGACAACCTCATAGCAGGAAACCAGAGAGCATCGATACTCAAGGAGAAAGATCCCGACACGAGAGTCCTTTGCAAAAGGCTCATCGGCTACACAGACGCCGAGAAGAGAGCCATCAACATAAAGGACAACACCCACGAAGGTGAATGGGATCTCGACCTTCTTGCAGATTGGACTGCAGACCTGAACATGAGCCTCGGAATCGATCCGAAGAGCAAGAACATTCAGGACCGGAAAATCCCGCAGATGGAGCTCATTCGATACGAGAAGTACAACTACGTCATGATAGTATGCAGGAACGAGGTCGATTACCTCAACCTGCAAAGGCTTCTCGGCATAGAGGGCGGCAAGGTGCTTATAGCCAAGCGACGCAAAATCAAAGGGCGAGCCATTTGGTTTGACGATATAAAAGCTCAGATAATCCCGAAGAAAGAGGAAGACAACAAAGGAGGCGACACTGAATGATAGGCATTATGATTACAGGGTGCTCGATGCACTCGAACGATCTGATTAACGTTCTCAGGGACAACTACGACAACGAGGAAATCAAGATCGTTGGTATCAACTGCGAAGACACTGCGCTGCTTCGCAAAGGCGTAGACGCCGGGTACGTCGTTCCGAGGATTACGGAACCGGACTACATCTCCACAGTAATAGACATCTGCAAGATAGAAGGAGTAGACGTTATCTTCCCCTTCATAACTGCAGAGCTGCCTATCATGGCGGCGAATAAGGAGCACATAGAGAGGCACGGCATAAAGGTCTCCGTCGCAAGCGAAGCTGCTCTTCGTGACGTCGGCGATAAGGTTACGCTCAGCAAGCGTTACCCCTCTCTTATGCCCAGGCAGGCTCTTGCTCGCACCGCAAAGGACTGCTTTGAGTTCGCCGCCTCTGTCGGCTACCCGAACAAGCCTATATGCTGTAAGCTCCCGGATCGCTGCGGTGGGCTCGGCTTTTCAGTCGTTGACGAGGAAAAGGGCTTGGACATGACTCTGTTCAATAAGTTCGGGCGCAACAGATACATCAACTTCTCCATGCTGACTCAGCTCGTCGAACATGCAGGCAGCGAGGTTATCCTTCAGGAGTTCGAGGAAGGCAGCGACTACAGCATGTGCGGTCTTGCAGAGAACGGCAAGCTCCTCTTCGGTCTTGGCTTCGAGGCTTCCCTCATGGCGTTCGGCTCTGCGATGTTCGCCAACATCAAGCAGAACGACGAAGCCTACCGGATAGCTGAACAGATAGTAAGCGACTCCGGACTCGACGGCAACTTCTGCTGTGACTTCATTCTGAAGGAAGACGGCAGCGTCAAGCTTCTCGAAGTCAATCCTCGCCTCAGCGCCACGCTCCCCTTCATAGCGAAAGCCGGGCTCAACCTCCCTTACCTCAGAGCGATTCAGCTCCTCGGCAGGGACGTTTCCAAAATGGAGTTCGACATCAACTACGCTCTTAGGATGAGCAAGAACTATGAGTCCGAGTACTTCGTTTAATATCTACTGCATGTCCTATAAGAGGTCCGACGCCATCCTCACCAAGCATCTGCTTGAGTACTGCACCTACGTCGTGCGTGAGAGCGAGGCAGACCTTTATAGGGCGGCAGGGGTAGACGACCTCCTCGTCATTCCCGAAGGAGAAGCATGGAGCTTCATGTCCACGCTCTACTGGATAATCAGACACGCACCTGAAGACGTCATCTTCGTTGCAGACGATGATATTGAAAGGTTCGTTTACAGAATAGACGATGTGAGGAACATCGAAAACGAAGACGGAACGCCTGATGTTGAAACTGTCACAGCCGAAATCGAAAGGATCGCTCAGCTCGTTTCAGACCTCAATATCGGGCTTGCGTTCGACCAGAACTCTTTGGCGCCTTACGCTTATGACGCAGAGTTCAAGTTCGTAGGTGTTCCCGCCCACATGCGGTGGATTAACAGGAGAGCCCTGAAAGCGACTTATGACAGGAAAGATCCGGCAGCCTCTGACATCGATATGATGATGCAGGAGCTCATGAGGAACCGAATAATCCTTCAGCCCAGGTACTTCTGCGTGAAAGCCCACATGGACCTCAACGAAGGAGCCACAAGGACGAGGAAAGGTCATCTCATCCTCATAGAATCGCTCAAGAATAAATGGGGAAAGTATTATGGGTACAATCACAAGAGAAATATCCCTCAAATCAACGTCCAAAGATAGGCTCGACAGTCTTCAGCCGTGCTACCTCTTCTCAGCAGACAAGTTTTACGCCAATGCAAGGTCGTTCATCTCGGCGTTCAAAGAAACGTTTGATGATTTCACGCTCGCATACAGCACGAAGACTTGCCCCCACATGCTCGTACTGTCAGAGCTCCGTCAAGTGAAAGGTGCGAATATAGAGATAGTATCACCGAGAGAACTGTTTCTCGCAAAGCTCGCCGGCTTTGAAGATAATGAAATCGTCTACAACGGCGTCATACCCGACGACGAGAACAAGTTCAGGATAGCTGCCCACGGAGGCATAGTGAACCTCGAAAACCCGAATGAAGTCCGAAGGCTCGCCGAGCTCGCATTCAGGACGAAGACAAGGATCGAGGTAGGGCTCCGTGTGAACCTCGACATAGACGAGAGCCGAAAGTGGAAGTCACGGTTCGGCATCCTCCCCGGAACAGACGCCTATAAGGAGTGCTTTGAGCTCCAGTCCGATTACTTCGAGATCGTAGGCTTCCATATCCACGTTCACGGGTGTAGGAGTATCGAAATGTGGATGAACAGGGCTGCAAAGCTTGGTTGGCTCGGTAAGACCGTAAAGAACCTGAAATACCTCGACTTCGGCAGCAATATGTTCGGTTTCATGGACGACAGATTAGCCGCACAATTCGATACCCCTATCCCTACCTTCCAAGAGTACGCAAAAGCCATCTACCACGAGCTCAATGCGTTATACGACGTAATTCCGACCATCATCATAGAAGCAGGAACCCCCATCGTCGCTGACACGATGAGCGTTGTCGGGAAGGTGGAGAACATCTACGAAAGAGGCTTCGATACCATTGCCACGGCAAGCTGCAGCGTCTATGACTTCGGATTCTTCCACGGTTCAGACAAGAAGGTCCCCATGGACGTTGTTCACAGGTCGCAAGGCAAGGAGTACAGCAACGTCGAAATATTCGGCTACGCATGTACGGAAGACGATACGCTCTGTAAGTCGTACTCCGGAAGGCTCGCAATCGGCGACCTGCTTATATTCAGGAACCTCGGAGCGTATGCAGTTTCGCTCAGGACTGACTTCATCAAGACCAGGATGCCTGTCTACGCCATCGACGAGATATTACAGGAATAAATATATTTTGCTCATTGTCTTCATTCGCTTGTAAACTGTACGGTTTAGTGGTAGAATAATATTACCAAATAAACTATTATGGTTAGGAGGCGATAATGTTTGGAATTGAAAACGAAGAATGGCTACGACATGTACGCCATGTCTTCCATGCTGCAGAAAGCGATTCGACGGAAGGACATTCCACATGCCGCTTACGCAGCGAACGAGCTGTCAGAGAAGTACAGGAAGTATCTCTGGAAGAGGCTGCTCACCGTATCGGCTGAAGACTGCTACGGTATAATGACAAAGGAGATAGTCGCATTGGAAGCGGCAGACGAATTTGTCAATAAGGGCAGCAAAGGAGTGAACGACCTGTTCATAGCAAAGGCAGTCGTCCTGCTGTGCATGGCACGGAAGAACAGGGACGCCGATTACGTCGCCTGCAACTTCATGTGGGGCGACAGGCTTCTCACCGACGAAGAGTTCGACAAGTTCGTTGACTACGAGCAAGTCGCACGGCTCAAGATGGAGCATGGAGAAATAGTCCCGGACTACGTGTACGACTGCCATACATGGCAGGGGAAGCGCAAAGGGCTCACCGCACGAGATATGTTCCAGACAGAGAACGCTGCGCTTCAGCCGAAGCAGATTGGCTTCTTTGATGAAGGGAGCTATGGAAACTACTATCAGCACTTCAAAGAGCAAGGAGCCATATCGCCTCAGAGCGACAGAAAGTGGAAAGCGTTCATGGCAGGGAAAGAAACTGATCCGACGCACAACGGAGAGAACATCTGACAACAAGAAAAGGAGAACGCCTGCGAAAGCGGGCGTTTTTGCTTATGCCAATCTACGAGTTAAAAGAATGCACCGCTGTTTACGTCCTCGACGTCATCGATTACGATGAAGAGTTTAAGCGGAGCGGTGAAACCTGTAAGGTGCTCGGCAGAGCGCATACCATCGGCTTTGCTCAATGGTATCGGGAAATGAAAGAAGACAGACATACGATTCATGTCTGTTTTTTTGTTAACAATGAGCTTGCAGGCATTGGAAGGGTGACTCCTGAACCAATCCACCTTGCAAACGGAAACCTTGGGTACGGCTTGAGACCGTCATTCAGGAACAAAGGGTACGCAGTCGTAATGCTTCGGATGATGGAAGAGTTCTGCGTCAGCCTCGGAATGGACCGCATAACGGCATGTGTTGAAGCGGGGAACGCTCCCTCTGTAGCCGCCCTTCAGAAGGCAGGCTATGTATGCACTGGGACGATTTACGATTGGATAGGAGGGCGTAAAGCTATAGAGATGGTACTCGCTGCAAGGAGGTAAAAAGGATGGCGAACGAAGACAACCTGCATCCCGTCCGAACCGAGAAAGAAGCGAGAGAAAAGGGAAGACAAGGAGGCATCAAGTCAGGAGAAGCAAGACGGAGAAAAAGGGACATGAAAGCAGCCATTCGACTGCTCATGGACATGCCTGCGACATCGCCCAATACCACCTCCCTGATGAGCGAGCTCGGCTTGGAAAAGGAAGACCAGACGAACCTCATGGCAGTCGTATTAGCCATGTATAACGAAGCATTGCACGGCAGCGTTTCTGCTGCCGCTTTCCTTCGTGATACAGCCGGCATGAACCCATCGCATAAGGAGAACCTTGCCATGAGGAAGGAAGAGATGAAGCTCAGGCGTGAAGAGTTCGACTACAGGCGCCAGAAAGAGGCAGGTATCGAGTACGAGATTGAAGACCTCGATGAGATAGAAGGTATTATTTATGGCGACGACAACGTTTGCGAAGCAACGGGTAAGCCTGAAGGATCTGAAACGACGGAAGACAATACCGTTTAATTTCAGCCCCAAGCATATCAGGTACATCAGGAAGTGCAGATACTGCACGTTCAACTTCCTCGAAGGCGCTGTCCGTTCCGGTAAGACCGTCGATAACGTATTTGCCTTTGCTCACGAGCTCATGACCACCCCGGACAGGATTCACCTTGCCACCGGCTCCACGATGGGTAACGCCAAGCTCAATATAGGCGACGCCAATGGCTTTGGACTTGAGTGGATATTCCGTGGACAGTGCAAATGGACTCGATACAAGAACCTCGACGCCCTCGTTATCAAAGGACCGCTCACTCACTTCAAGACCAAGGTCGTCATCTTCTCCGGAGCCGGAAACCAGTATTCGTACCAAAAGATACGTGGTAACAGCTATGGGATGTGGATTGCGACCGAGATAAACCTCCACCATGATAACCTCATCAAGGAGGCGTTCAACCGTACTCTGGCATCCAAGAACAGAAAGATATTCTGGGATCTGAACCCGTGTCATCCCAATTCCCCGATATACACGGAGTACATCGACAAGTACAAAAAGCTTGACGAGGAAGGCACATTGCTCGGCGGTTACAACTATGAGCACATGACCATCTTCGACAACATCAACATCTCCGAGCAAAGGATAGCTGAAATCGTAAGCCAGTACGATCCGGACTCCGTATGGTATGTCCGGGACATCCTTGGTGTACGAAGTGTTGCAGAAGGGCTCATCTTCCCCAAGTTCGCCTCCGTCAGTCAGTCGAGGAACAACACGATGCTCATCTCCACAGACGAAGCCAAACAGCTCCGTGCGAGCGGCAAGTTCTTGAGCATCAACATCGGCGTAGACTTCGGCGGCAACGGCTCAGGTCACGCATTTGTATGTTCTGCCATCACGCAAGGCTATTCCGACCTGATAGCACTCTCCTCGGAGCTCCACAAGGACAAGGACATCGATCCGGAAATCCTCGGCGAGCTCTTCGTTTCGTTCGTCAAGCGTATGCTGAGGGAGTACGGAGCGATTACCAACGTGTACTGCGATAATGCAGAGCCAGTCCTCATCAGAGGCTTGAAAAAGTCATTGGTGAAAGCACGGCTCGGCAACATCAACATCGGCAATGCCAAGAAGTACAGGATAAACGACCGAATCTATGCGGCTTCCACGCTTATAGCTATGGACCGCTTCAAATATACGCCAGACGCCAAAACCCTCGAAGGCGCTATGCAGACAGCGGTGTGGGATGAGAAGAAAATCGACAAAGTAAGGCTCGACGACGGAACATCCGACATCGATACCCTCGACGCATTTGAATACAGCTATGAACGCAGTATTCGCTACCTCGTAGACAAGATACCCGTAGGTGATGACGAATGAATATCTTTGAAAGAATAAGAAAGGCGGTGGGAGGATTGTTCAGCTCCACCAAGTTAGAATCTGCTCTCGACATTAAGCTTGCCGTATCGTCCAAGATGGAAAACGCCATCTCGCTTTGGACGAGAATGTTTCAGGACAATCCTCCTTGGGCAAGCGACGTAACGGAAGACGCCACGCTATGCCTGCCCAACTCCATAGCCTCTGAGGTCGCAAGGCTCGTTACCGTTGAAATGGTCTCAAAGGTCACAGGCAGTCCCAGAGCCGACTACATCAACTCGCAGTACAAGTCTGTCATAGAGAAAGCACGTATCTACACGGAGTTCGCCTGCGGCATGGGCGGCATAGTCCTCAAGCCCTACATCTCCGGAGAAAAGATACCCGTTGCTGTAGTCTACGCTGAAGACTTCTATCCTACCACATTCGACTCTGACGGCGACATCACAGGCGCATGCTTCCTCGATTACGCCTACGATGACAGGTACAGGTACACGAGGGTAGAGGAGCACGGCTACGAAGACAACGGAATGTACTTCATCCGAAACAAGTGCTTCAGGCAGCCCATCATCGATCTGTCCACAGGCAGCGAGAACCTTGGGCAGGAAGTACCGCTCGCTTCTGTACCCGAATGGGCAGAAGTAGCTGAGTACATCACGCTTGGGCATATCGAAAAGCCCCTGTTCTCGTACTTCAAGATGCCGTTTGCCAACAACGTAGAACCCAAATCCCCTCTCGGCGTTTCAGTCTTCGCCAGGGCAGTAAAGCTCATCAAGAAGGCAGACAAGCTCTGGTCTGAGATTATGTGGGAGTACGAGGGAGGCGAGCTCGCCATCAACGTATCGAGCAACCTGTTCGCAAGGGACTTGAGCGGTATGCCTATCGTTCCTGAAGGAAGAGAGCGCCTCTTCAAAAACATCTTTGACTTTGACGATGAAAACTTCGTCAACACCTTCAACCCGGCGTTCCGTGACTCGTCCCTGTTCAACGGTCTCAACCGTACTCTTCAGCGCATCGAGTTCCAGTGCGGTCTTGCATACGGAACGCTCTCAGATCCCGCCAACGTAGAAAGGACTGCCACCGAAATCAACGCATCGAGGCAGCGGTCTTATTCGACGATACACGATACCCAGAACTCGCTCGAAAAGGCTCTCCGGAACCTCATCACAGCCATGGACGCCCTGACCACCCTCTACGGGCTTGCTCCTGAAGGCAAGTATGAAGTCACCTTCGCATGGGATGACAGCATCATCGTAGACGCCGAGGCAGAGCGCATCAGGGACCGTGAGGAGGTCTCTCAGGGGCTCATGCTCCCGTGGGAATACCGAGTCAAGTGGTACGGTGAAGACGAAGCCACAGCCAAGGCAAAGCTCGACGAACAGCCCGAAATGGACGAGAACGAAATACTCGGATTTGGCTCCGAACCGAAAGGCGGTGATGGCAGTGGACAAAAAGAGGAGTGACCTCTTCAACGGCTCAGGCTATCCCGATCCGACAGCCTATGCCTGCATTCTCAAGGAGAATGACCTTGAGAAGAAATGCAGTCTGCTCATCAAGGTCGTCAAAACAGTAATCGAGCTCAGCGGCTTTGAGGTCGTTGGCAGGATCGTCATCAGGGACAAGAAATCCGGGCGATTATTCAAGTAGGTGAACGCCAATGCTCACCCCGAAATACCTGATGGACGTCGCAGAGCCTGTTCGTCAGCTCTTTTCCGGTATCGAGCAGCAGATGGCTTGCGACATTGCAGAGCGCATTGTCAAAGCCGGAAGCTATATCGGAAAGGTCGATTACAACGTGTTCAAGGGCAAGCAGTTCGGAAAGCTTACTCGTGAACTCAGAAGTATGCTCCGCAAAGGGCAGGCAATCTCCAAACAGCAGATTCAACGCTTGATGACAGAATCCGTTACGGAGTCCGTAAAGACAGATGACGCCATCTTCAGAGCCGCAGGGATAGAACCTATACCTGTCGCAGACTCTCCCGCTCAGCAGGCTATAATCCTCCAAGGAACGCAGTCCACAGCGCAGCTCATGGAGAATTACACGCACACGATGGCAACGTCAAGCTATCAGGCGTTCACATCCTCACTCGACCAAGCTTACCTGTCCGTTGTCACAGGTTCAAGCGATTATGTATCTGCTATACGCCATGCAGTGAACGAACTGGCTTCCAATGGAGTCAGTTCGTTTTCGTATGCGTCAGGAGCTCATACAAGCGTTGAGGCAGGAGTCAGAAGGGCTATCCTAACAGGAATCAACCAGACTGTTGCCAAGCTCGCTCTCGCCAGGTGCGATGAGTTCGGCACTGACCTCGTTGAAACCACAAGCCACGCAGGAGCACGACCTACTCATGAAGTATGGCAGGGCATGGTCTTCAGCATAAGCGGACGCAATCCTCACTACGGCGACTTCTATGCCGATACTGGCTACGGCGAAGGTGACGGTCTTTGCGGTTGGAACTGCTACCACAGCTTCTATCCGTATTTTGATGGTCTCTCCACTCAGGCTTTCGAGCACGATCCGTCAGCCGCTGCCGGAAGGGACAACGATGAAGACTATGAGCTTCAGCAAAAGCAACGCTATTACGAACGAATGATACGAGAGGCTAAGAGACGCTGTGAGGTAATCAACGCCGCTCGTGAAGAGGCAAACGATCCCGCTTTGGTCGAAGGTCTCACGAAAGACTTTGAGGACGCTTCTGTAGTCCTCAAAAGAAGAGAAGCAAAACTCCGCAATTTCCTTAACGAGCACGGTCGTACAAGACTCCGTGACAGAGAATCCATCGGCAACTGGAACCGCAGTATCAGCGGCAGGGCTGTATGGGCGAACAGAAAGGCATCTGGGAGGTAAATGTGAAAGCCATGTTCACAAGCGGCTTTGTTTAGTTGTCTGCTAATTGTTCCGTATCTCGCTTGAGACCTAATCGATTTCCTGTTTCAAGCGGTTTTTTCCTATAGCAGGGACGTATTTTTTGCCTTGATGCAAGGCATATAAAGAGCATCGCATTTCTCCTTCCGGCAGAGATATAAACGCCGGATAGCAGATGTCTGAGTGAACAGACGATTAAAAAAATCAGCGAAAATGAAAGGAATCACTATGTACGAATATCTCAAGAAGCTTTTCGGCACTAAGGAAGACGGCACTCCCGAAGCACTGACCTTCGAGGAGCTCACCAAAAAGCTCGGTGAAGCAAAGGACGTTAAGCTCGCCAACCTTGCGGACGGCGGCTACGTTTCCAAGGAAAAGTTCGACTCCAAGGAGACAGAGCTCACCGGTGTAAAGACTCAGCTTGCTGATGCCAACAAGGAGATCCAGTCCTACAAGGATATGGACATCGAGAAAATCAAGCAGGCTGCTGCCGACTGGGAGAAAAAGTACAACGACGAAACCGCCGCACTCAATCAGAAGATTGCCGACAATGAGAGAGCATATAACAGGGAGCTTTTCTTCCGTGACTATAAGTTCACCTCTAAGGCGGCTGCCGATGGGGTGAAGGCAGAGTTCGACAAGCACAACTTCACATTCGAGAACGGCAAGTTCTTAGGAGCTGAAGAGTTCATCAAGGACCTCATGGCGAACGACGACTACAAGGCTGCCTTCGCCGTCGAGGAACCCGCTCCTGAGCCCAAGCCTGAGCCTCAGCCTCAGCCTGCTAATCGCCCGTATTTCGCGCCTCAGACACCGCCTGCCGGGAAGCCCAAGCCCAAGATGGGGCTCGCTGAGCTCATGAAGCTGAAGAACGCAGATCCGAATGCCGTAATCACCTACGATTAAAGTAAAGGAGAAATCAGAAAATGGGTAACAGTTCCGTATTCGACGCCAAGATATTCAATGGCGAAGTATTCAAGGGTTACGTAGACCGTATTCCCAACCTCAATCGCAACGAGCTCATCCGCTCCCGTGCGATCCGTCCCCGTCCCGAACTCGCCACCGCCATGCGCGACCAGGACGGCGGTAACTACATGACGACCACGCTCAAGGGGCTCATCAACAACAATGGTCCCCTGAACTATGACGGCACCACCGACATCACTGCCGGTAACACCGCCACGTTCAAGCATAGCCGTGTTGTCGTCGGTCGTGCTGCGGCATGGACCGAGAACGACTTCAGCTATGACATCACCGGTGGTCAGGACTTCATCGAGAACATCGCCGAGCAGATTTCCGAGTACTGGAATGAGATAGATCAGGCGACCATCGTAGCCATCCTCACCGGCGTCTTCAGCATGTCCGACACCGAGGGTGCGAAGTTCGTAGAAGCTCATACGTATGACATCACCGGCAACGCCGCTTCCAACGATGTCGGCGCCGGCTGCATGAACGCCACCACCCTCAACTCCGCTATCCAGAAGGCTTGCGGCGACAACAAGGGCAAGTTCAGCCTCGCCATCATGCACTCCGTCGTAGCGACCAACCTTGAGAACCTCAAGCTGCTCGTCTACATGAAGTACAACGATGCTCAGGGCATCGAGCGTGACCTCTCCATCGGCACTCTCAACGGCAGGGTAGTCCTCGTCGACGATACCATGCCCGTTGCCGAGGTCGAGGCTTCCGAAGCCATCGAAGCCGTCGCCGAAACGAAGGGCGTCTACACCCTCACCGTTTCCGCTGCCGCCATCGAGGGCGACAAGCTCGAAATCAAGATGGGCGACGAGACCGTCGTGACCTACCTCGCTGACGGCGCCGCTACCGCTGCTGCTATCGGCGGCACTCTCAGGACCATGTGCAAGGGCGTTGCTGCCATTACCGACCTGTTCACCGTAACCGGCACCGGTGCTAACGTAGTCTTCACCCAGAAGGTCGGCGGCACTGGCGCTTCTCCCACCGTCACCTGCACTCAGACCACCAGTGGCACCATCGCTGCTTCTGTCGCTACCACGACTGCCGGTGTTGCGGCTGTCGAAGCCGTTCCCGCCGTAGCTGCTCACAACGAGTACACGACCTACGTCCTCGGCGACGGCGCTATCGAGTACACCGACTGCGGTGCGAAGGTCCCCTATGAGGTAGACCGTGATCCCGCCAAGAACGGCGGTCAGGACACCCTCTACAGCCGTCAGCGTAAGTGCTTCTCTCCCTACGGCATAAGCTTCACCATGGCGTCCATGGCTAAGCTCTCGCCCACCGACGCCGAGCTCAAGAACGGCGCCAACTGGGAGCTCGTCAACTCCACCGTTGAGGGCAACAAGCAGTACATCGCTCACAAGGCTATCCCCATCGCCCGTATCATCTCGCTCGGCTGATAAGGAGGCGCCTATGGCTTATATTGACAAGACGTACTACGACGATACGTTCCATGGAACACCGATCCCGAACGAAGAGTTCAGCCGTCTCGCCGATATAGCCTCTGACGTTATCTTCGGCATTTGCGTCATCAAGCCCACAGCAGCCAACCTGTCCGATGAGCATTTCATGGAGCTCTTCCAGAAAGCTGTCGGTTATCAGGTTGAGCTGCTGTATTTACAGGGAGGAATAGACGCCATCGTAGGGCTCTCAGAAGCCGCCTGTGCAGGCGAGAGCGAAAGCCTTGGCGATTACTCTGTTTCGAGCGGAAGTCAGCGTCACGAGGCTGTACGGACCTTTAACGGCATTCCTGTGTCGTCCATGGCGTACATGCTCCTCAGCGAGCTTGGCTTGATGTGCCGATGGGCTTATGCAGGGAGGTATCGCCATGTCTGTTCATAAGATGCTGATCGATACCGTTGAACTCTTCAACTATGTTGGGGAAGTCAATGACGAAGCATCCTACCAGAAGACGGTTTTCAGCAAGTGCTACTGTCCTCTCGATGAAGGAGCGGCTCTCAGCGTTATTGGCAGAACGCCTATCGACGGTGGAAAACTCTATCTGTTCGATATGACGACCAAAGCCAAAGACGGGTTTGGGAACCCCGTAAGCTATCTCCCTTTTCCCGACTGGAACGCACTTGCAGATAAGACCGGCTACTGGACGTTGAGCGACAAAGGCACTGACTACTTCGTCAAGGCAGGAAGCGCCAACAAGCTCCGCATCAACAGCTTCTCACGAAAGAAGACCGGGAGCCGCAAAATGTGGCATTTCGAGGTGGTCGGAGTATGAGCGTAGATTACACGCTGAAGCTCAATACGCAGGCGACTATAAACCGGTTTAATCCGAAGTTCTCAGCCGCACAGCGTTTTCTTGACAGCGAGGTGCTCAGGGACTCAGCTCCGTATGTTCCTATGCGGACAGGCACACTGATGAAATCAGGACAGCTTGGAACCGTAATAGGAAGCGGAGAAGTCCGTTACAACGCACCGTATGCAAGCAAGTGCTACTATGGAAAGCACATGAACTTCTCCAAGGATAAGCACCCGCAAGCATGCGCTCAATGGTTTGAGAAAGCCAAAGCCATCAAGAAGAAGTATTGGATCAGCGGAGCCAACAAGATCGTAAAGGAGTAACCAATGGCACGAATATTCCCGACAGACAGTGTGCTTATAGCCAAGGCGATGAGGGACTACCTCAACACCTGGCCCAAGAAGCCGACGACCTTCATGCTCGAAGACCTCGGCAAGAACGTACCGAGCCTCATGATTCAGCAGCTCGCAGCCGCACAGCTTGTAAAAGCCTACGTCAACGGCTCGTACATTGCCGCATGGAGCTTCGCAATCTATGTAAGGGTAAGCGGCGACGACACTGCATCAAGGCTCGATGCCATCGCTTGTCTCAACGACCTTGCCGAATGGCTCACAGAACTTGACGATGACGGAAACTTCGTCAGGATGCCCGTCATAGACGATACCAGAAAGCCTACCAAAATCGAGATGACATCAACGCCTTCCATTGCCGCTCGTTACGACGACGGCATAGAAGACTACCAGGCTGTTTTTTCACTTGAGTATAAAGTAAGGAGGACATAAGCAATGCCTGACAATGAAAACACCACCGAAACCAACGAAACCGCAACCAACGAACTCGTGCTTCGCTATCAGTTCGAATCATACATGATGTGCGGTTCCGGGAACTCTGCTGCCTATCAGCTTATCGGCGAGGGCTTCACGAGCTTCCCCGAAGCCAAGAACCCCAAGGAGTACACGAGGAAGTACATCAACTACAAGACCGAGAAGAGCGACGTCATCGGCTATGCTCCGAGCATCAGCTATAGCTGTGATGTAATCACCGGCGATCCTGTCGTTCAGGAAATCGTCGAGATTACGGATGCAGAGCTCGTCGGCACCGATACCCATCGTGACATCGTAAACGTCAACTGTTGGGATGAAGTAAGCACCGGCGAGTACAGGGCGTTCAAGCGTACCTTCGCCGTTATCCCTGCCAACAAGGGTGATGGCACTGACGCTCTCATCTACACTGGCACTCTGAAGGCTGTCAGCGACATGGTTCCAGGCACCTTCAACAGGACCACGAAAGCCTTCACCCCTGACGTCACCTGAAGGTAAAAGGAGAATGAGCAAATGAGCCAGAACCAGAATCCCATCCCCACCGTATTCGAGTACAACGGAGCGTCCTATGAGTTCGACATCCGTGACGCCGACTATGCTGAGAAGTTCGAGAATGCTCTCGAAACCCTCGGCAACACCGAAAAGAGCCTCTCCAAGGACGGCAAGAGCTCCGCTCTCATACGCTCTCATTGCGATATGCTGAAGAAGTTCTTCGACGACTGCCTTGGAGATGGAGCAGGAGCCAGTCTGTGTACGGAGAAATCCAACATCTCCCTCTGCTATGCCGCCTACGATGCTTTCCTCATCCATGTCGGCAATCAGAAGAACGACATCATCGAAAGCAAAAACGTCTTCTCGAAGTACTCGAACAGGGAGCAGCGCAGAGCCGCTGCACATAAGAAGCCGTGAACCTCCTGTTGGACTCCTTGCCTGAAACCGTATTGGTGGACGGCAAGGAGTATTTTATCGATACCGATTTCCGCACCTTTATCATCTTCGAGAAGATAGTAAATGGGGACGACGCCCCAAAGAAAAAGGTAAGCCAGGTCATTGAGCTGTTCTTTACCGATAAAGTGCCTGAAAACACAGGCGCAGCTATTGATGCCGTGCTTGACATCTACAAGTGCGGTCAGGAAGCAAAGCAGAAGCCCGTCAAAAGGAACGGGAATGTCGAGCTTAAATCGCCCGACATCTTTGACTACGAATATGACGCCCCGTACATCTTCGGAGCGTTCTTCGCCCAGTACGGCATAGACCTCAACGACATCGAGTACATGCACTGGTGGAAGTTCCAAGCCCTCTTCAAAAGTTTGGAGAGCCACAACAAGATCGTTGAGATAATGGGGTACAGGGCTTGCGATATTTCGCATATTGAGAACTCGAAAGAAAGAGAAAGAATTGCAAGGCTCAAGGCACTCTACGCTCTCCCGCAGAACCTCACGAGAGAGGATAAGATAGCCATTGCAGGAGCCGCATTCAGAGGAGCTTTTTGATGAAGAGAGTACCCACCGAAAGAAAATGGATCCGTTGCCCGTACTGCGGAGCGAAGCACAGCATCTACGATAATCTCGCAGAGTGCAGAGGCGTCTTCCTCAAGTGCTACCGTGGATGCAAGAGGGAGTTCGAACTCCTCATCCACAACGGAGAGCAGCAGTATAGGGACGAAAACGGGAATGTCCGCGGAATGTCCTAAGATTTTCCGACCAAAATGAAATAATCTCTGCATTGCAGAGTGCTGATACACCATGAGCCGTTGAGCCGTGTAAAACACCGACAGACAAAGGAAGGTGATTTTATGTCGGCTGACGGCTCTGTTATTATTGACACCAAGCTTGACCAGACCGGGCTGCGTACCGGTCTTGCAAGCCTCGGCACCACGCTCGTAAAAGGCATTACCACCGCTGTTGCAGCGGCAGGAACCGCCCTCTTGGGTTTGGGAACCTACGCTGTAAAGGTAGGCTCTGACTTTGAAGCGTCGATGTCCAACGTAGCTGCTATCTCCGGAGCCACAGGAGCTGAAATCGAACAGCTCACTGAAAAGGCAAAGGAGATGGGCGCTACCACAAAGTTCAGTGCTTCTGAAAGTGCTGACGCATTCTCATACATGGCAATGGCAGGTTGGAAGACCGCAGACATGCTCGATGGTATCGAAGGTATCATGAACCTTGCGGCTGCTTCCGGCGAAGACCTTGCCACGACCTCTGACATTGTTACCGATGCGCTTACCGCTCTCGGAATGTCTGCCGCTGACTCCGGTCATTTTGCAGACGTTCTTGCAGCCGCATCGTCCAATGCAAATACGAACGTCGGACTCATGGGCGAGACGTTCAAATACTGCGCTTCCCTCGCAGGCAGCTTCGGCTATTCGGCTGAAGACCTCGGCGTTGCCATAGGTCTTATGGCGAACAGCGGTTTGAAGGGCTCCATGGCAGGTACGTCCCTCAACATGATTATGACAAGGCTGCAAGCCAACACTGCACATGCAAGGGATGCCATGGAAGCGCTTGGGCTTGAATTTATCAACCAAAAGGACGGCAGCTTTATTCCGCTTGGTGAAGTCATAGAAGGTCTCCGAGAAAAGACCAAGAACATGACAGACGTCGAGAAGGCAAATCTCGCTCAGACCATTGCCGGCACGTCAGCAAAGAAGGGCTTGCTCGCCATATTGAACGCCACTGACGAGGACTACCAGAAGCTGTCTGATGCCATCAATAACTGCACAGACGCAGAAACCGGCTACAGTGCCGCTGCTGAAATGGCGTCGATCCAGATGGACAACCTTCAGGGCGATGTCACCATACTGAAATCCGCAACTGAGGGATTCGGCATATCCCTTTACGACGCCCTCTCCGGAATAGGAGAAGGCACAGGAATGATGCGTGACTTCGTAAAGGAAGCTACGAGCATCATGGAAGACCTCACCAAAGCATTGAACGAAGGCGGCTTTGATGGACTTGTAGACGCCATTGGCGATGCTCTCGCAAAGGCAATAAACAAGATAGTCGAATACGTCCCAATGCTTGTACAGGGCGGTGTGAAGATCGTGAGCTCCCTTGTTAAGGGACTCACTGCATCTGCAGGACAGCTTGCACAATCAGCCACAAGCCTTGTGTCCATACTGATAGAAGGCTTCTACGGCATCCTCACCAACCTTGTAGAACTCGGTGCAGAGCTTATCATCGCAATATGCGAAGGTCTCGCTGAAAACGCAGACGATATTGTTTGGACGTTTATGCGGGGGATAAGTAATCTGTATGAGACTGTAATAGACTTTATTCCCAGTCTCGTACAGGCAGGCATACAGCTCATATCAGCATTCGTAGAAAGTCTTGCAAGCGATCCCGAATCCATACTTGAGCTTGCTGACAGCATTATATGGAATCTCATACGTGCTCTGACTGATGCTATTCCCGACATCATCCAGTGTGCAGAAGAAATATTCTATGCGCTCTTGGAGTCGATGGAGGAAATGATAGACATCATCATCGACTGGTTCCCTGAGCTCCTCGATTTCATAGTCGAAGCGCTTATCGAACTTGTTCCTGCGCTCATCGACTGCGTAACCGAGATTGTGATTGCAATCGCTGAGGCGCTTCCTGAAATAATAGAGGCTCTCATTGAGGTGCTTCCTGGTCTGATCGATACCGTCATCCAGGCCATCGTAGAGCTTCTACCGGTTTTCATAGAAGCCGTAATCTCAATAGTGCTTGCTATAGTCGATGCGCTCCCTGAGATAATACAGTCGATAGTAGCTATCATTCCGTCACTGCTTGACAGCATCGTAGGAGCACTCGTTACTCTGCTCCCGATACTCGTTGAAGGCGTCACACAGCTCATCGTAGCACTGGTGGCTGTCCTGCCTGACATCATTCAGGCGATAGTCGCCATACTGCCGAGCCTCATCGATACCATAGTAGGAGCAGTCATAGCTCTCCTGCCTGTGTTCCTCGACTGCATAGTCCAGATAATCACAGCGATTGTCCAGGCGCTCCCGGAAATCATCACAATGATAGTCGGACTTATCCCGACTCTCATTACGACCGTCATAGATGCCATCATCGATTGCCTGCCTGACCTCATTCAGTGCGTAATCGACCTGATAGTCGCCATCTGCGATGCGCTCCCGGACATCATTCTCGCTATAGTCGATATTCTGCCTGACCTGATAGACACGATAATCGACGCCATCATTGAGCTGATTCCCGTACTCATCGACTGTACGATAACGCTCATTATGGCGATAGTCGAGAACCTGCCAGACATCATCATGAGGATAGTCGAAATCCTCCCCGATTTGATACTCACGATTGTCGAAGCACTTATAGACGAGATTCCTCAGCTTATTGGATGTGTCGTAACAATTATTGCGAAGATCGTAGAGAAGCTCCCTGAGATATTCCTCAACATCGTAACAAAGACAGTAGAGCTTGTCGTCTCGCTCGCAAAGGCCATTGGAGAGCTTTGGCAGCACTTTAAGGATGCAGCCAAAGAATGGCTTGATAAAATCGGAAATGGCATTGCAGAAGGATGGACCACTCTCGTCGAGAAAGTCAAGAACTTCTTCAAGCAGTTGCCGGGCAAAATCACTGAAGCGCTCGGCAAGATAAGCGAAATCGGCAAAAACCTCGTTACAGGCATTTGGAACGGCATAAGCGATGCTGCCAGTTGGGTTCTCGATAAGATTAAAGGCTTTGGCAAGAGCATCCTTGATGGCATTAAGGGATTCTTCGGAATCCACTCTCCTTCGACCGTTTTTAAGAGCGAAGTCGGTAAAAACCTGATGCTCGGTCTTGCTGAAGGTCTCTCTGAAAATGCCAAAGTTGCTGTAGATGCTGCCAAGAATGTCGCTAAGGAAATCAACGACGTTGACTTCGAGCTTAACGATAAGTTCAAGGAAACCGATTTCAAGGCTATCGCAGTCAAGATGAAGTACGCTGTCGATAACGAAACCTCGAACGCAGGCTCCGCTATCAGCTCTGCGCTTGCCTCCGAGGCGTACAAGGTCACTGCCGACGAAGATGAGCATGTCAACGAGAACAAGGAAGCGACGCCGGCTTACATCGAGAACAACATCTACATCGATGGCAAGAAGACCGCAAGGATTCTCACCCCGTATGTTTCCACAGAACTTGAATGGGAGGGCAAGAAATGAGCGTAATAGAACCCACTATAAACGGCACTGACTTTGAAGACTATTCCGCAAAGGTAGTTTCCTACAGCATCGGTCCGTGTGATTACGAGCATGGCTTTATCGTCCCCGAAGGCTCTATGATACCGGTGAAGCTCAAGTATGCGCTTGGGCTTCGCCAAGTCATATTAGTCGTTGACTTTGAAGGAGAAGACGAAAACGACATCACGGACAGCATCCGGATGTTCATCGGCGAGCTTCACGATGGCGCCGAAATAGCACTGCCTGACGGCTATACCTACACCTGCGTCTACAAGAAGTCTTCAGCTCCTGACGAGAAGGCTCCTTGGATTCAGCAGGTCAAGTTCACCCTCCAAGGCTACAGGCACGGATCGCTTGTCTCAACGACGCTTTCGGTTTCATCTCCACGCTCGTTCAGCATCACAGCACAAGGCGATTACCGAACTCCGTTACTGATTACGATAACCACTACCGCTTCCTCGATAAGTGTCATGGGCGTCACCATCCAGAACATCAGCGGGACGATAAAGATAGACGGCTACAAAAAGACCGTCATTCAGGGAAGTTCCACTAACAAGTTCGGCGATACCGATTTGACCGAGTTCCCGTTCTTTGAGCCCGGAAGCAACTCTGTACCGGTGCAGCTCGCTTCAGGCAACACTGCCACCGTAGAAATCAGCTATTACCCGATTTACAGGTAGGTGAGTGCATGATTAAGTTCTACGATTCCTCCGGTCAGGCCCACGCCTTAAACGGCTACGAAAACCACAAGGTCAAGCATGTGCTCGACGGATGCGATGAGATGTCCTTCACGCTCGATACGCATTCCGAGCAGTACCAAAAGCTCTACGAGGAAGCAAGGATCGTTTCCTGCGGGAACGAGTGGCTCGTCAAGAAAATCGATGATGACCGCATAGATTGTGTTCTCAATTTCGACTTCCTGAAGACCACCGTCTACAAGAATTACGCCTCCGAAACGAGGCTGCTTCAGGAAGTGCTCGAAAGTCACCTTCCAAACGGATGGACCATTTCAGGAGCAAGCGTCTCCACGATACGCAGAACCATCACGTTCGATTATGCCACAGATTTTGACATCATCTATCGGTGCATGAACGTGTATGACGTCTATTTCGTATGGGACATTCCGAACAAGGTGCTGACCGTCTATAAGCCTGAGCTCATGCAGCCCACAGGCGAGTATGTCACGAGTGAGCTGAATCTGAAAAGCCTTTCGTTCAAAGGAGAAACCACCGGATTTGCCACAAGGCTGTATGCCTATGGCAAGGACGGGCTTACTATGGAGGATGCTGAAATCGAAGGTGAACCCTACGGGCTCCAGTACGTCGAAAACAGGTCGTATTGCGATAAGACCGTATGCGCTTACTGGGATGATGAAAGGTACACCGACGCAGACAGCCTCTATGAGGCTGCGCTTGATAAGCTGACGAATCTGTCTAATCCTGTAAGGTCCTACGAATGCAAAGTCATCGACCTTGCAAAGATGAGCTCTGATTATTCCTTCCTTGACTTCAAGATGCACAAGAAGGTCACGCTCATCGACGTTGACAGGGGCATTCGTGTAGAGCATCAGATAGTCGAGTACATCGAATACCCTGACGACAGCAGTAACAACGTCGTTACCCTTTCGTGTGTTCCCGAAACGATTACCACTGCTATGCAGTCCGTTGTAAGCACGATGGAGGATACCACTGATTACATCATGACCGACTTTGAATCACGTATAGCAATGGCTACTGCCATGCTCACTGGTGCATTCGGCGGTTATGTATTCACAAACGGCTCTGAAATCTTCATCATGGACAACGAGGATCCGGCTCAGGCTGTTATAGTATGGCGATGGAATATAAACGGTTTTGGTAAGAGCTCCACAGGCATAGACGGTCCCTATACCACTGCATTGACGTTTGACGACACCTTCATCACGAACGTTATCAACGCAATGGTCATCAGGGGCTCGCTTATTGAAGCCGACAGCATACAGGCAGGCTCAATTTCGCAGTCCTATACTGACGACGTTCTTGAGCAGAGCTTCACCGCTGCTGAAGGTCTTGTTGAGTACATGGCACAGCAGATTAACGAGTATCTCACCAATCCCAATGGCGATGGCGCTCTCGACGTCATCAATACGACGATTGCCGATATTCAGGCAACCATCGACGGGCTTTTGGTCTCTGTTTCGAACGCTTACTCAGGCGGCATCAACTATGTCCGCAACAGCTCCGGTCTCAACGGCTTGTCCGACGACTGGAGCTATACCGGCACTGTAATCACCCTCCAGAACAACGATACGAAGGTCAGCACCGTTGCCAATAGCTGCTTCAGACTTTCGAGCGGCGCCACTCTCGAACAGACTGTAGACAGCCTTATCGTTGGCACGAGCTACACCGTATCTGTCAAGGTGAAGAAGAGTGCATCGAACCTCGGAACCATCGCCCTCACCTTCAACGGCGGCTCGCAGGTGTACCTGTACAGCTCCAACACGATGAACGAATGGCAGGAGTACACCGCTACGCTCCTGAATGTCACCGCATCGACGCTTACCATATCCATAGCTATGAGCGGCAACTACATGTTCGTCGCAGACCTTATGGTATGCGAGGGAACAGTTGCAAAGGCATGGACGCCTGCTCCGTATGAGATATACACGACCTACACAAAGATCGATGAAAACGGCGTCCAGGTATGGAGGAGTGACAGTTCCGAAAGGACCGTCATGACGAACGCTGAGTTCGCAGGTTACTACAATGAGGAGGAGATATTCAGCCTCAATAAGGACGAAACGAGAATCGGCAAAGCGGTAGTCAATGGCGAGCTCACGGTTGGCAACGCAAAGTTCATTCCGAGCGATGACGGTATGAACATCACGATTCTCGACTGAGGAGGCAAGCATGGCATTAAGCGGCTCTTTCCATTACTATCCAAACGAACCCACTTCGCAGTTCGGCTTGTACTGCGAATGGACCGGCACACAGAGCAAGACCGGCAACTATACCGACGTCACGCTCAAGGTGTACGCCAGTTACAAAACGCTGTCGATCAGCCAGAGGAGCGGCTATGTAAACATCAATGGGACGCAGGAGTCCTTCACATCTGCTCCGTTCGATGTTCCTACCGCCTCTACGTGGTCTAAACGGCTCCTGAAGACAAAGACCGTCAGAGTCTATCACAACTCCAACGGCACGAAGAGCAACGTCCTGCTCAAAGCGTCATGGGACTGCCAGTGCCACTACAGCGGCGAGTGGATAGAGAACGTCACAGCCCAGACGACTGTCACGCTCGATACCATCGACAGGACTGCCCCGACTGTTACATGCAGCGTGAGCAATATCACTGCGGACAGTCTCGACATCAGCGCCTCTGCATCTGTTACTTCCGACATTTGGGAGTACAGTACCGACAACGGCACGAACTGGACTCAGTTTTCGACTACAGCCGGAACGACAGCGAGCACGTCTGTCACCGGTCTCACCCCGAACACGACCTATCAGGTAGTTGTACGAGCCCGTAAGAAGAGCAACCACGTCTACGGCTCGTCTACGGCTGCCGAAATCACGACGCTCGGAGGCAGTGTCCTCGTAAGCGTGAACAATACTGCTATCGATGTAGCTCTTCCCTCCATCAGATTTGCAGTGACTGTGTATAACAGCACGTACTACCATAAGCTGACTGTAAAGAACGGAAGCACAGAAGTGCTCTCCGTGAACCTCGGAACCTATACTGCAGGAACGAACCAGTCAAAGACGTATTCGCTCCTTGTTTCCCAGAGGACTGCGCTGCTCAATCAGATACCGAATGACGTGTCGTTCACTGCAACCATAGAGCTTACGACCTTCACCGACAGCGGCTATACGTCGCAGATTGGCACTGCCTCCACGAAGACGGCGTTGATGTACACCACGGCTGCAACGTCAAAGCCTACGTTCACTGCGTTCACTTACAGCGACAGCAGGACTATCACTGCAAACGCTACAGGAAATAACCAAGTGCTCATAAAAGGGTACTCCCTCCTGAGCATCGCAGCGACCGCAGGAACGGCAAAGAATGGTGCGTCCATCGCTTCATATTCCGTAGAGATCGGCGACGTTTCCAAGAGCTTTACGAGCACTACGATGAGCGTAGGAGCTGTAGATACGAGCGGAACGCTTTCACTGAAGGTCACGTGCATCGACAGCCGAGGGTACTCGACCTCCGTCACGAAGAACGTCAAGGTCCTCGATTATACGAAGCCTAATGTGAGCTCGTATTTGCTTAGGAGGAAGAACGAGATAGAGGATGTCATTCAGCTCTCGTTCTCCGGCTCTTTTTGCGAGATTAAGGCTGACGGCTCGACAGATACGAACGGTCTTTTGTATGCCGGGTACTACTACAAGCAGACTGACGAAGAAAACTGGAGCTCGTTCATATCCTTCAAGAACGATGTAACGGTCTCCGGAAACAACTTCAGCTTCCTCACGGAACAGCTCATGGTCGACGCCAATACTGCGCTGTCCTTGGATCCTGACAGGTCATGGGACATGCACATCCTTATCCGTGACAAGCTCGATAACCTCACGTCGTTTGACCTGTACCTTGTTATCACGCAAGGCACTCCCGTAATCGCACTCAGAAAACGCAACTCGACGTATGACTTTCCGAGGGTAGGCATCAATCAGCCAGAACCCACGGCAGCTCTCGACGTCGGCGGCGACATCAAAATGAACGGAGTCAGAATACTCGGTTACGTAGGAGTCCTCTCATCCACTGACGACCTCAACGACTTCGATGAGCAGGGCTTCTTTTCTGCTACCGGAACATCGAGCCCTACTACAGCAAAGCATTATCCTGTTGCAACTGCAGGGTATCTTGAAGTTTTTTCAGCAACAAACGGGGAAGCAATGCAGAGATACACTCCGCACACCTGCGATGCGATATACCTCAGATATAAGACAAGAGGTGCGTGGAACGCATGGAAGTCCGCTGCGTTCGTTTAAGTAAGTAATCCAAATCACTAAAGGAGGATATAACCATGTTAAGAGTAAAAATGGTGGAAAATGGTAACGTCCGTGGGCAGATGGTCGTGCTTTTTGCTGACTCTACCGATGATGTTCCTTCGAGCATGGAAGGCGTAGAGGTCGATGGCATCGATGCTTTCGCCCCCGGCACCATTGTCTACACCGCCAACCTCGACGTAGGCGTACTCAAATCCGACAACACTTGGGAGTGGGGTGAATAATTATGGATGCCATGTCTATACTGGCTCTCGCCCTTGCGATACGAGCAAGCGGCGGCGGTGCTGTTAGTTCCGTCAACGGTAAGACTGGTACGGTTGTGCTCGATGCTAACGATGTCGGCGCAACTCCCGAAACCTTCCTCGTCACGGTCACGGCAAGCAACGGTTCGTACTCCGCAGATAAGACCTTTGCGGAGATTTCGGCGGCTTACGCGGCGGGAAAAAGGCTGATGGCGTCATTCCCCGTCCCGTTTGAGGACGAGTATGTCAATGCGCTGAACCCGCTCGTTCCCGCGACATATGGGCCTTATGTTGCGGGATTCGCGTCGTACATTGTTATGAGCACGGCAACGGGCGTGATGCAATATCAGCTTTCGATTGACTATAGCTCCGTCCTTGTAACGGAAGCCCCACTTCAGTCTCGGTACATGACCGCCACGCTTACTATCGCCACTTCCGATTGGAATAACGGCTCATGCACCAAATCTGTCACAGGCATGACCGCCGATGCGCTCGTGTTCGTCAAGTACAGCGACACCGAAACCGAGTTTTCCGAGGTGCAAGGCTCCAATTTTTTGACCTTTACTGCGGCGACTACGCCGAGCGAGGCTGTGACGGTTGATGTTGCGTGGTTCAATGAGGTGAGCGTATGATTTTTGACTTTACAAAGAGGAAAAGCGGGGGCGGTACTCAGCCGCCCACTGGAACGAAAACCGTTACCGTCACCGAGAACGGCATGACCACGGAGGATGTGACGGATTACGCATCGGTACAGATTAACACCGATGTGGTCGGATACAAAGTCTATAATGACGGGGCAACGTATCTGTACATTTCCGTAAACGAGGTAACGCGAAAGCTCGGCTTGCAAATGGCGCTTTATGGTTCTCTTTATATAGATTGGGGCGATGGTTCGACCTCGACGCTTAGCGGAACAAATGGCCAAACAACGAAGCGGGCTTCCCACGAATATGCAAGATGCGGCTTCTATCGCATTCGTTGCGTTTTTACTCCTGGCGTATCTAGTGCATCTTGTAGCTTTGCAAAAGGCTCAAGCTCTGGCTCTAACATTTTTTCCGATGTTAACGGGTCAGTCAATTCGGCCTATCGTTGTGTTTTGCTCGCGATAGAAAACGGGAGTTCCAAAACGGCTTTTGAAAATGTATTTCGATATGTGTATTCGCTCGGCTACGCACATATAACCGACACGAGCCTTGGTAATGCGGCTTTTAATGGAGACTCTGCTTTAAGCAAGATAGACATACCTAATATCGTAACAATAGGCGATGCTGTTTTCAGCAACTGCACTGGGCTTGGAAGTGTAGTCATCCCTGCATCTTGCACAAGCATTGGCGCTTCGGCATTCAGCGGATGTACCTCGCTCAGAGAGATTCACTTCAAATCGTCTACACCGCCGACACTTTCCAACAGCAACGTTTTTACAAGCCTAAGCACAAGTTGTAAAATCTATGTCCCAACTGGAAGTCTCGCCGCCTATACTACTGCGACGAATTATCCTAGCGCATCGGTATATACCTATGAGGAGGAGTAACTTATGATTCAAACTCAAACACTTGCAGATGGGCGTGTCCGCACATACAGTGACTCGGGTTTCCGTATTCGTCAGCTCGACACTGGTATGATTTATGATGATGCTGTTGACTCTGTACCACACGAGTATGAGGAGACAGACGAGCTGATACCAGTGCCTGATTATGACGACGATGCGACCGAAGAAGAAAAAGCTCTTACCCGCTATGCAAACGAGTTGACTGGCGAGAACGACCGCGATCTCGTGTCGGCAACAGAATCCTTGATTACTAAATTTACGGAGGAATAAGCTATGTATTACTACATCATCGAAATCCAGAACCGCGCAGACGGCATTGACAATGTTCAGCCCATCGTTGCCCGTCAGAGCCTTGCGACAGGGCTGTCGTACTTCTACGACCGTTGCAGTAAGATGGCGGGTACAACGCTCTACCCCACCGTCACGCTGATGCTTATCGACAGCGACGGCAATGTCATCAAGAACGAGCATCTCGAAACGGCGTACACTCCCGAGGAAGAGTAATCGGATTAAAACAAAACACCAAACGTCCCACAGAAGCCCCTACGGGTTTCTTTTCTCGTTCAACCATTTATACCCCTTTTGTTAAAAAACAACATCCACGGGCTATAACGCAATCAAAATGAGCGATACGCCTACAGTATCACAGGGAGGAGAAAAAAACTACATGTATGTTGACGGACAGACGATTGTAAAGATCGCCGGTATCATTGCAGCCGTGTCTGCCATAATCACACTGTTCTGGAAAATGTTCACATGGATTCAGCGCCAGAAAGACCAGGACAAAGAGATAGCTTCTCTCAAGGAAACGCAGAAGAAAGACAGAGCTGAAATCCTTGAGGAGCAGACGCTTATCACATTCGGGTTACTTGCGTGTCTTAAAGGTCTTGCTGAGCAGGGGTGTAACGGCCCTGTCACAGATGCAATAAACCGAATAGAAAAACACATCAACAAGAGAGCCCATGACCAAGACTGAGGAGGTGTAACATGGCAAAAAAGAAGTATGAAGAGCCCGTCGTCAATACTAACAGTGAGGCAGGTCCCGCTGAGGAGCCTGCCCTTCGTGTTCATATCGTCAGGAAGGGCGACACTCTCCGCAACATCGCAAGGGATTACCTTGGTGACTCCAGGCGTGTTCAGGAGATACGCAACATCAATCAGCTTGCGACCGACATCCTCAAGGTCGGCAGAGAGCTGATTATACCGGACAGGTAAGGAGGTAAACATGGAAAGAATGGATCAGATAGCACTCGATATAGTACGAAGCTACATTTTCGAGCACCTCGATAAGAGCGAGAACGTTCCTCCGTTCGATGTATTCACCGTATGGAAGTCCAAAGTTCTTCAGAACTGGAAGTTCCTCATCTCATCCACCTTGCATGACGGTATGTACTACGAGCTTACTTACAACGGCGACAGGCGTGAGTGGTATCTCGATGCTTACAAGAAGTTCGAGAATAGGTGTATTCCCGAAAACGTCGCCACTGAGATAGTGTAAGGAGGTCATCATGTTCACGAATAAAGAATTTGCTTCGCTTGCCCTGACTGTAGCCAAGACCTATAAGACGCTCTATGTCAGGGCTTGCTTTGGCGCTCCCATGACAAGAGCCAACAAGGACCGCTACGAGAAAAACAGCTTCAACGCAAAGCCTGAGCGCCTTGCAAAGATCGAAGCTGCCGACTCTGATACCTTCGGCTTTGATTGCAGCGGTCTTATCAAGGGGCTCCTGTGGGGATGGAACGGAGAAAAGAGCAAGGTCTACGGAGGCGCCAAGTACGCTTCCAACGGCGTTCCTGACATCAGCGCAAATCAGCTCATCAAGATATGCAACGATGTCAGCGAAGATTTCGACAACATCGAAGTAGGCGAAGTCGTATGGATCAGCGGACACATCGGCATCTATGTAGGCGACGGTCTTGCAGTCGAATGCACCTACAGGTGGGACGACTGTGTTCAGATTACCGCCTGCAACCGCAAGGTGGAAGGCTACCACCGCAGGAACTGGACAAAACACGGCAAGCTCCCGTATGTCGAATACATCAAGGAGTTCAAAGCAGGAGACCGTGTACGCATCACCGGAAGCACGTATTACAACGGAAAGCACATCCCCAACTGGGTGAAGAAGAAGACCTGGATAGTCAAGAGCGTCAAGGGCGCCAACGGCTACAAGGTTCTCATCGACAAGAGCGTTGATTGCAATAACGCCATAAACTCTTACGTCCACGCAAGGGATCTCGATTTCGAGTGATAGACCATTTTCGTGACGCCACGAAAATGATCAGAAACATTGATTCCAAATGAAAGGAGAACAATATGGACATTTTCAATGAGTTCATCTCCACCTACGGCGTAACGATTATGTACGCCATACTGACTGCGCTCGCCGGGCTCATCGGCAACGCCGTCAAGCGCATCTATCAGAAGTACGTCACAGACAAGACCAAGAGCGACGTGGTACGGACGTGCGTCCGTGCTGCTGAACAGCTCTACAAGGATCTGCATGGGGAGGAGAAGTACAGTAAGGCTGTCGAGGCAGCCACCCAGATACTGCTCGACAAGGGAATCCAGATAAGCGAGCTCGAAATTAAAATGCTTATCGAAGCCGCCGTATCTGAGTTCAACAACACCTTCGGTCAGGTTATCGACGACGATGCTTCGACGTGCACGAACGCCATCTGCTTCTACACTCCCGAATCGTGCGGCTGTGAGACCTACGAAGACGATGATGATGACGAAACATAACCGAACACTTTAGAACGTCGAAAAAACTGCCGAAAATGAAGAAAAACGGTGATTTTTGAGAAAAATAAGCGTTGAAAACAAATTACATCGCTCCTAATGCGTTTATTTGAGTTCTAAAGCGGTTCCATCCTTACCCTTACTACCACCCTAATCTTTTTGAAAAACGTTTTTTGGGTTTTTATATATAATCTGTTCGAAAAATCGAAGCAAAAACCTGAAAAAATCGCAAAGCCTATCACGGTGAGTCATGCTCGCTGTGGTAGGCTTTTTTTGTTTGTCACGAATTTTGTCTTCGGAATGTCCGCGGACAAAAAATGGACTGTCCAAATTTTTTCCAACTTTTCTCCTGCTCGATGTCACGTTTTTTTGTTTTTGATCGTTATCGCCTCCTTGCGAACGCATAAACGATTTTGTTGATTTTCCTAATAATCCGTTGCGTTTGTTCACTGTATGGTTAACATTTGTGCGCGTCACGCATCTTGTCCGCGGAAAATCTTACGACAATCTCTCGCAATAGAATAGAATAGAATAATATGTATATATACACTTATAATAAGAGTATATAGCACCGTTTGGACATTCCATCTTTTGTCACGCATTTTTTCTGCGGAATTTCCGCGTGACGGATTTTTCGCTCATATCTTCGTCCCGTCCTCGAAATCGAAAGAGAACGAGAATGTGCATCCTATCGCCGCTGCAATCTTGCAAAGTTCCTCTGATGTGAAGCGCCCGGTCTTCAGCCGCTTGCTTATCGACTGGGAAGAAGAGCCAATTCGCCTTGCGAGTTCAGACTCTGAAATGCCTGCATATTTGCAAGCCAATTTGATTTTCATAGGGATCGTTGCCATTTTGCACCTCCATTGTGTGATGTTGTCATTATAAACGATAACGTCTAATATGTCAACGATAACGGCAAATATATTTTGCAAACTGTTCCAATTTGGTTGACAATACCGCCTAAATCGTTTAGAATAAGTATATACAAAATACATCATCCGCAAGGAGGACAGAACGATGAAGCTGTTGATGGATTTGAGAAAAGCGCAGACTATTTGCAACAAGATTGATGGCGAGTACGCTATGGCGCAGATGCGCGGCAACGTTGAGTGGACTGAAGTATTTGAAAACGAAGACGCAATCATAGCCGCCCTCAGAGATATAGCAATTCCGCAGAAGCGTATTGCTCCCGTTGGCACTTTTAAGGGCTACGAATACATCTACAGCTTTGCCTTCTACGCCCAGAAAGGATGGAACCTCAGAGAAGCCCAGATGAGGCAGTGCAAGAGGCTTGCAGTTGAGATAAAGAAGGCGGCAGCCATTGCTTGCTGCTACAGTGATAAATAAGGAGGAACCCCATAATGAAGAAGGTTGTCACCACAGAAAGCAAGAAAGACAGTGAAGCGCTTGTAAGCATTGTTGTTCTCAACTGGCCCAGTCCCGGTTGCATAAGAGAAACCGGCAAAATCACGAGGAGGAAAGCCTTGAAGGTTCTCCATCTGTACCAGAAGAACTTTGGATATGACAACGTTGTACTGTCTGACGAGTTAGAATAAAAAGGAGGAAAGAAAAATGAACCCTAAAGCTTTGAAAGTCAACCGCATGTGGAGCCGCAGCTCCGTAAGGAACGCTTGCGTGAACAACGACCTGTACACGCTCGGCGATAACGAAGATTACGAGCACATGCTCGATTGGGTGGACCGCCTCTACCCGACTTACGAGCAGATGCTGAAAATCGCCAAGGACATCTTTGAGCACAGCAAGGATCAGACGATAACGAACGTGATGTACATCCTTGAGAAGGAAGCAGTCATCACCACGTTTGAAATCAACGGCTCTGACGAAGAATAAAGGAGGAAATGACAATGACTATTCGTGAATGGCTTATTGAGAACGAAGCTCGTATTCAGTCCGAAAGGCTCAGCAAGCTCGTTGAGATTGGTGCGCCTGCAGTTATGCTCAATGCACAGCGCAAGCTTGTTGAAGAGCTTGACAACGGAATCGTTGAGGTGGGCGGCGAAACCGCCCTCCTCGAAACCGAGATCGAAACGTATGAGTGGAAGACCGGCAAAGGCGGCAAGCCCTATGCCCACATAAATGGCAGCGTCAACTTCTTCCCTCGTGCGAAGTACGGCAGATACATTGCGAGAGCGTAAGGAGGATGGAAGCATGAAGCAGTTCACGCATAAGTACGACGAAAACAACGTAGTGCGCTCGATACTGAAGGATGACGGCACTATGGTCTATGTGCTGAACGACATTGCAAAGTGTGTCGGCTACAAAGCGCCTCGTAAGTTCACAGCAAGAGCAGAAGTAGAAAAGGAGTATGCAGAAATCGCATGGAGGAACGGGGTTCGTCATGGACGCACTCCTATAGCTGCAGTAACCTATACGAACTTCCTCAAGATCGCAGAAATACACATGTTCCCGGAAGAAATTGTTGACTTCATTAAGGAGATAGAAAATGCTGAATATTGATGAGAACAGCTATTTGCTCATAAGAGCGCTCGTATATGCGATAGACGCACAGCTCGGCGCCTATCATGGCAATGAAGGCATAGAACTGGACAATGCAATCATCCTGTCTGGTATGCTAATAGATGAGATCAGAAAGGTTGACGCCAAGCGCGAATAAGCACGTCACCGGAGAATCACCGTCACCGATAAACGAAACAGAAGTATGAAGAAAAAACTTCATATATTATGAATAAATCGGTTGACAACTTACCGTTTAGTAAGTTAGAATATACTTATAGGAACCACCTACACTCCGGTGTAAGGTTTCTATGGCAGGCGAGACTTCAAACGGAAGGAGGTGATACGATGAACGAGCTGACGATAATCACTCGGACGACCACTGCGACCGAAACGACCATCAAGGTCAACGGCACGAAGGTGTCCATCAACTCCCAAAAAGAGGCTGATCCCGAATCCGTCCGGCAACTCGTGGAAATTGCCAAACAGCTCGGAATCAGACTTGCAAATGATGTAAGCTGATTATATCAGCTTTTGAACCGATTGTCAAGCTCGCCTGCCCCCACTTCGACAAAAAAACGCAAGGAGGACAAAATGCTTACAAAGCAGCAGAAGAAAGTGTTCGAGGAGCTCCTCGACACCCCCGGCTTCAAAGGAAGAGAAAAGCTCAGGTATCTGCTCTGGCTGAACACTACTGAGCCCAAGTACAAGAAAGGCGAAAGCTTCCTCGTAACCGATAGGAGCAGAAAGATTTTTGGTTATCAGGTAGTGAACTTCAAAGCCACAGTCGTTAAGGCGTACACCATGGGAGAAATGGAGTACTTCTACGAAATGGAGATGGACGTCACCTGTGGAAGCAGGCATACGAGGACGACACATTATACGAGAGAAAACGTGCTGAACAACAGCAGCAGATGCGAAGACTGCATCAACGTATTCGGAGAAGCCCTCTCCGAACATGCAGATGTCATGAACGTCTGATCGAATCACGACAGCCCGCCCACCGGCTTTGTAGGTGGGCAGGAAGGATAACAGTATGTTTGAAATAAAGCTCGCTACTGACGCCGAAAAGCTGTACGCCTACACGCAGTCCATGCAGATTGCATCGCAGACCGGCTGCCTTGGTCATCTGAGGGCGTACTTCTCGGAGACCACCCTCTATCACGACTGGTTCGACCAGAGGGCAGACCTCAAGACCGACGAGTTCAAAGCCCTGTTCAATGACATCGTGAACGAACTCAAGAACAGCAATGGCTTCAACCGGCTGCTCTCCGCAAGGGCGAAAGTCGCATCGTTCTGCATCATCAAAGGAGGCGACATCTTCCGCTTTGATGTAGATAAGTACGCATTCATCATGAGGCTGAACTCGAACCCCGGCGACTACAACGTCTACATCTACGTGTACGTTGCCGAATGGCTCGACAATCACATGAAGGAAGCCGAGAATGGCATCCGCTTCATCGATCCGAGGTACAGCGACCTGTTCAGGCTCAAGGACGGCAGTCAGATTCGCTTGACTTATCATGACGGAAAAAGCGTAGTGCGTGTCTGTCGATACATCGACAATTATCACGTAGAGATAGGCTCGAACACGTACCACATCTGCGAGTTCGCCGAGTTTATTGAACATGAAAAAGCCACCGTAGATGCTGCAACATCAGACATAATTCACGCCTAAAGAAAGGAGAAAGCCATGAAGGAAGTCAAGAACGAACTCTACTGCCGTGAATGTGGGCACACGCACATCACCGAGCACCGTGAGTACGAATGCCCGGACTGCGGAAGCAGCAACGTCTACAACTGCTCGTTCATTACGTGCGACTGCGGGGAGACCGTGTACCTCTCCGGACACACGATTGAATGCGAGTGCGGCAAGCTCTACAACGGCTTCGGGCAGGAGCTCGCTCCTGTAGAGGAATGGGAACCGGAAGACAGGTATGGCTGCTTCGGTCCCCAGAACGCATGTTACGACTACTGAAAGGAGAAAGACAATGAAAGTAACCAGAGAAGAAAAGAAAGCTGAAGCCCTCAAGCGCATGAAGGCGATGGGCATCTTCAGCGAAGCTATAAAGCAGTTCGATAAGATGGACAAGGTTAACCGCAGCGATCCGCCCTACGGAGCTATCTACTGGGTAGAAGACGAAGAGCTCGAAGCCATCAGGCAGTTCGAGAGTGAGTACAACGCTCTCGTCTACTACGTTGTCCGTGCGTACACTGAGTTCGGCACCATGAACGCCTATCTGTACGTCAGCGACTACAAGGAAGAGTGGGACAGCGACATCGAAGGAAACGCAAGCGGACAGTATTTCGCCTACGTCCGCAACATCGACTACCCTGAGCTCTCTGAGTTCGGCTGTGTAGGACTGTGGCACACCATGGCAGGCGGTCACATAAGGATCTGGTAAGGAGGTGCTTAAGATGAAGCTCAAGAAGTGGCAGCTCGAAAACATCGAACGCATGATAGACGAGTTCTGCGAGGACGAGTACGGTTGCAAGTGCGACTTCAGCGACCTCCTCAATGTCGGTCTCGCATACACGACCGATCCGGAAACCGATGAGGAGTTACAGGTGACTGCCGACCTCCAGAACGGCGTCCTCACCCGCTACAGGAACGGCGACATCGAGTGCCAGATACTCTACGACAGCTATGAAGACATGCTCCCGGACTTCGCAAATCTCGACTTCGACGAACTCACTTTAGGAGACTGGCGCCCCTACGCCGTCTACGCCATAGCCAACTGATAAACGGAATAGTTGCAAGCGAAAAACTTTTCATATATAATGAAAAAATCGCTTGCAACTTACTGATTATTAAGGTAGAATATAAGTACCAAATAAAACTTACCAATCAGGAGGGTATTTTTATGGACCGCATGGCAGTGATTTTTGAAGCTGAACGCACCGGCTATTCCATCGATCAGGTAGCCGACCGTGCAATGACCGTTGGAGAGCTCATCCAGTTTCTGTCCGACTTCAACGAGGACACGCTGTTCATCCTCAGCCACGACAACGGCTACACCTACGGCAGCATTTCGTTCGACGACTGCAAGGAAGCCGCTGAGAACGAAGACGGCGAGTGGGAAGAGTGAAAGGAGCACTGAAATGAAGACGCTTACTAAAAGGCAGGAAATCGCAGAGGCGATAAACTTCGGAAAGTACCCGGTGCTCGACATCGACCTCTCCAAGTGCGATGAGTACGGACTGAAGGGCTGTACTGTACGGATCGACATGGGCAAGTTCCATGACGGTGAGCCGTGGTTGGAGAAAGCAGAGTTCCGGGCATACGGCGACAGCAGAGTGCTTACGTTCTCCGCATTCGCCTGCTGCCTGGATGCGAATATGAGCTACTACGACCTCATTGATGACGTAAAGACAGCTCAGGCGCCCATCGTGAAGCCTGACAGCGAGATTTGCGTCGTCATCCACGACAGCAATGTGAAGGTCGTCTATGCAGTCTACATCGTCGAGACCGGCAAGGTGAACCGCCACTGCCAGACGCCCATCATGGTCGAGAAGGTCGACGTTTCCCGGTTCGTAAGGATGGCGAAAGACCAGTACAGGAACGACATGTACGGATTTGAAGAATGGAGGAACGAAGATGGAACATTCGATGACACTGACTGCTAAAGAGAAGAACACCGTGTTCGCAGTTTTCCATGACCTTATCATGAACCATACGTCAGACGAGCTCCACAAGTTCATCGGCAGCGTCACCATTATGGACATGATGGTGCTTCACAGCAAGATCAGGTTCGACGACTACTGCAAGAACCACGGCATAGCTTTCGAGGACATGACCGACGATGATTACGTCAAGGCTTACCTCGAAGAGAACGAATGCTAAAAGGAGGCACAAAATGGGACGTGGCAATGTATGCACATTCGGACAGGCAGAAGGTCTGTACTTCGTAGACAACGAGTTTCTCGACGTCTACAGCAAGAAGAACGAGGACGGCGAGCTTGAATACGCTACCCTCCGGGAAGCAGATAACGGCTTCGAATATGACGAGGCTGAGAGCTACTTCAACTATGAGGACTTCAAGAAAAGGTTTGCAGAAGCCATGAAGGAAAGGTTTCGCAGCTTCGATTACATCGGCAAATGGATCTCGAACGACCGTTTCGCCCTTCTGGAGAACAAGCTGTTCTATGTTGTCCTCGAAGACAACCAGTGGAGCATCGCCGTTGAGCTCATCCAGAAGGAAGGGGAGTACGGCGGCGAAGAGCTCGTCGGATTACAGATGGGCTTGTACCTGAAGTATCTCGAAGGAATGAAGAACATACTGCTCGACATGCACGGAGAGGTCGGAACCTACTCCGGAGCGTGGACGAGCGGAAGGATAGTAAAGGAGGCAGTATGAACACGAAGAATCTCGAAAAGTGGAAGCAGCTCGGCGATAAGGCGGCTCTGCTTCCTTGCCCCAGGTGCGGCAGGAACAACATGAAGCCCGAACTGCACACCAACGCACTGAGCCGCAGGTATGACGTCTACATCTGCGAGAGCTGCGGCACCGAAGAAGCTCTCGAAGACTACACCGGAAAGAAGAAGCCGCTCGAAGAGTGGTTCGTCAACACGACCATATTCGGGACCGAGCCTGTCGTCAAGCAGCTCGACAGCAACACGTTCTCCGTAATGGCAGAAATGGAAGTCACCCTCACCGTCGAAGACATCGACGACATCGTATGTACCGCCCTCGAAGGAGGCATCACCTACTGGGCTGACAAATGCACAGTAGTCGGCGACTACCTCGGAGAATGGGCTCACGAACAGATAGCGAGAGGCGGCGTCCTCAAGATACATGACAGCGAAGAGTTCATCGACTACCATCTCGACCTGACGATGCTCCTGAACGGCATAAGGCTTGCTCTCAGGAACGGATGGGGAGACGAGCTCCTCGACAGCAACGGCAAAATCGACCTGACCAACCTCGACGGACGGCTTGCGGACGACATCATCCAGTTCGCCCTCTTTGGAGATGTGATTTACGGATGAGCTCTGTATTCGACATCATAACGAACGCCCAGATCGTTACCATACCAGACAATCCCCAAAAAGTTGGAAAGCTCTTTAAGGTGGCTATAACGTGGCTCCGGAAGACTTTGGATGACAATCCTATCCTCTTCAACGGAAAGGACGTCGAAAGCTTCCTGAAGACCTCAACGCTCTTAGAGAGCAGGGTTATGTACCTGAAAGCAAAGCAGGAGAAAATGATACTCAGTGAGGAGGAGTACTGATGAAAGCACTGAAGAAGACCATCGTAGGCTATGCCATAGCCATAGCAGTAGGAGTGATACTGTTCTTCGTATGCCGACCTTACGCACTGGCCCACAGAGCTGATCAGACGCTAAAAGGCGGCGAGTATCTGCTCATCGGATTCCCGGCAGCGGCAGTGTTCGTAGCCAAAACCGTGAAGAAGGACATCGATGAAGGTACGTTCCGCATAGACGATACCGAAGAAGACGAATGATAAAACCGAAAGGAGTTTCAATATGACAAGGATGACCATCCGCAACAGCGACGGCTCCGTATCTCAGCCCATGATGCTTGACTGGAACGCTGCTCTCAGAAAGCTCGCTGAGTACGAAGACCGTGACGAAGCCCTCATGAACATGAGGTTGAAGGTGAAGCTCGACGAAGGTGCGAAGATGCCCACGAGGGCTCATGCCGCCGACGCAGGGCTCGACCTGTACGCTCCCATGAACATGAAGAACCAGACGCTCGTTCCCAGAAGCAACGTAGTCATCGACACCGGCGTCCACATAGCGATACCGGAAGGGTTCGTCGGAATGCTTAAAAGCAAGTCCGGCTTGAACGTCAAGCATGACATGGTGAACGAAGGCGTCATAGACGCAGGCTACACCGGCAGCATCGCCGTAAAGGTCTACAACCTCGGAACGAACGTGCAGTGCATCCACCCCGGAGACAAGATCTCGCAGCTTGTGATACTGCCGTGCCTCACGCTCGGTCTTGAGCTCGTAGACCACCTCGAAGAGACTGAACGAGGCGCAGGCGGCTTCGGAAGCACCGGGCTCAGGTAAAGGAGGTTCCATGAAAACACTGAAGACTTGCCTGATGATATTCGGGCTTCCGATAATGGTCGTTGTGCTCATGTGCAAATGGCTCTTTATCGCCCCTGTAAAAGCCATCATGAGGTCAGGAAGGAGCTGCACATGAGAACAGAGTATGCTTCTATAGCCAAAGCCGAAGAAGTCCATGCAATGCACGACAGAGAGGACTACGCAGTGTTCCTTCCCGGCAAGGTCCACGGCTGCAAGGACCAAGTAGTGCTCAGGTACAAGAACAACGACAGCTCGAACCCAGAAGGTACATGGGAGGAAGGCTATGCCGACTACGAAACCGTACTCGACATCTACCAGACCGTAAAGAACGAAGAAGATCCCGGAGCAGGATTCTTTGAAGAATTTAGCGACCGTGGCTTCTGGTACTGTTTCGACTGCGGTGTTTCCCATCAGCTTGACAAAGAACACAACGAACAGTACGACAACGCAGACTGGATCGATGGGCTCATCGGAGACCAGTATGACACTATGATGTTCATCGTAAACTGGGCGATGAACAGAAAACTGGAGGTACAGAATGGACAAAACCCCTAAATGCAGATACTGCGGCAGTGATATGGAGCTCATATCCTACCTCGGCTACCCTGACGATAACGGCGGCTATTTGATTAAGCCTGCCTACTTTTTCAAGTGCAGGAAAGCAGGCTGCCAAGTATGCTCTCCGTCAAGAGAAACCAAGGAAGAAGCTGAGGCAGCGGCTTTCGAATGTCCGGAGGAAGAAGATGGACGATAATTTCATCAAGCTGACGCTTGCAACAGGCAACGACCTGTTTATCAGAAAAAGCGAGATCGTCGGAGTCACTCCCAGTACCGATGGCAAAACTGCTATATGGATGCCTGGCGCCGAAAACTGGTGCTGTGTGAAAGAAACAGTCTCCGAAGTTCTCAAGCTTCTCGGAGCAATTATGGAGGTGAAAGTATGAGCTTAGATCAGCTCCACCTGAACGGTTACAATCCCAAAGAAAAGGCAGAAGCCATCGTTAATGAGCTCATGCGTATGTATGACATCCACATAGACGATGCTACTGCCTTGATGGATGCGATAGGAGAAGTCGAAAAATCGACCGCTTCCGAAGAGCGCAATCGCACCTATGCCGAAGACCTCTTCAGCAAGTTCCCTGATGCTCAAAGGAGCGTTTTGGACCCCGACATCCCGATAGTATGCAGGCAGAAAATCTACGGCGACTGCAACTGCACCAAATGCTCGTGGTGTTGGAGAGAGACTATGGAGGAAGAAGAATGGACAAAGTAGCACAAATGCTGTTTGCCATGTTTGCCGCCTTATGCCCGGAGGACTACGCAAACGAAATTGCTAAAATCAAAACGCCTCTCACTGAAGAAGCCGAGGAAAAATGGCACGAGTTTGAGGACGTTCCAATGGATCCTGAAACAGAGCGCATCGAAGATGAGTGGAACGGATTCCCTGCCGGAACCCATAGAGAAGAGATATGGCACTGGTTTGAAGGTCACTATGGCGTCAGAGTGTACGACCTGATGTACGGAGGGGAGAACGAGAATGAATAAACCATGCAAATACTGCGTTTACGCACGAATCGATGTTTCGCCCTGCATCAACATGACGACATACCACGAAGACTACCGAAGAGAAGAATGCCGTTCGTGCAAAAAGCTCGCCAAGTACCGTGATGCCCTTGCAGCCAAAAGGAAGTTCATCAAAGGCGAGCCGATTCTGACCATGGATCAGTTCGCCAAGTGGCTCGACAACAACGTCCATTTATTCTGGCATGGGCGTATCTATCACATCGGATGGTTCTGTTCGTTGCAGTACCGGATGATAGAACAGCAGGTCAAGAGAGGCAACGTCTTCCAAGCAGTCAAAAGGAAAGTAGGCAAGTGGACGATAAGCAAGGACGACACATGGGGCTTCGTAGCCGTTGCTCCCGGCGAAAGCGTGTCGCTGTACTCGCCTGACTATGATGGCATCATGTGGCTGATCGAGCAGAGAGAATGTGAAGGAAAGGAGGAGTAAACCATGGAGTCGATTATGGAAAAAGTTGACAGCAGTAACCTGTTATGCTATACTGTTGGAAAAACAGGAACAGGAGGTGACGTGATGAACGCCACGCAAATAGTCAGGAGTCTCATCCGTGATAACAACGTATATCAGAGCAGTGTAGCCAAGAAGCTCGGATGGACCGGACAAGCCCTCAGCAATAAGCTGAGGAGGAACACGCTCTCTGCCGACGAGTTCTTCAAGGTCATCGAGGCACTCGGCTGTGAGATTAAAATCATAAAGACCGAAACGCAGGATGAGTTCGTTGCCAAGCAGAGGAAGAAAGGCGTCGGGCTTCGCCTTCGCCAGATGGTAGACGGTGTTCGCTATGATACCGCAAACGCCGATGCGATCTGCCACTGGGACGACGGCGAAATCATGCACGAGCTTTACCAGAACGACGACGGCAGCTACTTTGTTGCTCAGTACGTCCACTGGGAATGCGGCATCAACTCGATTCTCCCGATAAGCGAAACAGACGCAGAACGGCTCAAAGCAAAATACGAATGACAGCAGCGGCACCTTCTGGTGCCGTTTTCTTATGCCCTCACCGTAAACGGAAACAACGCAAGCAAAAAATTTTTTATACATAATGAAAAAATAGCTTGCAACTTACTGATTATCATGGTAGAATATATATAGAAAATAAAACTTACCAATCGGGAGGCACGAAATGGTCACGTTCAAAATGGTCGGTCAAACGCTCAGCTTTTCCAACGAAAAATTCGCTGACATTATGGTGCAGATTTCCATTGCTTGCAAGCGCGATGGCATCGACGACAACGAATATCTCAAAGCCCTTGGTTTTGAGCTTGTAACCGTAAACGAATAAGGAGGACGCAATGATGAACAATGAAGCAGTAAGCACCAAGATGCGTGAGGCGTACACCGCCCTCTCCGACATGATCGCCGGAATGTTCATGAACGGAACCGACATGGAAGATGATGTCATCAAGGCTGCAAGCCTCACGATGAAGAAGATAGCCGAAAGGCTTCACATCGACGAAATCGACGCAGAATAAGGAGGAACGAAAAATGTCTGCCACCAAGGAACAGGAACGCAAGGCTCTCGAAGAGATCCGGAAGATTGTCGACTCGCTCGGCAAGGACAGCTACATCGCCACCGCTTTTGAAGGGTGCTTCGAAGATGCGGAGGAAAACATCGACAACGACTTCGCCCTCAGTTGGAAGAACAGGGCAGAGGTCGCCGGCAAGCGTGTTGACGAACTCGAAAAGAAGTACACCAAACTCGTAGACAACTATGAAGAGATGAAGCATGACATAGCCACTCTCGAATCTATGGTGCTTGACACGGAGGACATGGTCTTCCTGAAGAACATCGCCAGTGACTGGGCAGCCGATGAAGAACACCTCGCTGATGAGGCAGCAGACAAAATCGTTGCTCTTGCGCTTAATCCGCACTGTGATGACTTCAGGAATGCCGTTACAACCCATCGTGCAAGAAGCGCCAGAGCCAAGAAAGGCTATGAAGTAGCCAAAAGGCTTGAAGAGAGAATCACCGGAAAGCACTGAAAGGAGGACGGCAATGAGAAGAAAAGGCATGACTATAATGGAAGCCGCTGAAGAGTGGGTTCACGAAATGAACGCATTTCCCTACGACATGATTCTGAAGCTTATGCAAGCTGACTTCGACGACTGGACCGAAGTCACAATGCCAAGCAGAGGAGATAGGGTGTATGTCTACGGAAAAGGCTCCGGAGAAATCACGGACGTTCTTGATGATGATTATTTCGGAATTGTCATTGATAATGAAGCAGAAACTGTGCGTCTTCACAAGGACGATTTCGAAGTCGAGTACGATAGCACTCTCCCCATGTGGGGATGGATGTGGAGCTTCGGCGACAGTGCTGACGACTACTGGCTCGAAGAGCTTGGCGGCATAGAAATCATGTCGCAGTGCGGCTTCAGGGTGTATGAATCCGGAGAGTTCGGCTACTTCTTCGGCATCGACGGCGCCGGGTATGACTTCTACGAATCCCACTGGATCCCGCTCTACAAGGCTCGTGGACTCCAGTGGCATGACGAAATGACCGAGAGCGGAAGCTACGTAATGGACGAGTATCGCAGGTCCGAGCTGTACGCAGGCTTGCTTAGCTACATTGTCAATGACATCCCTGAACAGAGTACGCTCGTCGAAGTCCTGAATGGCATCGGCTTCAGCGATAAGGAAATCGAGTCCGAGGGGCTCGCAGTAATAGGAGGTGACAAAGAATGAAGATGATGATAGTCCTCACCGGAGACGAAATCAAGGAACGGATCGCATATCCGCTCATCTGCGAAACGAGGTACGGTTCTCGTTGGGACACGCAGAGGAGAAAGCGTCGTTGGACGCAGCAGTTTTCTGAGAAAGAACGTGATAAGGCGTCCAAGCTGTTCAAGCTCGCCCACAAGTGGTATCTCGTCTCCGGAGTTCCCGAAGAAGTCACGATGAGCATCGACACTCTGGCGCTCTGGCAGAAGCTCGAAGGCTTCTGTGCGTCACTGTAAAGGAGGTGAAAACATGTACGTTATCCGTGGTAAGCACCCCGACAGGACCAAGTGGGAAGACATCGACGAGTGCGAAGACCGTGACGAAGCCGAAAGGCTTCTTCAGGAATACAAGATGGCATTCCGTGGCACAGGGATCCTGCTGCACATCAAGGTAAGGAGCGAAAAGTAATGAACGAAGAAATGGTAAAAGTCAAGAAGAACGGCAAGCTGATAGCGTTCAGCGAAGGATGGCAGTACTGGCTTCTCGATGGAGTCATCTACTCGATCAGGTCTGACGGCTCAAGCATCTGCTTCTGGTGCTCTGTAGAGCGGCTCGGAGCGCACCTGCACAGGCTGTTCCAAGTAACGAAGAAAAAGTTCTTCACCGAGAACGAAGACATGACCGTCATCGACAGGACGTTCCTGTCCCAGTTCAGCTACGCATAAGAAACGCACATGAATAAGGTCATCCTGAAAACCGAAGACATCGAATACCTGCTGAAATGGAGAGACCGGCATACCGATCTCGTTCGGCAAAGCCCTTGCCCGATGAAGTCGTGTCAGCTAAGGTTCCCGGATGTCGATACAATCGTCAATGCTCATGCAGACGGTTCGACCATCAGGTTCGATGTAATGTTCGGCAGCGAGCCCATTGGCAGAGTAGAGTTCGAGAAGACCATCTTCGGAATGTGCAAGCTGAAGAAGAACAAGACCAAGCTGAAGAATGACGGCGTTCAGGGCATCCTCACCGTTTACTCGTCACTCATGGCGCTCTTAGTTTATGGAAGGAGCACGGTTGATTATCCTCTCCTCGAAGACGGAAAAAAGAAGCGCCCCACAACGCACAGAAACGGACACAAGAACGTCCGTTCCTCTGATACCACCTACATACTCACCAGAGTCGGAAACGAGCTTCTCCCGGCTATCAAGGGCTCACACAGGAGCCCAAGCTGCACCTTCTCTGTAAGAGGGCATTACCGGCATTACAAGAACGGAAAGGTCGTTTGGATTCACGAGTATGTGAAGGGCGAAGGAAAACAGAAAGACAAGACCTATAAGGTAGGCAAGAAAGGAGAATAATATGCCGAACTATATCACCAACGTACTGGAGCTTGATTGCTCCGACAAGCGATTCCTCGATGTTGCCAATTTCGTCAAAGGCGACGGCGAGCTCGGCGAGTTCGATTTCAACACGCTCGTCAAAATGCCCGAAGAACTCGATGTCGAATGCGGCTCTCGTGGTAGCGACGCCCACCGCAAGTATATCAGCTTCCTGAACAACCTGAAGGAAGGTATGACCGCGGAAGAGGTCGAAGAGCTTGAGAAGAGCTACAAGGCTCAGCTCCGTGAAGAAAAGGACTGGGAACTCGGCAAGCAGTACTATGAGAATCAGCGCAAATACGGCAGCACGACATGGTACGACTGGTGCGTTCGAAACTGGGGAACCAAGTGGAACGCATGCGACAGCGACTACGATCCGCTGTGCCATACGTTCACGTTCCAGACCGCATTGGAAGGAGTCCCTAACCTCGTCAAGCTTCTGTCCGAGAAGTTCCCGGACGTTACCATCGACTACAGCTTCGCAGACGAAGACATCGGCTACAACGTAGGCGTAATCAGGTTCCAGAACGGCGATGATACGTCCTCAGAGTTCCCTGAAGGCGGCAGCAAGCGAGCGTATGAGCTTGCCGCCGAGATAATGGGCGTTGACCTCAAGGAAAGAGGCTACGAGCTCACCAAAGACGGAACCTCGTACATGTACGTCATGGAATAAGGGGGAAGCTTATGGCAAGAACGTTAATGATAAAAACGCAGGACACGACACAGCTTGATATAGGCATGAAGATTTATGTCGTCCGTCCCAAGCTCGGAACGTATTCTAATACCTTGTTCCAAGAAAAATGCCCTCTCTGCGAAGACAAGAAGAAGGTTGAGATGAAAGGATATGAGTTCGCCTGTCCTGTGTGCACTTCGTCGTACAATCACAAGAACAGTACGTCGATCAAAATCACGAACTATGCAGTCCAAGAGTACATCGTAAACCGTGCAGACATCAAAGGTTCCACGATCAAGGCTGATTACGGCAAAAATGCAATGACGAGAGAGTTCCTTCTCCCTCGTGTTACGTGGTATGCGTTTGCGTCCTGGAGCAACAGCGCGAGAGACATCGATACAATATCTATTGACCGTTATGCCTTGAGAGTGAACGCTGATGAAAGGGAGATAGGCTCTGGCGAAAGCGTCTATCCCTTCTACTCGAAGGCAGAAGCAACCAAGTTCTGCAAGATACTCCACGCAAAGCAGGAACGTGAGCTTAACGCCTTCAACAAAGAGCATGGGACCGACCATAAGTACCCGTATAAGTACTGATTCAGACAGCTATTTTTATGAGCTTGTAGTTGCGTCCCGTGACAATAGGGCATGCGTTCGGAACAAGAATGAGCTCCGCGCCCTTCAGCATCAGCAGCCTCGCGCTTTCGGGGAATTCGCGGTCGTAGCAGATCATCGCGCCGACCTTTACCGGGCCCTTCGCGGTCTCCAGCTCGCAGACGGGGAAATCATTGCCCCTCGCAAGCACCCGCTCTTCGCCGAAATCGCAGGTGTGCACCTTCGCGTAATCGAGCGCGCGCTCACCGCGCATATCAAACAGCGCCAGCGAATTGCGCGAAAACGCGCCGTAGGCTTCGAGATAGGTGATCCCTATCGCCATCTCAAGCTCGCGCGCAAGCGAAGCAAAGCATTTTATAAACATGCTGTCCCGCCCAAGCGAGGCGGCCTCAAGCGCATCCCGATCCTGCGGGATGAAGTAGCCGGTTGACCACATCTCGGGGAAGAGGGCTATATCCGCGCCCATACGCTTTGCCTCGCGGCAGGCCTCCATGCCGAGCGCGAGCCGATCGGAAAGCCCGCTGCCCGGGAGTATCTGCAGGAAAGCTATATTGAGCTTCGTCTCCCGCCCGCGGCTTTTAAGCAGCTTCATGCGCGCCCCCGCGAGCCTGTGCGAATCCGATTCGCGGTAAAACTCCTCCATATCGGCGCAGGGGAACTCCCCGCACTCCCCGCAGAAGAGTATGCCCTTCCCGCGGCAGCACGCAGAGGGCATGCATTCCTCGCCCTCTTTCCATTCGGTCTTCCTGCACCCCGGGCATTTCCCGCTTTTATGATCCCCGCACTCCGAGCAGTCCACCCCGCAGTACGCGATAAGCTCATTTTCAAAATTGCTATCCATAAGCACTCCTTAATAGTTTTCTTCCGCAGTGTAAACCGTGTTAAGCTTGGCTTTATAGCGGCAGCCCTTCGAGAAATAATTGCTGCAGCCGAGGAACTGCCCATACTGACCGCTGCGAATTACAAGATCGCCGCCGCACATAGGGCAGATATGCTGAGGAAATTCGATGGAATTGGGCATCATCTTGTTGATCTCCCTAGCAAACTCCGAGACGTTGAGGCTTGTAAGAAGGAGAAATACCTTTTCCCTTGCCCGCGTCAGCGCAACATAGTAAAGTCTTCTTTCTTCGGCAAAGGGGTATTTGTCATCCGTTTCAAGAAGCAGGTCGATCAAAGGACTGTTTGAAACTCCGCTGGGGAATCCGTGCCTGTCCTCCCTGTTGTTTATGATGACGACGTAATCGGCTTGCAGCCCCTTGGAACCGTGAGCGGTAATGAAGGAAATGTCAAGATCGGGCCTTTCGTCAAACACTACCTTTGTTTTTCCCGTGGAGTTATCGTAGCGGATCGAGAAAACGCCGTTTTCCAATAATCCTCTGTCAAATCTGTATCTCCCGATCAGAAAAACGCTTTTACCGGAGGGGAGGCGACGCAAAACGTCGGCGAGCATAAAACAGGCGGAGTTTTGAGAATAAGCATCCACGAACTCCAATGCTATCCCTTCATCAAAGCTGTTCGCCCTAAGCTCCTTTTTTATTTGAAGGGGATTTTCCATAATAAAGCGGCCACTGATATCTATAAGACTCTTGGAGAAACGATAGGTCGTTTCGATCCTGCTTATTTCGGAAGGCCCCCAAAAGGCGGAAAAATCGAATATGTAGCTTATGTCGCTTCCGGAGAAACGGTAAATGCTCTGCCAATCGTCGCCCACGCAGAATAGGGAATAGAAGCCAGAATCCCGCAGAGCCTTCAAAAGGCCAAACCTCGCTTTGGAAATATCCTGATACTCATCCACAATAACGAGCTTATAACGGTTCAGATACTTTCCCTCGCGTACGAGCCTTGAGGCTTCTATTATCATGTCGTTGAAGTCTATCTCTTCCTTTTCGTGAAGAGCGTTGTTGTAAGCTGAAAAGATGGGGGAGAGGAGATCCAAAATCCTGCCGTAGAGTTTGGACAAGCCTTTCACCGCCGCCTTCCTTTTTAATTCGCCGACGGTTATGCCGCAGCTCTTGATAAGGTTTATCAGCGTCGTGAAAAGATCGGAAAAATAACTGTGAGTTTCTTCCGATAAAAGGAATCCTTTTGCAAGCTTCTCTTCGGAAACGGGAGAGAACTCCACTCCTTGCTCATTGAGTTTTGCTTCGAGGTTATCGGTCAGGGTGCCATCCCGCTTTTCATAGTAAAAGCATTCTATAAGCTTTGTCTTGTTTTTACGGTGGAGCTCACGCTTCCAAGCTATGGAATCGTTGTAGCGTATTGCCGCGCTTTGTGAATTGCCCTTGCTGAAATACTCAGGAACGTTTCCTTCGATGTCGATCCCGAAATATTCAATGTAGATTTGATACTTCGGCAGATAAAAATCGGGCTTGTAAAGGCCGTATTCCTCCGTCCGCGTATCGATCTCATAGGGGCGCTCGTAATCGTATTCAATGCCGTTCACCGCAAGGAAATTTGCTATTTCCACCTCGCCGTAGCTTTTAACTGTTTCTCCCTTGAATGTTTTGGGAGGATTGGACCTAAGGTATTCCTCGTATGCTTCTTTCGATTTTTTGGCCTGTTGCTCCGATTCCTCGCACTTAAGGTCGGTATAGACGGATAAGTAATGCCTAAAGGAAGGGCTTTCGGGAGTCCGTCTGAATATCGCCTTGCTGACGAATGCGCCCACGTCCATTTGAGAGACCTTCGGCTGTTTCTTTTTAGCGCTCGCGATGATGTTCATGCCGAGCTTGTGGAAGGTCATGGCGTCCACTTCCGAACCGGTTTCAGCTTTTATACGCGCGCTTATCTCGGCTGCGGAAGCGTTGGTGAAGGAAAGCACGAGGATATCTTCGGGGGAGTATTGCTCAGTCAAAAGCAGGTATTTGATCTTGCCGACTATGGTGGTCGTTTTTCCCGTCCCCGCGCCCGCTATGACCAAATGATTCTTGACCTCTTTGGCGATGCATATAAGCTGCTGACGGTCAAGGGCGCGGCCCTCGACTTTGCCGATCACGGAAGCAACGCGATCGCATCTTTGCTCGGCGGCTTTTTCGTTGTGATCGTGGATGCGCTTACCTAAGCTGGTTGCGGAAGCTTTCAGCCGTGAGAATTCTCGATCAAGCTTTTTGTTATTTAGCAGACTTCTGTATTTTCGGGTTTTCAGCTGCTTCTCAAGGTCGAGAACTTTTTGGTGCGATTGTAGGAATGCACTTCCCTCGCATGGATCGACGAATGCGGAGGCGTCGAAAAAAAGCTTCTCAAGATCTTCACTTGCGGTCTCGACCATTGAGAGCGTGTTCGAATAAAGCTCCTCCCGCTCTTTGAGAAGTTCAGAGCCTATTTTCTGAAATATTTTTTTGAGAAGCTCTTGGATCACAGAAACATCCGATAGCAAAGGGGCTGTTGCACTAAGCCCCATCAAAAACAAGACCGGGTAGCCCGTAAGGGTTGCCCGCTTTGCTGCCTTCATGTATAATTAATTTACCAGAAAAACCATCCAGAAAGCAGGTTAATTGTACAATGAAAGCACGTGGAAATCAAGTAGTTTTACCCCTGAATGTTGCGAAAATGATCGAGGAAAGCGATCCTGTTTTCAAAATGGCCG